>NZ_JBIAQG010000002.1:0-736228 GCF_042888805.1 Streptomyces sp. NPDC002730
CCGCCGAGGAGCGCACCGCGCAGCCACGCCCGGCGGGACGTGGACGGAGCGCTCGGGGCGCTGAGTCGGGGCGTATCCGTCATCGGTGTCCTCCTGCAGATGTCTGTGATGTACGGGAGATCGGGGTGACCCGCAGGTCGGCGAAGGCAGGCCAGCTGTTGGCCCGGGCACCTCGGCTCACCGCCAGGCCGATGCCACCGCGGCTGGACGGCCCCGGGGGGCTGTCGACGGAGAGTCGGACGGTGCCGTCGATCACAGCGACAGTCCGCGTTCCGCTGACAGTCACCTCCACGTGGTGCCGCGCGGACGATGGGAGTTCCCGCCTGACGAGCACGACGTCATCGCCTGCGGCTGCGATCTGAGCGGTGTCCCGGGAGACTCTGATGGCCAGGGCCGACGTGCTCCCGACCCGGACGACCAGGTTGCCTCTGGGGCCGCGGGCGTTCAGCCCGCTGATGTCGACGGAGGCGGTGTAGTCGATCCAGTCGGCGGTGGCGTACGGGGCGTAGGAGGCGTACACATACGAGCGGCCTTGCGGATAGGGGCCCCGGCCGGTGAGGAACCCAATGGTCTCCGCGTGGTGCCAGTCGACCTTCGCCCAGTGCCGCGGCTGCTCCAGGGGTCGGCCGGAGGGCGGTAGTGGGGTACGGGACACGACCTCGCGCAGCAGCGCTTCGGGGGTCGTGCCGCTGAACACCTCCAGCCGCTGGATGTTCTTCTGCGCCGCGGAGCGCCGGCCGGCCGGCGTCGGGCTGAACGTCCTGTCGGTCAGCGTGGCCGCGAAGAGCTGCCGGAGAAGGTTGCGCGCGTACACCGTCGTGGCGCTGCCGGGCGTGGCCTTGCCGGGTGTGCCGTTGCCCGGCCGGGCGCTGTCCGCGTCGGAGAACGGGTACGCGAACAGCCGCGGCCTGGGGAGGCCGTGGGACTTGAAGTCCCTCAGTGATGCGGCGAGATCGCTCCGGACACGCGCACGGTAGTGCGCCAGGCTCTCCAGTTTGCCGTCGGCGGGGTTGTAGATCCGGTTGGTCAGGAACGAGCCCTTGCGGCCGTCCGGGCCAACGACTCCGCGACTGTGCAGGTCGTGCGTATGGTCTTGGAAGTCCCACCGGCCGGAGCGGGCCATCCGGCTGACCTCCTCCCAGGACAGGTAGTACGGGCGGTGCTTCCCGACCCGGCCGGAAATCAGGAACGACGTGGCGTGCTGGTGGTGCCGCGCGAGAATGCGGTCCGCATAGCGCCACAGACCGTCGGTTCCGTCGTCGAAGGTGAGCAGGACCGACCGGCGGGGCACGGCTCCGCCCTGGAAGTAGGAGACGAACTGGTCAGCCGTCAGCGTCTGGTAGCCGGCGGCGCGCAACGCGGTGAGCTGCGCGTCCAACTGCTGGGGTGTCACCACAAAGCGGTTGCCGTCGCTGTCGGGCCGGACGTCGTGGTACGTAAGCACCACCGGTGCCGCATGCTGGGGCAGGCCGGACCCGAGCGCCCGCCACTTGTTCAGGGTCTGCGCATCGATGTCGGCGGGGGCGGTGGTGTACTGGGGGCTGAGGCTCTCGCGGGCCTCGTGCAGCCGCCACGCCACGGCGAAGGGCACCGTCACCACCAGAACAGCGGCCAGGGCCAGCAGGGCGCGCAGCAGTCGGCGCCTCGGAGGGGCGGCGGGGGGAATATCGCGCCCGGACGGCGACCGGCCCGCTGGTGGGCTACCCGGCGGCGCTAGGGAAAGGGCCATGTCTCCGTTCCTCCGCGAGACAGCACGACGAGGTAGAGGGCGAGGACGACCGCGCCGGTCACGGCCACGGTGAACATGCGGATGACAGCTCTCATGTCGCGCTCCGCGACCACACACCGCGCCGGATGGTGGCGGCGGAGTAGAACAGCAGCCACGACAGCAGCACGGACGAGAGGAGGCTCATCAGCGGCCGGTAACGCCATCCGGTCGAGCCGGGATTGTCGAGCCTGAACGCGAGGCCCCAGAAAGTTCCTTTGACGAGGACCCCGGCCAGGTAGAGCAGGGTGAGGAAGTACGTTCCCTGCAACGGCACCCACACCAGGTGGCGCACCGCCATCACCGGGGCGGCCAGCACCCACAGGGCGTGCAGGTAGTACAGGGCCGCGGGACCGAGCCCGCGCCGCCAGATGAATGTTCCGGTGAAGAAGAGGTTGCGGACGAAGCTCTTCTTCCACCGGACCTGCTGGCGCATGAAGGGCCGGAACCGGGTCGGCACATTGGTCCACACCTTGGCCGACTCGACATAGCCGACGCGCCACGGGAGCTCCGGGTAGTCCGCGGCCCGCACAAACGGCGAGTCGGCGTACCGGCGCTTCAGCCGCCGACCCTTCCACTGCTGGCCGAGGACGTATCCGGTGAGCTGGCGGTCGGTGGCGAAGCGGAACTCGCCGCCGAGGAAGCGGTCACCCGCCCAGGCGGGCAGGTAGTTGTAGACGGCGTCTCGGCGGAAGACGGCGAGCGGCCCGGAGACGCAGGTCACGGAGCCGAACGCGGACTCGGCAGCCTTGGACACCCGGAACTGGCCCTCGTACCAGACGTCCTGGATCCGGGAGAGGATGCTCTCGTCGGCGTTGAGCGCCCGCGCGTGCCCGCTGACCGCGCCGAGTTCCGGGTGGCGCAGCAGCGCCGTGACGCAGCGGGTGAGCGCGTCCTCGGCCAGCACGCAGTCGGAGTCGGTGAAGGCGATCACATCGCCGTCGGCGAGCTCAGCGGCCCGCACCAGAGCGTGCTTCTTGCCCACGTTCTGTTCCAACGGAAGCACGGTGATGGCGAGTTCTGCGGCGAGGGACGCCAGAATCTCCCGGGTGCCGTCGCTGGAGCCGTCGTCCACCACCACGATCTGCAGATCCGGATAGTCGCTGGCGACCATCGAGCGCACGCACGCCTCGATGCACTCGGCCTCGTCCTTGACCGCCAGCAGAAAGCTCACCCGCGGCAGCGCCGGCAGCGCCGGGAACTGGGAGAGGTTGCGGGGCCGCCTGCGCAACTGGCGCACTGCGGGGTCGTCGTACAGGGCGTAGGCGACGTAGAAGATGGCGATCGCCCCCAACAGCACCAGGAAGCCATAGCCCAGCAGGAGGGGAGACTGGAGGAGTTCGGGAGCGCTCCGGGCCAGGAGCAGCAGGAGCGGCAGCAGAAGCAGCAGGGTGATCAGCCGCCGTACGGCCTGCCGCAGTACGGGATCGAGCCGGCCCAGCCTTCCGGCCGGGCGCCGGGACCGCCGATGCCGCGGGGGCGGCGCGTGGTTCAGGCTTCCGAGGACCGGGCGCCGGGACTGCTCCGGCGGGGACGGCGAGAGCGCTCGGGCCTGGTCCTGCGTCCTGGGCGGGGCCGGGGCCGGGGCCGGGGTCGTGCTGTAGCCGGTGGCTTGGACCGTCATCACACCACCGTCCGGCCCTTTACCGCGTCCAGGCGGTAGGTGGCGTCCAGGACGAGTGGCTGCTCCTCGAGCCAGTCCAGATCCTGGCCCCGATGGACGGTGTGGACCACCACCAGGTCCCAGACCTGGGCCTGCGGCTTCGCCTCGCTCTCCATCCGCTTCCCGGCGACGGCAAGTTCCGTCACCCTCGGGTCGGTGTACGAGACCACGGCGCCTGCCTGGGTCAGCTCGGCGAGGATCTCCAGCGCCGGGGACTCCCGCAGGTCGTCCACATCCGGCTTGTAGCTGACGCCGAGGACCAGAACACGGGCACGACTGAGCGGCACACCGCGGTCCGCGAGGAGTTCGCGAGCCCGGCGTACGACCTTCCGGGGCCTGGTGGCGATCGCGGTCATCGCTGTATCGATGAGCGGCAGGGCGACGCGCTGCCGACGCAGTTGCCAGAGCAGGTAGTGCGGGTCGCAGGGAATGCAGTGGCCACCCACCCCCGGCCCCGGGCGGAACGGCATGAACCCGTAGGGCTTCGTCGCGGCGGCGTTGATCACCTCCGTGACCTCGAGCCCCAGGTGCCCGCAGGCTGTGGCGAACTCGTTGGCCAGCGCGATGTTGACGGCACGGAAGGTGTTCTCCAGGAGCTTGCACATCTCGGCGGCTTCCGGGGAGCCCACCTGATGGACCTCCGGTGCCGAGCCCTTGAGAACGGCGACCGCACGGCGGGTGCACTCCTCGGTCTCGCCGCCCACGACGCGCGGCGTGGCGTTCTGCGGGTGGACCGTGTTGCCCGGGTCGATCCGCTCCGGGGAGAACGCGACGAACACGTCGCGCCCGGCGTGCATGTCCCGGTCAGCCAGCGGCCGCAGCAGCAGGTCGCGGGTGGTGCCGACGTAGCTGGTCGAGGTCAGCACGATGGTCTGGCCGGGTACCGCGTGTTCCACCACGGTGGCGCAGGCCGCGGAGAGTGCGCTCAGGTCCGGTACGAGATGCTCGTCCACCGGAGTGGGTACGCAGATCACGACGGTACCCGCGGCCGCGAGCCGCTCCGGATCGGTGGTCAGGGTGCACGTGTCACTCCCTGCAAACTTCCGCAGCCGCTCGTGGTCGTCGGAAACCAGGTCGACTCGGCTGGCGCGGATGTCGTCGATCCGCTGCTGACTCGCGTCGAGTCCGATGACCTCGTTCCCCGAGGCGAGCAATGCGAGAGCCGTGGGGAGTCCCACGTATCCCATACCTACGATCGCCACCGGTCTCCGGTCGACCGGCTCGGGGGCAGTGGCAGTTCTGTCTTCGGAGGATGACTGAGGCCAGACCGGCAGCGCACGGCCCCCGGCGATAGGCACAGCGAAAGTTGACAACGGGTCCCCTGAGACGTGGAAAGGCGCGGCGGTTGCCGCCGGATTGACAAGACACGTGCCCCAGAACACTCGTAACGGGGCGCAACCACGAGACTACCGAAGAGCGAACGTTTCATTGGTGAATGTCATAGTGTGTCGATTTTGTGTGTGTCACGTGTTGTACACGGACGCGAGAGTCTCGAGGTCTGTCGTCACACACAGATCAACGAGACCGCCGCCTTATGTACACGCCCACTTGGGACTTGATCGTCCGGACCCGCGCGGCCCGAAAGGCGCGCATCGGCGACATGGTCCGCACATGCCGCCGCCCTGGGGCCGGGGTTCGGGAGAGGCCCGCGCTTCACTTTCCTGTCAGCAGAATCGTTTTCGTCCGGAACGGCCCATCAGGCAGAGTCGCGGGTATGAGACTTCTGATTCTGGGAGGCACGGAGTTCGTGGGCCGTGCGGTGGTCGAGTCGGCCCTTGCGCGCGGCTGGGAGGTGACGGTCTTCCATCGCGGGCGGCACGAAGCACCGGCCGGTGTCACATCGCTGCTCGGCGACCGCACCGCGCCGAACGGGCTTGCGGCGCTCGCGGACGGCGAGTGGGACGTGGTCGTCGACACCTGGTCGGCCGCGCCGTCGGTGGTACGGGATGCGGCCCGGCTGCTGGCGGGTCGGGTCGGCCGCTATGTCTATGTATCGAGCTGCTCCGTGTATGCCTGGCCGCCCTCGGCCGGCAACGACGAAACCTGCCCGGTGGTGGAGGCCTCGCCCGACGCGGTCGAAGTCCCTTACGCGGAGGCCAAGCGGGGCGGGGAGCTGGCAGTGCTGGACGCGATCGGTGAGGAGCGGTCGCTGCTGGTGCGGGTGGGGCTGATCATCGGCCCGTGGGAGAACATCGGCCGACTGCCGTGGTGGCTGCGGCGGATGGCCCGCGGCGGCCCGGTGCTGGCGCCGGGTCCGCGGGACACCCCGCTGCAGTACATCGACGTACGCGACCTCGCGGAGTGGATGCTTGATGCGGCGGTACGGGGCCTGAGCGGCCCGTACAACCTGGTGAGCGAGCCGGGCCACACGACGATCGGCGAACTGCTGGAGGCGTGTGCGCGAGCCACCGGCTCGGACGCGGAACTGCGCTGGACGCCACCGGAGGCGATCCTGGCGGCAGGCATCGAGCCCTGGACGGACCTCCCGATCTGGATCCCGCAGGAGCAGCAGCCGGAGCTCCACCGCGCGATCCATGGAATGAACGTCGCCAAGGCGCTTGCCGTGGGCCTGAGTTGCCGCCCGGTCGGCGTGACGGTGACGGATACGTGGGCTTGGCTCCAGTCCCTGGGCGGCCACGCACCCCAACGGCCGGACCGCGTGCCGGTTGGCCTGGACCCGGTGGTGGAGGCGAAGTTGCTTGGCGTCTGAACGGGTCGCCTGAGGCGGGCGTATTCCCCTACCCGCCCCTTCCCGCTGTGCCGATGTGCGGCTGCGCCGCGTGGGGGGCTCCGCCCGGACCCCGCGCCTCACCGCCCCCTGAAGGGCGTACCGGGTCCGGGGCGGAGCCCCAGGTCAGGCCCGAGTCCTCCGCAGGTCCGTCGGCACCGGGGACGCGTGGCGGTCGCCCGGCGGCGTCGGCCGTACGTCCGACTCGCCGTGTTCGAGTTGCGGCAGCCACCTCAGGCCCTTCGGCGTGCGCCAGTTCCGCTCGCCCAGCAGCGCCATCACCGACGGCAGCAGCACCATCCGTACGATCGTCGCGTCCAGCAGCACCGCCACCGCGAGGCCCACGCCCATCTGCTGCATGTCCTGCATGGACAGCGTCCCGAAGACCGCGAACACCGCCACCATGATCGCCGCCGCGCCCGTCACCGCGCCCGCCGTGCGGCGGATGCCCTCGTTGATCGCCGCGCGCGTGTCCGTCCCGCGGTCACGCGCCTCGCGGATCCGCGACACCACGAAGACGTGGTAGTCCATCGACAGACCGAACAGCACCACCAGGACGAACAGCGGCAGCCAGCCCTCGATAGCGCCCACTGCCTCCGTACCGAGCGCCGACGCCCCCCAGCCGTGCTGGAAGACGGCGACCATGACGCCGTACGCGGCCGCCACCGAGAGCAGGTTGAGCAGGATCGACGTCACCGCGATGACGTAAGACCGGAAGCAGAACAGCATCAGCAGGAACGTCACCGCCGTGATGAACGCGAAGACCGGCACGATGCCGCGCTTCAGCTGGTCGTTGAAGTCGACGGACCCCGCCAGCTCACCGCCCACATGCACCTGCGCCCCGGTCCCGGCGAACGCCGCCGGCACCCGCTTCTCGCGCAGGTCCGCGAGCGCTTCCCTGGAGCGGGCGTCGCTGCCGTTGCCGGCCAGCGCCACCTCGATCTCCGCGACGTTCTGCGCCTTGTGCACGGTCACCTTGTCGGACTTCGCGTCGAACTTCGCGAGCGCGCCCCGCATCCGCTCCGAGCCGATGTCGTCGGCCTTCACGACCACCCGCGCCGGCTCCGGACCGCCCGGGAAGGCCTCGGTGATCTTCTTGTACGCGACGGACAGCGCGGCGTCGGAGCCGAACTGCTTCTCCATCCCGAGCTGTTCGGTCTTCATGCCCACCGCGGGCGCCGCGAGTACCAGCAGCACGGCGACCGCACCGAACGCGAACAGCTTCGGCCTGGCGAGTACGGGCCTGAGCACCGCGCCCGCCACCGCGCCGCTCTCGTGCGCGCCCTTCTTGCCGCGTCGGTTCAGGATGGGAATCCGTCCCGCGTCGATCCGGTCCCCCAGCCAGGCCAGCAGCGCGGGCAGCACCGTCACCGAGCCGAGCATCGCGATGAAGACGACGAGGATCGTGGCCAGCGCGAAGCCCTTGAAGAGCATCAGCCCGGACAGGAACATCCCGGCCATCGCCAGCATCACGGTCACACCGGAGACGAGGACGGCCCGCCCGCTGGTCGCGGCAGCGATCCGCAGCGCGGTCTCGGCGTCGTGCCCGGCGGCCCGCTCGTCACGCTCGCGCCGCAGATAGAACAGGCAGTAGTCGACGCCGACCGCGAGCCCCATCAGGAACATCACGGAGTACGTGCTCTGGAAGAGGTGCAGCTGATGGCTGGCCAGCGAGAGCAGACCGAAGGCTGCCATGCATGCCGTCAGCGCGAGACCGACCGGGAGCAGCGCCGCGACAACGGCCCCGAAGGCGACCAGCAGAATGCCGAGCGCCAGCGGTACGGCGGTGAACTCGGCCTTCTGGAAGTCCTCGGAGAGCAGATCGCCGAGCCATTTCTCCGAGCTGGCCTGCCCGAACTGATATATCTCGACGTCCTGTTGGACCTTGCCGGTGTCCCGTACGGCGTCGAGCACGGGCTGCACCCGGTCCGCCGCCGTCTTCGAATCGCCCTTGATCTGGAAGCGGATCAGCGCTTCCCTGCCGTTCTTGGAGGCGAGCGGCGGCTCGACCTTCTGCGCCTCGCCCGTCTTGTCGATGGCCACGGCCAGCTCGCGCGCCGCGTCCTTCCAGCCGCCGGCCGTCCTGCTGCTGACCAGGACGAGCTCGCCGGCCGGTTGATCCAGGCCGGCGTCGTCGAGGATCTTCTGGGCCCGCGCGGAGTCGCCCGTACCCTGCTCGGACTCGGACATCTCGACCATTCCCGATGCCCCGCCGACCACCGTGGCCAGGACGACGAAAAGCAGCCAGCCGATGATCGCCGTTTTGCGGTGGTGTGCGCTCCACACACCGATACGTGCCGCGAGGTTACGCCGCATGGCGTTTCGCCCCCAGAGGTAAGCGCCGAATAAGTCGAGTACGACGCTAGAAATCCGCGGCCTCGCGTCCCAGCCGTCAAGGCCCCCTGCCGCGGAGACGAAAGGCGAGCTCAGAAGGGTGGTGCCAGGTACACCCCCAGCTGGTGTCCCGGCCCAGTGCCGTGACTGCGGGCACGGGCGACACTGGTGCCCGAGACCGAACAACGAGGGGGATCCGATGAACGCGACGAAGGCACGTGACGCGGTGGTGGCCGGCGCACGAGGGCTTGCGCTGGCACTCATGGGGCTGGTGGGCTCGGTCACAGTCTTCAGCCTGGCGGTGGTCTCCATGGCCCTCATACCGATCGGTGTGGGTGTCTTCACCACACCCGCCCTGCTGCACCTGGTGCGGGCCCACGCCAACAGGCGGCGGCTGCTGGCGGCCCAGTGGTCCTCGGTACGCATCCCGCTCCCGTACCGCCCCCTCCCCCGCGATATGCGCACCGGCATCACCGGCCAGGTGGAGCGCTGCACACTGATGTTGAAGGACCCGGCGACCTGGCGCGATATGCAGTGGCTGCTGGTGGACATGACGGCGGGGGCCATCGTCGCGATCCTCCCGCCGTCGCTGGTGCTGGAAGGCATCTTCGGTCTGCTGCTCCTCGCCGGTCTGTGGCAGCCGATCGTCGAGGCGGACGGCACGTACTGGTATTCCTTCGTCCCGGTCGACGGATGGGGCACGGCTGGTCTTGCCTCGCTGCTCGGACTGGTCTGGCTGACCGTCGCGATGAACGCCAACCAGCTGCTGATCCGCACCCACTTCAGGCTCAGCCGGGCGATGCTCGCCCCGAACCACGACCTCGAGCTGGAGCAGCGCATCGACCGGCTCACCGAGACCCGGCACGACGCCCTGGACACCTCGGCAGCCGAACTGCGCCGTATCGAGCGGGATCTGCACGACGGAGCACAGGCCCGGCTGGTCGCCATGGGCATGAACCTGGGCACCATCGAGGCGCTCATCGAGAAGGACCCGGCGCAGGCCAAGGAGCTCATCTCCAAGGCCCGCGAGTCCTCCGCCGAGGCGCTGACCGAACTGCGCGACCTGGTCCGCGGCATCCACCCGCCGGTGCTGGCGGAGCGCGGCCTCGGCGACGCGGTCAAGGCCCTGGCCCTGCGGCTGCCGGTCAGGACCGAGGTGGACGTGGAGCTGTCCGGCCGCGCGGACGCGTCCGTCGAGTCGGCGGCGTACTTCGCGGTCAGCGAGGCGTTCACCAACGCGGTCAAGCACTCCGGCGCGGACCGGTTCTGGGTCGACGTCACCCACTCGGGCGGCTTCCTGCGTATCGCGGTCACGGACAACGGCAAGGGCGGCGCGGTGATCGGAACCGGCTCCGGACTGAGCGGTATCGAACGCCGACTCGGTACATTCGACGGCGTCCTGGCCGTCAGCAGTCCCGTGGGCGGTCCCACCATGGTCACCATGGAGATCCCTTGCGAGTTGTCCTAGCCGAAGATCTGTTCCTGCTGCGTGACGGCTTGGTCCGCATGCTCGAGGCCTACGACTTCGAGATCCTGGCCGCCGTGGAGAGTGGACCCGAACTCACCAAAGCACTCGCCGAGTTGGAACCGGACGTCGCCGTCGTCGATGTCCGGCTTCCGCCGTCGCACACGGACGAGGGGCTGCAGTGCGCCCTGGCGGCGCGGCAGGCCAGACCCGGGCTGCCGGTGCTCGTTCTCTCGCAGCATGTGGAGCAGTTGTACGCGCGTGAGCTGCTGGCCGACGGGAACGGCGGGGTCGGCTATCTCCTCAAGGACCGGGTCTTCGACGCGGAGCAGTTCATCGACGCGGTACGGCGGGTGGCTGCCGGTGGTACGGCGATGGATCCGCAGGTGATCTCCCAGCTGCTGTCGCGGCGGGCGCAGGACAAGCCGATGGGCGGGCTGACCCCGCGCGAGCTGGAAGTCATGGAGCTGATGGCGCAGGGCCGTTCCAATACCGCGATCGCCGGGCAGCTGGTGGTCACGGAGCGGGCGGTGGCCAAGCACACGTCGAACATCTTCGGGAAGCTGAATCTGACGGTGTCGGACGACGACAACCGCCGGGTGCTGGCGGTGCTGGCGTACCTGGACCGCGGCTAGGGCTGTCCCGGGCTGTTCTGTCCTCGATCGCCGGACGGGCTTGGAAATCAAGCCGGTCCGGCGATTGAGGACGAGCCGGCCGACGTATCAGGCCTCGTACTGCGTGAGGTCGATCGCATAGACGCTCAGCGGCAAGCCGTACACCGGGTGCGTCGTCTGACGCTCCAGCTCCATGCCGAGCTTGCGCATCACATTCTCGGAGGCCTCGTGGCCGGTCCGCGCGATGCTGATCACGCGGTCCAGGCCGCGGTCCTGGAGCGCGAACTCCAGTGAGGCGTGGGCGGCTTCGGAGGCGTACCCCTGGCCCCAGAACTGCCGGCCGAGCCGCCAGCCGATCTCCACGGCGGGCAGCACCTCAGGCAGGAACACGGGGACGGACAGGCCCACGAAGCCCGCCAGTTCGCCCGAGGCGAGGAGCTCGACGGCGAAGAGGCCGAAGCCCTCCTCGTCCCACTCCTCCTCCCATCGCTCGATGTCCTCCGCGGTCTGTTCGAGATCGCGGACCGAGCCGTCGCCGATCCACTGCATGACCTCCGGGTCCGCGTTGATCTCGGCCATCGGGACAAGGTCGTCCTCGTGCCAGCGGCGGAGGAGGAGTCGGGGAGTCTGGATCTCGGTCATGGGGCCCATCCTGCCATCCGCTGGCGGGTCCGACTTCAGCGCAATACGCCGGTTTTGCTGATGGAGAATTCTACGAATTCCCGCTCCGAACCCACTCGGCTTGAACACCCCATGAGCCACACCCGTATGGAACGTCGCGCTTCTCCCTCAGCCGGGAACCCCCCTAACCCACACCCGGCGACGAAGCAGAGGAGTTCCATGGGACACGCAACGAGAAAACGCTCGACACTGGCGAACCGGGCGATCGTCGCCTCCGCCGCATTGATCCTGGGCGGGGGTGGGCTGGTCGCGGTCAATGTGTATGCATCCGCGGGCGAAAACCATTCCGGTCAAGGCTCCAATTGGACGAAGAAGGCCGCCGGGCAGCAGGTGTCAACCATCGACTGCCCCGAGGTCGCGAACGGCCTCCCGGACGTGCCGCCTCAGGCGCGCCAGGAAGTCGACGGTGAGCTGGCCAAGATGGACAGCCAGATCACCGACGCGTACAAGAGGTTCGCCGACCAGAAGCAGCAGGTCGAGAGCGATCCTCAATGGGGCAAGAACGCCATCCTGAATCCCCTCAGGGACAAGCGGCGGGCCAGCATCGACCGGATTGCCACGGCCATCGGCCGGAACGGCCAGCGTCCGCAAGGCATGCAGGACCTCGCCGATTGCTCCCTGCAGGCCGACGACGGCAACGCCCAGAACGACGGCCAGAACGACGGCCAGGGTGACGCCAACGGCGGCGACCAGAACGGCGCGAACAACGACGGGCAGGACGGCGCCGACCAGAATGGTGACCAGAATGGCGGCCAGGACGACGGTCAGGGCAATGACCAGGGCGATGGCCAGGGTCAGGGCAATGACCAGGGCAACGGCGGACAGGGCAATGGCCCCGAAGCCGCCGACTTCGTAGACATCCAGTCCGTCCAGCCGAACGTCGCCCAGCCCCAGCAGCGCCGCGGCGGCTCCAAGGGAACCTTCGTCACGGAGTGCGGAAAGAACGAGAACGGCAAGTTCAATCCGGACAATGTCATCGTCGCTCCTGGTGTGAGCAATGGCGCGCACCATATGCACGATTACGTCGGTAACCAGGCCAACGACGCGTTCGCCAGTGACGACGATCTGGCAAACGGTGACACCAGCTGCCAGAACCAGGGCGACAAGTCCACGTACTACTGGCCTGTACTGCGACTGCAGAACGGGCAGGACGAGAACGACGCCCAGGCGGACGGCGGCGGCAAGGACCAGAACGTCGGAGAGATCCAGACTCCGTCCCAGGTCACGCTGAATTTCGTCGGCAATCCGGCGAGCAAGGTCACCGCAATGCCTCGTTTCCTGCGGATCATCACCGGTGACGCCAAGGCATTCACCAACGGCGATGCGAACGCCAATGCCTCCTGGAGCTGCACCGGCTTCGAGGACCGTCAGCTGAAGGACAAGTACCCGATCTGCCCCCAAGGCAGCCAGGTAGTGCGCTCCTTCAAGTTCCAGAGCTGCTGGGACGGCCAGAACACCGACAGTGCGAATCACCGCACCCATGTGGCGTTCGCGGACGCCAACGGCAACTGCGGAAACGGATTCCAGGCGATCCCGCAGCTGGTGCAGCGGATCGTGTACGACGTCCCGCCGGGCCCCGGCTTCGCGGTCGACTCCTTCCCGGAGCAGCTGCACAAGCCGGTCACCGACCACGGTGACTTCATCAATGTCTTCGACGACAACCTGATGAACAAGGTGGTGAACTGCATCAACAGCGGCCAGAAGTGCACGTGATCCACTGACTCGGAAGGCTGGAGCGGCCCCCCAGGGTGGGGGGCCGCTCCGCTGTGACCAGCCCCCCACCACGTACTTGCGCGGTCAGCTCCCGTGGTGCCCCGAGTGGCCCCCCGCGCTCTCCCCGGTGCCGCCGCTGCTCCCCGAGTGATGCTGGGCGCCGGTCTCCACCGAGCCACCGAGCCGGCCGCGCAGGGCTGTGACCACCTTCGCGTCGCCGACCGCGACCCACTTTCTGCCGACGAGATACGAGCCGCCGTAGTCGTTGGCCTGGTTGATCCATTCACGCTGGCCGCGGTCGGTGGCGAAGGTGGCCAGCACATACTTGCCGTCACCCGTGGTGCAGTTGGCCTGCCGCAGCTCGGCCGCATTCGTCTGGATGTTCGGCTTGCACTCTGCCTTCGCCGCCAGCTGCTCCAGGCTGCCCGTCGCTGTCTTCGGCGGCTCGGGACTCTTCTCGCCGCCGCCACGCCCATCGCCGTCATCGCCCGCTCCGCAGGCCGCGGCAAGGGTCAGCACCAGAACTGCCAGTGCTGTCCGGGCCGTACGCCTCGCGCCGGTGTTCGTACTCGTACTCATCCGGCCATCGTGCCCTCTCGCACTCCTGTCGGGTAGCCGAACGACGGGTAACCTGCGCGACACGCACGCACCTGTTGTCACTTGAACAACATGTAAGGAGTGCTGATGAACGAGCTGTCGAGACGTACTCTGCTGGGCACCGCCGGAGCGATCGGCATCGGCGCGGCGTTAACCGGGCACACGCCCGCGTCCGCCGCCGGAGCGGCCGGAGCCGCCGGAGCAGCCGCCCCGGCCGCGGCGGAAGTGTTCTCCACGACACCCGCGCAGGATTCACTCCGGCGGCTGCTTCCCCGCCATGCCGGCCAGTTCCGGCTGCGGGCTCTCGAAGGCCCCGAGCGCTTCCGGGTCACCGGTTCCACCGGCCGTATCGAGGTCGCGGGCACCAGTCCGGCCGTGCTGCTCACCGGAGTCCACTGGTACCTCAAATACGTCTGCTGGGCGCACATCTCGTGGTCCGGCAGCCAGCTCGATCTGCCCGGACTGCTGCCCGCACCCCGTGACGCGCTCGAGCGCTCGGCGACCGTCCCGCACCGGTTCGCGTTCAACGACACGCACGACGGCTACACCGCCCCGTACGCCGACTGGGCGCGCTGGGAGCGGCTGCTCGACGTCCTCGCCCTGCACGGCTGCAACGAGGTGCTGGTGACCCCCGGCCAGGAGGCCGTCTACCACCGGCTTCTGCAGGACTTCGGGTACACCGACACGGAGGCGCGCAGCTGGCTCCCCGCACCCTCCCACCAGCCGTGGTGGCTGCTGCAGAACATGAGCGAGTACGGCGGCCCGCTCAGCCCCGAACTCATCGAGAGACGCGCCGGCCTCGGCAGACAGATCGCCGACCGGATGCGTGAGCTCGGTATGCACCCGGTCCTGCCCGGCTACTTCGGGACGGTCCCGGACGGCTTCGTCGCCCGCAACGCCGGCGCCCGCGTCATCCCGCAGGGCACCTGGAACGGCAAGCGCCGCCCCGACTGGCTCGACCCGCGCACCTCGAGCTTCAGCGACGTCGCCGCGGCCTTCTACCGGCACCAGGCGGAACTCTTCGGCGAGGTCGGCCACTTCAAGATGGATCTGCTGCACGAGGGCGGCACCGCCGGGGACGTCCCGGTGGCCGACGCCGCCCGCGCCGTCGAGAAGTCCCTGCAGAGCGCCCGTCCCGGCGCGACCTGGGTGATCCTCGGCTGGCAGTCCAATCCGCGGCCCGCGCTGCTCGGCGCGATCGACACCGACCGGGTGCTGATCGTCGACGGTCTCTCCGACCTGGACACGGTCACCGACCGGGAGACGGAGTGGGGCGGTGCGCCGTACGCCTTCGGCACCATCCCCAACTTCGGCGGCCGTACGACGATCGGCGCGAACACCGACCGGTGGACCGCGAAGTTCACCGCCTGGCGCGACAAGCCGGGCAGCGCGCTGGCCGGCACCGCGTACATGCCGGAGGCCGCCGAGCGCGATCCCGCAGCCCTGGAGCTGTTCAGCGAGCTCGCCTGGCGCGAGGAGCAGATCGACCGGGACGCGTGGTTCGAGCAGTACGCCGATGTCCGCTACGGCGGCGAGGACCGCTCCGCGCGCACCGCCTTCGCCGCGCTCGCCGCGACCGCGTACAAGTTGACCAGCACCGACGGCCGCCCGTACGACTCGCTGTTCTGCCGCCGACCGAGCATGACCTCCTCCATCGGCACGGCCTTCGACCCGGCCGGGTTCGACCGGGCCTTCGCCGCGCTGCTGGACGTACGGCATGCGCTGCGCGACTGTGACGCGTACCGCCACGACGTGACCGATCTGGCCCGCCAGGCGCTCGCCAACCGCTCGCGCACGCTCCAGCTCCCGCTGCGCGCCGCCTACCTGGACAAGGATGTGGACACCTTCCGTGCCCTGTCCGCGCTCTGGCTGAAGCTGATGCGGCTGAGCGACACCATGGCCGGCTGCCATCGCTCGTTCCTGCTCGGTCCCTGGCTGGAGGATGCCAAGCGGCTGGCCACCGGTCCGGCCGAGGCGGTGGAGCTGGAGCGCACCGCCCGTGTGCTGCTCACCACCTGGGCGGACCGGGCCGCCGCCAACCAGCTCAGCAACTACGCCAACCGCGACTGGCACGGACTGATCAACGACGTCCATGTGCCGCAGTGGGAGGCGTATCTGGAGGAGCAGGCCGCGGCGATGGCCGAGGGCCGCGCACCCAAGTCCTTCGACTGGTATCCGGCGGAGGAGGCATGGACAAAGGACCGGCGCGCCTATCCGGTGCGGCCGACGGGCGACGCGTACCGCACCGCCCGGCGCGTGTACGACACCCTCGCCACCGCCCCGTACCAGGGCTTCGTCACCGTCACCGCGGACCCGCCCGCCTTCACCCCCGGCAGCACAGGCACCGTCGCCGCCACCTTCCGCAACTTCAACGGGCTGCGCTCCACGGGCCGCGTCGACCTGGCCCTGACCGGCCCGGCCGCCGAGCCGCAGGGCCCGACCTTCCTGAAGAGCGTGCCGGCCGGCGGCACCGGCACGGTCTCCTGGCGGGTGACGGCGCCCCCCGAACCGCTTACCGAGCCGCTGGTCGCCATGGACTACGAGCTGCGCACGCAGTACGGACCGCGTGGCGAGGAGCGGGTGGCTGTCACGCAGAAGGGCAAGCTGCAGCTGGCGGCACCGCTGGATCCCGAGTGGCGCACCTTCACCAGCAACGCGGCCGTCTTCGGGCAGGTCGGCGACCGCTTCGCGATCAATGGCGCGGGCAACGACCTGTGGAGGGGAACCACACAGTTCGGCACCGCCTACCGGGAGGGCGCGCTGACGGAGGGTGTGAGCGTCGTCCTGCGGGTGGACTCCCAGGAGAACACCAGCAGTTGGGCCCGGTCCGGCATTGTCGTACGCAACAGCCTGGCGAAGCCGGGGGACGCCGGGTTCCTGAATCTGGCCGCGACGCCCGGCCAGGGCATCGTGCTCTCGTACGACACGAACGCCGACGGAACCCTGGACACGTACCGGCGCATCACCGGTATCAAGGCCCCGGTGCTGCTGCGGCTCACCCGGAACGCCGGGACCTCCTTCACCGGCGCCTGCTCCACGGACGGCGGTGCCACCTGGCGCACGGTCGCCACCGTCTCCGTGCCGGGGTCCGCCGCCGTCCAGGACGTGGGGCTCTTCATGAGCGCGACCAGCGGGGGCAGCGGGGCCAGGGGCACGGTGCACTTCAGCGGCTGGTCGGTCACCGCGGGATGATCCGCTGCCCTGCGGCACCGGCACAGCCGGTGCCGCGCCGGTGGCGTGACCGTCGACTACCGTTCCGCAGAAAGCATGGCTATTCGGTAGATATCGACCGCACGATCAGTCAGGGAGCCTTCCCGCCATGACCGCGATCCCCGCCCACACCGTCGCCAACCTCCGCGACCTCGGCTCCATTGCGCTGCCCGGCGGCCGTTCCGTACGCCCCGGTCTTGTCTTCCGCTCCGGGATGCTCGACCGGTTCGACGCCGCCGCCGATCCGGTCGTCGCCGCGCTGGGGATCCGTACGGTCGTCGACTTCCGCACCGAGGCGGAGCGCCGCGCCCGCCCCGACCACGTCCCCGAGGGCGGGCGGCTGCTGCTCGCCGATGTCTTCGCCGACCAGGTGGCCTTCGGCCGGATGCCGGTCGCGGCCCAGCTGAAGCAGGTGCTGAGCGATCCGGCCGTCGCCGGGCGGGAGTTGGGCGGCGGCCGGGCGCAGGCGCTCTTCACGCACGCCTACCGTGCCTTCGTCATCAGCGACTCCGCGCGGCACGCCTACGGCGCCTTCCTCAGTGAACTCGCCGAGCCCGGCGCGGGACCGCTGCTCTTCCACTGCACGGCGGGCAAGGACCGCACCGGCTGGGCGGCGACGATCCTGCTCACTCTCCTCGGCGCGACGCCGGAGACCGTCGAGGCGGAGTACCTCTCCGTCAATCCGGCGGTACGGCAGGCCTTCGCCTCGCTCGTCGAGGGTTTCATCGCACAGGGCGGCGACCCGGAGACCGCCCTCGCGATGATCGGCGTGTTCCCGGAGTATCTGGCGGCGGCGCTGGACGCGGTCGCTGCCCGCCACGGCACGATGGAGCGGTACGTGCGCGAGGGGCTCGGCGTCCCGGACCAGGCGGTCGAACGCATCCGGGAACGGCTGACAGCGACGAGCTGAGCTCCTGGGCCTGGTGACCGTAAGACGATTCGCTCGTTCTGCTGAACGTGCGCCCACAGGATGTCGTCACCCCGCCCGCTCCCGCTCCCGCCCCCATCGCCGGCCGTGTCGAGGTCGAGCAGGCCGAAGCGGCCCTTGTCGAGCACTACCCCCGGCTCGTACGGATCGCGTATCTCGTACTGCCGCCGTCACTCGGCCGCAACCGCCGTGTACTGACCGCGCACGCCCTCGCTCAGCGCTCGCTGCCGCGCGGCCGCACCGCTCCCGCGGGCGCCACAGACGCCATGGACACGGCGATCCCGGCCTCCCGGCGGGCGCCGGGCGACGCCGACCCCGGCTATGCGTATGTACGGGGAAGGGTGCTGCGCCAGGCCCTGGAGGCCGGACTCCCGCTGCGGCGGCTGGCCTGGCCGAAGCGCTCGCAGCTCCCGCCGCTGCTGCCGCATGTGTGGGGTCTACGGGTCTTCCCGCGCTCGGGCGGTGCCGATGAACTCGCTCTGGACCAGCGCCTCTCCGCGCTTTCGGGGCCCGCGAGGGCGGCCTATGTGCTGCGCGGCCTGGAGGGGCTGCCCGACGCCGAGGTGCAGCAGGCTCTCGGTGCGGCCGGGGTCGGTGATCCGCGGGCCGCGCTGGCCGAGGCGGACGGCATGGACCCGGTGGCGGCGGGAGAGAGCCGGGGTGGAGAGGGCACGGAGGGAAGGGGCGCCGAGGGAGGGGGCGCTGCGGCTCTTCTCGAGTCCTCCGAGTTCGACCCGTGTTCGCTGCAGGCGCGCCCCACCGATCTGATGCGCCGCCGCCAGCACGGCAAGGCGGCCATGGTGGCGGCCGCGGCGCTCGCGGTGTGCGGCGGGCTGCTCGGGCTGCCGGGCGACGGCTGGGGCCCGGACGGTGCGGCCGCGCCGCCGTACGCACGTAACCCCGCGGCCGAATCCGCCCTGGACCCGGCCCGGTTGACGCTGGTCTCCGCCACGGCGTGGCAGCGCTCGTCCCGTACCGACTTCTCCGTCTGGCCGGCCCGCGGCGGTCTCACCGAGGACCGCGCGCTGCTGCGCCGCGCGCTCGCCGTCTGGGCCAGGCCCGGCAGCGCGGTCCAGGTCTCCGCGACCCCAGGCACTCCCCCGGGCCCGCCGATGGGCTCGCCGCAGCTGCTGTTCGCGGGCGAGGTCGACCAGGCACGTGTGGTGCTGCTCCACGACGGGCTGCGCGTGGTCCGCTATGCCGAGCCGAAGGACGGCACCGGCGGTGTGGCGCTCGACTTCGCGCGCACGGACGGCGCCGACGCCGCCTCCTCGGCCGCGATTGTCGCAGGCCGTACCGACGGCAGTGTCCGCTATCTGACGGCTCCTTGGGTGCGCAAGACGTCCGTACGGGATCTGCTCGACCCGGCGGGCAGTCCGCGTCCCCTCCAGCGGGGCACGGACGGTGTGACCAGCCCGCTGACGAGCCCGGCGCAGGCGCGGGACTGCCGGTCCTGGGACGTGCTGGAGGTGCGCGACGAAACGGCCGACCGGCTGCTGACCGACCTCGGTGAACTGACCCCGGCCAGGCTCACCTCAGGGCCGCCGGCCGCCCCGAAGGACGTCACCGGTCAGGCGGCCCGCGCCTCGTGGGCCCGTACGGCCTGTCTGCTGCCCGGCGTGCGCGCGCACGGCGTGCGCAGCGTCAACTCGTGGCAGTACGCACAGCAGTCGCTGCCCGAGTCGAACGGCACGGCGGCCTGGCTGTGCACGCGAGCGGAGACCTGGCGGGGTACGGGTAGCCGGGCCATGGCGCAGTTCCACGCGCCGGGAGCACAGGCGGGTGCGCCGGGTGCGATCGCGGCGCGGGCCGAGGACTCGCCGTCCTGCGGAGTGCGGGATCCGCGGGTGCTGGCGGGCGTGCTGTGGAAGTCGCAGGCGGGGCACTGGTTCGTACTCGCGGCGGGAAGCGAGCAGTTCGCATCGCTGGCCACCTCGGGCGGGGTGGACGGCAGCGCGAAGGGTCATCTGCTGGCGGTACCGGCAAAGGAGGGTGCACGGGCGGAGCTGAACGGCCGCCTGAAGGACGGCCGTCGGGTGGGTGCGCTGCACTGAGCGGCTCCCGGAATCTCCGGCTCACCTCTGTCGCTGCGGTCTACCCGCCAGTACGTCGACGTCATGTCGTAGAGCCTCGACCCGTCGGCCCGATATGCGTTCGCCGCCCGTTAGGGTGTTCGCATGACGACCGGGGTACGCCGCAGGATGGGCGTCGAGGAGCGCAGGCAGCAACTGATCCGTGTGGCGCTGGACCTGTTCAGCAACCGCTCGCCCGACGATGTCTCGATCGACGAGATAGCCGCGGCCGCCGGAATCTCGCGGCCGCTCGTCTACCACTACTTCCCGGGCAAACAGAGCCTGTACGAGGCCGCGCTGCGGCGAGCCGCCGACGAGCTGGCCGCGCGGTTCCAGGAGCCGCCCGAGGGGCCGCTCGGGGCGCGGCTGCTGCGGGTCATGGGACGGTTCTTCGACTTTGTGAACGACCACGGGCCCGGGTTCTCGGCGTTGATGCGGGGCGGTCCCGCGGTCTCCGCGGGCGGAGCCTGCTCCAGGGGCGCGGATTCGGCGACGAACGCGATGATCGACGAGGTCCGGCAGGCGGCGTACGAACAGATCCTGGCCCATCTGGGGATCGGCACTCCGCCGGCGCGCCTGGAGTTGGTCGTACGGTCCTGGGTGTCGCTCGCCGAGTCGACGGCGCTGCTCTGGCTGGACGGGCGGCGCATTCCGCGCGCCGAGCTGGAGTTGCAGCTGGTGCACGACTTCGCGGCGCTGTGCGCGGTGAGTGCGGCGTACGACGAAGAGATGGCGGGCATCCTGATCCGCGTCCTCGTGGACGAGCCGGCCGACGGCCCGTTCGGCGATCTGGTCGGCCGGCTCATGACGCTGGCGCCCTCGCTCTCCAAGGTGCCGACTCAGCGCTTGCGGTAGGACGCTTCCAGGTCACGCACCTCGGTGGAGACGACGGGCACAACGCCCTCGGCCGGCTTCAGATGGCCTGCCAGCAGGTCCAGGACGACTTCCGACAGTTGCGCCTTGAGCTCGGGGGCGCGGCCCGGCAGCAGGGCGATACCGATGTGGATGACGGCGTCGTCGGGCGTACCTCCGGCCACGACCGTCTCGTCGACACGGCGGAACCTCGTCTTGCAGGCGTCCAGTTCGGTGTCGATCGTCTCGACGATCAGCGGGTGAAGCGCGAGCGCGAAGCCCCGGCGGTCGAAGGAGGATTCCAGGTTCGCGGAGTAGTCGACGGTGATCTGCGGCATCGGGCGCTCCAGCACGGGTGACAAAAGATGGTCGGGGCACGATCAGGGCCTGGTCGGGCAGTTGCGGGACCCACCCTTATGCAAGTGTCCATGACCCCGTCAATAATGCTGGAATGAAGATCATCTGTCGGCTCGCCGCCCACACCGATGTGGAAACCCTCGTCGCTCTCTTCGACGGGGCCGCCCGCTGGATGCAGCTCAACGGCATCGCCCAGTGGAAGCCCGGCGACAAGGATGCCGACCACTTCCGGCACTGGATCAAGGAGGGGGAGGTCTGGATCGCGGAGACCGCGGACGGCGATGCGATCGGGGCGTACGAACTGTGGTGGGAGGACCAGCCCGCCTGGGGGATCCAGCCCCCCGTGGCCGGGTATGTGCACCGGCTGATGATCGACCGGGATGCGGCTCCGCCCGGGTTCGGCCGGCTGCTGCTCGCGCACGCCGAGCAGCGGATCGCCGATACCGGGCGGGAGTTCGTACGGCTCGACTGTCTGTCGAACAATCCCGCGCTGCGGACGTACTACGAGGCTGCCGGCTACCGCGTCGCCGGTGAGGAGCCCGGCAAGGTGGCGAAGGACGGCAGCCGTTACGGAGTGATCCTGCTGGAGAAGGCGGTCAGATGAAACCGGTCGGCTGAAGCCCGTCAGCCGAGGCCCGTCAGCCGAGGCCGGTCAGCTGAAGGGCCAGCAGCGCGACGTCGTCCTCCCGGGTGCCGAAGCAGTCCAGCAGGGTGTCGCAGAGAGCGGCGACGCCCCGCGGCGCGTGGGCCGCGGCGTGGCGGAGTCGTTCGAGGGAGACCGTGAGGTCCGTGCCGCGGGTCTCGATCAGTCCGTCGGTGACCATCAACAGCCGGTCGCCGTATGTCAGTTGGACCGTGGACGGATGCGGACGCTCCAGGTCGAGGCCGAGCAGTGGGCCGGAGACCGTCAGGTAGGACGTCTCGCCGTCGGCCGTGACGACCAGCGGGCGGATATGGCCGGCGTTCGCGATCCGGGCGCGGCCGGTGACCGGGTCGATCAGGGCCAGGCAGACGGTGGCCGTGGCCTCCGGGTGGTAGCGCTGGAGCATCCGGTCGAGGCGGTGCAGCAGCACGGCCGGGTCGCTCTCGTCGGTCGCGTACGCGCGCAGGGCGTGCCGAAGTTCGACCATCACGGTCGCCGCGTCCAGCGAGTGGCCGACCACGTCGCCGACGCCGACCAGCAGTCCGGCGGGGGTGGAGAGGGCGACATAGAAGTCCCCGCCGATCTCGGCGTTCCGGGAGGCGGGCACATAGCGCAGAGCGAGGTCGGCGCCGGGCAGGGCGGGCGGCTGCTGGGGCAGGAAGCTGCGTTGCAGGGTCAGCGCCACATGGCGTTCCTCGGCGGCGGTGCGCAGTGTCCCGGCGGTGAGGGCGGTGGCGTGGGCGAGACGGCCGAGCAGATGTGCCGTGTCCGGGTCGTTGGGGGCGTAGGCCGGCCGGGCCAGACAGACCGGCGGCCGGCCGGGTTGGCTGCGGGCCAGCAACAGGGCTGCGCCGCCGGGGACTTCGGGGACGAAGAATCCCGGCGGCCACAGGGGCGCGGGCGCCATCACGGGACGTACACCCGAGCGGCCCGCCATGCACCGCTGCAGCAGCTGAGCCACGGCCGTGCGGGCGCCGGAGTCCGGCGGGGAGTCGCAGCGCCGCGGACTGCCCGCGTACAGCGTGTCCTCGGCGCCGAAGACGAAGGCCGCCGCCGGGCCGCCGGTGAGCCAGGCGGTCGCGGCGGCGGCGAGATCGGCCAGTTCCTGCGGGCCGTGCGCGCAGTGCAGCTCCGTGATCGCGGCCGCGAGCCGGGTCAGCCGGCCCGCCTGCGCCTCGGCGTCGTGACGGGAGCGGGCCCCGCGCAGCGCGGCCCTGATCACCGCCTCGATCTCCTCCGGTTCGACCGGGACCGTCAGATAGGCGTCGGCACCCGCGTCGAGTCCGCGGCTGCGGTCGCGCGGGGTGATCGCCGCGGCGCTGAAGTGCACCACCGGCATCGCAGCGATCACCGGATGGGCCTTGATCCGGCGGCAGAGCTCGAAGCCGTTCATGTCGGGCAGGCCGATGTCGACCAGCGCGGCGTCCGGCAACGCACCCGACCTGAGTCTCGTATCGAGCTCGATCAGGGCGTCGCCGGCGCTCGCGGTGGACACGACCCGGTGGCCTGCCCGGCGCAGCACCGCGCCCATGGCGTAGCGATTGGCCTCGAGGTCGTCGACGACCAGCACAGTGGCGCCGTCGGCTTGGGTCATGTCGCGCATCTCCTCGGACCGAGGACACCCCGCCCCGTAGTCGGCCCACCACGCTAACCCGCTTCGGTCAACTGCGGGCGAAAACGGCGACGCTACGCGCCGGTACGGTGAAGCTCCCTGAACTCCCTTCGTACGAAGCCGACTTGGTGATAGGGTCCGCGCCCGCGGCCTGCACCGGGTGGAGCGCGTACGCCTTCCCGGCCAGCGCCGTGACCCGCTGCGTCTGCCGCTCCGGTGTGGCGTTGAAGACCACGACCAGATCGCCGACGCGCATCGTGATCACGCCCGGGGTCTCGTCCTTGCCGGAGAGCGGGAAGGAGACCGCGGACTGCACCTCACCCACCGTGCCCAGGCTGAAGGCCTTCTCGGTGGTACGGATGGTGAGCAGGTCCCGGTAGGCGGCCGAGGCGCCGGTGATCTGTGGGCAGCCGACCGTGATCGACGTCAACAGCGGCTTGGCGTACGGCCACTTGGTCTTGTTGTCGGCCTCCGGCGGCAGCCCGCGGCCGAAGCCGTTGCCGTCCCGGCAGTCCCAGTGGATCGCGTTGAACCAGTCACCGCTGTCGTACGAATTGCGGTCCAGCGACTTGGAACGGAGCAGGTCCGTCCCGGCCTGCGAGAGCGCCGGTCCCTGGGAGAGGGCCGCGGTCGCCATCGCCAGCACCTGCATACGGGCCCGGTCCGCCGGTGAGGTGGTGGGCGGAAGCTTGAAGGCGAGAGCGTCGTACAGCGACTCGTTGTCGTGGGCGTCCGCGTAGGCGAGGGCGTCGCCGGGGGCGGCGGCGTATCCGGCCGGTGCGCCGTTGTAGTCGACCTCGGAGCCCTTGACGCTGCGGCCGGAGCTGTCGGTGAAGGAGTACGCGGCGAGATTGCCCGTCAGACCCACCTTGATCAGGTCCTGGTAGTGCAGCAGCCGGGCCTTCTGCTCGGCCGGAGTGCCGTTCGCCGCCGAGGAGTTGGGGTCGGTGTAGAGGCCGGAGGCGAAGCCCTGCACGCCCGGGTCCTCGTCGAAGGGCCCGCCGCCGCGCACCGCGTCACGGGCCCGGTCGGAGAAGGTCGCCACCCCCGTGCCCGCCATGTTCTTCTGGGTGGCCTGGACGAAGCGGGCATCGTCCGCGATCTCCCCGAAGTTCCAGCCCTCGCCGTAGAGGATGATCTTCTTTCCGTCCACGCCGTCGCGCGCGGGCGTCAGCTCGTCGAGCGCCTTGCGCACCGCGAGGATATTGGCCTTCGGATGGTGGCCCATCAGGTCGAAGCGGAAACCGTCGACCTTGTACTCCTTCGCCCAGGTGACGACCGAGTCGACGACGAGCTTGCCCATCATGGCGTTCTCGGGCGCGGTGTTCGCGCAGCAGGTGGAGGTGGCGACGGTGCCGTCGGCGAGCAGCCGCTGGTAGTAGCCCGGCACGATCCTGTCGAGCACGGACTTGTCGGCCTGTCCGCTCGCCACGGTGTGGTTGTAGACGACGTCCATGACGGTGCGCAGGCCGCTGGAGTTCAGGGACTGCACCATCTGCCGGAACTCGACCGTACGCCGGGTGCCTTCCGGATCGGAGGCGTACGAGCCCTCCGGGACGGTGTAGTGCAGCGGGTCGTAGCCCCAGTTGTACGCGTCCTTCGCGGCGGCCTTCGCGATGCAGGCCTGCTGCTTGTCGGAGTCCGGCGCGTACACCAACAGATCGCAGTCGGGCACGGACTGGTCGGACTTCTTCTCCGGGATGGTGCCGATGTCGAAGGCCGGCAGGAGGTGGACGTAGGAGGTACCGGAGGCGGCGAGCGCGCGCAGATGCTTCATGCCCTGCGAGCCACGGTCGGTGAAGGCCAGATACTGCCCCGGGTGCTTCGATGTGCGGTCCGCGACCGAGAAGTCGCGGATGTGGAGCTCCTGGATCTGCGCGTCGCGCAGCGGTGTCGCGGCCGGCTTCCTGAGACCTGTCCAGCCCGCCGGGGCGAGCTTCGGGTCGGCGAGGTCGATGACCAGGCTCCGTGCCGAGTCGGTGGTCAGGGCGGTGGAGTACGGGTCGGTGACCTTGTTGGTGACGAGCTTCTGGACGCTGGGCGCCCAGACCTTCACCGCGTATCTGTACTGCTTTCCTGACCAGCCCTTGGGGCCGGTGACGGACCAGACGCCGCTCGCGTCGTCCCGTCGCATGGCGACCGTTCTGCCGTCGAGTTCGAGCGAGACGGAGTGCGCGGTGGGAGCCCAGAGGGAGAGGGTGGGGCGGCCGCGGTCGAAGACCGGTCCCAGGGCTGCCTTGGTGGCCTTGCCCGCGTACAGGTCGTCGAGGATCCCGGCCGTCTGGACGCCGGTGGCGGCGAGCAGCGCGCCGTTGGCCGCGCGCTGGGTGGCGATGAGCTGGCCGCGCAGCGACTGCCGGACCCGGTCCCGGTCGCGGGTGTCGACGGTGAACGCCGGATAGTCCTTGAGGTGCGGGTACTTCGCCTTCTGCGCGTCGCTCAGAGTGGCGGAGGTGAGACGCAGCCACCGGCCTTCGTCGGACAGTGCGCCGTCCTTGACGGTGATGCCGCCGTCCGCCGCGTACACCAGCTGCTGGCTGGTGGCGTCGGTCGCCTTCACCTTCCACACCACGGTGTTCCGGTCGATCCACTGGGCCTCGGCCTTGGCGAGGTCGAGCAAGGGCGCGCCGCCGGTCTGCGGCAGCAGATACTTCGGCTGCCCGGCCAGCAGCCAGACCTCGTTCGTGTACGTCGCGAGGTCCAGGGACTGGTCGGTCGGCAGGTCCTTCTGGTCGCCCTTGTGGAGGATGTAGCTGAGCGAGGTCGCGCCGGCGGCGAGCGGCACCTCGAAGGTCACTCCGTACGCGTCCTTCTTCACCGGCTGGAGCGGCTTGGACCAGTCGGTGGGCGATGCTGCGCCGGTCCAGGTGTGCAGACCCCAGCCGTCGTAGTCGCCGTCGGCGCGGTTGTAGTGGAGAACGGCCTTCGTCCTGTCCTGCGGCGGGTAGGCGCCGTCGGGCGCGGTGTCCGACTGGCCTTCCTTGCCCTGGGCGATCCACACCTGGCCGGTGCGGGCCAGGTCGACGGTGCGTTGCGGGCCGTCCGCGGTGCCGTTCTTCTCGACGGTGTACGGGACGTTCGTGGCGCCCTCGGCGAGCTTGACCCAGGCGAAGGCGCCGTACGCGTCACGGCCGGTGAAGGCGGCCTGCTGAGTGCCGGTCCTGAGCTGCCAGCCGTCGTAGTCGCCGTCGGGCCGCTGGTAGTGGACGACCGCGTAGTCGCGCTCGACGGCCACCGGCTTCTCGGGCGGCGGTGCCTGGCCGGCGGTCGTCTCCGCCCGGTCACTTGCTGTACGTCCCGCGCTGTCCACCACAACTGCCTTGTAGCGCAGGGGGGTTCCGGCCGCCACATCGACGTACTGAGTGACCTTGTACGGGGCGTGGTCGGCCGAGCCGAGGGTGCGCCACTTGCCGTTGCCCGCCTGGGCGGCGAAGACGACGCGGTTGAGACCTCCGCCGTTCACGTCGGCAGCGATCTCGACGGTGCCGGTGGCTCCGGCGGCCGGGGCCTTGAGGGTGAGCGTGGGCTTGGCGGCGGGCGCGGCGAGCGGCTTCGCGGCCCGGAGCACGACGGAGGACAGCGCAGGCACGGTGACGGTGATCTTCCCGTCGACGGCGTGCACCGCGCCCGAACCGCCGTACAGCGCACGGAAGTCCGTGGCGTCCGCTGGGATGGTCACGGTCTTCGCGCTGTCCGCGTTGTTGACGGCGACGAGATACTCGATGGGCCCGGTGCGCGCCTTGGCGTCGGTGCGGGAGAAGGCGTACACCGAGTCCTTTGCGTACCGCTCCGTCTGGACGCCGTCGCGCAGCGCCGGGTGCTCCTTGGTGAGCTTCGCGAGCGCGGCGATCGACCGGTAGACGGGATGCGAGGTGTCGTACGCGTCGGACGCGTGCGTACGGTCCGTCCCCAGCTGGTCGTCGTCCAGATAGTCCGCGGTCCTGGAGGCGAAGAGGCTCTGGCGGGCGTCCTTGTCGCCGCCCGCGCCGGTGAAGCCCTGCTCGTCGCCGTAGTAGATCACCGGATTGCCGCGGGAGAGGAACATCAGCTCGTTGGCGAGCCGCGCCCGCTTCAGCAGTTCGGCGTCGTCGGCCTTCGGGTTGTCCTGCTTGAGGAAGGTGCCGATGCGGCCCATGTCGTGATTGCCGAGGAAGGTCACCTGCTCATAGGCGTTGGCCTTGTCGCTGGTGTAGCGGTAGTCGTTCCCGAACACGCCGGCGAGCTGGTCGGCGGACGCGCCCTGCGAGGCGTAGGCGCGGGCCGCGCTCTGGAAGGGGAAGTCGAGCGTGGCGTCGAGCCGGCCGCGCGTGACGTACGGCGAGGTGATCGCCGTGTCCCCGGCGAAGATCTCGCCGAACATGAAGAAGTCGTCCCGGCCGCGCTTGGCGGCGTATGCGTCGAGCGCGGTGGCCCACTGGGTCCAGAAGTCCATGTCGACGTGCTTGACGGTGTCGATACGGAAGCCGTCGATGTCGAAGTCGCGGACCCACTTCTCGTAGATCTCCTCCATGCCCCTGACGACCTCGGGACGCTCGGTCCACAGGTCGTCGAGGCCGGAGAAGTCGCCGTACTCGGAGCTCTCGCCCGCGAAGGTCGAGTCACCGCGGTTGTGGTACATCGTCGGGTCGTTGAGCCAGGCGGGCACCTTCTTCCCGCTGACCTTGGGCGTGTACGGGAACGAGCCGGCGTCGACCTTCCCGATCCCGGCCCGGTCGTCGAACGGGCGGCCGCTCCTGTCCAGGTACGGATAAGCGCCCTTGGGGCGGTAGCCGTACTTCTTCTCGGCGTAGTCGACGGTGTCGGCGGTGTGGTTGGTGATGACGTCGAAGAAGACCTTCATGCCCTTGGCGTGGGCCTTGTCGATCAGCTTCTCGAGGTCGGCGTTGGTGCCGAAGTGCGGGTCGACCTGGGTGAAGTCGGTGATCCAGTACCCGTGATACCCGGCGGACGCGTCCTTGCCGGTGCCCTGGACGGGCCGGTTCTTGAAGATGGGCGCCATCCAGATGGCGGTGGTGCCGAGGCCCTTGATGTAGTCGAGCTTGCTCGTCAGGCCCTTGAGGTCGCCGCCCTGGTAGAAGCCCTTGTCGGTGGGGTCGTATCCGGTTTCGAGGCGGTCGCCGTCGAGTCCGCCGCGGTCGTTGGCCGTATCGCCGTTGGCGAACCGGTCGGGCAGGGCGAAGTAGAACTGCTCCCGCGTCAGGTCATGCCGCGCGGGCGTGGCGGCGAGCGCGCGGTCGGAGGGCGGGGCGGGGGGTCTGGGCGCGCCGGCGGCCGGCCCGGCGGATATGAGCGCCGCGAGGAGGGCGGCGGCGGTGCCTATGGCGGTGCCGGCCGCGCGGACGCGGGGGGTGGTGGTCACCGGTTGGTTCTCCTTGGGTGGGGACGCCCTTCGGGCGTGTCCTCAATCGCCGGACCGGCTGAAATTTCCGCCGGACCGGCGGAAATTCAGCCCCGCCGGCGATTGAGGCGCGGGGTCTGGGGCGGAGCCCCAGGTCGGACGGTGCCAAATCAAGCCCCGCCGGCGATTGAGGCGCGGGGCTTGGGGCGGAGCCCCAACAGGAGCCCCGCCCCGGCAAGGGCTAGCCGCAGGCGCGGGCTCCCGCGTGGAGCGCCACCGCCGTGTTCGGGGGCAGCGTTGCCGTGAACTGGCCCGAGGTGCTGACCGTCACCGAACGGCCCGACTGCACATCGCAGTAACCACCCGCCGGCAGCGACGTCTGGAACGTGCGGGTGAGCGACGACGACTCGTGGTTGATGGCGACGTACGCCTTCGAACCCCGCCCGAACGCGATCTGGTCCCCGCCGTTGTCCCACCAGTTGACGACGCCCTGACCGCGCGCCGTATTGCGGAACGCGACCATCGACTTGATCTCTGGCCAGGCGTGCTGGCACTTCCAGCCGTCCTGCCAACAGGCGTTCACCGTCCCGCCGTTGGGCGGTCCAGCGTCCTTGTCCGACCACTCGTAGCCGGAGTGTACGTCCGGCGATCCGTACGGCCACGCCAGCATGAAGACATTCGCGAGCGTGTAGTTGGCGCCGTCCTTGTAGTTGAGGGTGTCGCCGCCGCGTTCGGTGTCGTGGTTGTCGACGAAGACCCCGGACTTGCCGGACTCCATGTACCCCCACCCCTCGCCGTAGTTCTTCAGATAGGCGAGGTTCTCGTTGTTGAAGACCCGCTTGAGGTCACGGGCGTACCGGAACTCCTGGACGTCGCCGTTCCCCAGGTACTCGCTGGGCGAGACCGCCTCGCCCGCCCCGTAGATCGCTTCCTGCTTCCAGTACACGCCGGGATTGCTGAGCCTGGACTTGATGTTGGCGAGGTCCGCGGCCGGCATGTGCTTCGCGGCGTCGATACGGAAGCCGTCGACGCCCAGCGAGAGCAGGTCGTTCAGATACGTGGCGATTCGGCCGCGTACGTAATCCTCACCGGTGTCCAGGTCGGCGAGCCCGACAAGCTCACAGTTCTGGACGTTGGCGCGGTCACCGTAGTTGATGATGTTCGAGCGGCAGTCGTCCATGTCTGCGCCGGAGTAGGTGCCCGGGTAGTTGTACTTCTCGTACGAGGAGCCGCCGGTACCGGTGCCGGACGCCGACGCCATGTGGTTGATCACGCTGTCGACGACGACCTTCACACCCGCCGCGTGGCAGGTGCTCACCATGCTCTGGAACGCGGCGCGGTCGCCGAGCCGGCCGGCGATCTTGTAGCTGACGGGCTGGTACGAGGTCCACCACTGCCCGCCCTGAATGTGCTCCTGGGGCGGAGAGACCTGGACATGGCCATAGCCGGCCGGGCCCAGGGTGTCGGTGCACGCCTTCGCGACCGACGCGAACTTCCACTCGAAAAGGACGGCCGTGACGTCCTTGTCCCCCGGCGGGGTCGCCTGTGCGGCGCCCGTCGGTGCAACCACACTCACCGCGGCGCCCGCCACAAGGGCGAGCGCCGCGGCCAGAGGTCTGCCGGCCATTTTTCCTCCTGCATGGGGGGAGGTGCGGGTGACGGTGCAGCCTTGTCCGGCAACGCGCCGTGCCCGTAAGGCCTTTGAGGGTTCTTGCTGCAAGGCAGCAGAAAGTTATTGCGGTCGTGACCGTACGAGCCTCCCCGGTCCGGGGTCAACCCTTCGGACACGCTCTCGTCACACTGCGGAAATCTTGCTGTTTCCCAACTGCAAGACCTTTCGCAAGTTTTGCAGGGGTGCTACTTTCAGCCATGGCTCCGGGCCGGCCGGCCGGGGGGCCGGCACGTCCGGTCCCCACGCGCTCGGCCGGCCGGTCCGGTTACGCGTCTACCGGCGCGCCTGCGCGGTGGTGCCCCGGACCACGAGTTCCGGCTGGAACACATACTCCGTGCTCTGTACCGGACTTCCCTGCAGCTCCTCCAGCAGCGCGCCGACCGCCGCGGCCGCCATCGCCTTCACCGGCTGGCGGATCGTCGTCAGCGGCGGATCCGTGAACGCCACCAGCTGCGAGTCGTCGAACCCGACCACCGAGAGGTCGTACGGCACATCGAGGCCGCGCTCCCGGGCCGCCCGGACTACGCCGAGCGCCATCATGTCGCTGCCGCAGACAATGGCGGTGCACTCCTTGTCCAACAGCGCACCGGCCGCCGCATGGCCACCCTCGACACTGAACAAGGAGCGCTGGACCAGCTGTTCGGCCGCGGCGCCGGTGTAGCCCAGGATGGAGGCGAGGCCGTCCAGAAAGCCCTCGGTCTTGCGGTGGGCCGGCACATAGCGGCCGGGACCGATCGCCAGACCGATCCTCTCGTGCCCCAGTTCGGCCAGATGGTGCACAGCCATACGCATCGCCGACCGGTCGTCGCAGGAGACGCAGGGCGCGCTGATGTGCTCGCTGTACCCGTTGATGAGGACGAACGGAACTCCCCGGGCGACGAGTTCGGCGTACCGCGTGTGATCGGCCGAGGCGTCGGAGTGCTGTCCGGACAGGAACACGATGCCGTTGACGCCGCTCTCCTGGAGCTGTTCGACCAGCTCGTCCTCGGTCGCGCCGCCCGGCAGCTGGGTGCAGAGCACCGGGGTGTAGCCGTGTCCGGCCAGGACCTGCTCGATGGCCTGGGCGAACGCGGGGAAGATCGGGTTGATGAGCTCGGGGGTCAGCAGTCCGATGAGACCCGCACTGCGCTGCCGCAGCCGTACGGGCCTCTCGTATCCGAGCACGTCGAGCGCCGCGAGCACCCGCTGACGGGTGCCGCTCGCCACGCCCGGTTTGCCGTTCATCACGCGGCTCGCGGTCGCCTCGCTGACCGAAGCCTGAGCCGCGATGTCCGCGAGCCGCGGGGCGGTGCCGGTCTGGACGGCGCCGCCCCGCGACGGGGGAATCGTCACACCGTCCACCACACAGCGGTGTCCGCGGGCAGCTCGGCCTCGCCCTCGGCCGTCCGAACAGCGCTGCCGGCCAGCAGTACGCGGCCGGGTGCCGGTATCCGTACGGCCGTGCCCGTCGTATTGACGGTGCAGACAAAGCCGCCTTCCCGGCGGAAGGCGAGCACGCCCTCGGGCGCCTCCAGCCACTCGACCGAGTCGCCCGCGCCCAGCGCGGGGTGCGCGCGGCGCGCCGCGAGGGCGCTGCGGTACAACTCCAGGGTCGAGTCCGGGTCACCGGTCTGCGCCTCGACGCTCAGCCCGGCCCAGCTGTCCGGCTGGGGCAGCCAGCTGCCGCCCGCGCCGAAGCCGTACGACGAGCCCTCTGCGGTCCACGGGATCGGCACCCGGCAGCCGTCGCGGAAGCCGTCCTGGCCCTCCGTGCGTCCGAAGGCCGGGTCCTGCCGGACCTCGTCGGGCAGGTCGGTGACGTCGGGAAGACCGAGCTCCTCGCCCTGGTAGAGATAGGCGGATCCGGGCAGCGCCAGCATCAGCAGGGTGGCGGCGCGGGCCCGTCGCAGTCCCAGCTCCCGGTCGCCGGCCTCACGGATCTGGGTGCCCGCCGGCGGGCCCGCGAAGCGGGTGGCGTGGCGGGTCACATCATGGTTGGAGAGCACCCAGGTGGCCGGGGCGCCGACGGGCCGCATGGCGTCCAGCGACTCGTCGATCACCCGGCGCAGCTCGTCCGCGACCCAATGGGTGCCCAGGTACTGGAAGTTGAAGGCCTGGTGCAGCTCGTCGGGGCGCACGTAGTTGGCGGTGCGCTCGACGGTGGGTGTCCACGCCTCGGCCACGGCGATGCGGTCGCCGGGGTACTCGTCGAGGATCTTGCGCCAGGCGCGGTAGATCTCGTGGACGCCGTCCTGGTCGAAGAAGGGCATGACATCGTTGCCCAGCAGTTTCAGCTGGTCGCTGCCGCCGATGTCGGGCAGGCCCGGCGCCTTGACCAGGCCGTGGGCGACGTCGATCCGGAAGCCGTCGACACCCATGTCGAGCCAGAAGCGCAGGATCGAGCGGAACTCGTCCGCGACGGCCGGGTGTTCCCAGTTGAAGTCGGGCTGCTCGGGGGCGAAGAGGTGCAGATACCAGTCGCCGGGGGTGCCGTCGGGGTTCTCGGTGCGCGTCCAGGCGGAGCCGCCGAAGATGGACTCCCAGTCATTGGGCGGCAGTTCGCCGTTCTCCCCCTTGCCGGCACGGAAGTGGTAGCGGTCGCGCAGCGCGGATCCCGGGCCCTCCTTCAGTGCGCGCTTGAACCATTCGTGGGCGTCGGACGAGTGATTGGGCACCAGGTCGACGATGATGCGCAGCCCGAGTTCGTGGGCGTCCCGGATCAGCGCGTCGGCGTCCAGCAGCGTGCCGAACATCGGGTCGATGGCGCGGTAGTCGGCGACGTCGTAGCCGGCGTCGGCCTGCGGGGAGGCGTAGAAGGGGCTGAGCCACACGGCGTCGACGCCGAGTTCCTTGAGGTACGGCAGTCTGCTGCGGATGCCCGGAAGGTCGCCCATGCCGTCGCCGTTCCCGTCGGCGAAGCTGCGGGGGTACACCTGGTAGATGACGGCGTCTCTCCACCAGTCCGCGGAAGCCGCGGGCAGGTCGGCGTGATGGGCGTCAGCCAGGTACTGGGTCATTCTCGATCCCTCTGAGGCTCGGTACAGCGATTCGGGCGAAACGTCGGGCAGCAGGGCGCACCCGGCCGGTCAGGGAGCCGGGTGCCCCGGTTCGTGGGGGTCAGGATTTGGCGGCGCCGGCGGTGAGGCCGGTGACCAGGTGGCGCTGGACGAGGTAGAAGAACAGCGACGCGGGGATGGCGATGAGCACGGAGGTCGCGGCCATCAGGTCCCACTGGGTGTCGTGCTCGCTGATGAAGGTGGTCAGGCCGATGGCGAGGGTGTACTTGTCGTCGCTGAGCATGAACACCGACGCATAGGCGACCTCGGCCCAGGCGGTGAGGAAGGTGTAGAACGCGGCCACCGCGATACCCGGCCGGGCGAGCGGCAGGATCAGCCGGTAGAAGGTGCCGAACGGAGTGAGTCCGTCGATCCGGCCCGCTTCGTCGATCTCCGCGGGGATGGTGTCGAAGTACCCCTTGAGCAGCCACGCGCAGTACGGGATCGCCGTGGTGCAGTAGACCAGGATCAGGGCCCAGTAGGTGTCCAGCAGACCCAGGTTGGCCAGGATGTTGTAGAGCGGCACCATCAGGATGGCGACCGGGAACATCTGGGTGATCAGGAAGGTCCACATCAGCTGACGGTGTCCCGGGAAACGCATCCGGGAGACCGCGTAGCCGGAGCTTGCGGCGATGAACACGCCGAGCAGGCAGGTACCGAGCGCGACGATCAGCGAGTTGACGAACCACTGGAGGAACGACGTGTCGTTCAGGACCGTCGTGTAGTTCTCGAAGCTGATCTTGTCGGCGATGTCGCCGGGGTGGAGGAAGTCGGTCTTGTCCGGGCCGAGCGAGATCCAGGCGATCCAGCCGATCGGGAAGGCCGCGACAAAGCTCGCGATGATCAGCGCGCCGTGGATCAGCAGGGATACGGAACGGGGGCGCTCTCCGCGCTTCAACTGCCTCTTGCCCGAGGCGCGCTTGCGGGGCTGGCCGGCGGTGGCCGCCTCGGCCGCTCCCGCGACCCGGACATCTGCTGTGGTGCTCATGGGGTTGGCCCTCTCTTTCGTCATGGCTGGTGCTTACTGCCCGGTGGCCCTGGGCGGACCGTCAGACGGCCTTCTCGTTGCGGGCCAGCCATCGCCGGTAGAAGGAGGCGAAAACGATGAGCATCGACAGGATGATGACGCCGTACGCGGCGGAACCGGCGTAGTCGCGCGGGTCCTGTCCGAAGCCGAGGCGGTACGCCCAGGTGACGAGGATCTGGGCGTCCGTGCCCGAGTTGTTGCCGAACAACAGGAAGATGACGACGAACTGGTTGAAGGTCCAGATGACGCCGAGCAGGACGACCGTGCTGCTGACCGAGCGCAGGCCGGGCAGCGTCACATACCGGAAGCGCTGCCAGGGCGTGGCACCGTCCACCTCGGCGGCTTCGTAGAGCTCGGGCGGGATCGACTGCAGACCGCCGAGAAGAGAGACCATCATGAAGGGGACGCCGACCCAGGTGTTGACCATGATGGCGGCGGTCTTCTGCCAGAAGGGATCGCTGAGCCATGCCGGGGTGGGCAAGTGGGCCCATTCCAGAGCCATGTTGAAGACACCGCCGTCGTCGGCGAGGATCAGCCGCCAGGCGAAGACGGTGACAAAGGTCGGCACCGCCCACGGCAGGATCAGGACCATCCGGTAGAAGGTGCGGCCGCGGATCTTACGGTTGAGCAGCAGGGCGAGGCCCATGCCGATCCCGTAGTGCAGGGCCACACAGACAACGGTCCAGACGATGGTCCATATGAAGTGGGGCCAGAACTGGTGGTCGCCCCCGGAGAGGATCTCCGTGTAGTTGTCGAGACCCACCCACGAGAAGCTGTCGGGGATCTTGTTGACGCCGATCGTCCGGCCGACGTTGTTGCTGTTGGCATCGGTCAGCGACAGATAGATGCCGCGCACCAGGGGGTAGAGCACCAGCACGCCGATGACCGCGACCACCGGGGCGACCATCGCCCAGGCGTACCAATTCCGGTTGTACGACTGCCTGATACGGCTCATCGGCCCGCGACGCGGCCCGGCGCCACGCTGGGTCTTTCGGCTTCCGCCCTCGACGGCGACGGTCATCTTCGACACCTTTACGACAGATTCTCAGCAGGGTGTGCGGCCTGGTGGTGCGGCCGGTGGGCCGGGCGTACCACCACGGGCGGCCGTCCGGCCCGTCCCTGTTCGGGAGCGGTCCGGACGGCCGGTGGTCGCCTTAGGAGAAGTCCTTGAGCAGCTTCTTGTAGGACTCGGCGGTGGTGTCGAGGCCCTTCTGGGTGCTCACCTTGCCCTGAAGGATCGCGGTGAGGTTGGTGCCGAGGTCGGCGAAGAGCGAGCTGTACTCGGGCAGTTCGGGACGCGGCCGGGCGGAGCCGGCGAGGATCGCCTGGAACTCGGTGATGCCCGGGGTGGCCTTGACCTCGGCGGTGTAGGCGGAGGTGCGGGTCGGCAGCGTGCCGTTCTTCAGCGCGATCTTGGCCTGGGTCTCACCCGAGGTCATGAAGCCGACGAACTTCTGGGCCGCGGCCTGGTGCGCCTTGTCGGAGCCGGCGTACACGGAGAGGTTGTGGCCGCCGGTCGGGGCGCCGGCCTTGCCGGAGGCGGTGGCCGGGACGTTGGAGATGCCCAGGTTGGCCTTGTCCTTGAAGGCCGCGCCCTTGTAGATGTTCGTCAGCTCCCACGGGCCCTGGACGATCATCGCGACCTTGCCGGTGTTGAACGCGTCCATCATGTGGGCGTAGGAGTCGGCGGTCACATCGAGCTTGGAGACGCCCGGCGCGGCGAGCAGGGCCTTGCTCGTGTCCACGGCCTTGACGGCCTCGGGCGAGTTGACCGTGATCTTCTTGCCGGCGGCGTCGACCATGTCGGTGCCTTCGCCGAAGAGGAACGGCAGCTCGAAGTAGGCGTCGGCGCGGAGGGTGAAGCCGTCGACGCCGGCCTTCGCCTTGACCGCCTTGGCGACGGTCTTCACCTCGTCCCAGGTGGCCGGCGCCTTGTCGTAGCCGGCCTTCTTCAGGATTTCCTTGTTCCACATCAGGCCGAGGGAGTCGGTGACGAAGGGGGCACCATAGGTCTTGCCCTGGTACTGCGCCTGCTTGAGGAGCGAGGGAGTGATGTCCCCGGTGTTCTTGAGCGCGTCCGTGCCGTCGAGCGGGGCCAGGAACTGCGACTTGGCCCAGGAGGCGGTCCAGCCGACCTCGGCGCGGATGATGTCGGGGGCACCCTTGCTGCCGGCCGCGGTCTGGAACTTGTTCTGCGCCTGGTCGAACGGGACGTTGACGTACTTGACCTTGATGTCCTTGTTCGCCTTTTCGAACTCGGCGATCATCGCCTTGTACGTCGGCGCCTCGTTGGTCGCGTTCGACGTGTCCCACCAGGTGAGGGTGACCGGGCCGCCGGCCTTGTCACCGCCGTCGTCCCCGCCGCACGCCGTCGCTGCCAGTGCCAGTGCCGCTACCAGCGCGGTGGCCGCTATGCCACGCCGCATGTGAACTCCTTCAGAGATGCCCGAGATGGCGGAGGCCAAGCCCCCTGCCGACCGCTCCCTCGCGGCGCCGGGTTCGGCAGGAACGTAACAAGGATGAAAGAGAGCGGAAAGACCTTGCGGCAATTTTCTGCAAGAGTGGGGGATCGTTACATCCGCGTGTCCTGAGAGTTGCCATTACATCGCTTGACGGCGGCCATTTCCGCCGCCCCGCGCACCTGCTACAGACTCCTGCAACACCCCTCGCAAGCTCTTGCAGGGCTGTTATTTTGGTCCTCCGAGCACCGTCACCACGCGCCCACACCCACGTTGACCTCGTTAGTTGTACGTCTCCCCCGCCCCCGGACCGTACGAGAGGGACCTCCTATGACCCACGAAGTCGCTTCCGCCGTCACCCTGCCCGGACCCGCGGCAGCCGAGGGGCCGCTTCCTGCAAGCTCTTCCACCGAGGGCGGCGGCTGGTGGCGCGATGCCGTCATCTACCAGGTGTACGTGCGCTCCTTCGCCGACAGTGACGGTGACGGCGTCGGGGATCTGCGCGGGGCCACCCGGCGTCTGCCTCATCTCGCCGAGCTGGGCATCGACGCCGTATGGCTCACACCCTTCTACGCCTCGCCGCAGGCCGACGGCGGCTACGACGTCGCCGACTACCGGGCCGTGGACCCGCTCTTCGGGGATCTCGCCGACGCCGACGATCTCGTCCGCACCGCCCACGGGCTGGGCCTGAAGGTGATCGTGGACATCGTCCCGAACCACACGTCGGACCAGCACCCGTGGTTCCGGGCCGCGCTCGCGGACCACGACGGGGGTACGGCCCGCGAGCGCTACTACTTCCGGCCCGGCAGGGGCACCGCCGGTGAGCTGCCGCCGAACGACTGGGAGTCGGTCTTCGGCGGCCCCGCCTGGACCCGCACTCCGGACGGTGCGTGGTTCCTCCACCTCTTCGCACCCGAGCAGCCCGACCTCAACTGGGAGAACGAGGAGGTGCACGAGGAGTTCGAGTCGGTGCTGCGCTTCTGGCTGGACCTCGGCGTCGACGGCTTCCGTATCGATGTCGCGCACGGCATGGTCAAGGCGGCCGGCCTGCCGGACATCGGCCACAAGGAACAGGCCAGGCTGATCGGCGCCCAGAAACTGCCCTTCTTCGACCAGGACGGGGTGCACGAGATCCACCGCTCCTGGCGCAGGCTCCTCGACTCCTACCCCGGCGACCGGATCGGCGTCGCCGAGGCCTGGGCCCCCAGCCCGGACCGCCTCGCGCTGTACGTACGCCCCGACGAACTGCACCAGGCCTTCAACTTCCAGTTCCTGCGGTGCCCTTGGGATCCCGAGGCGATGCGCAGCGTGATCAATGAGTCACTGACCGCCACCGCCTTGGTGGGGGCGACCACCAGCTGGGTGCTGTCCAACCACGACGTGGTCCGTCACACCACCCGCTACGGCGGCGGGCAGCAGGGGCTGCGCCGGGCCCGCGCGGCCGCGCTGCTCATGCTCGCGCTGCCCGGTTCGACGTACATCTACCAGGGCGAGGAGCTCGGCCTGCCCGAGGTCCTCGATCTGCCGAGCGAGGTGCGCCAGGACCCCGCCTTCTTCCGCGCGGCGGGGCAGGACGGCTTCCGCGACGGCTGCCGGGTGCCGATCCCCTGGTCCGGCGAGGAACCGCCGTACGGCTTCGGCCCCGGATCCAGCTGGCTGCCCCAGCCGGACAGCTGGCGGGAGCTGTCCGTGGCGGCCCAGACCGGCGACCCGTACTCGACGCTCGAGCTCTACCGCTCGGCGCTGGCGCTCCGCCGCGAGCTGCCGGGCGGCCCGATGCGGTGGCTGCCGGGCCCCGAAGGGCTGCTCGCCCTGTCCCGCCCTGGCCTGGTCTGCACCCTCAACACCACCGGATCGGTGATCGAACTGCCCCTGCCGGGACGGCTGCTGCTCTCCTCCGGGACCATGGAGCCGCCGGGTGACACAGCCCGTATTCCGGCTGATTGCTGTGCGTGGTGGGCAATCTGACGTGCGACCGGTACAGTCCAATCCTGTGACCGCACGGCTTGCCGACATCGCAGCCCAGGCGGGGGTCAGCGAAGCCACAGTCAGCCGCGTGCTCAACGGCAAGCCCGGTGTGGCCGCGGCAACCCGCGAATCCGTACTCGCCGCGCTCGATGTGCTCGGATATGAGCGCCCGGTGCGCCTGCGACAGCGCAGCGCCGGCCTGGTCGGCCTCATAACGCCGGAGCTGGACAACCCGATCTTCCCGGCACTCGCGCAGGTCATCGGCCAGGCACTGACCCGGCAGGGCTACACCCCGGTCCTGGCCACCCAGACCCCGGGCGGCTCCACCGAGGACGAGCTCACCGAAATGCTGGTGGACCGTGGCGTCTCCGGGATCATCTTCGTCTCGGGCCTGCATGCGGACACCACGGCCGACATGCAGCGCTACGACCAGCTGCGCGGGCAGGGTGTCCCCTATGTCCTGCTGGGCGGCTTCTCGTCCAAGGTGAAGGCCCCCTTCGTCTCGCCCGACGACCGGGCCGCGATGCACCTCGCGGTGACCCATCTCGTCTCACTCGGCCACACCCGGATCGGCCTGGCGGTCGGCCCGAAGCGCTTCGTTCCCGTGCTGCGGAAGATCGAGGGCTTCCAGCAGGCGATGGAGAATCAACTCGGCCTCGCCCCGGAGGAGTCCGAAGAGCTCATACAGCACTCCCTCTACACGCTGGAAGGCGGTCAGGCCGCGGCAAGCGCCCTGATCGGGCTCGGGTGCACCGCCGTGGTCTGCGCGAGCGACATGATGGCGCTCGGAGCGATCCGGGCCGCCCGTGGGCAGGGCCTGAAGGTGCCGCGGGATGTATCCGTGGTGGGCTTCGACGACTCTCCGCTCATAGCGTTCACGGACCCGCCGCTGACCACCATCCGGCAGCCGGTGCAGGCCATGGGTCAGGCGGCCGTCCGAACGCTCCTGGAGGAGATCGGCGGCACCCCTGCCCCGCACAGCGAGTTCGTTTTCATGCCTGAGCTGGTGGTTCGCGGTTCAACAGCTTCCGGGCCCGGAGCCGCCGGACGTACCTGAGTCGTCCTCAAGGCGTAGCGGATGCGTCGGGAACTCAACCAGGGGATGATCGGTCGGGGGACGGCATCTGGCAGACTCTCGTCCCATGGGTGAAACGACCGTGAAGACTATGGAAAGCCGGACGGCTGCCCCGTCACCCATGGTGGACGAGGCCTCCGAAGCGCCACCGCGTACCGGGCTGCACACGCTACGGTCGCCCCGCCGCCCGCGGATCTGGTTCGAAGTCCTGCTGATCGCGGTCAGTTACTGGACATACTCGCTGGTCCGCAACGCTGTGCCGGAGCAGAAGACGCAGGCACTGCGCAACGCCGACTGGATCTGGAATGCCGAGCACTCGCTCGGCATCGCCGTGGAGCAGACGATCAACCACGCCGTGAATTCGGTGACATGGCTGATCGTTTCGATGAACTACTACTACGCCACCTTGCACTTCATTGTGACGATCGGTGTGCTGGTGTGGCTCTACCGCTGGCATCCGGGCCGTTATGCGGCTGCCCGTTCTGCCCTCTTCGCCACAACAGGTGTGGCTCTGGTCGGTTATTACCTGTACCCGCTCGCACCGCCCCGGTTGATGGACGGCCACGACTTCATCGATACGGTCCTGGTCCACCACACCTGGGGTTCGATGGCCTCGGGCAACCTCAAGAACATGTCGAACCAGTACGCGGCGATGCCGTCGATGCACATCGGCTGGTCGCTCTGGTGCGGCCTGATCATTTGCGCTCTGGCCGCCGCGCCCTGGGTGAAGATCCTCGGCATCCTCTACCCGACGGCGACGCTGGTCGTCATCGTGGCCACGGCGAACCACTTCTGGCTGGACGCGGTGGGCGGCATGATCTGTCTGGCGTTCGGCTTCGCGGTCTCGTACGCCTGGTACCGGACGCTGCCGCATCAGCTGCCGCAGCTGGTGGAGAAGAACGACACCCTGGGCCGGCCGCTCCCCCGCTTCAGCCCCGGGCTGAAAACAAGCACTACCGGCGATTGAGGAGCGGGGTTCGGGGCGGAGCCCCGACAGGGGCCCCGGGAACTCCACCCCGCGCCCCCTACGCCCCGTAGAACAGCACCTCCACCACGGCCCGCGCCCTGCGCGTAATCCGGCGGTAGTCGTCCAGCATGTCGCCCACATGCCCCGGGCCATACCCCAAGTACCGCCCCACCGCCGCCAGTTCGCGGCCGCCCGACGGAAACGTGTCGCCCGCCCGGCCGCGTACCAGCATCACGCCGTTGCGCACCCGCGTCGCCAGCACCCACGCCTCGTCCAGGATCTGCGCGTCCTCCGTGGAAATGAGGCCCGCCGCGTGCGTGGCCGCCAGCGCCTCGCGGGTGCGGGTCGTGCGCAGGCCCGGTTCCGCCCAGCCGTGGCGCATCTGGAACAGCTGGACCGTCCACTCCACATCGCTCAGCCCGCCGCGGCCCAGCTTGGTGTGGAGCGTGGGATCCGCGCCGCGCGGAAGTCGTTCGGACTCCATCCGGGCCTTCAGCCGGCGGATCTCGAGTACGGCGTCGTCGCCGAGGCCCTCCACCGGATAGCGCAGCGGATCGACCAGATCGATGAAGCGCCGGCCCAAATCCACGTCGCCCGCCATCGGCTCCGCCCGTAGCAGCGCCTGGCTCTCCCACACCAGCGACCAGCGCCGGTAGTAGGCCTCGTAGGAGGCGAGCGTGCGGACCACGGGGCCGCTCTTGCCCTCGGGACGCAGATCCGCGTCGATCAGCAACGGCGGGTCCGCGGTGGGCAGCTCAAGCAGCCTGCGCATCTCCGTGACGACCCTGTTCGCGGCCCGCGTCGCCTCCTGCTCGTCCTCGCCCTCACGCGGCTCGTGGACAAAGAGCACATCCGCGTCGGAGCCGTAGCTCTGCTCGTGGCCGCCGAAGCGGCCCATGCCGATGACCGCGAACCGCGTCGGCAGCGTGTCGCCCCACTGCGCGCGCACAGCAGCCCTCAGCGCGCCCGAGATCGTCGCGGCGTTCAGGTCGGTGACCGCGTTCCCGACCCGGTCCACGAGCTCGCCGGGGTCGGCCTCGGCCGGGCTGTCCTCGGTCCCGTACGAGCCGATCAGATCCGCCGCGGCGGTACGGAACAGCTCCCGGCGGCGTACACCACGGGCCGCGGCGACCGCTGCCTCCGCCGTGTCCGCGCGCCCGACGGCCGCCAGGACCTCCTGCTCGAGCGCCTCCCTGCCGCGCGGCGCGAGGCCCTCCGGGTCGCCCAGCAGGGCCACCGCCTCCGGGGCCCGCAGCAGCAGGTCCGGGGCGAGCCGCCCGGCGGACAGCACCCGCGCCAGATTCTCGGCGGCCGCGCCCTCGTCCCGCAGCAGCCGCAGATACCAGGGGGTCTTGCCGAGCGCGTCGGACACCTTGCGGAAGCCGAGCAGACCGGCGTCCGGGTCGGCCGAGTCGGCGAACCAGCCGAGCAGCACCGGCAGCAGGGTCCGCTGGATCGCGGCCTTGCGGGTCACGCCCGACGACAGGGCCTCCAGATGGCGCAGTGCGGCGCCGGGATCGGCGTAACCCAGCGCCTCGAGCCGCTGCCGCGCCGCCTCCGGGCTGAGCCGCGTCTCGCCGGGTGTGAGCTGGGCGACGGCGTCGAGCAGCGGCCGGTAGAACAGCTTCTCGTGCAGCCGTCGCACCACCGACGCATGCCGCTTCCACTCCTTGTTGAGTTCGGCGACCGGGTCCGTACGCAGGCCGAGCGAACGCCCCAGGCGGCGCAGATCGGCCTCGTCCTCCGGCACCAGATGCGTACGCCGCAGCCGGTAGAGCTGAATGCGGTGCTCCATGGCGCGCAGGAAGCGGTACGCCTGGTCCAGCTGCGCGGCGTCGGCCCGGCCCACGTATCCGCCGTGCGCCAGCGCCCGCAGGGCCTCCAGCGTGGTGCCGCTGTGCAGTGTCGCGTCGCTGCGCCCATGCACCAGCTGCAGCAGCTGTACGGCGAACTCGACGTCCCGCAGACCTCCGGGGCCCAGCTTGAGCTCGCGTTCCACCTCGGCGACCGGAATGTTGTCGACGACGCGGCGGCGCATCTTCTGCACGTCGCCGACGAAGTTCTCGCGTTCCGCGGCCTGCCACACCAGTGGTGAGACGCCTTCGATGTAGTCCTCGCCGAGCGCGAGGTCACCGGCGACCGGACGGGCCTTGAGCAGCGCCTGGAACTCCCAGGTCTTGGCCCAGCGCTGGTAGTACGCGAAATGGCTGGAGAGCGTACGGACCAGCGGGCCGTTGCGCCCTTCGGGCCGCAGATTGGCGTCGACCGGCCAGATGGTGCCCTCGACCGTCGTCTCGGAGCAGATCCGCATCAGATGGGAGGCCAGCCGGGTCGCGGCCTGGATGGCCTTGCTCTCGTCGGCGCCCTCCACCGGTTCGCCGACGAAGATGACGTCCACGTCGGAGACATAGTTCAGTTCATGGCCGCCGCACTTGCCCATGGCGATGACGGCGAGCCGGCACTGCGCGGCGTCCGCGGGCGCGGCGCTGCGGGCCATGGCGAGGGCCGCCCGCAGCGTGGCCGTCGCCAGGTCGGCCAGTTCGGCGGCGGCCTGGGCGACATCGGTCGTACCGCACACATCGCGGGCCGCGATGGACAGCAGGCACCGCCGGTAGGCGATCCGCAGGGTGACCGGGTCGATGGCGTCGGCGAGGCCGCGTTCGAAGTCGGCGACGCCCGGGTGCAGATCGGTCGCCTCGTACGTGACGAGGGCCTGCCAGTCGCGCGGGTGGCGGGCCAGATGGTCGCCGAGCGCCTCGGAGGCGCCGAGCACTCCGAGCAACCGGTCGCGCAGCGGTTTCGCGGTGATGAGGGTGTCGAGAAGGCTCTGGCGCTCGGCCGGGTCCTGCGCCTCCACCAGCCGTACGAGGCCGCGGAGCGCGAGGTCGGGGTCGGCGGTGGCCCCGAGCGCGTCGAGCAGCACCGGGTCCGTCCGGGCGGAGGACATGTCGGGGAGGTCGAGGAGACGTTCGGCGGCTGAGGGATCGGTGAAGCCGTGCCGCAGCAGTCGAGTGAAGTTACTGCTCCTGCGCCCCGGCACCGTCATTCCGCGGTCTCCTGTCCTGCTTGCCCTGTCCTGCTGCCCGGTCCTGCTTGCCCTGTCCTGCTGCCCGGTCCTGCTTGCCCTGTCCTGCTGCCCGGTCCTGCCTGCCCTGTTCCGGCCGGGCTCTGCGGTCCCGTACCGGCCGATCAAGGTCCGGATTCGAGCGTAGCCGCAGGGGCGCGCGGCGGACCCCGGTGAGCCCCGGCGCGGATGAAGTGTGAGCCGCGGTGCGGATGACGTGACATGAGACATGTTGTTCGGCCTTCGGGGCGAATGAACCGCATGCTCGATATTTCCGTCTTCTTGGCCGACCAGCACTGATCGCTCTCGATCACTGCTGGTCAGGACCCTTTGACCCCTTGAAAACCGAAGGCACAACCGCATGCTGTCGTCCGGGCCCCGCCGCTCCGCCCTGCTGTCCCGTCGTGGCCTGACGGCGACCTTGATCCTGGCTCCGCTCGTCGCCGTCGCCTGCCTCTCCGGCGCCGAGGAGGCCACCTCCGACGCCCAGGAGAACGTGATCCCGGCGGCCCGTCCCGCGGGCGCTTCCGTGATGCAGATCGTCGCCCACCCGGACGACGACCTGTTCTTCATGAACCCGGACACCAGCCAGTCGGTCGGCGCCGGCCGCGCTCTGACGTCGGTGTACCTCACGGCGGGCGAAGCGGACGGCGTGAACGCATCCAAGAGCGCTCCGGGCGGCGGCCCGTTGTCCGCGGACGCGCTCGCCAAGCTGCCCGCCTCCGACAAGGGCCGCTACGCGGAGGCCCGGCAGAACGGCATTCGCGCGGCCTACGCGGAGATGGCCACCGGCAACCGCACCAGCCCCTGGCAGCGCACCACGATCCCCACCGCCGGGGGCGGCACGGCCGAGCTCGACACCCTCAAGACGCGGCCCGAGGTCAACCTGGTGTGGGTGCAGCTGCACGAGGCCGGCTCGATAGCGGGCGACCGGCCGAAGAGCCTGCACGGCCTGTGGGACGGCCGGGTGGACACGCTCGGCTCGCAGCTCGCCTCCGGCGGCCCGGTCACCAAGCGCTTCGCGTACACCAAGGAGGAGGTCGTCGACACGGTCGCCGGTCTCCTCGAGCGGTTCCGCCCGACCCACGTCCGGATGCAGGACCCGACGCCGGGCCGCAACGCCGCGTCGGGCAAGCTCACCGATCACCAGGACCACATGTACGCCGCGCGGTTCGTGCAGGCGGCGCTCGCGCGGTACGCCGACTCACCGGGCCGCCCCGCCTTCAGCGTCCAGAACTACCTGGGCTACTTCACCAGCGGACTGCCGCGCACCCTCGACCCGGCCACCGCCGCGGCCAAGTTGCGCACGCTGAAGACGTACGCCTGGCTGGACGGCGAGGACCACTGCGGCGACAAGGCCGGCTGCGGCGACCGCAAGGTGGCCGCCCGCCCCGCCGGACACGGCTGGGCGCAGTCCGTCCGCTACACCCGCGGCGAGTCCACGTCCTGGGTGCAGCCGGGCAGGGACGGCGGGCTGTGGGCGTTCTCGGTGCTCGACACGCGGCTGGCGGTCTGGCACAAGGCGGCCGGACCTGCCGGGTCCGCCGGGCCTGCCGGAGCCAAGGGCGCGTGGACCGGTCCGAAGCTGCTGGCGGGCGAGGGCATCGACAGCGGAGTGACCTCGGCGAAGCTGCCCGACGGGCGGATCGCCGTGTTCGGCACCCGTACGACGCTGGGCGACGGCCCGGAGGACTACCGCAGGGACGTCGTCACGACCGTGCAGCGCACACCGGACGGCGCGTTCGGGCCATGGGCCTCGCTCGGCACCCCCGAGCGCGACGACGCCTCCAAGACCTCCGACATCAGTGCCCCGGCGGTGACCGTGAACAGCGCCGGCCTGATGACCGTCCATCTGCGCAACGGAAGCCACTCGCTCAGCTCCACCGCCCAGCGGCCGGACGGCTCCTGGACGCCGTGGCAGGCGCGGGGCGGCCGGAATCTGCATGGCGACCCGGTGGCCGCGACCGACGCGAAGGGCCGCCAGTACGTCTTCGTCAGCACCGCCCGCTCGGTCGTCTCCTTCATCCAGCCGGCGCCCGGCGCGCCGCTGACCGGCCCGACCGCGACCGGACTGCCGCCGACGACGCTCGCGCTGAGCGCGGGCCGTGACGGCGACGGCGTACGGCTCTGGTTCCGCAAGCCCGGCTCGGGCGATGTCCGCACGGTCCGCTTCTCCGGCACCGGCGTCTCACCGGTCACGGAGCTGGGCGGCCTGGCGGGCTTCGGTCCGGTCAGCGTCTCGGGCCCGGACGACACCCTGCTCGCGGTCCGCTCCCGGACCGGGGTACCCGGCACGGCGCTGCTCGCACCGGCCGTCGCGGGGACCGGCAGAACGGGCGCGGCAGGGAGGTCGGCGCAGACCGGGCGGGCCCAGTGGCGGGCGGCCGGTTCGCTGTTCGCGGGCGCGCCGTCGGGCGTACCGAGCGGGGCGAAGGGCGCGGGTCTGGCGGCGGTGGGCCTGGACGGCCGCCTGTACTGGGCGCAGGCAGATGCCCGCGGTTCGCTGGCTTCCTGGACCCCGGTCGGCTGACCGATGAGTACGGGCGCGGGGCGCGGTCTACACATTCGGTGACTACCCCGAATGCGAGAGGACCGCGCCATGCCCGAGAACGACCCAGTGAACGACCCCGCGAACAGCCCCGGAAACGACCCCGAGGACGAGCCCCAGGCCGAGCTGGACGCCCGGTACAGCGACGCGAAGGCCACCACCGCCGACTGGTCCCGGGCGGTTGAACGCCTGAGCGCCGCCGAGATCTTCTGGCTGTCGACCGTACGGCCCGACGGCCGTCCGCACGTCACCCCGCTGATCGCCGTATGGCACGACGGCGGGCTGCATTTCTGCACCGGCGCGGACGAACGCAAAGCGAAGAACCTCCGCCACAATCAGGAGGTCGTCCTCACCACCGGCGCCAACGCCCTGAGCGAGGGCTACGACTTGGTGGTCGAGGGCGAGGCGGTGCGGGTGACAGACGAGACGCGACTGCGCGCGCTGGCCGGGGTGTATGTCGAGAAGTACGGCAAGGACTGGACGTTCGAGGTCCGCGACGGCGCGTTCGTGGGCGGCGGCGGCCCGGCGCTGGTCTTCCGGGTCGCGCCGCGCACGGCGTTCGGCTTCAGCAAGGGCGACCCGTTCGGCCAGACCCGCTGGCAGTTCGCCCAGTGAACTCGACTCGATCTCAACCCAATCGATCTCAACTCAATCGGCAACTCAATCGGTCTCAGCTCAATCGGTCTCAGCTCAATCGGTCTCAGCTCAATCGGTCTCAGCGAGGGGAACACCACCGATGGAAATGACGCTCGAAGTGATCATGGTCCCGTCCTCCGATCTCGACCGGTCGAAGACGTTCTACGAGGACGGCTGCGGCTTCAAGGTCGACCTCGACCAGGAGGTGGCCCCCGGCATCCGCATCATCCAGCTGACCCCGCCCGGCTCCCGCTGTTCGATCGCACTGACCAGCGGCATGCCCGACCACCCCGGTCAGCAGGCCATGACCCCGGGCTCACTCCAGGGCCTCCAACTGTGCGTGACGGACATCGCCGCGGCCCACACGGCATTGACCGACCGGTCCGTGCCCGTCAGCGCGATCCAGCACGTGGGCCGAGGGGGCTGGGAGGACGGCCCGGGCGAGACATGGAACTCGTTCATGTTCTTCAAGGACCCGGACGGCAACGGCTGGGTGGTCCAGGAGGCCCCGGCGCCACTCGCGGAACGCTGACTCAGGCGGCCATGTCTCCGCGCGCGGCACAGCCGGGGCAGCATCCCGGTTCCGGAGCGCGGAAGGCGCGATCGCAGCGGTCGCAGTTCTGAAGCGGGTCGGGGCGGGGTGTGACCGCAACGGCCGGGAGCGGCGGGGGCAGCATGGCCGTCAGGCGGTGGGCGAGGAGAGCCGCCGGGTGGTGGATCGGGTCGGCGGGCAGCGCCGCGGTGAGGGTACGGCGTACGGCGCCGGGCTCGATGCCGCGTTCCAGCCAGGCGGACACGGCAGGGGCGAGGCGGCGGACGTCCCGCGCCGAGAGCAGGAGCCGGGGGTCGTGGGCACGCAGGCCGGCCAGCAGCTCGGCGGCGGTGCGGTGGCGTTCGAGGTCGGGCGTCTGCGGCTCGGGAAGCGGAGCTGGGGCGGGCCTCGCCGGCCTCGCGAGGGCGGCGGCGGGGGCGGGTGGCTCGGGTGCCGGCCCGGCGGCGGACGGTGCAGGTGCCGCTGGTTCGGGCTCCTCGGGCTCCGGCGCCGGTTCGCGGCGGGGTGCGGAGGCGGTTGCCGGGGCGGCGGGGCGGGCCTGCGGCTTGTTGTACGAGATCGTGCGGGTCACGATCTGCCCGGACGGCATACGTTCCTTGATCCGTGCCAGATAACCATGCGCCTCCAGCTCCCGCAGAGCGGCGGCGATCCGGGTCTCCCCCTCGGGGAACTTCGCAGCCAGGGCCTTGATGCCGACCAGGGCACCGTCCGGCAGCGACTGGATGTGGGTCGCAAGACCGATCGCGGTCAGCGACAGCTCGGGGTGCTGCGCAAGGTGGTTTCCGACAACAGTGAACTGTTCGGGGTGGCGTTCGTCCACGTGGCCAACTCCGGGTCGGGAACGGGCGGACCGAGCGCGCAGGCGCGCGCTAAAGTGCTGCTCAGCCATCGGGAAGCTTCCTCTTCCTCGGTGGTCAGGCCCTCGTTCGGGATTGCAGTCCCGGCGGGGGCCGTCTCATGTGTGGTGTTGTGTGTCGCGGCCGACCCTGCCCCACCGAATCCCTTGATCGCCAGCCGAGTTGGCGCGGATCACTCGTGTGAGTGACCAGGCGGGGCGGGGTTGGGTTTGGTTGGTTCTTTCCCTGGTTCTTTACTTCTTTTGGCATCGGGCGCGGCCGGGGCGCCCGGTTCCGCGACCCGGCCGGGATTGGTCATGGCGCAAGATCGAGTTCCGCCCGGACCGTCTTGCAGGGAGCGGACCCATCGTTGGCGCCCCAACGGTCGGCGTACGCCTCAACCATCAGGAGGCCGCGCCCCGACTCCATGTCCGCTTCAGGGTGTTCGGGGGTGTGGGGCAGCCTGTCCGCGCGAGTGTCTGCGACCTCGATACGTACCGTCCCCGCGTCGGCGAGGGCAAGCGTGAGCCGGAACCCGCGCCCCTGCACGCGTCCGTGCAGCACGGCGTTCGCGGCGAGCTCGGCGACGATCTGCTCGGCAGCCTCGAACGGCTGCCCCCAGTCGATCAGTTGCTGGACCGTCAGGCGGCGGGCAAGTCGAGCCCCGCGTCGCGTGGACGAGAGCAGCACGGTGAAGTGGCGGACGGGCGCCGCAGTTTGGGTGATTTCTTGGTTCACGTCACTCAGCGTGGCCGCCCGCACCTACGCTGAACAGCAACGACGTCGGTACGCAGCGTAACTGTCCGGGAGCGGTCCGGCCCTGTCCGGCGCGTACCCCGTGACGCAGCAGAGGTGAGCACTATGGGAGTGGACAACGGCTCGGAAGACGACGACTCCGGCGCTGTGATGAAGACGGTCGGCCGCCAGATCAAATTGTGGCGCGAGGCTGCGGGGCTTCGACAGGGCGAGTTGGGCGCGGCAATCGGCTACGGCGAGGAACAGGTCTCCTCCGTGGAGCGCGGCCGCCGGGTGCCGAAGCCCGAGTTCCTCGACAAGGCAGACGAAGTCCTCAACGCGGGCGGGAAGATCGCCGCGATGAAGAAGGGCGTGGAGGAAGCCAGGTACCCGAAGAAGGTCCGCGACGTGGCGAAACTCGAGGACGACTCGGTCGAGTTGTGCGCGTATGGCAACTCCGTTCTCGACGGGTTGCTGCAGACCGAGGAGTACGCGCAGGCGGTGTTCGGAGCACGACGGCCCCCGTTCACCGAGGAGGCACTTGACCAGCGCGTGGCAGCCCGGATGGGACGGCAGGAGATTTTCGAGCGGGTACCCGCTCCCGTCTTCGGCTTCGTCCAGGACGAAGCTACGCTCCGCCGCCGCGTCGGAGGCAGAATGGTGCTGCGGCGGCAGCTCGAACGCCTCCTGGAGGTCGGCCAGTTGCGGAATGTTGAGATCCAGGTGATGCCCTTGGACCGCGAGGACAACGCCGGCTTGGGTGGTTCGTTCCGGCTACTGAGGCTACGGGAAGGCGCCACGGTGGGGCTGAACGAAGTGCAGCTCATCAGCCGCGTGATCTCCGACCCCAAGGAGATCCAGATCCTTGAGATGCGGTATGGCATCATCCGGGCGCAGGCGCTCACGCCACGAGAGTCGCTGGCCTTCATCGAGAAAGTACTGGGAGAGACATGACCATAAAGCCCTCTACCGGAGATCACGGTCGCGAGCTGGAGTGGTTCAAGAGCAGCCACAGCACGGACGACGGCCCGTCGTGTGTCGAGGTCGCGGCGAGCCCGGGCACCGTCCACGTACGGGACTCCAAGGACGTGAACGGCGCACAGCTCGCGTTCACCGAAGGACCGTGGACCGGCTTCGTCGCGTACGCAGCTAACCGCTGACACAGGAGCCTCCGCATGGACTGAGGCGCCCGCAGCGAGCAATCACTCCAACGTCATCACCTGGGCGATCTCTGATGAAGAAGCAGCACGACTGACCAGGTGGCGTTGCAGGGCCGGAAGAACGTTACTGTTGCCTTCAAGCACCACAGGAGCCCATCCTCGGCGGGGCTCCTTAATTCACCGCTGATTCAGCGTCACAAACGCCCCTGAACTGCCGATAGCCGCTCTCGGCTAATAACTCGGTCACGATTCCTCAGCTGCGCGGCTCCGTCAGTACTCACCCCATCGAAGGGAGATGAGGCGACCACCCACCGCTGACATCCAGCCTCTTGAGCGAAGAGCACAGAACCAGAAATGTTCTGATCAAGTTGCCCCATCGCCGTCAGGCAGACATGTGCACACTTCAGCGCGACTTCAACGTCTCCGCTGGAGCGGCATAGAGCCGCGTACAGCAGCGCAAGCGCTGCATAGAAAGAATAGTTTCCTGCCACGTCGACAATTCCCTCGTCTGACGGCTCAAGCTCCGGGAATCCGGACAGAGATTCCACGTAGCCCTGGAATGAGTCTTGTAGATTTCAGAATCCCAAAGGTCATCCAGAAGCCGGATAACGACATCGACGTCACCACTTCGCGCAAGATCATCGCCGCGCAGCCCAGTGAACACCTGCGCCATCCGCTCCGCACAGCTCGCCACGAAGGCCTCGACATGGGCCTGCGGCTGCACTCGAAGGGCCGCCGCGACGGCCTCGTCGACTACCACTCAAAGCTCCTCTGGCGAGTTGTAGTTACACCACTACCGGGATATACCTTCCCCATCATCCTACCGTCGGTCCCACGGATCAGCGGCGCACAGGTGCCTAGACACACATTCCGAGAAGTCCCGCCAGAGATGGGCGTCCACCCCATCTCATTGATAAAGAGGAGGGCGTTCTGCTCGGCGTGAGTTCCTGGAATGTCGTCGGCAACAATCTCACCCTTCCGGATTGCCGACATTTGTGCCGGTGTCAGACCGTCGCCAGAGCCCGCGACAACATTGACGGTCCGCTTCCACGACCTCCGGCACTCCACCGCCACCCTGCTCCTGGAACAAGGCGTCGAACTCGTCGTGATCAAGGAACTCCTCGGACACGCCCACATCGGCGTCACCGCCGGCGTCTACGCCCACGTCCGACTCCGCCTCCAGCGCCAAGCCATCGACACCCTCGGCAACGCCCTCAGCCCCACCTCCAACGACCCTGACGACCCACCCGCCGCAGCCATGGTCCGCTGACGTTGCCGTCAGCGTTGCCGTCAAACGCCTCTGGGGCCCCGCCGGGATTTCATTCCGGTGGGGCCCTTCACAGACCCAGGCACCAAATAGGCCCTGCCAGATTGCATCCGGCAGGGCCTATTTGTGATGAGTTACGCGCCCAGGAGGCGCGTGAGCTTAATCTCTGCAAAGCCTGCCCCTTCGAGCCCATCCTGCGGAAGCAGTCGACATTCACGCGAATCGAGTCGCTCTTCGCGGGAAACCGTGAGCGAATCATCGTCGTAAACGACACGAATATCCCCGCCCCTACAGAACTCAGGGACACTCCATTGCGCAGGATTCCACGATTCCAACCTACCCACGACCGGCCACTTCTCTCGAATAAGCCCAAGGTCGCCGAACCGGCAGATCTTAATCGCCAAATTCGCCTCGAACGTACGCGCTTGCGGCGGGCTTTCGAGGGACTCCACACGCGGACCGAAGAAATAGCCGAGCACGATGCCCTTGCCATCCGCCCTGGCCACCACACCATGCGCGTATCCGTGATCACGAAGAGGTACCGCGAAGATATCCCCTGGTGAATACGGCAACTTTCGAGTCACCTCTAACCGCCTTGTCCCGGTGCCCCAGGTGATGGCCCGCCTCCAACTCGGCCGCTCCGCCGTCTACGACCTGCTCCGCTCCAACCAGCTCGCCTCGATCACCCTCGGCCGCGCCCGCCGCATACCCACCCACGCTCTGACCGACTTCATCCGTACTCGCCTCGACCAGGAAGCCGCCTGATGACCACGCCCCGCGACACCCCCGCCTCCCGCCGCGTGCGCGCCAACGGCGACGGAACCGTCTACCAGCGCAAGGACAGCCGCTGGGAAGCCGCCGGATACGTCCTCGCACAGGGCAACACCCGTCGCCGCGTCCGCGTCTACGGCACCACCCGCAAAGACGCCCTGGCCAAGCTCACCGAGAAAATCGCCACCAGCAACCGCGGCATCCCCGTCCCCTCCGCGCAGGGCAGCCTGGCCGCGTACCTGACGTACTGGCTGGACAACGTCGCCATCCACCACCTCCGCGAGAACACCCACACCCGCTACACCACCTGCGTCAACCGCTACCTCATCCCCGGCCTCGGCAAGAAGAAGCTCACCAAACTCGCCGCCAAGGACGTCCGCACCTGGCTCAACCAGCTCCGCACCACCTGCCAGTGCTGCGCACGCGGCATCGATGGCCGGCGTGATGAGCCCCGCTGCTGCGCCGCCGGTCAATGCTGCTCCATGGTGTTGTCCCCGCTGACACTGACCTACATCCACTCCGTGCTCAACTCCGCCCTCGAGCACGCCGTCCGTGAAGAGGAAATCCCGCGCAACGTCGCCCGCAACGTCCGCACCGGCACCCCACGGCCCCGGCGCTTCGAACCCCTCACCGCCGACGAAGCCCGCCAGCTCCTCACCGCCGCGCAAGGTCACCGGTTGCACGCCCTGTTCGAACTCGCCCTCCACACCGGACTCCGCAAGGGCGAACTCCTCGGCCTGCACTGGGAAGACCTCAACCTCGACGCCGGCACCGCCGCCATCCGCCGCACCCTTCAGCGCACCAGCACCGGCGGGCTCACCACGCTGCCCACCAAGACCCGGGCCTCGGAACGCCGCATCGCCCTCCCCACCCGCTGCGTCCAGTCGCTGAAGCACCACCACGAACAGCAGCAACACGAGCGCGAGGCAGCAGGCACCGCGTGGCAGTCCAACGGGCACGTCTTCACCACCGCGCAGGGCAGACCGATCGACCCGACCAACCTCACCCGCACCTTCACCACACTCCTCCGCACGGCCAGCCTCCGCCGTATCCGCTTCCACGACCTCAGGCACTCGACCGCCACCCTGCTCCTTGAACAGGGCGTCGAACTCGTCGTGATCAAGGAACTCCTCGGCCACGCCTCGGCGTCACCGCTGGCGTCTACGCCCACGTAAGGCTTCGCCCTCCAACGCCAAGCCATCGACACACTGAACGGCGCCCTCAGCGGAGACAGCGACACCCCTGACAGCCCACCCGGTGCTGCCGTCGTCTTCTGACGTTGCCGTCACCGTTGCCGTCAAGCAGAACAGAGGCCCCACCGGAATACTCCGGTGGGGCCTCTGACATCTGACTGGCCCCGCTCTCCGCGAAGCTGCGCGTCGAGACTGGTCAGATTCTATCGTCGATTGTCATTGACTGGATTCGGTGAACTCGGCTAGCCGCTCATAGATTGCCTCTACCGCGGCCTCCTCCAATTCCCCCACCATCCAATCATTTGATGCCATGCGATTGAGGAACTCGGTGGGGAGCTTCACGTGATACTTCCTCACGTAGTACGCCAGACTGCTCGGCCACACCCAGACGCCATCTGTCCGAATTGAGTATTGGCAGATTCTCTTGGCATCCACATCCAGCAGATCATCAACCCACTGACTTGCGGCGACAATAACCTCCCCTAGCTCTAGGTACTGCGCCGCAAATCGCTCCCAGGGTTGCTCGACAGAGGTCGCCGCAGTGGAGACTTCCTCAGCAGATTCATAGAATCCCGCACGTCTCACGATGCCCTCTCCTGTCATCTGCCCCCTCCAGGAATGAAACTCACCCATTCACCACCGTAGTGGGATCGACCAAGCGCTGCGCCCTCACGACCAATGCTGATCCTACCGTTGGGACGTACATACAAGTAGCCGTTGGGTGCCAGAACTTCCACGCCGAGCTTGTTGGCAAGATCCTGCGCGAAGGTTCCCCTAGACGCACCAGTCTGGCAAGAGCAGAGCCTAATTGGCCCGCCGGTGTAGTTCGGATCGCTCTTTATCAGTCCTGCGAGCACCCGGTGGTTAATCAGGCTGGAGCCGCCTTCCGCAGCATTGAAGCTGGGGGCGACCCCGTCCGGGGAACCGTGGATCCAAACGTCGTGATATCCCTCAGCGCGCTCGACTTTCGGTATAAACCCGTTCAGCTGGTCTTCTGCCGAAAGAAGATTGGTTGAGCAATTGTGAACCAGGACCGGAGTGGCGCCTGCGAGCACATAGTACGTGTGTATGCGGCTGATGGTCAGGTCGTGGGTGCGCTGCTGCTTCTTGTAGTGGCGCGTAGCCACGACCTCGAGGTTGCGCTTGCTCGGCGTGTACAGCTTGGTGCCGGGCTGCACATCTCCGGCGTTGATCCACTTCTTCTGGTCCGTGGACCAGAAGGGGTGGGTGTCGGTGGCGACGATGGCGGCTTGACCATCGCTGGTCTTGACTGTGAGCTCGGTGAAGTCCTTGTCATCCTCGGTGAGGATGGTGTTGATTACCTCTTTGGACTGCGTCTCACCGGTGTCCGGATCGGTGGAAAGTAGCTTGTCCCCATCCTTCACATCTTCGATGTTCTTGGTCGAGCCATCCGCCAGAAGGACCTTGGTGCCGGGCAGGAAGCTGTGACATCCAGCCCCGACGTCCGATACGGCTTCCGCAACGTCGTCGCTCTTCTTGCTGGCCTTTTTCGCGAACTTCAGGGCTTTGAGTGGCTTGAGGAAGGGGATATCGGTTGCTGCCCAGCGGCACTGAGCCAGGTTGCCGTCCCCCAGGCACTCGCCCCAGGCTTCAACGTCAGGAACGAGGATCGAAACCAGGACCGGGGCTACGTACTTGGTGTAGAAGTTGTTTGGAATCTGCTTCTTGTAGGTCTGGATCGACTGGCCGTGCTTTTTTGTGACGCCCTTGGACTGAGATCGCCATGACCAGGTGTAAGAGGTGGTCTTGGCGCCACCTGCCTTGGAGCCGGTATATCCAGGCCAGTACTGCTCATGGCGGTAGCTCCAGCCGCCCTGGCTGTCGACGAACCAGCCGCTGCCGGCTGAGCCGTTGTAGCTGCCCTTCGTCCACTGGTCGTTGTAGTCGGCTCCGCCGGCGGGGCCGTCGGGGCGCAGACCGGTGGGATCGGTGAATGCCACCGGGTTGTTGTTGGCGTAGGTATAGCCGTGGGTCTGCTGAGGGTCACCGAGGTCGAGGACGGGGTCGACGCTGATGAAGCGGCCGATTGCGGGGTCGTACTCGCGCGCACCGAGATGAGTGAGGGTGGTGTCGGGGTCCTTGGTGCCGCCGACAAAGTCCTTGTCGCCGATCCAGTTCGTGGGCTTGGTGCCGCGTGGAGCACCGAAGATAGTGGTCTTGCGGCGTGCGACCGCCTGTGTTGCGTCGGCGGTGATCTGTGCGGTTGTTGTGCCGTGGTGGTCCGAGAGAAGGAAGGTCAGCTTGCCGCCGGTGCGCATGGCGACGGTTTGACCGTCCGCCTCGTAGTAGCGGGTGCCGGTGACCTTCCCGGCCTTGTCGAGATGGAGTTCGTTGCCGCCGGGGAGGTAGAGGGTGGTGCCGGTGGAATCGCGGCGGATGAAACGTTGACCTGCCGTGTCGTACGCGTACGAACTGGTATCGGTGACCTTGGTGACGGACCCGAGGTGGCCTTCGTCGTCCCACTTGAATGACTGGGTGTCCGCGTTACCGATCTTCCGAGTCTCGGTGTTGCCCGCATCGTCGTAGGTGTAGGTCTCGACCCGGGGGTCTGCGCCTGTCTGGGTAACGGACGGCAGGTTGTGCTTGCCCGCGACCGGCGAGGCGTAGGTCCGCAGCGTGTCGGAGGTCGGGCCGGAGGCGGTCTTGTGCTGGGTCTCGGTATCGCGGTTGCCGACCGCGTCGTAGGTGTAGCTGGTCCAGTAGGCGTCCTGTCCCCCGACTACTGCGTCCGAGGGCGCGGTGGCGCACTGTTCACCGGTGTTGGTCCAGGCCGCGGTGATGCGGCGCAGGGCATCGAGGGTGAAGCACTGGGTGTCGGTGGTGCGGGTGGTGTCCTGGCCGTAGGCGGTGGCGATCTGGGTAATGCTGCCGGCCGGGTCGTAGGTGTAGCGGGTGTCCTCGATGCGCTGCGGTGCTACGTCGCGATCGGTAACGGCACGGGTCAGAGCGCCTGTGTGGTCGTCATACTCGCTGGTCGTCCACAGGTGGCGGGCGAATTCGCCGTACTCGAGACGGCTGCTGCGGCCGTAGTGGTCATAGCTGCTGGCGGAGATCAACGGGTCGCTGCCGGCGTAGACGGAGTCGAGGAGCCCGCCGGTGTTGTAGGCGCTGGAGACTGACTCAGCCGGAAGACCCCCCATTCCCGGGTGTTCGGTCTCCATCAGTTGGCCGGTGTTGTCGTTGTAGAAGTTGGACCACTGATACGTGCCGGCCAGGGCCCCTTCATTTTCATTGGCGGGGATGGTGACCTTGGTGCCGACGGGCTGGTACAGGTCGTTGTACTCAGTGACTTCAGTGGCGTACGCGTTGCCGCCGATGTAGCGGGTGGATGCAGTGGGCTGGCCCTTGGCGATCGAGTCGTAGGTCCAGCTCGACAGTGTGGTGCTGCCCTTCTTGACCGCGGTTTGGCGGCCGAGGGCGTCGTAGTCGGTGTGCAGGGTGATCTTGCGGACGTCGGTGACGTCTGTGACGCGGTTGCCCTTGTCGTAGACGGTGGTGGAACTGCCCTTGTCCGGGTCGTCGACCTGGGTCTGGCGACCGCGGATGTCGTAGGTGTAGGTCCACTTGGCGCCGGAGGGGTCGGTGACCTGCTGGAGCTGTCCGTGCGTGTTGTAGCCGTAGATCGTGGACTGTGACGCGGTGCGGGCAGCGTTGGTGTACTGCTTCAGTTCCGTGGTGCGGCCCAGTGCGTCCGTGATGGTCGTCGCGGCAGTGCCACCGGCGGGTGGGACAACAGTGGTGGAGTCACCGGTGTAGCTGGTGGTGGTGCGCTTGGTCTCGTCGCCGAATCGCTTGGCGATGACGGCAGTGGGACGGCCGGCGTTGTCGAAGATGGTCTCGGTGGACGACGGGTACTTGGTCTCCTGCCCCGTCACCAGCACCGGTTCAGCGGCGCCAACGGCGAAGTAGGTGCCGGACGCGAACCATGGTTCACCGCGGGTGTTGTAGAAGGTCTCGGACACCAGGCGGCCGACGCGGTCCGGGGACTTTTCCTGCGTCTGACGTGGACGCATGAGACCGTCGTAGAAGGCATAGCTGGTCTGGTACTCGGAGTTGTGGTCGAGGGTCTTGCTGGTGATGACGATGGGGCCGTCGTTACGGACGAGATAGTCGAAGGAGTAGTTCGGGGCGTTGGGGTAGTCGGCAGCCGGACGGGTCGGAATCCAGACCTTGGTGACGCGACCCAGCGGGTCGTACGCAGTCGTGGTGACCTTGTTGTTGGTATCAGTAACCTTCTTGGGCTGCGCCCGCAGCGGGTCCAGCACGGTCGTCACCGTGTGGCCCAGCGGGTTGGTCAGCACAGTCGTCGTCGGTACCTCACCCGTGGTCGGGGTATAGGCAATGGTGCTGACCTTGCCGTAGGCGTCGGCCTCCGCAGTCTGACGTCCGTAGAGGTCGTAGCAGAGCTGGTCCTTGGCCAGGCCGCAAATGCTGGGCGTGGAGTCAGTGACGTCGTAGCCGCTGCCCGTGCCATTGATGCGGTCGGTCTTGGTGACCAGCCCCTTGGTCGGGGCGGCCCCGAACGCTCCGCCGTCGTAGTAGGTGCGAACGTCATCGACAACCTGGGCCGGCCGGTTGGGCGTCGCGTCACAGTCGACCGCGACCGTCTCACTCCGAGAGACCTTGTCGAGAACCCAGGCGACCTTGTTTCGCGTGTACGTGGTGGTAGTGCACTGCTCGTCCCCGGCCTTGGCGATGTCACCAAGCTCGGAGACGGAGGTGACCATGCCGTAGGTGTCAAAAGTACGGGTCACCTTGGTGGTGCGGGTCCCGCCGGTGATCGTCGTGCGAGTCTCATCCGCCTCGGTGCCCGTGTGGTAGGCCTCAAGAGCAGGCAGTTGGGCGGCCGTACGCGCCTGCGAGGCAGTCAAAGCCGAGCGCCACGGCGTATAGGAGATCGCGGAAACAAGTACATCGCCATCGCCGTTGTAGGTGGCGCTCTCGCGGAGCATGCCGGCGAACTCTTCGCGGTCGGTGACCGCTACACCAGCTGAATTGTTGACGCCGATGCCGTCGGCGCCTCGGAAGTAGCGGTTCTCGCTCAGCGTTTTGGGCGCGGTGCCGGCGCCCTTACGAGTCTGGACGCGGTAGTAGCCGCGGGCGATCGAGTAGGTGCGGTCGGCGGGCTTGGTGAACTCGTCTGTGCTCTTCCCCCACTCGGCTGCTCCCACATAGGCGTACTCGGTCACCGTGTCGGGAGTCTCGGCGAGGTTGTCGCCCTCGATGACGCGCTGCACGGGGTAGGAGTTGAACCAGTCCTGCTTGGCCGTCTCCCCCTCGTATGCCCACTTCACCGGGTAGCAACGAGTCGTGTTGGAGCTGTCGGTGGGCGGCAGGGCTGTGGCGCTGCAGTCGGGGTCGACGTAATCGATGCCGATGGTGCCGCCGGTCTCCGTGGTGATCTGCGACATGCGCTGCCGCACGAACGGGGCAAGGCCGTCGCCGAGTTTGTCGACCCGGTTGGGCTTCTGCACCCCTGCGAACGTCACCGAGGGCAGGACGGCGGTGCCGTCGGCCTTGCCCGTGCGGGTGAGGGACTCCAGCCACATCGGCGTGGAGATGCCATCACCCGAGGGAGGGAATCCCTGCTTGAGCGTCCAGGTGTCGACGTCCTTGTAGGCCCCTCCGGTAAGCATCTTGGTGGTGATGGAGGCGAGGCGCTTGCGGGACCAGAAGGAGGGCGAGTACTTGTCCTTGCACTCGGTTGCCCCATCCTTGCAGTACTGGTCGAACGGGACGTCCGGCCAGTACTTGGCGTGGGTCTCGTCGAAGGTGGTACAGGTCGTCAGGCACCGTTCAGCAACATCGAACTTCACCTGGCCCATTGCCTTGGCCGTGTAGACAGCGTTGGATCGCAGGCCGTAGTCGATGCGATCCAGGTAGCCACCGCGAACGTAGGGCGTGACGGTCGACTTACCGGTGGTCTCGGAGACGTTGCGGCCGTAGTTGTTGGCCTCGGTCCTCCAGTAGTAGGCCATCGCGTTGCTACGGGAATCGACGACATAGTCGAGCTGCCAGCGCCACGCCTGATCACATGACGCGGACGCGAACGAAGCGTTGTAGCACGGCTCGCCGGACTGGTTGCCGAACACCGGGACCGTCCACGTGGAGTTCGTCACCGGATCGTCCGCCGCGGTGCCGTTGTCGCTCCAGCCGGGCAGCTTGTTCAGACCGAAAAAGTACTGGGTGCCATCAGTCGTGGTGATCTTCCAGTGCTCGCCGACGCCGTCTACTCCGGCAGTGCCCTTGTCGGGGTTCGATGCGCCCTGGAGCTTCTCAACCTTCTCACCCGCGTCTTGGGCGGGATGCCAGCCCGTAGCGCTGTCGTGGACCAGCTCGGTGGTCTTACCCCCGAGCGACAGGACAGCATTGTCGTTGTACCAGCACAGGTCACCGACCTTGGTGGTGTTCGTGCCACCGGACTTGTCGTCATTGCACGGCTTGTAACGCCGCTCGATGTAGCCCGGCTCCCAGCTCCAGCCGTCGCCGATCCAGCCGGGCTGGTTGTTGGAGGCTGCTGTGCGGCCGTCTATCGCCTGCGAGTTGTACCCCAGTGACACCTGCGGCTGCAGACCACCCGGCACCGACGGTGCACTGATCGGATAAGTCCAGCTGAACGCACCCGTCGCGCCCCCTGCACTCCATGAACCGGACGCTCCGAGCGAAGTTGCCTTGTAGTCGCCCGTCGAACCTGCGGCCGCTGCCGTTGCCGCGAGCACCGTCGCCCCTGCGGGAACGGATGCGCCCTTGGCGGCGCCGGCAGCTGCGGCCGTAGGGCCATTCAGCGGGACGGTCGCGGAGAGCGCGCCTGCCTTGGTGTCATTCGTCGTCGCGAGCGGCTTGCCGGTCCGGCAGGCGGGCTTGTCCGGGGTGGTCAGCGAACAGGCGGGAAGCTGCACCAGCCGCAGACGGGCCGCCCAGTCTCCGCCGTAGGCGCCGCGGAACTCGCGGTAGTCAACCTGCACTCTGGCGGTGGCAGCGCCCCTGGCACCGTCGGCACGGGCCACCGACAACAGGAGCCCGTGTACGCCTGCCTTTCGGGCCGCACCCTGGCTTGCGACCACAACTTTCATCTTGGCCGGCGGGTGCGCCTCGGAGCGCGCCTTGGAGGATGGGGAGCCGACAGCAACCGGGAGGGTGCCCGCCCGCTTCGGCGCGGAAGCCGCCCCTGCCGCATTCAAGTCGACAGTCGCGCTGCCCGGCTGCGGCCAAGTTACCTTCGGCGCCGTCCACTTCTGCCCCGCCGCGTTGCTGCGCAGCTTCGTTCCGCCTGAGGCCACCTGCTTCACAGCCACCGTCGGCGGCTGCTTGAGCTTCGGGAGGTCAACCCCCTTACTGCCTGCAGCTGCTGCTGAAGCACTTGCAGGCAGCAAGCCCCCCATGACCGCGACCGCTATGAGCCCAGCCCATCCACGCGTGCCGAAACGGCTCACGCCCCACCCCCCGCGACGAAAGCAAATTTCGCCGAACATAGCAGCTGAATCGAGGTTCAGGAATATTCAATAAGTAGATGCGCAGTGAAAAATCTAGATCTACCGAATGCCCGAATTGATGAATGTGAGGTACTTGTGAGGATTTCGTGGGCGACATTAGGCCAGGTCAGTGCCGCACACTTCGAGCCACAGGCGGCTTCAAGTTGTCTGTGAACACACTTCCATCACATCCAGCGAAACGCTCCACGGCGAGGATGCGAGGAGGGCCGGACCGGGATTCCTATAGAGTCGACGCGAAATTCGGGCACATGAAAAAGGGGGAGTTGGATCGTGTCCATATCACTTAGGGGTGGGACCGCTCCGTGGAAATGGAAAACCCGCTTGCTGTGCGGCCTGCTCGCCGGTGGCCTCGTTGCGTCGGGGATGGCGGTCGGCTCGGCTCACGCCGGCCCACCGCAAGTAAACGCAGGTACAACATCATCCGATCCGGTAGCTGATGGTTCGATGAGCGAGGAGGACAAGGCTCTCCAGGACGCTCAATCCTCCGGTCAGCCAGCAGAATTGGTGTCGGCGCGCACCGAGGCGAGTGATACGTGGGCGCTGCCGGACGGGTCGTTCTCGGTGAAGCGGCATGGAACTGCGGTGCGGTTGTGGCGTAACGGCGCCTGGGTGGCCGCCGACCCCACGCTCAGCTTCGCGGCGGACGGATCGGTCGTACCGAAGTCGGCTTCGGTCTCGGTGAAGTTCTCCGGTGGCGGCAGCCGTCCGATGCTGTCCGGGGTCAAGGACGGGCGCACTCTGTCACTTACCTGGCCGAAGCCGCTGCCCAAACCCACGCTCGACGGCAACGTGGCAACCTATCCCGAGGTGCTCGCCGGAGTGGACCTGCAGTTGAAGGCCGAGGTGGAGGGCTTCTCTCAGCTGCTCGTGGTCAAGACTGCCGAGGCGGCGAAGAACCCGGAACTGACCAAACTACAGTTCGCGATGGACACCGTCGGACTGTCCGTTTCCAAAGACACGGACACCGGCACCTTGGTAGCTACCGACCCGGCCGGGCAGACCGTGTTCACCAGCCCCGCCCCACTCATGTGGGACTCCGGCGCACCTACCACGCCCGCCGCGCGCGCCCTCGCGACGGCGCAGGAAGAGGCCACGGGGCCCGGGGACGCATTCGAGCCCGGCGTGGGCGCCGAGGACGTGCAGATGGGCAGCGCGGTCAGCGGCGACACCCTGACCATCACCCCGGATCAGGGCCTGTTGAGCGGCGCGGACACCACCTACCCGGTGTTCATCGATCCCAGCTGGGCCTGGGGCGAATGGCAGCACTGGGCACGCGTCTACAAGCACTACCCCAAGACCTCCTACTGGGATGCCAAGGAGGTCGTGCGGGCCGGCTATGAGAGCGAGACAGGCGGTTCGGATCGGATCTCCCGCTCGTTCTTCCAGCTCGACACCAGCGACGTCACCGGAGCGCAGATCAAGGACGCCACCTTCCGGATCCGCAATACCTGGTCATGGTCCTGCCAGGACCGGCCGGTGGAACTCTGGGAGGTCGGTGACATCTCCAAGAAGACGACCTGGGACAACCAGCCCGGCAAGATCGGCGGTGCCGCGCTGTCCACCGTGAACGACGCCAAGGGATGGAGCAAGGACTGCGCCGCCGGGAACCTGGAATTCAACGCCACCAGCGCGGTTCGCAAGGCGGCCGCGAACGGCGAGGCGAGCGTCACGCTGGGCTTGTACGCCAGCGATGAGACGGACACGTTCGGCTGGAAGAAGTTCGACCCGAAGACCGCCACACTCGAGATCAAGTACAACCACCCGCCCAAGACACCCGCCGGCTTGGGCACCAACCCCCGCACCAGTTGCACCGCCGGCGGCAGTATTGGCAACACCGCGGTGAGCCTGTACGCGAAGATCGACGACCCGGACGGCGGGAACCTGACCGCTCACTTCCAGGCGTTCAAGGCCGGCTCCAGCACCCCGGTGGTGGACACCAGTGTGCCCGCGCTCAAGGGTCGGGTGACCACAGTGGTACTCCCCGCAGCCAGCACCCCCGGCGGTGACTACACCTGGAAAGTCCGCGCCAAGGACCCGGACGGGCTGTACTCGGCATGGAGCACCACGTGCAAGTTCACCTTGGACCGCAGCCGTCCCAGCCGACCACCTGTCATCACATCCGAAGGCAACAAGTACCCCAATGGTGACCAGGGCTGGCCCGATCCCACCGGCCCGGCCCGCTCGGAGGGGAAGTTCCTCCTGGCCGCGAACGGTGTCCCCGACGTCGTCGCCTACTACTGGTGGACCGACACCGACGCCGACGTTCACGAAACCCGTGCGAGCGCGCCAATCGCCCTGGTGACGCCACCGTCCTACGGCCCGCAGCTCATCTACGCCTACAGCGTGGACGCGGCGGGTAACCGCTCCGACACCGCCACCTACCTGTACTACGCGACCCGGGCTCAGGGGCGAGACGAGCCCGGTGACCTCAACGGTGACGGTTTCAGGGACATCTGGAACACCGACACCAACGGAACGTTGCTCACCTACTCCGGTCGCGGCGGACGGGAGTTCTCCTCTGCCACCAACGGCGGCGGCACTTTCCCGGGTCAGCAGGTCACCTTCATGGGCGACTGGGGACAGGAGGGCTACAACGACCTCATCTCGCTCGAATACAACGAGAACGACAAGAAAAACAAGCTGCGTGTCTACCCGAACAACGGCAAGGGGATCATCAACGCCGACAATTACCTTCAGTTGGCTGTCAAGTGCCCTGTGGCGAGCAGCAGGTGCAAGGGAGAAGCGGGCTGGACTGGAGACGACCACTGGTACAACGCCGAACAGATCACCACGGGCGGCGACATCAACGGCGATACGTACGCCGACCTCCTGGTCAAGCAGGGCAAGAACCTGTGGGTCTACTACGGCAACCGGAGCACTCTGCTCGACAAAGTCCGCCCCCACCCGGTCCTGGTCGGCGAGACCGACTGGGACAAGTTCACCGTGATCGTCCCCGGTGACCTCAATGGCGACAAGCTCCCCGACCTGCTGCTACGCAACAATGCTTCGGGCGACCTGTACCGCGCCTATGGCCAAGCCGACCCCAACGGCGTTCTCGATGCCGCGACGTGGGGCGGTGCCAGTAGCCGTGTCAAGATCGCCTCGGGCGCCATGCCGCAGAGCCTCTACCCCACCATCGGCTCCTCCGGCGACCTCGACGGGGACAGCAACGCAGACAAGGTCAATGACGGCGACGGCATCCCCGACCTGTGGGCCCGAAAGAAGGACAACACCCTGATCGGCTGGCCCGGCCGCAAGGCCGGCAACGACTACACCGGCATCGGTGCGTCCTTCCCCATCGACGGGGCCACCGGCGGCCGGCAGATCCCCGGCGGCACCACCCTGGCGAGCGGTCAGTCTCTGGCCTCAAACTCGGCCAAACTCACCATGCAGACCGACGGCAACCTCGTCATCACCTCCAACGCGAGCAAGACCCTGTGGTCCAGCAACACCGCCGGCAACAAGGGCGCCACCGCACGCGTACTCGCCAACGGCAACCTCGCGGTCTACTCGGCCGACGGCAGCACTCCGCTGTGGAGCACCGACGTCCACGAAACACCGGACGCCACCCGGCCCGACGTCGAGCCCGGACTGACCGGCGCCGGCTACGTCCTGCTCCAGGACCGCGGCAATCTCGTCGTCCACAACGGAAAGGGCCAAGCCGTCTGGTCCAGCGGCACCGTCACCCGGCACGACTACAACGGCGACGGACGCAGCGACATGGGCCTCTGGTACGACTACACCGCCGGTTCCGACGCCACGTACACGCTCCTGTCCAACACGAACGGCTCGTTCAAGGAGCCGATGAAGTCGTTCGCCGCCGCGGTCGGCGCGTGGGAGGCGGACAACATGAAGTTCGTCACCGGCGACTTCAACGGCGACGGACGCGGCGACATGGCGGCCCTCTACGGGTACAGCGACACCAGCATCAAACTGTGGACGGCGCTCGGTAAGCCCGATGGCGGCTTCAGCGCACCCTTCTCCTCGTGGAGCGCCAAGGCCGGCAGGATGCACACGAGCTACATGACCCCACAGGCCGGCGACTTCAACGGTGACGGGCGCGACGACATCGCTGTCTGGTACGCCTACCCCGACGGCACCACCAAACTGTGGACCTACACCGCAGGTGTCACAGGCGGCTTCAACCAGCCCTTCGAGTCCTGGTCCGCCCCCGGCGGTACCTGGCTCAGGAACCGCTGCAAGTTCGTCACCGGCGACTTCAACGGCGACGGGCGCGACGACGTCAGCGTCTTTTACGGCCAGGGCGACAACACCGTGCGCAACCACACCTTCCTCTCCACCGTCACCGGTGGGTTCGCCCAGCCGACATCGTGGTGGTACAGCGACGCCATCGACTGGAACCGCTCCACCCCGCACGCCGGTGATTTCAACGGCGACGGACGCGACGACGCCATGATCTGGTACGACTACGCCGACGGCAGCGACAAGGTCTCCACCTTCATCGCCGAGTCCCAGCCCGACGACCGCTTCGGGTCCGCCTTCGTCTCCCTCTCCAGCAACGCCGGCAGCTGGGACATCAAACGCAGCCAGCTCGTCATCGGCGACTACAACGGCGACGGACTCGACGACATCGGAGCCATGTACCACCAGCCTGACGGCGCCGTGAAGATGTGGACCTGGACCGCGCGGGCAGAGGACGCCAAATTCAACGGGGCGCTGGCCAGTTGGTCCTACACGGCATCCCAGTGGGTCTACGCATCAACCCGTTTCTTCAAGCCGTACAACTAGCGACACCCCACACCGCTCCCGGCAGCCGGCCAGCTGCCGGGAGCGGCCTCGTTCAGCTGCACCTCACGTTTAGAACTCGCGCAGACAGGCTCGATGGGGCACCTCGGAAGTAGAAGAGGCACTGGGCTGGTGATCATGGAGTTGCGACGCTCTGTGATCACCGGGAGACTCCTTTGCCGGTCTTGGAACTTAGGCAGTGCACGGAGTCGCGGCGGGACGCCGCCCCGCGGTGAACGCGGCCGGCGGGACACCCATGAAGTGGCGGAACTCGGCCGTCATGTGGGACTGGTCGTAGTAACCCGCCGTCGCGGCGATGTCCGACCACCGGCCGGCATCGGCCGCGAGCACGGTGCGAACGCGGTCGATGCGTGCGAAGTGCTTGGGGGACAGGCCGGTGCCGGCGGTGAACAGGGTGTGCAGGCGGCGCTCACTGATGTGCAACCGGGCCGCGGTCGTGGCGACAGTGGTGCCGACCAGTAGGTGTGCCGCCTCTTCGAGCCACTCCGGAGGCTCCGGCCAATCGGCCAATGCTTCTTCGAGAGCGGCGATCGGATCGGCGGCGAGCTGGTCGATGTCCAGGCCCGGTAGTTCGCGGAGCGGCAGGGCGCGGTCGGCGAGATCACGCAGCGGACGGCCGAGCAGGGCTTGGGCACGACCCGGCCGCATGCGAACCCGCACGCACGAGTGGCTGGGCGCGCCGACGTGATAGGCGGCCCGGGTGCGGGGGCCCATGACTATTAGCTCACGCTTGTCGCTGCGCAGGAGAAGTGTGGTGGCGTGATCGGGCACGTCGACCGCCGCCGAACCGGCCGCCGTAGCGACATCGATCCCGGCCACCCAACGCACAAGGGCAGGCGGCATGTTGAGAGAGCTCACACGGTCCACGATAGTGCCGAAACTTCCTATCACGCGGCGTGAGAGCGATGCGATCGTCGGGACATGATCCTTGTTACCGGTGCCACCGGCACCATCGGTAGTCACGTCGTGCGTCTGCTCACCGAACAGGGCGTGCCGTTTCGGGCGATGTCCCGCCGCGAGCGGCCCGGAGGGGTGCGGGCCGACTTCGACGACCCGGCGTCGCTGGCGCGCGCGGTGGCCGACGTCGACACGGTCTTCCTCGTAACCGTGCCCCCCGTGCCGACCGCGGACCAGGACATCGCCCTGGTCACGGCCGCGCGGGCGGCGGGCGTCCGTAAGGTCGTCAAGCTGTCCGCCATCGGCAGCGGCGAGCGATTCGACGGGGCGACCGTTGGCGCGTGGCACCTTTCCGCGGAGGAGGCGATCGAGGCCAGCGGGCTCGTGTGGACGATGCTCCGCCCGCCGAGCTTCGCCTCGAACTTCTTGTGGTACCGGGCGCTGGTCCAGGCCGGAGAGCCGATCCCGAACCTGGTCGGCGACTCCCGGCAGGCCATCGTCGACCCGAGGGACGTGGCTGCGGTCGCCGTCGCCGCCATGACCAGCGATGCGCACGACGGGCAGCGGTACGACCTGACCGGGCCAGCGCTGCTGACGTTCGCAGACCAGGCGGCGATCCTGGAGCGCGTGCTGGAACGGCCGGTCAAGATCACCGACACGGATGCGCTTGACCAGTTGCCAGCCGGGATGATCACTGGCATCGGCTGGGCGCGCGCCGGCGGTGCGGCCTATGTCACCGACCACGTGCCGCGGGTGCTCGGCCGACCGGCGGGCACGTTCGAGCAGTGGGCACGCGACCACCGGGAGACATTCGCGGCGATGCCGTAACCCACCGCCGACGGCCGACAGGCTCTCGGGCAAGAGGCCCTCGTAGCTCAAGGGACAGAGCCCGTTCTCCTTTGGTGCTTCTGGTGCTTCGCTGGAGCTGGTGAGAACTCGCGCAGATGGGTGCGGGGTCATGGTCGCCGGGTGGGGCGGTCGTCCCAGCGGTGAGTGGTCCAGGCGCGGCGAACGAGGCTACGCACGGTGATGACGGCGTCGGTGAGGTCGAAGAAGGCGTTGATGACGTCGATCCGGCGTTCGTAGCAGCGTGCGAGTCGATGGAAGGCGTTCTGCCAGGCGTGGGTGCGCTCTACGTGCCAGCGCCCGGTGGCCTGGACGGGAGCCTTCTCGCCCCTGCGTGCGATCCGGCAGCGCAGTCCGCGTTCGTCGAGGGTGATGCAGGTCCTGCCCGAGTCGTAGCCGGCGTCCAGGTGCACGGTGATGTCGTCGGGCAGGGGCCCAAGGCCGTCGCGAAGGTCCAGGGTCGGGGCGAGCAGCGGCGAATCGTGGTAGTTCGCCCCGGCCAGGACGCGGCCCAGCGGGATGCCGTACCCGTCAGTCATCCCCGAGCGTTTGAGGCCCTGTTTGCCCCGGTCGACCGGCGAGCGTCCAGCGGCAACTTCGCCTCCGGGTGCCTTGGTGATCGACCCCGTCGATGGCGATCTGGTCCAAAAGATGGTCCGGTCGCTGATCCGCGTGCGGTGGCAGCCCAGCGGGTGGGTGGATCGTAATAAGGGGCGGCTGTGGCAGCAGCGCCGCGAATTGGTCCCACAAGGGTTCGGTCAGCCATGGTGGCAAGGCAGGCACAGGTCTCCCGGTGATCACAGAGCGTCGCAACTCTATGATCACCAAGCCCTGTGCCTCTTCTACTTCCGAGGTGCCCCATCGAGCCCATCTGTGCGAGTTCTTAACCCCTTCATCCCTGCGCCCCCGCGGCCGGCGCAGAAAACAGCCGGACTCCGGGAGGCGCCGCGCGGTTCAGCCGAGCGGCATGTCCAGCACGGCCTTGCGGTGGCTGAACCTCTCCAGGGAGTAGCGGCCGTGGTAGCTGCCCATGCCGCTCTCGCCGACCCCTCCGAAGGGCAGATCGGACACCGTGAGATGAGCCATCGGGAGGCCGAACCCGACGCCGCCCGAGGAGGTCTCCGCCAGCAGCCGGTCGCGGGTCGTGGCGGATTCCGTGAACGCGTACAAGGCCAGCGGCTTGTCCCGGTCGTTGATGAACGCGATGGCCTCGTCGAGGCCGGCGACCTCCACGATCGGCAGAATCGGGCCGAAGATCTCCTCGGACATGACCGGGGAGTCCGGCGACACTCCGGCCAGTACGGTCGGGGCGAGATAGCGGCTCGCGCGGTCGTGCTGGCCCCCGACGACCGGGCGGCCCGAGCCGAGGAGGCCGGTCAGCCGGTCGAAGTGCCGTTCGTTGACGATCCGCCCGTATTCGGGCGAGGCCGCCGGGTCATCGCCGTACGCCTGCTGCACGGCCGTCTCCAAGGCGTCCTCGAGCTTGCTCGCGGTCACCGGGTCGGTGAGCACATAGTCCGGGGCTACGCAGGTCTGGCCCGCGTTGAGGAACTTCGTGGCTACGAGCCGGGAGGCCACCGTCTGCAGGTCCGCGCCCTGGTCGACGAACGCAGGCGACTTCCCGCCGAGTTCCAGAGTCACCGGGGTGAGGTGCTCGGCGGCCGCGCGCATCACGATGCGGCCCACGGTTCCGTTGCCGGTGTAGAAGATGTGGTCGAAGTGCTGCTCCAGCAGGGCGGTGGTCTCCGGGACGGCGCCTTCCACCACGGCAAGCGCGTCTCTGTCGACGAACCGCGGCAGCAGCTCGGCGATGACCCGGGAGGTGGCCGGAGCCAGCTCGCTCGGCTTGGCGACGACGCAGTTGCCCGCGGCGAGCGCGCCGACCACCGGCGCGAGCAGCAGGTGCGCCGGATAGTTCCAGGGCGCGATGACCAGTACGACACCCAACGGGTCCCGCACCGTCCATGCCGTCGCCGTACGCAGACGTTCGGGAACCTCGACGGGCTCGGGCCGCAGCCACTCCTCCAGCTGTTCCAGGGTGTGGTCGATCTCGCCCACGGTGGAGCCGATCTCGGTACGGAACACCTCGCGCTCGCTCTTGCCCAGGTCCGCACGGAGCGCGGCAGCGAACTCCTGACTGTGCTCGGTCAGCATGGTCCGCAGGCCGATCAGCTGCTCGGTACGCCAGGAGAGCGGCTTGGTACGTCCGGTGCGGAAGGTGGCACGCAGCCGGGCGACGACATCGGCGGGCTGTTCAGCGTGTGAGTGCACGACGGCTCCTCGATACGGATGTAGGTGCATCTACCAACAATGAAGCGCAGCCGGCACTTCGCCGTCGCCGAACAGATTTCGGCCGGCGACGGCGCGCCTCAGTGGACAAGGGAGTAGCTCCGCCACGGCCTGGCGACGGGCGCGATGTTGTCGGACAACGTGGTCGCCACATACGTCGTCGTACCGCGGGAGCAGTTCTCGTTGGGGTACAGAACCATGTCCACCATGGTGTTGTTGACGACCCTGACCGCACCGGCGGGCCCGAGGCGGTGGCAGCCCGTGACCAGGGGGTTCGACACCGTCACCACACGGTTCTGATCCGTGCTGTACGAGATGGTGCCCACCGCGTCGCGGGCGAGACCGGAACAGCCCGAGACGGCGAAGGTCAGCAGCACGGCCCCGGCGGCGACGCGGAGACGCCGGTGATCGGTCACGGACATGGGCGGTCCTCGTCTGTGCGGGAAAGTCCTGGTGAAGCCACCCTGCCGGTTTCCCGGCGGGGCGGCATCCGGGGAGCGGCCGGCCGGGCTACGGCGCCGCCGAGGCCGCCGCCGGGCCGCTGGGCGACGTGCCGCGTCCCCGCCACCCGAGCCCCGGGGAGGGGCACGCCAACACAAGCCACATTCCGGCCCGTTGAGTGATCAATGGCATGAGTGGCGTCTTATGGACATCCACACAGAAAGCGGTTGTCCGCCCCGCTGACGCCCCGAGAGACTCATTGGCATACCCGCCGCAAGAGCGCGGGCATTCAGCTCGAGAACCAGTTGGGGGAATCACGCATGGCGTTACGCAAGCTGACCGCGTCGGTGTTCGCCGTCATGGCACTCGTCGCCGCAGCACTGATCGGACTCACCGGCACGGCCTCCGCCGCAAGCGCTAACAGCCACCAGGACTTCGCCGCCCAGGCGAAGCAGGCGGGGCTGACCGGCGCCCAGGCGAAGCAACTGCAGACCACGGTCGACGGCTACCTCACCACGGTGGGCGGGAAGCAGGTCGCCGCCAACAAGATCGAACTGGCGGGCAAGGGCGAGATCGTCGTCGCCGTACCCGGAGAGCGCTACGCCCGCGACCTGAGCAGCGCGGCGGGCCCGAAGGCTGCCTGTCCGTACGAGAACTTCTGCATGTGGACCGGCACCAGCTTCACCGGCACCCAGTTCAACCTGTGGAAGTGCCAGACGTACGACCTTTCGAACTGGAACGGCCCCGGATCCTGGAGCAACAACCAGACCCCGGGCACCAGGGCCAGGTTCCTGGACCGCGGCTACAACACCATCTACACAACGCCCGGCGCGTACGCCAACAACGGCAATTACGACTGGGCCCCGGTCTGGCACGTCATCCCGTGCTAGAGGTCCGGTGACCCGGCGCCGGGCCCGCGGCATACAGCCGTCGGCCCGGCGCCGGCTGCTCGGTACCGGTCGCTCGGACTCGAGGCTGTTGCGTTTGTTTCGTTTACTGCGGATAATGCGAATAGGGCCTATCGCTCGGACGGCCCGGTTCAGCAACGAAGGGACGGTGGCGATGAGTCATTCCACTGCTCGTTCGACGCCCTCGTCCGGGGCGAACGCAGACTTCGCGGCGCGGGCACTGAGGCCGGTGAAGCGCTCTCTGGCCCGTTCCCCGCGCGCCGACCACTTCCGGTTCCGGATCGAAGACGGAGACGCCGATCTTGAGCTGCCCCGCGAAGCCATGGAACTACTGGCTGCCGTACTGAGCCACATGGCGGCCGGCCGCACGGTGTCCATCGTTCCCGAGCATGCGGAACTGACCACACAGCAGGCCGCAGACATGCTGAACGTCTCCCGCCCCTTCCTGATCGGGCTGCTGGAGGCGGGTGAGATCGACTTCCGGAAAGTCGGTACCCACCGCCGGATCAAGGCGCAGTCCCTGCTTGAGTACCAGCGTCAGGACGACCAGAAGCGACGAGCAGCCGCGGACGAACTGAGGTCCCTGAACCAGGAGATGGGGCTGACCTGACCCTGCGGCGTTCACCCTCGATCTCGACCGACAGCGAGTCTGCGCCGCCGTCCAGTAGATCGCGGCCCGGCAACGCGGGCTCCAACACCGCCACCGACCACGTCGAAACTGCCCAACTCGCCCTGGCTCAACTGCCAAAGCGCCCGCGGTGGGGACGGCAGATGCTGATCCGGACCGACGCCGGCGGCGGCACCCACACCCTCCTCGACTGGCATTCTTAGCGTGAGGGGGAGCCATGGCAGAAGTCGGTGGATGGATCTGGGGGCGCAACCTGCGGTCGTTCCTGGAATTGCTGTCGCACTACGTCGGCTACCACTTCGACGCCACCGATTGGGACACAGTGGCACTGGCGATGGAGGAGACCAACGACGAGCAGGCCGATCGCTGGTACTCGTATCCCTTGGTCGGCGACGTGCACGAGGTTGAGGTTCAGCTTGCTCGCTCGGTCGGCGGTGACGAGGTCTCCGTGACCGTGAACGGAGTCGCGACGGCCGAACTGGAACTCCGAGCAGACACCCTGCTGTCCGCATTCGCGACTGGCTGAGGCCACGAGGGCGCAAGGTCAACTTGACCCGTTAGCCGCATGAGGTGTCTCTCCCGCCCCCTCCGGCTTCGGCCGCGAGGGGGCGCTTCCTTGCGTTCAGGGGCTATTCAGAGGCAGCTCGCTGAGCATCACGGCGTAGACCGGGGAGTCCGGGAAGGGCTGGCGCTGGCCAACCTTCCGGTACCCCCAGGACTCGTACAGGGCCTGGACCCGAGGGTGATCGACGTCGACCAGGAGGACGGCCAGGTCCTCGTCCCGACCTTCCATCAGGGCACGTGCCAGAAGCTCGGCCGCCCCGGTCTTCCGGTACTTCGTGCGGACGGCCATCTCGGAGAAGGAAAACGTGCGGCTCTTCTCCGGGGCAGGTTCGAGGTGCTCGCGCCACCATTCGCGCTGTGGGGTCGACGGGGCTCCGTACGCGAAGCCCACAGCCTCCTCACCGTCGAAGGCGATCACGCATGTGAAGTCCGGGTGGCCTCCCCAGTGGTCGACGAACCAAGGGAACCGCTGGTTGAACTCGTCATCCATCGCATCCGCGTAGGCGTCGGCATGGACGTCGATCAGGGCCTGACGTATGTGCGGCAGATCGTCGTGGCTGAAGTGTCGGACGTCGAACTCGGCGCTCACGCTCGGCTCCATTCGGATCGGTATCGGTCTCCCCACTCTCGCGCGACGGTGGCATCTGGCGCGAGCGTGATCAAGTCCCGGTAGTAGTCACCGAGGAGAGATCGCATCCGGCCGGGGATCGGAGCCCCGGTCATAAGCTCAAAGATGGTCGAGGCAGTGACACACGCCTGGTCGATGTCGCGCTGGTGGAGCTGGGCCAGGGCGAGCCGTGTCGTGGCCAGGGCGCGGTTGCGCCGGAACTGGGGCGGGATGCTGGACAGCGCCTGGTGAGAGGCCGCTTCGGCATCCGCAGAGTCGCCGATCCGGTCCCGGACGATGGCCGTGATGGCCGTCAGCTCAGCCGGCCCGTAGAACGCCACCCAGCTCGGCCGGGGCTCGTCCAAGGGAGCCTTGTCCAGGGCCTCCTGGGCGTACCCCAGGGAGCGCAGGGCGGCCTGACGGTCGCCGAGGTTGGAGTGGGCGATGGCCGTACGTGCGTGGGCCAGGGAGTTGAAGAGCGGGTCCCGCCTGGTGATCGCGGTGGACTGAGCGGCCTGTCCGGAGTCAACAGCCTCAACGTGCTCACCACGCTGGTGGGCCAGCATGGCGTACGAGTTCCATACCCGCAGCTCAGCAACGGGATCGTTGGCCATTCCCGCGAGGTACAGCGCTCGGCCCAAGTGGGCCTGGGCTCGGTCGGACTGGCGGGCGTCGATGGCCGACCAGGCAGCTGTGGCGGTGTAGTCGGCGGCGATGCTGAACAGACGCTGCCTGATGCGTTGGGTCGCCCCCTCCTTCTGCTTCTCCAGGGCGTCAGCGGCTCCGGCAAGAGCAGCGCGCTCCAGTCCCTCGTGGCCTCCCCTGGTGTCGTCCAGGGCCATCAGGGCGTCCAGGCCGGAGCGGAGGCGGATCACATCGGAGGTGCCGACCCGGGGCCGGGCTACGAGCGGGACGACGACGGCGGCGGCCGTCGTGCCGGTGGTGGCGGTCAGGAAGTTCCGTCGCCTCACGGGCTGCTCCGGGTTGGTGGTGGGACATCTTCGGGCCGGTGGGCTGAAGCCGAGGTCCTCGACTGTGCCTCCGAATACTGCCTCTAACGCCGCCCGCTGCCGAGGGTGAGGCCACCTGGTTTTTCCGGTCAGCCAGTTGCGGATCGTCCGATCACCCACCGTGCCCTCGTGACCGGATGCCCGCAGGTGGTCGTTCACTGCATCGGCCAACTCGGCCTGGGTGTAGCCGCACTGCTGCATGGCGCTGTTGAGGCACTCGTTCCCCTCCACATACCCACGGTAGCCAGCCCGTGCCCCTTGGTAGGGGAGACGTCGAGAAATTTCCGGTCGGGCGCTAGGCACAGCCGCGCGATTTTTCCTCCTGCTCGGACGCGAGAGGTCGTTGACTCAATCGAGGCCGCACACTTCGCACCCATTGAGGTCCTGATGACGGTGACTGCTACACCCCGCCCCACTGGGCACCCCGGATATTCCGAGACCCTGCCATGCGAGCCGGAGAGCGCGGCGACCGCCCGGCAGCTGGTCCGCACAGCCCTGGCCGCCTGGGGCCTGGGGCATCTGGTGGATGACGGCACGCTCATCGTCACCGAGCTGGTGGCCAACGCCGCCGAGCACTCCCGCAGCCGACTGATCAGGGTCGTCGTCACCCAGCCGAGCGAGACTTACGTACGCATCGGCGTCGTGGACAAGTCCCGGGCGATCCCGCTCATGAGGACGGACAGCAACGGCGACCAGCTCCGAGGACGGGGCCTTCTGCTGGTCGACGCCCTGACCGACCGCTGGGGCACCGACCTGTACCGCTGGGGCAAGCAGGTCTGGGGCGAGCTGAAGCGCGAGACCTCCTCGTGAAGGACGGAGAGGCGTGGGTGGGCGACCAGGTCCACGACGAGGCAGCGGGACGGGACGGCATCGTCACCGACGTCCGTGGTGGCACTTACGTGCTCCGGCCCCTCCTCGGCCCCGGCGAGTGGACGGCCGAGAACAACGAGAAGCTGACCGTGACAGTGCCGCTCCCCACGAGCCGGCCCAAGCGGAGGAGGCGCTCGTGACGGAACGCCCCGTCGGCCGCCTGGAGATCCTCCTGGCTGCGTACGAGTACGAGCTTGGCCACTGCTTCCGCTGCCCACGTCGCCAGATACAGGTGACGCGCGTAGGCGAGATCACCAGCCCCGAGGGCGAGACGCCCCTCTATGCCTGCCGCACCTGTGTGGCGGAGTTGCTCCTCGCCCACGACCGGGCCCTGGACCCACCAGACAGGCGGTACCGGCAGATACCCAGGTTCCCTCGCCAGGTTGAGTCCCCCTGATCCATCAGGAGGGACACCACCAGCCCGGCGAGGTGAAGAGAGCCCCGGCTGTTCCTCCCCCGGACGGTCGGGGCTCCCATCAACAGACCCGCCCCGTGCTTGAGGAGTTGCCGGTGCAGAGCAGCACGTCCCCCCGGTTGAGAAAGCCGACGGACGGGCCGACATCTTCGTTCGAGTGGACCGCTACGGCCGCCCGCCAGGTGTCTGGCCGCCGGGCGTCCAGGCCCGGGATGTCGGTGCGGCAAGCTCGGCCAGGTGGTGCAGCGAGTTGGTGAGATGCTCAGGGCCGAACGGCGGGAACTGGATGTACTCCCGGATGAACTGCGGCACCGCCGACCAGTCGTAGGTGAGCGTGACCTCAGTCTCGGACGGACCGAGCGGCGCAAGGTCGTAACGCCAGATCCAGCCGCCGAACTCCAGGTGACCTTCGCCCTTCTCCTGCCCCGTCAGCCAGCCAATGGCGCGCGGCGGGTCGAGCACTTGGACCTTGTTGGCCACCTGGTAGTCACCGTTTGGGTGGTTGGGGTGATACATGCCCATCCGGAAAATCTGCCCCACCTCGGTCAGCGGCGCCCGGTCGGCAGCTTCCTGAACCCAGCCGGTGCCGTCGATCGCAGAATGGGTCGTCGGGTCCCCCAGCACCGCGAACACCCTCTCGGCGGGCACGGCGACAGTCAGGGTGGCGCTCACGTTCTCCTGGTCCACGGTGTGCACGCTCCTTGTCATCTCATCTCGGGCCTCCGCAGGCGCGGAGGGGGACGTTCCCAACATGCAGACGACGCGGCGAGGCGGAACTCATCGGTCGTGTGGGCGGAACCCGCCCAGCGCACGACGCCAGGCACCGGCTGCGCCGGTCACGCTGGCGCCGCCGTCACCAGCGCCGATCCCGCACCTGCCACTACCAGCGGCAAACGGCCCCGACCAGGGCACATAACGATCTACGGCTGGAGTAACCAGGGCGGCAACGGCCCGCGTGCGCGCCTGCATCACCGTGATCTGGTCCGGGTCGGCGGATCGGGCACCTGCTACGGCGCTGTGAGCCTGCGCCAGGGTGCTGGCGGCGGCGAGTTTGGCGATGCTGCCCCAGGCCGACTCGGTGGGCGGGTGACGCCGGCCGTGCAGGGTGCGGGGGTGGCCACTTCGCTGAGCGCCGCGTCGATCCGTGCCCCGGTTGTGTCGTCGGTCAAGACATCGGCCATCCGTTCGGTGAAGGCGAACGCGCAGGTGCGTTCCCAGATCGGGCGGGCGGCCAGGTATCGGCGGGCGGCTGCCAGTCCAGTGCGTGGTCGGGCAGGTCCGGGAAGTGTTTGTACGCCTTCTTCAGATCCGGGTGCTCGCGCCGTATTTCGAACAGCCGGTCGCCGATCTCCGTGCGGTCCGCGTCGTGGGTGGTGACGACGACAAAACGGCTGGCGCCGAATGGCCGCTTGCCTCGCACAAAGCGATCGACCGCCTTCTCGAGGTCCCTCCGGGTGAACCTCTTCAGCGTCTTGGCCTGGAAAACGGCGGCGTCCGTGCCGCTCACACCCGCGACGTCGATGCCGTGCTAATTCTGTCCTCGCGTGCCGTAGAGCCAGGCCTCCTCCCAGCCCTCCACCCGCCGCACAAGCCATGTCACCAGGTGCTCGACACTCTCCCAGTCGAGATCACCAGTGTTGAGCAGACGCGGTAACGACACCGTCACACGGTGTCGCCGGGCCACGGTCGTTGAGCAAGGATTCGGGAGATGAGTCCGAGTCGCACGTGCGAAACATGCGGGACCGAGCTGCCCGGCCGTGGCCGGCGTCCAGGAAGCGAGACGGCACAGGGCGGCCGGCCCGCCCGCTACTGCTCGGACGCATGCAGACAGCGCGCCTTCCGCCGACGCTCCGCACTGCAGCACGGCACAGTCACGGCGGCCGCGCCTTCCCCCGACCGGGACCTGCCACGGGCGCTGGACTCCTTCGTCGGCCGCGGGAGTGAACTGTCCCGGCTGCGCGCCCTGTTGAAGTCGTCACGGCTGCTGACACTCACGGGCCCGGGCGGCGTGGGCAAGACACGTCTGGCGCTGGAGTTCGCCGCCGGTCTGCGCGGCGCCGGGGACGGCCGGGTCCGGCTGGTCGAGCTGGACTCGCTCCACGACGGCAGCCGGCTGGCCCAGGCCGTGGCCGCCGCGCTCGGCGTGGGCGAACGCGGCGGCAGAACCGGCGTCGAGGTGCTGGCCCATGCGCTGGGCGACCGCTCGACGCTGCTGATCCTGGACAACTGTGAGCACCTGGCAGAAGCGTGCGCGCACCTGGCCGCGGCCCTGCTGAGCCGGTGCTCCCGGCTGCGTATCCTCGCCACCAGCCGCGAGGTACTGCGCGTGCCCGGCGAAGTCGTGTTCCGGGTCGGCGAGTTGTCCCTGTCGCCGCCCGGTGAGGACGAAGACCCGGCGGCCGTGCTCCAGGCGGACGCCGTACGGCTCTTCGTGGAGCGCGCAAGCAGCCGCGCCCCCGGATTCGCGCTGGACGCCGGAAACGCCCGTACGGTCGCGGAGATCTGCCGACGGCTGGACGGCATGCCGCTGGCCATCGAACTGGCGGCACGCCGCACGGGCGCCCTCCCGCTGACCGACGTCCTGACCGGACTGGACGACCAGCTCGCCCTCCTCACCGACGGCAGCAGAACCGGGCCGGACCGGCACCGCGAGCTGGCCGCCGCGATCGACTATGGCCATCGATTACTGGATCCCGAGGAGCAGAGGCTCTTTCGCCGGCTCGCCGTTCTCGTCGGCGGATTCAACGCCGAGGGCGCGGCCGCGGTCTGCGCGGACGGCGAGATGCAGCCGCGGCACGTCCTGCGGGTGCTGTGCGCGCTGGAGGCCAAGTCCTTGATCGTACGGCTGCCGGGTGACGCTGAAGGCACCGACGCCGAAGGCACCGCGAGATTCCGGCAGTTGAGTGCCATCCGCGCCTACGCTCTGGACCGCCTCGCCGAGTCGGGCGAACTGAACGGCACCTGGCAGCGGGCTGTCGACTGGCTGACCGGGCTGATGCGGCCCGCCGCGGACCAGTTGTTCGCCGACGAGGCCGGCGGGCCGCTGACCGAGGAGCGGGACAACCTCGCGGCGGCCGTAGCCCACACCGCCGACCGCGACGGCGCACCGCACATCGGGCTGGCGCTGGCGCTGGCGCGGGTGCGCTTCCAGCAGGAGCAGCTGACGGCTGCTCGCGCGCTGCTGACGGAGGTGCTGGAGGGGGACAGCGGCTTCCGGCACGGCGGTGCGGCCCTGGCGCTCGCCGCACGCGCGGCCTGCCAGCAGGCGGACCCGGCGGCCGCACTGCGCTTCGCGGAGCAGGCGGTTTCCGTCGAGCGGCGGCGTGACAACCCCGCGGGGCTCGCCAACGCGCTGGACGCGCGGGCCGCCGCCAAGCTGGGCCTCGGCGAGTTCTCCGAGGCGGTCGCAGACTTCGCTGAGTGCCTGGCCGTCGTCGTCACGCTGGGCCGCCCCCGGGACGAGGCGTGGTGCAGGCAGCACCTGGCCTGGGCGCTGCTGCATGCCGGCAAGGCGGCCGAGGGCGACGCGCTGATGGCTTCCTGTCTGCCCCTGCTGAGGGAACAGCAGCCCTGGTCCCAGTCGACGGCCGCGCTGCACACCGCCGGTGCGATACGGCTCGCGCTGGGCGAACTCGAAGCGGCGGAGGGGTTGTTCGCCGAGGCGCTGCGCACGGTGCCCGGCGAGAGCTTCCACGCGCTGTATCCGCTCGAAGGGCTCGCCATCGTGGCGGCCGAACAGGGCGACATGAAACGGTCGCTGCGGCTGTTCGCCGCCGGCGCGCAGGCGCGACGGCGGCTGGACACCGAGCCGGAAGCCGAGTGGCAGCGGCAGGTCGAGGCGGCGGCGGCCCGCGCGAAGGCGGCGCTGCCAGCAGCGGCGCGGGACGGGGCGCTGGCCGGTGGACGTCTGCTGCGCTGGGAGCGGCTACTCGCGTACGCGCTCCGGGCGGACGACGACGCCACGGCCGTCGGTAAAGCCCTCGGTGACGCCGGCGCCGAGTCCCCGCTGACCGGTCGGGAGACGGCGGTGGCGGCGCTGGTCGCCGAGGGGCTGACCAACCGCGAGATCGCCGCGCGCCTGGACCTGTCTGCGAGCACTGTCGCCACGCACCTCGACAACGTCCGCGACAAGCTGGGCATGCGGTCGCGGACGCAGATCGCGCTGTGGGTGGCCGGAAGGGAACGGCTCGGTGCCCCGGACGGCACGCTGCGCCGGGACGAGATTTCGTAACGCCGCAAACCCGCCTTCATCTGATCGATCCGCTCGGTCACGACAGCGGCCAGGCTGAGCCGGAACAGGGCATTGCAAGGACTCGTAGGCGTGGATCCCGGTCCTTCCCCTCACCGGAATGCCCTGCCTGGCGATTGAATCCGGCAAGGAGACGCGATGCGGCATGACCACGACGGGGACGGCGAACACACCAGCTCACGAAGGGCGTTCATCAGAACGAGCTCGGCGGGAGTGACCGCCGCCGGGCTGCTGGCCGACGCCGGAATCGGGGTCACCGTCGACCCCCGCTGGGCCGCACCGGTCAACCCCGCCCTCGCTCATCTGGCCGCCCGTCACCGCCTCGCCCCGGTGGTCGAGGACAGCATCGCCGACGGCGGCATCGGCACCTTGATCGCCCACGACTGCATCCGCGCGGGCATCACCACCCCCGAACGGCTCCTCGAAGAGGCCCTCCGGCTGACCGCGCAGACCGGGACGGGCCCCGCATGACGCCCGCGACAATCGCCGCGGGCACGGCGGACCTGGCCGCCCTGCGCCGCGCGGTGGACACCACGCTGGAGGACTTTTTGGAGCACAAGGCCCAGACGATCGCCCATCCTTGTCTGCTGCCCCTGATCGGCCAGCTCCGTGACTTTCTGGCCGCCGGAGGCAAGCGAATCAGGCCGCTGCTGTGCTGCTGCGGCTGGTACGCGGCCGGTGGAACCGGCGAGACCGGCCCGATGCTGCGCGCAGCGGCCGCGCTGGAGCTCTTCCACGCCTTCGCCCTCATCCACGACGATGTGATGGACGACTCCGACACCCGGCGCGGCCGCCCCACCGTGCACCGCTCCCTGACCACCCAGTACCTGGACCGCCGAGACCAGAGGGACGCCGGCCGGTTCGGCGTGAGCGGCGCGATCCTCCTGGGCGATCTGGCCCTGGTCTGGTCCGACGAGCTGCTCCACACCGGCGGTTTGCCCCGGGGCCGGCAGCGAGCCGCACGCCCGGTCCTGGAGGCCATGCGCACCGAGGTGATGATCGGTCAGTATCTCGATCTGCTGGCCACCGGGTTCCTGAGTGCTGACGTGGACGCCACCCTCGCCGTGATCCGATACAAGACCGCCAAGTACACCGTCGAGCGCCCGCTGCAGCTGGGCGCCGCCCTGGCCGGAGCCGACCGGGAGCAGTTGGCCGCCTGCACCGCCTTCGGGCTCCCGATCGGGGAGGCCTTCCAACTGCGCGACGACGTGCTGGGCATCTTCGGCGACCCCACCGTCACCGGCAAGTCCCGCCTGGACGATCTGCGCGACGGCAAATGCACCACACTCGTCGCGCTCGCCCTTCGCGAGGCCGACCCCGCCCAGGACGCGCGCCTGCGGGCCCTGGTGGGCGATCCGCAGCTGGACGAGCACGGGGCCGCCGAAGCGCGAGGGCTGCTGGTGGCCACCGGCGCCCTGACCGCTGTCGAGGAGATGATCGCCGATCGACTGCGGACAGGACTGGAAGTCCTGGAGCAATCACCGTTGGACCCGGCGGGAACGACGGCGCTGCGGCAGCTTGCCGAACAAGCCACCCGGAGGACCTCATGACGGACGGGGCGGACGCGGTCAGGACGTTCAAGGCCGTGGTCATCGACATTGACGGGACCCTCACTGCTGCGGACTCGCTGACCGCCACCAGCGCCGAGTTGGGCATGCCGGCCGAGGAGTTGGTGGCGCTCTCCTACGGTTGCCACACCGGCCGGATCCCCTACGCTCAAGCCTGCCACCTCCTGCTGGAGCACTGGACCGCCTCAGGCCCAGTCAGCCGGACCCGGCTGGAGACACTCTTCCACCGGCTGCCGCTGCGCCCGGATGCGCCGCACCTGATCGCCCGCGTGCACGCCCTGGGACTGCCGGTGGCGCTGGTGTCGAGCTCCATGAGCCTGTATGTGCAGATCGTCGCCGACCGGCTCGGGGTAGGCGAGTCCTACGCGAACGTCCAGCTGTCCTTCGACGCCAACGGCGTCCTGGCGGATCTGTCGTTCACCCTGGACTCCGCCGGACTCAAGCACCGGCAACTCTTGGATTTCTGCTCCCGCCACCACCTGACCCCGGGCGAGGTGATGGCGATCGGTGACGCCGACAACGACGTGGCGTTGTTCACCGCGACCGGCAACGGCGTGCTGCTGGCCGAGGAGGCCGTCGGCGAGCTGGCCGACCGTGCCTGGCGGGTGGTCCCCACCCTGACCCGAGCAGCAGAGCTGCTGCTCACACCCGGCTCACACCCGCCGCGCACGGCAACTCCCGGAGAAGCCACACCAGCCTCCCTGGACAAGCACACCCCTGCGCGTGCCTCGGGCTCCTCCCGGCGAAGGGCGGGGAACCCATGATGCCCGGCTGGCCCCCACCGCCCGACCGCGCCCCCCTGCCGCCCGGCCCGACCTTCGACGCCCGAGCCGAGCGCCACTACGAGCGGGACCCGTGGGGGGTGGTCGAGGCTCTGATCAGACAATACGGCGACACGTTCACCGTGTATCGTCCCGGGCGGCCGCCCCGGGTGCATGTGTGTGCGCCGGACGAGGTACGGGAGATCTTCATCGGCCACGCCGAGGATCTCCGGGTGGTTGCCTCCAGCCTGTTCGGGGAGCTGGCCGGGGAGCACTCGGTGGGCGGGGCCAACGGGGCGGAGCACCGGGAGCTGCGCAAGCTGCTGGCGCCGTCCCTGCAAGGGGACCGGTTGCGCGCGCACAGCGCCGCCATCAGCCGCATCACGGTCGAGACGTTGGCCCGCAGGAGCACCGATGCGGGTGTCCCGCTGACCGGGATCACCCAGGAGATCTCGCTGCGTGTCATCGTGCTGTTCGCCTTCGGCCACCTTCCCCCGGAGCGGGCCGACCAGATCTTGGACACCTTCCATCAGGTGACCGACTCCCTGCGGTCCGCCGACGGCGGGTTCCCGGACCGGCGTGACCAGTTGGACGCCCTGGTCCACCGGGAGATCTCCCGGGCCCGTCATGATCCCGGGCCCTTTGCGGGGAGCCTTCTCGCGGACCTGGCCACCGCCGAGCCGGAGGTCCCCGACCGGACGGTGCGTGACCAGTTGGTGACCTTGCTGGTCGCCGCCCAGGAGTCCACCCCCGCCGCCATGGCTATCGCTGTCGACCAGATCCACCGCCACCCCCAGGTCCTGCGGGCACTGCGGTCCGAACTCGCGACACTGCCTGCCCCCTTCCCGCTCGACCGCATGGCCGATCTGCCCTACCTGGGAGCGGTGTGTGAGGAGGCGCTGCGGCTCAGTTCGGTGGTGCCGACCGGGTTCACCCGCCGGGTGATCCGGCCGTTTCAGGCGCTGGGATGGCAGTTCACCGCCCCCACCGAGTTCGTGGCCTGCCTGCACGCGGTGCACCGCCGCCCGGAGCTCTACCCCACCCCCAGGACCTTCGTTCCCGACCGCTTCCTGGCCCGCCGGTTCAGCGGTACCGAATACCTTCCCTTCGGCACCGGGGCCCACCGCTGCCTGGGAGCCGCCCTGGCACTGCACGAGATGAAGATCGCCATCGGCATGCTCCTGACCATGCCCGGAATCGCCGTCTGGCTCCACGGATCGGGCAGCGCCCGGCCCCGCAGATCCGGGCCCACTCTCGTCCCGCCCGACACCATCCGCATCCAGCGGATTCGCTGAGGAGCCCCCATGGCCGCCCACATCGACGTCACGTCCACTCCAGCCGCCACCCCAGAGCCCGAACTCCGCACGGCCGCCGGCCTGCTGGCCCGCCTGGGCCAGGGGAACATCACCTCCAGCGCCTACGACACCGCCCAACTGGCCCGCCTGCGCACCCCGCACCCGCAGCGCGGGCTGCACTTCCCCGAAACCGTGGACTGGCTGCTCGCCCACCAGCACCCGGACGGCTCCTGGGGCGGCACCATCGCCATCCCCCACGACCGCGCCGTCTGCACCCTGGCGGCCACCGTCGCCTTGGCCGAGGCCGACCGTGACCAGCTGCTGGCGCCCGGATCCGGAGCCGTCCCCGTGGCCCGGGGCGTGGCCTACCTGGCCGGCCACAGTGCCCAACTGCGCGGTGACCCGCACGAGACCGTCGCCTTCGAGATGATCTTCCCCACCCTCCTGGACAAGGCCCAAAGCCTGCATCTGGCCCTGCCCTACGCGGACTATGCCTGGATCCATGACCTGAAGCAGCGCAAACTCGCCCTCTTCCCCACCGGTAGCAGAGACCTCGCCAGCACCCTGGCGCACTCCCTGGAATCCCTCGACGACCGCCTCTCGCCCGAGGAACTCACCGGCCTGGCGGGGACGAGCGGCTCGATTGGCTGCTCACCCTCCTCCACCGCCTACGCGCACACCGTCCGTCCCACCCGGGACGGCCTCCGCTTCCTGCACCGGGCCCTGGGCGAGACCCCGGACGGAGGAGCACCCACCATCAGCCCGTACGAGGTGTTCGATCGAATCTGGGTGCTCGACAACCTGCGGCGCGGCGGCCTGCCCACGGCATTCCTACGTCCCCACATCGAGCCCCTGCTCGCGGTCTGGCGCGATGACGGCATCGGCATGGCCGCCGACGGCATCCCCACCGACTGCGACGACACCGCAGTGGCCATCAAACTCCTCCGCTCCATCGGCCACTCCGTCCCCCTCGAGGTGCTGCGGCCCTTCGAAAGCCCGCGGGGCTACCGCACCTACCACTTCGAACGGCACCCTTCCGCCTCCTCGAACATCCACGTCCTGAGCGTCCTGACAACCGCACCCGACACCCACCGCCAGCAAATCACCAGCATCCTCGCCTACCTGGCGGACAGCAGAACCGACGGCGCCTACTGGTACGACAAATGGCACGCCTCGGCGTACTACGCCAGCTGCCACGCCCTGGAAGTCCTCAGTGAGGTGGCACCCGAACTCGGCCGCCCCACTTTGGAGTGGTTGTTGGACACCCGGCACAGCGACGGCGGATGGAGCGCGTTGGGGCCCTCCGGCACCTGCGAGGAGACCGCCTACGCAGTCACCGCCCTGATCGCCGCCGCACCCCGCTACCAGCTGTCCCTGACCACCGAGATCACCCAGGCAATCGCCTTCCTCCGCGCCCACCAGGATGAGCCGCTGCCCGAACTCTGGCTCGGCAAAGCCCTCTACACCCCCCAACTCGTCGTCCGCTCCGCCATCCTCGCCGCCCTCACCCGACACCACACCTCACTCACCACCACGAAGGGACCAGGAGCGTGATCAGCATGAGCAACAGCTGCTCCGGACACCTCACGGGCTGCGAGGGGCCATGATGACCCGCACACCGTGCCCAAGGCCCCGAGAGGACTGCCGCTGGTCGGACCTGCTGCCGCTATGGCCGCGGCCCATGGCCTTCCTACAGTCGCTGTCGGTGACATCGTCCTGGTCGACCTGGGCACCTGGCCGGTCCATGTCCTCACCCGCCCGTGCGAGGACAGCGCAGGCCGAAGACGCTTCCGCCGCTGCCGGACGAGCCGCAACCAGACCAGCTCTCCGACACGAGCAAAGGCAGGGCCCATGAACGCACTCGCCGTTGATGCTTCGCCGCGGAACCTGGCCCGCTGCCCGCGGAACCCCGTGCTGCGGGGCCGATACCCTCAGGCACCGCTGCTGGAACCCCGTTTCGCGCCCGCCATCGGCAACGACCAGCTGCCCGGATTCACGCTGGCCCTCTCCCCGGGCGCGGACGTCCCGCTATGAGCGCGTTCCTCGAACTCACCCGGCGCGCCCGTCGGATACCGGCCGAGCCCCCACTCGCCGGCCGTTGCTGCCTGGTCACCGGCGGCGCCGGCGGCATCGGCTGGGCCATCGCGGTCGCCCTGGCCCAGCGCGGCGTGACCGTCGAGATCTGCGACATCTCACCAGCGCAGGTCAACCGGGCCCGGCAGGAGGCGCAGGCTGCCTTCTGGGGCGCCCGCATCACCTTCACCGTGGTTGATGTGACCCGCCGCGCCGAGGTGGAGAAGTGGATCGACCAGGCCCGTCAACGGATGGGCCGCATCGACGTCCTGGTCAACAATGCGGCATTCATCCGCTGGCGGACTGTGGAGGACATGACGGTGGAGGAAGCGGAGCTGACCATGGCCACCGGCTATCACGCGACCGTGTACACGACCAAGAGCGTGCTGCCCCTCATGCGCAGGCAAGGCGGCGGCCATATCGTCACCATGGGGTCGTCGGCCGGGCGGGTGTACACCGGCGGGGCCTCCGCCGCGTACGCGGCGGTCAAGGCGTCACTCGAGGCCTACACCGAGACCCTGCGCAACGAGCTGCGGGGATCAGGGATCTCCTTGACCCTGGTGCGGCCGGGAGCCGTCTGCGGTACGGACTTCTTCCGCGAGCACGTACCGTCCAACGCCCTGCCCCGGATGGCGGACTTCCTGCCCCGCCTGACCCCTCCCCAGGTGGCGGACGCGGTGGTCAAGGCCATCGTCCACCGCAGGCCCAAAGTCGACATTCCCGCCTCCTTGCCAGTGGTGTACCTGCTGTACGCGGCGCTCCCCGGCTCCGTGCGATGGCTGACCTCGCTCGGCGGCGCCGCCCGCCGCGACTACGGCCACCTTCCCGACGCCACCGCCGAGAGGGAGGACTCCGATGAGCGAATGTGAACAACAACGGACAGGCACTGCCGCCTGGCCGGGGATGCCCTGGCGGCTGGCGGGATCAGCCTGGTTCGGCTGGTTCCGCGCGGACCAGCGCTGGCCGCTGCCGACGGGCATGGCACCGCTCGGCAGCGGGCGCGGGTTCTTCCTGTTCGCGTGCCGCTACACGGGCGACCTCACCTACGACGAACTCGCCGTCGCCTCGGTCGTCCGTTGCAGGCGCCGCATCGGTGTGTACACACACCACTACTGGGTGAGCACACAGCAGGTGGCCCAGGCCAAAACAACACTGTGGAACGCCTCAGCTTCAGTTGCGGAGTTCCGCTGGACCGACCACAGCCTGCACATCCTGGAACACGGCACTCCGCTCGTGACAATCACCGAAACGGACACCCGGCGGACATCCCGTATCCCGGTGCCGCTACGAGGAACCGGATTCTCCACCACCCCACAAGGAACGCTGCTCCTCCAGCCATCCAGCATGAAGACGAAAATGGGCCGGGCCACCATGAAGATCGGTGACTGGCCGACCGGACGCTTCCCCGTAGTCACCGCCTGCCGCGCCCGTCACGCACGCGCGGGCATCATCTCCCCACTCCTCGTCCACCCGCCCCGGGAAGTCTGATGACCGCCTCCGCCCCGCCGTCGGGGCAGATCGCCTCGGTCAACCCTGTCACCGGCGAACTCATCGAGACCGCCCCGATCATGGGCCAAGATGACGTCCGTGCCGCCGTGGCGCGCGCCCGGGACACCGCCGCCGCATGGGTGGCGCTCTCCGCGCGGCAACGGGGACAGCGGCTGCTGGTGGTCCGGCAGGCGCTCGCCGACAACGGGGCGCTGCTGGCCGGCATGTGCGCTGCCGAGACCGGCAAACCGCTGAGCGACGCATGGTTCGAGGTGATATCGGGCTGTCTCGCCCTGTCCTGGGCCGGGCGTGTCGCACCCCGCAAACTGCGTCCACAGACACTGCCGACCCGGCCGTTCGTCACCAAACGGGCGCGGTTGTTCCACCAGCCGTACGGAGTCGTGGGAGTCATCGCGCCGGGAAACCATCCACTGGCCATTGCCTTGCATTCCATCCCCCACGCTCTGGTCGCCGGGAACACCGTGGTACTCAAGCCGGACGAGCGCACGGTGGGAGTGGGCCGTCTCATCGGAGAAGTCTTCGCCAGCGCCGGACTCGATCTCGTCCAGGTGGTATCGGGTGACGGCACGACGGGGGAGGCCCTCGTCCGGTCAGGGGTCGACAAGGTCGTCTTCACCGGCAGCACCGCAGTCGGCCGACGGGTGCTGGCCGCCGCCGCACCCACCCTCACCCCCGTCATCCTCGAGCTCGGCGGCAACGACGCGATGATCGTGTGGCATGACGCGGACGTGACCCAAGCAGCCCGGGCCGCAGCCGGAGCGGCGTTCGCCAACGCCGGCCAGACCTGCATGTCGATCGAGCGCGCCGTCGTCAACCCCGCGGTTCACGACCGCTTCGTTGACGAGGTCGTCTCCACCGCGCGTCGGCTGACGGTCGGCCCGGGTCCGGACGCCCACATCGGCCCGCTCCTGCACCTCGGGCAGGCGCACGTTCTCGTGCGCAGGTTGGCGGACGCGGTGGCCGGCGGTGCCCGGATCCTCACCGGTGGCGGATGGCGGACCGAGAGGGAGGGGATTTTCTTCGAGCCGACCGTGGTCGTCGATGTCGATCCGCGATCGGATCTGTTCCTCGAGGAGAGCTTCGGGCCCGTCCTGTCCATCGTTCAAGCCGACAGCGAACAAGAGGCCTTGGACCTGGCCAACGCCACCGACTACGGCCTCAGCTCCAGTGTCTTCACCAACAACACCGCCCGCGCACGGCGCCTGGCCGCGGGTCTGGTAGCGGGCACGGTCGACGTCAACGACGCCTTGGTCGGGGCGGGGGTGCCGAGCGTCCCCTTCGGGGGCACCAAGAACAGCGGTTCGGGCCGGATGAAGGGCGTAACCGGCCTACGGGAGTTCACCCGCAGCCACACCGTGATCAGCAGTCGTCTGCCCCGGATACCCAGCCTCGCCGCCGTGATGTTCGCCGGCCCCCGGATACGCCCCGAGCTCACCACGAAAGCGGTCAAGGTGCTGTGGGGAAGCAGGACACGAAGACCGCGGGAAAGCGCACGGGGCCGCGCACAGCCCGGACCCGCGAACCTGGAACAACCGTAGCCATGACCATCGGCTCACCAGTGGCTGTGCGAACTGACCACCCTGCCCGCCGTCTTCACCACCCATCCTGATGGAGGACACTCATGATGCCGACCCTGGACCACCCGCTCGTCCAGCTGGACCCTGAGGCCGCCGATCCCCAGGAGGAGGTCGCCCGCATACGCGAGGGCGGCCCCGTCGTCCCCATCGCTCTCCCCGGCGGCGTCCCGTGCTGGGCCATCACCGGCGACGCCCTCGCCCGCGACCTGCTCCGCGACACCACCACCTTCGTCAAGGACATCACGCAATGGGGTGCATGGCAGCGCGGCGAGGTACCCGCCGACTGGCCACTCATCGCCTACGTCAACCTTCCCAACAGCATGTCCACCCTCGACGGCGACGGGCACCGGCGCCTGCGCGGCCCCCTCGCCCGCGAATTCACCCCCGCCCGCACCGACCGCCTGCGCCCCCGCATCCAGGAGATCACCACCACCCTCCTCGACCAGCTCGCCGAAGCCTCAACCGCCGACCCCAACGGGGTGGTGGACTTCAAAGCCGCCTTCGCCCTTCCCCTCCCAATGGCCGTCATGAGCGAGCTGTTCGGGATTCCCACCAGCCGGCACGGCAGACTGCGCGCCCTGTACACCCTCCTGTTCGACGACCTCGTCCCCGCCCAGCAGGTCATTGCCGCAGCGGAGGGCGTGCATGTCCTGTTCGCCGAACTCCTCGCCGCCAAGCGCGAGAACCCGGGCGACGACTTCACCAGCGCCCTGGCCGCCCAGCCCGACGGCGAGGACCTCAGCGATGTGGAGCTGGTCGGCATCATGCGCACGCTGTTCGGCAGCGGTCACGAAACCACCGTCCATCTGCTCGTCAACAGCGTCCGTGCTCTTCTGGCGCACCCCGACCAACTCGCCCGCCTGCGCGCCGATCCCCACCTGTGGCCCGGCGCCATCGAGGAGACCCTGCGCTGGGACCCACCCGTCAGCAGCGCCCCCTTCCGCTACGCCACCAAGGACACCGAGATCGGCGGCGTCCTCGTCCAGCAGGGCGAACCGGTCCTCATCTCCTACATCGCCATGGGCCGTGACCCCGACCGCTTCGGTCCTGATGCCCACCGATTCGACATCACCCGCACCATGCCCAGCGGCCACACGAGTTTCGGTCACGGCTCGCACGTCTGCCCCGGTACTGCCCTGGCCCGCCTGGAAAGCCAGATTGCCCTGCCCGCCCTCTTCGCGCGCTTCCCCGACCTCACCCTCGCCATCCCCGCCGACCGACTCCAACGCCTCCCCTCAGTGGTCCTCAACGGCCACCGCGGCCTGCCACTGCGCCTGCGCCGAACACCAGGAAGCTGACACTGCGATCTGTTCGCACAACAACGCGCAGGGCTTGCCCACCGAGCTGTTCGAGATCTCCCAGCCCACCGTCTCCCGTTACGGCGCCTGGTCGTCAGCGAGGTCGTCGAAGGTCCTGGCCATGCGCCGACGCCAGCGGTGGTCGGCGGTCCAGGTCAGCGGGGGAAGGCGGCTGCCCAGCCGGTGGACTTGGCGTTCGGCAGGTACTGATCGCCCAGCCTCTGGACGTCGTCGAAGGCTTAGGCCAGGCCGTGGACAGCATGTACGAGGCGATCGATTCCACGCCGGACGGCCCACAGACGGCCCAGGGGGAATGAGACGGCTCCGGGCCGATGGCGTACTGCCATCGGCCCGGAGCCGTTGTCATGCCAGGGGAGCGCTCTGACCTGTGCTTACAGCACCGGCAGGTTCTTGCGCAGCTCGAAGGCCGTGACCTCGGAGCGGTACTCCTCCCACTCCTGCTTCTTGTTCCGCAGGAAGAAGTCGAAGACATGCTCGCCCAGCGTCTCGGCGACCAGCTCGCTGCGCTCCATCAGCGCGATCGCCTCGCCGAGGTTCTGCGGCAGCGGCTCGATGCCCATCGCCCGGCGCTCCGCGTCGGAAAGCGCCCACACGTCGTCGTCCGCGCCCGCCGGGAGTTCGTAGCCCTCCTCGATGCCCTTGAGGCCCGCCGCCAGCAGGACCGCGTACGTCAGATAGGGGTTCGCGCCCGAGTCGATGGAGCGGACCTCGACACGGGCCGAGCCGGTCTTACCCGGCTTGTACATCGGGACGCGGATCAGGGCCGAGCGGTTGTTGTGGCCCCAGCAGATGTACGAGGGGGCCTCGCCGCCCGCGCCCGCGCTGCGGGCCGAGCCGCCCCAGATGCGCTTGTAGGAGTTCACCCACTGGTTGGTCACGGCCGAGATCTCCGCCGCGTGCTTGAGCAGGCCCGCGATGAAGGAGCGGCCGACCTTCGAGAGCTGGTACTCCGAGCCCGACTCGTAGAAGGCGTTCCGGTCGCCCTCGAAAAGTGAGAGGTGGGTGTGCATACCGGAGCCGGGGTACTCGCTGAACGGCTTCGGCATGAAGGTCGCCTGCACGCCCTGCTCCAGCGCGACCTGCTTCATGACCAGGCGGAAGGTCATGACGTTGTCCGCGGTGGACAGCGCGTCCGCGTACCGCAGGTCGATCTCCTGCTGGCCCGGCGCGCCCTCATGGTGGCTGAACTCCACCGAGATGCCCATGGATTCGAGCATGGTGATCGCCTGCCGGCGGAAGTCCATGCCGACGTTCTGCGGGGTGTGGTCGAAGTAGCCGGAGTTGTCCGCGGGGGTGGGACGGGTACCGTCGAGCGGCTTGTTCTTCAGCAGGAAGAACTCGATCTCCGGGTGGGTGTAGAAGGTGAAGCCCAGGTCGGAGGTCTTGGCGAGGATGCGCTTCAGTACGAAGCGGGGGTCGGCGAAGGACGGGGAACCGTCCGGCATCAGGATGTCGCAGAACATCCGAGCCGTGCCGGGCGCCTCGGCGCGCCACGGCAGGATCTGGAAGGTACTCGGATCCGGCTTGGCGATCATGTCGGACTCGTAGACCCGCGCGAAGCCCTCGATCGCGGAGCCGTCGAAGCCGATGCCCTCGTCAAAGGCCTGCTCGAGCTCGGCGGGCGCCACCGCGACCGACTTCAGGAAGCCGAGCACATCGGTGAACCACAGGCGCACGAAGCGGATGTCGCGCTCCTCGAGCGTACGGAGCACGAATTCCTGCTGCTTATCCATTTCCACCCATCCTTGCTGGTCAAGCCGCCTGCTCCGCACGAGCATGCCATCCAAGAGTTTCAGGCGCGTTGCGGCCCGCGTCCACTGCCCGCGCCGCCGGTGCCCGCTGTACCGGGCGTACCGGCTGTACCGGCAGTGCCCATTGTGGGTCAGGACGTACCCCGAGACGACCCTGAGGCCCCCCTTCGCTCCTTCCCCACTCCTTCCCCGCCACTTCCCGGGAGGTGGGGGATGGCTGTTATCAGCCCCATATGAGGTGCGTAGCACCGCTGCCTACTACCATCTGCGGCCATGGGGGGTTCCCGGCTCAACCACATCGCGCGCACCGCGTGTCCCATGGCACTGCTGACTGCCGTGACGACGCTCCTCAGCGCGCTCTTCATCTGTCTGAGCCCGTCGGCCCCCGCCCCGCACCACACGGCCCGGCCGGACGCCCCGACCGCGTACACCTGCCCGTACGACGACGGCGCCTGCGGTCTGCTGCCGCTGGTCAGCCCGGCCGTGCTCACCTCGCCGCCGCTGGACGCCCCGCTCGAGGCCGGCGCACATCCCCCGTATCTCGACCTGCCGGCTCCCACCGGCCGGCTGCCCCGCTCCGGGGCGCTCGCGCGCGCCCCGGACCTTCACGTTCTTCAAGTGCTGCGGACGTAACAGGTCCCGCCTCCCCCAGCCCCTTGATCACTGCAGACTTCACGAAGGACGACAACCACCATGGCTTCCCGCAATAACGACCGCCGGGCCCGGATAGAAGAGATGCGCCGCGCCGAGCAGAGCCGCGAGCGCCGTAACCGCATCATCACGATCGGCATCAGCGCTGTCGTCGTCGCCGGTCTCGTCGGCTTCGGCGTCTTCGCGCTCAACAAGGAGTCGGACAAGAAGGAGCAGAAGGTCGCCGAGGCCAAGGCTCCCATCACCGGCGAAAAGTCCTGGAACGCGAAGAAGCTCGGCCGCACCCATGTCACCAAGACGGTCACCTACCCGATGAAGCCGCCGGTCGGCGGCGACCACAACCAGGTGTGGATGAACTGCAACGGTGACGTCTACAAGGAGCCGATCCCGGACATGAACGCCGTGCACTCGCTGGAGCACGGCGCGGTCTGGGTGACGTACAACGACAAGGCGCCCGCGGCCGATGTGACCAAGCTCGGCGAGAAGGTCAAGAAGACCCCGTACACGCTGATGAGTCCGGTCAAGGACCAGTCCGGCGCGATCATGCTCAGCGCCTGGGGCAAGCAGGTCACCGTCGACAGTGCCGACGACCCGCGCGTGAACCAGTTCTTCACCAAGTACGTCCAGGGCACGCAGACCCCCGAGCCGGGCGCGGCGTGCACCAACGGTCTGGGCGCCAAGTGACGGGTATGACCCGTACGCACTGGGCGGCCATCGCGGCGGTCGTGCTCGCGCTGCTCTTCGCGGGGGCCGCCACGGTGGCCTCGGCGGGCGGCAGCGGCAATGACGGCGCCACGTCCCGTACGCCGTCGGCGGCTTCGGCGGACGCCGGCTTCGCGCGCGACATGTCGGTCCATCATCAGCAGGCGGTGGAGATGTCCTTCATCGTCCGGGACCGTACGAAGGACGACGAGGTGCGCCGCCTCGCGTACGACATCGCCAACACCCAGGCCAACCAGCGCGGGATGATGCTGGGCTGGCTGGATCTGTGGGGGCTGCCGAAGGTCTCCACGGACAGCGAGCCGATGGCGTGGATGATGCCGGACATGAAAGGCGGTCACGCCGCGCACTCCGGGCATCAGGCCAAGGACGGCTCGCTGATGCCGGGCATGGCGACCAATACGGACCTGGGGCGGCTCGGCAAGGCCAGTGGCAGGCAGGCCGAGATCGAATATCTCCAGCTGATGATCATCCACCACAACGGCGGCATCTCGATGGCCGAGGGCTGTGTGAAGCTCTGCACCGTCGATACGGAGCGCGATCTCGCCCAGGGCATGGTGGACGCCCAGCGCTCGGAGGTCGGCCTGATGGTCGATCTGCTGCACAAGCGGGGCGCCGAGGTCCGTACCTGAGGACCTGAAGATCCCGGTGCCGGGGCCTGAGGGTCCCGGCCGCGCTCAGCCGTCCGTCCCGGTCAGCCGCCAGGCGATCCGGGGCGGACGGATGGCGGCGCAGAGCGGCATGCCCTGCCCGTCCGTCAGCCCGAGGCCGGTTTCCACGGCGCCGCCGGCCAGAGCCTCTTCCGGCAGGTCCGCGAGGAAGACCTTGGCCCGGCGGAACATCGCGAAGTTGCCACCCGGCGGCAGCTCACCCCAGGTCAGATAGATGAAGCGCTCGCCACGACGCCCCTGGACATAGGGGCCGCGGAAGTCGGCCGTTCCATCGGGCGCGGTGACGGTCTCGACGGGGATCTCGAATACCGCATCGGCCGCGTCGGCGGACACCAGCTGGTCTGGATCCATGCCGCGCTGCGTGCCCACATGGATGTGGCGGTATTCGCCGCAGGCGCTGCCGGGCAGCTCATGGCCCGTGATGCGCAGGGTCAGCCGTGCCATGTCAGAGGGCCCCTTTCACCCGTGTGACTACAGCGGTCCACATGACTACAGCGGTCCACGGCGTTCACGTACACCGTACGGCCCGATGACGACGGGTCCGGACCGAGCGGGTCTACGCGAGCGGCTGAGACGCCGAACCGGAGCCGTCCCGGGCGGCCCGCACGGCCCGCCCGGCTCGCCCGACCCGCGGACTGTAGTTGTCCAGGACCGCCCGGGCCACCGCCTCCGGACGGTCCAGCATCATCAGATGGCCCGCCGGTTCGACCGCCTCGAAGCGGCCGCCGAGCTGCCGGGCCAGTGCGCGCTGCCGCTCCACCCAGCGCGCCCCACCGGCCGTCGCGGCGAGGACGGTGACCGGGACGTCCGGCATGACGTGGCGCTCGCGCAGGGCGAGGAGCTCGGCGGCGACGGCGCGGTAGTGAGTGTTCTCCAGCAGAGCGCCCTGCAGCACCCGGGAGGTGGCGTAGCAGCGGCGTACGAGGGCGGCGGGGGCCGGGTCGCCGCCGCCGGTGCGGGAGAGGCGGACCATGGCGCGGCGGGTGAACGGTCCGAGGGCCGCGGGCATTCCGGCGGCGGCGAGCGCGGTGCCGAGCGTACGGGCGGCGGCGGTGCGCAGTGCGGGTGCGGCGGGCACGCGCGCGTGCTCCTCGACGCTGGAGTCGACCAGGACAACGGCCGCGGTACGGGCGGGGTGGAGGCGGGCGAAGGCCTCGGCGTGGAACCCTGCGATCGAGTGCCCGACGACGGTGGCGGGCCCGTCCTGGCCGGGCCCGTCCAGGCCGAGGGCGTCGAGGACGCCCGCGATGCGATGAGCCTCCCCGGCGGCGGAGGGCGGTACGGCGGCCGGGCCGCTCAGCCCGTGTCCGGGCCGGTCGAAACGGACGACGGTGCGGTGCGGTGCGAGCAGCGGCACGACCGGGTCCCAGTCGAACCAGCTCATCGCGAGGCCCGCGCTCAGTACGCAGACCGGACCGCTTCCTTCGACGACCACATGGTGCGGTACGCCTCCCACTCGTACAAAGGTCACCGTCGCTCCTTCGCCCCCTCCCGCGCCAGGGACAGCGCGAGCACCGTCGGCCAGCCTGCCACGAAGACCACTTGGAGCCATTACCCGCCCCCCGTGACCAGGTGCGGCGGCCTGCCTGGAGGGTGGCGTCGGCGGAGGTCCGGACGATGGCGAGCACTCCCGGCAGAGTGACGCAGACGCTTCCGGACATTATGGGCTAATAGTTGGAGGCGAGAGGGCGGGTCGCACGTTGACGCATACCGGGTGGGGGTAGCGTGCGGGCCATGGCGATCGGTCGGCGTGCGCGGTTCGGGCAGCCGCTGCTGTTCGTGGCGCTGCTGTTCGGGATCGCCACGATGCACACGGTGGGACGCCCGGTGCCGGTGCACGGTGGCGGTGCGCAGAGGCACACGGCCCCGTCCCCGGCGCGGGAACACACGGTCCCGGCCTCGGCGGTGGGGCACACCCTCTCGTCCTCGGCGGTGGACATGACGCTCCCTGGGGGCCACCACACCGCCGGTCCCGTGAACCTGCAGAACGCCGGACCGGACTTCCCGGGCATAGGCATGGACCTGATGACGCTGTGCCTCGCCGTGCTGGACACCTTCACCTTCGTCCTGCTGACGGCGGGGCTGCTGCGGACCGACCCCGTCGCTCTGCTCGCGGCCTGGCGCGCCCGGATACTCCGTGCGCTGTGGCCCAACGCGCCTCTCCGCAAGACCCTCCTCGCCAGGCTGTCGGTGCTGCGGATCTAGAAATGCGCCCGGCTGCCTGGGAACCTCCGCGCTCCGAGCGGTGTACCAGAAGCAGCAGACGCGCCCATCTGCCACGCATCACCACACACCACGAGGTGCACAGTCATGCGCGCTCACCACACGCGCCGCGCCGTGCTCGGCGCAGCAATCGCCGCCGCCGGTACGGGAGTTCTGGCCGCCTGCTCCGACTCGTCGGGCACCAACCACGGATCCACGAACCACGGCGGCAGCCCCCCGAAGGCGACGCCCAAGGCGACGCCGCAGGCCTATGTCGCCCCCGACGGCCCGGAGGGCTTTGTCTCCGCCGACGGCCCGGATGTCGTCGGGCGCGAGGAGGCACGGGACTCCGGTCCTGTCCGCACCTTCAAGCTGACCGCCACGGCCACCCGGCTGGAGCTGGGCGGCGGCCGGACGGTCAAGACGTGGGCGTACGGGGACGGGCTGCCGGGCAAGGAGGTCCGGCTCAAGGCCGGTGAGATCCTCTCGCTCTCCCTCGCCAACCACCTGCCGCAGGAGACCTCGCTGCACTGTCACGGCATCTCGATGCGCAACGACATGGACGGGGTGCCGGGTGTGACACAGCAGCCGATCCGCCCCGGCGCGGAGTTCACGTACCGCTTCAAGGTCTCCCACCCGGGGACGTACTGGTTCCATCCGCACTCGGGTGTGCAACTGGACCGCGGTATGTACGCCCCGCTGATCGTGGAGGACCCGAAGGAGCCGATGTCGTACGACAAGGAGTGGGTCGTCCTCCTGGACGACTGGGTGGACGGGGTCAACGGCTCCACACCGGAGGCGGTCCTGGCAGAGCTGAACCACGGCAGGGCCGGACACTCGGGCGAGCACATGATGTCCATGGCACCCCCGGCCGGGAAGGCGAAAGGCCCGTCGCGGGTCAAGAGAGGCGCGACCAGCAAGCTGCTCGGCGGCGAAGGGGGCGATGTCGCCTACCCGTACTACCTGATCAACGGGCGTATGCCGGACGACCCCGCGCAGTTCACCGCCAAGCCCGGCGACCGCATCCGGCTGCGCATCATCAACGCCGGCGGTGAGACGGCCTTCCGGGTGGCGCTCGGCGGCCACAAGCTGACGGTCACCCACACCGACGGCTTCCCCGTCCGCCCCACCAAGACCGATTCCCTGCTCGTGGGCATGGGCGAGCGGTACGACGTGCTGGTCACCGCCGGGCACGGAGTCTTTCCGCTCACCGCGCTCGCCGAGGGAAAGAAGGCCTCGTCGATGGCTGTGCTGCGCACCGGCCGCGGGGCGCTCCCTGCGCCGTCCGTGCGTCCGGCGGAGCTGGACCGGAAGGTGCTGTCGTCGGCCGCCCACCTCAAACCCGACGAGTCGGTGGCCCTGCCCCGGCGCAGACCGGACCGCATCATGAGGATCAAGCTGACCGGTGGCATGAAGAAGTACGACTGGGCCTTCGACGAGAAGCCCTACTCCCCGGACCGGCTCTATCCGGTCCGCGCCCACGAGCGGGTCCGCATGGTGTTCATCAACACCACGGAGATGTGGCATCCCATCCACCTGCACGGCCACACCTTCGCCCTGGCGGGCATCAACGGGTCCGGCGCCCGCAAGGACACGGCTGCGGTCCTGCCGCACCGCAAAGTGACCGTGGACTTCGACGCCGACAACCCGGGCCTGTGGATGCTGCACTGTCACAACATCTACCACTCTGAGTCCGGGATGATGACGACCGTCGCCTACCGCGCGTAGCCCTTGAGGAGGGGCGGGGCCCCGAACCCCCGCCCCGGGGGACCTGGGTCGCCGGGGTTCGGTCCCCCGGACACTCTCGCCGGTGGGCATGGGGTGGCACTCACCACACGACGGAGACATCGCGTCAGAGAGACGATTACACTGGGCCGCGTGCCTCAACTACGCCTCGCTCTGAATCAGATCGACTCGACCGTCGGCGATCTCGCCGGCAACGCCGAGGCGGTCGTGCACTGGACCCGGCACTCCGCCGAGCAGGGGGCGCATCTCGTCGCCTTCCCCGAGATGGTGCTGACCGGCTATCCCGTCGAGGACCTGGCCCTGCGGTCGTCGTTCGTCGAAGCGTCCCGGGCCGCCCTGCGCGCGCTCGCCGTACGCCTGGACGACGAAGGCTTCGGCGAGCTGCCGGTCATCGTCGGCTACCTCGACCGTTCCGAGCGGGCCCAGCCCCGCTACGGCCAGCCCGCCGGGTCGCCGCAGAACGCAGCCGCCGTGCTGCACCGCGGTGAGGTGGTGCTCAGCTTCGCCAAGCACCATCTGCCCAACTACGGCGTCTTCGACGAGTTCCGCTACTTCGTGCCCGGCGACACCATGCCGGTGATCCGCGTGCACGGCGTCGACGTGGCGCTCGCGATCTGCGAGGACCTCTGGCAGGACGGTGGCCGTGTCCCGGCCACCCGGTCCGCTGGGGCCGGGCTGCTGGTCTCCGTCAACGCCTCGCCGTACGAGCAGAACAAGGACGACACCCGGCTCGAGCTGGTGCGCAAGCGCGCCCAGGAGGCCGGGTGCACCACCGCGTATCTCGCCATGATCGGCGGGCAGGACGAGCTGGTCTTCGACGGCGACTCGATCGTCGTCGACGCGGACGGCGAAGTCGTCGCCCGCGCCCCGCAGTTCGCGGAGGGCTGCGTCGTCCTCGATCTGGAGCTGCCGGCCGCCGGGGACGTACCGACGGGCGTGGTCGACGACGGGCTGCGGATCGAGCATGTCGTGCTCTCCGAGGAGCCGCTGCCGGCGTACGAGGCGGAGCTCGCCGGCGGTTACGCCGACCGGCTCGACGACGACGAGGAGGTGTACTCCGCGCTGGTCGTGGGCCTGCGCGCGTACGCGGCCAAGAACGGCTTCCGGTCCGTGCTGATCGGGCTCTCCGGCGGTATCGACTCCGCGCTGGTGGCGGCGATCGCCTGCGACGCCCTCGGCGCGCAGAACGTGTACGGCATCTCCATGCCGTCCAAGTACTCCTCGGACCACTCCAAGGGCGACGCGGCCGAGCTGGCCCGCCGCACCGGGCTCAACTTCCGCACCGTACCGATCGAGCCAATGTTCGACGCATACATGGACGCGCTCCAGCTGACCGGTCTCGCCGAGGAGAACCTCCAGTCGCGGCTGCGCGGCACGACGCTGATGGCCGTCTCCAACCAGGAGGGCCACATCGTGCTCGCGCCGGGCAACAAGTCCGAGCTGGCGGTGGGCTATTCGACGCTGTACGGCGATTCGGTCGGCGCGTACGGGCCGATCAAGGACGTCTACAAGACGACGGTCTTCCGGCTCGCGAAGTGGCGGAACCGGGCGGCGGAGGAGCGCGGCCAGACCCCGCCGATCCCCGAGGCCTCCATCACCAAGCCGCCGAGCGCGGAGCTGCGCCCCGGCCAGGTCGACACCGACTCGCTGCCGGACTACGACGTACTGGACCGGATCCTGGAGCTGTACGTCGACCGGGACCAGGGCAAGGACGCGATCGTCGCGGCCGGCTTCGACGAGGAGCTGGTGGCGAAGACACTGCGGATGGTGGACACGGCGGAGTACAAGCGGCGCCAGTACCCGCCGGGCACCAAGATCTCGGCGAAGGGCTTCGGCAAGGACCGGCGGCTGCCGATCACGAACCGCTGGCGGGAGACGACGAGCGGCTGAGTTCCGGCCCCGCGGTACGGGGGCTTCCTGCGGCGATCACGCGGGAGGCCCCCTTTGTCGTGGCCCGTCCGTCCAGGCCGTCGGGGCCGTCCAGGCCGCCCCGGCCGCCCCGGTCGAGGAGCCCCGCCGTCACCGCGATCGCCAGGCCGGCGGCGGCGAGGACCGCGCCGACGACGGCCGGTGAGGTCCAGCCCCAGCCCGCCGCGATGGCCGCGCCGCCGAGCCAGGCGCCGCCCGCGTTGGCGAGGTTGAACGCCGAGTGGTTCGAGGCGGAGGCGAGCGTCGGGGCGTCCTGCGCCTTCTTCATGACCAGCATCTGCAGCGGTGTGGTCGTCATGAAGCCGACCGCGCCCAGCACCACCACCGTGACCAGGGCCGCCCACTGGATGTGCACGGTGAAGCGGAAGGCGACCAGCACGAGCGCAAGGGCGGCCAGCGAGCCGTACAGCGTGGGGCGCAGCGCCCGGTCGGTCAGCGGTCCCGCGGCCAGCGCGCCGAGCGTCATGCCGATGCCGAAGAGCGCGAGGACCAGCGTCACCGAGGACTCGCCGAAGCCCATCACCTCGGTCGTCATGGAGGCGAGGTAGGAGTACACCGCGAAGACGCCGGCGAAGCCGAAGACCGCGGTGAGCAGTCCGAGCAGCACCTGCCGGTTGCCCAGTGCGCGCAGCTCGCGGCCCACGCTCTGGTGCGCGTCGACGGGTACGTACGGCACGAGGCGCGCGAGCGCGGCCATCGCGACCAGACCGATCACGGTGACGACCAGGAAGGTGGCCCGCCAGCCGAGGTTCTGGCCGAGCAGGGTGGCCGCCGGTACGCCGACGATATTGGCGACCGTGAGGCCGAGGAACATCGTCGCCACGGCCCGCGCCTGCCGCCCGTCCGCGACCAGCCGCGCGGCGACGACCGCGCCGACGCCGAAGAACGCGCCGTGCGGCAGCCCGGCGAGCACGCGACCGGCGATCAGCCAGCCGAAGCCGGGCGCGAGGGCGGAGGCGAGGTTGCCGACGACGAAGAGCGCCATCAGCAGCAGGAGCATCCGCTTGCGCGGGATGCGGGAGCCGAGGGCGGTGAGCAGCGGTGCGCCGATGACGACGCCGATCGCGTACGCGGAGACGAGGTAACCCGCCGTGGGGACGGAGGTGTTGAGGTCGTCCGCAACATTGGGCAGCAGGCCCATCATCACGAACTCGGTGGTGCCGATACCGAAGGCGGAGACGGCGAGCGCGAGCAGCGCGAGCGGCATGGAGTGCCCTTCCGAGGTTAGTTCTCCTACTAAACAAATGCTCGCACGCGGATTGTTCCGCCCGGTGAACGGGTGGTTGCCGTCACATAGCTGGGGGCTCCGCCCCAGACCCCCGCGCCTCGAACGCCGACGAGGCCGGATCCGAGGGGGAGGTCACATCTTTATGCGCGCCGCGATCGGCAAGTGGTCGCTGTCGGTCTGCGGCAGCGTCCAGGAGGAGACCGGCTCGACACCCTTCACCATGATCTGGTCGATGCGCGCCATCGGGAACGCCGCGGGCCAGCTGAAGCCGAAGCCGTCGCCCGCAGCGCCCTGGGTGGAACGCATCTGGGAAGTGACGGCGTTCAGCGAGCGGTCGTTCATCGTGCCGTTGAGGTCGCCGAGCAGCACGACCTTGCGGTGCTGCTCGTGGGCGATCGCCTCGCCGAGCGCGTCCGCGCTGTTGTCCCGCTGGTTGGCGGTGAAGCCGGAGTTGAGCTTGACGCGTACGGACGGCATATGGGCCACATACACCGCGACCTCTCCCTCGGGCGTCGTCACCGTGGAGCGCATGGCGCGGGTCCAGCCCAGCCGGATGTTGACGGGCTGTGTGTCGCTCATCGGGTACTTGCTCCACAGCCCGACGGTGCCCTGCACCGAGTGATACTTGTACGTCCCGGCCAAGGCCTCTTCATACGTGGCGACCTGACCGGCCGGCAGTTCCTGCAGCGCGAGCACGTCCGCGCCCGAGGCGGCGACGTCCTTGGCCGTGCCCTGCGGGTCCGGGTTGTCGGCGTTGACGTTGTGCGTGGCGACGGTCAGATCGCCGCCGCTGCCCGACTTCTCGGTGTGCAGCCCGCCGAAGAGATTGAGCCAGACGACGGCCGGCACCAGCAGGGCGATCAACGCGGTGGCCGAACGCCGCAGCAGCGCCACGACAAGGATCACCGGGATGAAGATCCCCAGCCATGGCAGAAAGGTCTCGGTGAGGCTGCCCAGGTTGCCGATCCGGTTCGGGATCTGCGCGTGGAAGCTCATCAGCAGGGCGAGGAGTACGGCGACGGCCGCGAGAGCGATACCGCGCCGCCAGATGCCGGGGTCGCCGCGCCAGCGGTCGAGCAGGCTCCGGACCCGGGATCCGGTAGGCCGGTTCGCCGGGCCGCCGTTCCCGGTCTCCGTCATTTCCGCCTGCGCCATGGAGCTGTCCTCACTGCCTTGCCGTCACGCCGTCCTCGCCGTTGACCCTAGGGGATGACGGGTGATTTCCCTGCCGTCGCCGGACGGCCGTACTGCCTCGATGACGACAGGGCGGCGCGCGGGGTTCCGGTTCACGGCTCGGACAGGGACGCTGTGACAGAACCCGCACACTTCGGACTGGGCGGAAAGTGGCTGTTCAGCGGGGCGGGCGCACACCTTCAAGCACCGCGTCGACGAGCCGCTCCGCGCTGCCCTCGCCGGGCGTCCCGTCGGGCCGCAGCACGGTCCGTACCAGCATCGGGCCGACAAAGAGATCGCCGAGCAGATCGAAGTCGAGGTCGGCCCGGATCTCGCCGTTCGCGATCCCGCGCCGCAGCACCTTGTCCATCAACTGCCGGCGCGGGAGTACCGAGGTGCGGTGGTACATGTCCCACAGCTTGGGATAGCTCTGCATCTGCGCGAAGACGTTGTGCAGCAGGGCCGAGGAGCGTTTGGCGAGGCCGCGCTGCCGCAGCATCTCGATCATCGCGACCAGATCGTCGCGGACCGAGGTGCCGGGCAGCGGTGGGTCCACCGGTTCCATCGAGCGGACGACATCGACGAAGAGGGCCTCCTTGCCCTCCCAGCGGCGGTAGATGGTGGCCTTGCCGACGCCGGCGGTGCGGGCGATGCGCTCTATGGAGAGTTCCGAGAGGGGTACGCCCTCTTCGAGGAGATGCACCACGGCCTCGACGATCGAACGCTCGACGGCCTCGCTGCGGGGGCGTCCGCGCCGCCCCGCGGCGGAAGAGGCGGCGGAGGAGCCGGCCGGCCCGGGCCCCGATGCGGAGGCGGACGCCGCGCCGGAGACGCCCGGCACCGGGGCCACCCCGGACGCCGAAGCCGCTGCGGCAGGCCCCGCGTTGCGGGGCGGGCTGTCGCGGCGGGCGACGGGATCGGCATTGCGGCCGCGGTTGTCCTGGTCGCTCACCGGCACGTCCGGTCCGCCTCTCGTCATCGTCATCGCCCGCTGACGGGCAGCGCCCGCCCCGGAGCGCCTTCGGCGCTCTCCCGTTCCGGCTCGGGATCTCCGTCCGGCAGGAAGACCGCCACCACCAGCGCGCCGATCAGTGCCACACCCGTCGAGACCATCGCCGTCAGATGCATCGCGTGCAGGAACGCCTCGTACGCCGGGACGATCAGCGCCTTGCCCGCCGGGCCGAGTCTCTCCGCAGCCGCGAGCGTCGACTCGATCGATTCACCCGCGGCCTGGCGGGCGCCGCTCGGGACCGCTGAGAGGTGCCCCTCGATCGCCCCCCGGTACTGCGTGGACAGCAGCGAACCGAGCACCGCGACACCCAGTGCCCCACCGACCTGGCGGAAGGTGTTGCTGACCGCCGAGCCGGACCCCGCCTTCTCGCGGGGCAGCGACTGCATCACCGAGACCGTCACCGGGGGCGTGATGAGCGCCATCGCCGTGCCCTGCACGAAGAGGACCACTTCGATCCCCCACACCGGGGTCGAGGCATCGAACATCATGAAGGAGCCCAGCACCATGGCGACCAGCAGCATGCCGACCGTGCACACCGCCCGCGCCCCGAACCGGTCGACGATCAGCCGTGCGCGCAGCGAAACGACCATCTGCGCCACGGCCAGCGGCAGAATGAGCAGGCCCGCTTGCAGCGGGCCGTAGCCGCGCACGCTCTGCAGATAGAACGCGGAGAAGAAGGTCACGCCCGTCAGCGCGAAGAAGACCAGCGCGATCGCGGTGACCGCCGCCGCGAAGGCCGGCCTCTTGAAGTACGTGATGTCGATGGCCGGATGGTCGCTGCGCCACTCGTGGAGTACGAAGCAGACGAGTACCACCAGACCGCCCAGCATCGGCAGCAGCACGGACGGCGCCGAGAAGTCCGCCAGCTCGCCGCCGCGGATGATTCCGTACACCAGCAGGATCAGCCCGATGACGGACAACGCTACGCCGAGCGGGTCCATACGCCCGGGGTTCGGGTCTCTGGAGTCCGGCAGGAGCAGCGCCATCGCGATCAGCGCGACGACCACGACCGGCACATTGATCAGGAAGATCGAGCCCCACCAGAAGTGCTCGATGAGCAGCCCGCCGGTGATCGGGCCGATGGCCATGCCGACGCCGACGCTGCCCGCCCAGATGCCGATGGCCCTGGGCTGCTCGTGGCGCTCGAACACGTCCATCACCACGGCGAGGGTGGCCGGCATCACGAAGGCCCCGCCGAAGCCCATCACCGCGCGGTACGCGACCAGCTCGCCGGGCGAGCCGGAGAACGCCGCGAGGGCCGAGCCGACGCCGAAGACGGCGACGCCGAAGAGCAGCACCTTCTTGCGGCCGATGCGGTCGCCGAGGAGACCCGCGGTGAAGAGAAGTCCGGCGAAGACGAGCGTGTAGGAGTTGATCGCCCACTCCAGCTGGCTCTGGGTGGCGCCGATGCCGGTGGGCTCGGGGCCGGCGATCGTCTTGACGGCCACATTCAGGATCGAGTTGTCCAGCACGACGATGAGCAGGCTCAACATCAGGACCGTGAGGATCGCCCAGCGGCGGCGGTGGACGGATTCGGGTATGCGGGGTGCGGCAGGTGTGCCGGACGCTGTCGACATGGACCTCAGCCTGCCTATTCCGATACGAGACCGTCTCGTATAGGAAGCACACTACCGAAGGGACGGGTCCTCTTCCGCCGGAGCGGCACGAGGTGCCACCATGTAGGGGATCCGGGGACGCCGTCAGGGCGCCTCGAGATGACAAAGGAGCCGTTGAGCCATGACGCTTCAGGCTGCCCCGAAGCCCTCCGACAGCAGCAAGGCGCTGTACGGCGGCAAGGGCACTCGCCGCATCACCGTCCACGACATCACCGCCGCCAAGGAGCGCGGTGAGAAGTGGCCCATGCTTACCGCCTATGACGCGATGACCGCGTCCGTCTTCGACGAGGCCGGTATCCCGGTCGTACTCGTCGGCGACTCCATGGGCAACTGCCATCTCGGCTACGAGACCACCGTGCCGGTCACGATGGACGAGATGACGCTGCTGTCCGCCGCCGTCGTACGGGGCACCAAGCGCGCCCTCGTCGTCGGCGACCTCCCCTTCGGCTCGTACCAGGAAGGCCCCGTCCAGGCGCTGCGCAATGCCACCCGGCTGGTCAAGGACGCGGGCGTCGGCGCGGTCAAGCTGGAGGGCGGCGAGCGCTCGCTCGGCCAGACCGAGCTGCTGGTCCAGGCCGGCATCCCGGTCATGTCGCACCTCGGCCTGACTCCGCAGTCCGTCAACACCATGGGCTACCGGGTGCAGGGCCGCGGCAACGAGGATGCGCACCGGCTGCTGCGCGACGCCAAGGCGGCGCAGGACGCCGGCGCCTTCGCGGTCGTGCTGGAACTCGTACCGGCCGAGCTGGCCGCCGAGGTCACCCGCAGCCTGCACATCCCGACCATCGGCATCGGCGCGGGACCCGACACGGACGCTCAGGTCCTCGTCTGGACCGACATGGCGGGCCTTACGGGCGGGAAGGTGCCGCGCTTCACCAAGCAGTACGCCAACCTCCGCCAGACGCTCGGCGACGCCGCCCGCGAGTTCGCCGCGGATGTCGTCGGTGGAGCGTTCCCGCAGGAGGAGCACACCTTCCACTGACCACCTCCGGTACAGACGACAGCCCGCCGATCATCCCCCGTCGGCGGGCTGTCGGCATGAGTGCCCCAGGGAGCCCCCGCGCGTCTGATCCCCCGCACTCCGAACAGCCGCTCCGACCTGCCATTTCCGCGGCGTCGCCGACTTGTCGGCCATGTGTCGGCAGCTTGTCGGCGGCCTGTCGGCGAGGCCCGGCACCGTTGACGGCATGACGCGAATCGACAAGAACCCCAACGGTGGCACGGGCAACGCCGTCGAGGTGCGGGGGCTGGTCAAGCACTACGGCGAGACCAAAGCGCTGGACGGCGTGGACCTGGATGTCCGCGAAGGCACCGTCCTCGGTGTCCTCGGACCCAACGGCGCCGGCAAGACCACTCTCGTACGCTGCCTCTCCACGCTCGTCGCCCCGGACGCCGGCCATGCCACGGTCGCCGGCTTCGACGTGGTGAAGCAGCCCCGGCAGCTGCGCCGCACCATCGGCCTCACCGGCCAGTACGCCTCGGTCGACGAGAAGCTCTCCGGCTGGGAGAACCTCTACATGATCGGGCGGCTGCTCGATCTGTCCCGCAAGGACGCCCGCAGGCGTGCCGACGAGATGCTGGAGCGCTTCTCGCTCACCGAGGCCGCGAAGCGGCCCGCAGTGCAGTACTCCGGCGGTATGCGCCGCCGGCTCGACCTGGCCGCCTCGATGATCGGGCAGCCGGCCGTGCTCTATCTGGACGAGCCGACGACGGGCCTCGACCCCCGTACCCGTAACGAGGTCTGGGACGAGGTGCAGCGGATGGTCGCGGAGGGGGTGACCGTGCTGCTCACCACCCAGTACATGGAAGAGGCCGAGCAGCTCGCGAACGAGCTCACGGTCATCGACCGCGGGCGGGTCATCGCCAACGGCAAGGTGGACGAGCTCAAGGCGAAGGTCGGCGGACGCACCCTGCAGATCCGGCCGACCGATCCGGCGCAACTGCCCGCGATGGCCCGTGCACTGGGCGAGTCGGGACTCGACGGGATCGCCGGTGCGACGGTCGTGCCCGACGACGGTCTGCTGTACATACCGATCCTCAGCGATGAGCAACTGACCGCCGTTGTCGGGCTGTTGGGCTCGCGCGGCTTCGGCATCGCGCACATCGGCACCCATCTGCCCAGCCTGGACGAAGTGTTCCTGGCGATCACCGGCGAGAAGACGCCAGTGTCCGACGCAATTCCCGAGGAGGTCGCCGCATGAGTACGGCAACTGCCACCGCCACCGCTCAGTCGCCCGCGCCCGCCCCGGTGCGGAGCGCGCCGGCCGGCGAGGGCCGGATCGGCCTGCGGGCCAATCTCCGGCACATCGGCGCGCTGGTGCGCCGCAACGCGCTGCAGATCAAGCAGGACCCGGAGTCGATGTTCGACGCCGTACTGATGCCGATCGTCTTCACGCTGCTGTTCGTGTACGTCTTCGGCGGCGCGATCTCCGGCAAGGGCAACCAGCAGCAGTACGTCAACTACGTGATCCCCGGTCTGATGGCGATGCAGGGCATGAACATCGCCATGGCCGTGGGCACCGGCGTCAACGACGACTTCAAGAAGGGCGTGATGGACCGCTTCCGGTCCATGCCGATCGCCCGCTCCTCCGTCCTCATCGCGAAGATCGTGGTCGAGGTCGGCCGGATGCTGGTGGCCACCACCATCCTGCTCGGCATGGGCTTCCTGCTCGGCCTGGAGATCCACACCTCGGTCCTCGAACTGTTCGCGGCGGTCGGCCTGTCCATGGCCTTCGGCGCCTCGCTGATGTGGATCTTCATCCTGCTCGGTCTCACCATGAAGACGGCCCAGGCCGTCCAGGGAATGGCCATGCTCGTTCTGATGCCTCTCCAGTTCGGCTCGTCGATCTTCGCCCCGCCGACCACGATGCCCGGCTGGCTGCAGAGCTTCACCGACTACAACCCGCTGTCCAACCTCGCGGACGCGGCCCGGAGTCTGATCAACGGCGGTCCGGTCGCCCACTCGGTGTGGATGACGCTCGGCTGGGCGGCGCTGATCACCGTGGTCACGGCGCCGCTCGCGGTCGCCAAGTTCCGCAAGAAGACCTGATCCCGGCATGGGGTCACACGAGGGCGGCTGCCTCCTCGACGGTGAGGCTGCCGCCCTCGGCGTATGCGGACTCGTACGCCGCGTCCCCGAGGACGGCGCGCACAGCCGCCTCGGCGTCGGCCCGGTTCTCCCGCTCGTACTTGGGCGCGAAATGGCCGGGCGGCAGCATGCCGTCGGACGCTCCGATGATCCGGGCCGCGTCCCGCGCGCGCTCCGGTCGGCCCAGGACCAACGCCCAGGCGGCGGTCACCATGTGCATCGAGGACATCTGCGGAACGACCATCAGGGTCAGCGGATCCTGCGCCATGTCCAGCGCCCTGCGCGCCCTGTCCAGCGACAGCTCGTACTCGCCGTCGAGAAGGTCCAGCCAGGCCAGGAAGCCGGTCACCATGCCCTCGAAGATCGCGAGGGTTCTGGACCGGAACTGCACCATCAGCAGCTCGATCTCCGCGCGGGCCTCCGGGATGCGATCGGTGCGGCCCAGCCACAGGGCGAGGATCATCCGGGCCGCGGCCGACGACTCGTTGTTCGCGCCCCCCTGCTCGGCCAGCACCTCACGGACGAGGGCCTCGCCCCGCTCACCCTCCCCCATCTCCACGAGGACGCCGGCGAGGCGGGAGCGCAGCACCGCCGTCTGGGCCTGGGCTCCGATCTGCTCCGCGTACCCGATGGCGGCCGTGAAGTCCTCGGCGGCGAGCGGGTACACACCGCTGCGCTCCCGCGCCTCCCCGCGCGCGGACAGAGCTTCGGCCGTGCCCCAGAGATCTCCGAGCCGGGTGAAGATCTCCAGGGCCTCGTCGGCGTCGCGGGACGCGTCGCCCGTCCACTCGCTGCGGTTGGCGAGGACATTGGCCCGTGCCTGGAGCGAGGCGGCGAGCTCCCACTCGTATCCGTACGCGCGGCAGGCCTCGATGGTCTCGTCGAGTAGCTCCCTGAGCTGACCAGCGTCCCCGGTCAGCAGAACGGCGAAGAACCAGAGCGAGCTCGGAGGCCGGCAGGTCTGCGGCAGCCCCGGCCGGTAGACCTGGGTGACCACGCGCAGCCGGTCCAGCTTCTCCGGCGTGGCCCACTCGTCCATGTCGTAGTCCATGAAGACCATCCGGATCAGCGCGGCACCGCGCCGGGCCTCCTGGAGCAGCTCGGGCGACATGGGCGGCGGCGCGTCCGTGAACCGTTCGGTGATCGGCGGGGCGGGCTCGACGGGCGGCGCGAAGGGGTCGGGGCCGAGCTCGCCCGCGGCCGTGGCCCAGTGCCGGGCCTCGGTGCGCAGATCCCGCATCTGCCAGTACCAGGACAGACAGAGGATGAGGCAGAGCGCCTCGTGCTCGTCGCGGGCGGCGACGGCGCGGCGGAGCGCGGTGCGCAGATTCTCGTACTCGAGCTGGAACCGGTCGACGGCGGCGCGCTGCCCGTGGCCGCGCAGGAGGGGGTCGGTGGTACGGGCGAACTCCCGGTAGTGGACGAGGTGCTGGTGCTCGACGGCAGGGCGCTCGCCGGCCTCGTCGAGGCGTTCGGCGGCGTACTCTCCGACGGTCTCCAGAAGCCGGTAGCGCATCTCGCCGTCGGGGGCGGGCGCGGCGACGACGAGGGACTTGTCGATGAGTGAACCGAGCGCGTCGGCGACGTCGAGCCCGCCCGGGTCGGCGCACACGGCCTCGGCGGCCGGGAGGTCGCTGCCGCCGGCGAACACCGACAGCCGTCGCAGAACGGCGCGTTCGGGGTCCTCCAGGAGGTCCCAGGACCAGTCGACGACGGCACGGAGTGTCTGCTGGCGCGGCAGTAGGGTGCGGCTGCCGCTGGTCAGCAGGCGGAAGCGGTCGTCCAGGCGGTCGGCGATCTGGCGCGGGGTGAGCATCCGCAGCCGGGCGGCGGCGAGTTCGATGGCGAGCGGCAGTCCGTCGAGACGACGGCAGATCTCGGCGGCCGCGGCGGCGGTGGCCTCATCGGCGTCGATACGGAAACCGGGCCTGGCCGCCGCGCCCCGCTCGGCGAGCAGCCGCAGCGCCATCGGATCCGGCAGCGGATCGACCGGCCGCACCAACTCGCCCGGCACACCCAGCGGTTCCCGGCTGGTGGCCAGGACGGTAAGGCCGGGGCAGCTCTCCAGCAGCCGCTCGGCCAGGGTGGCGGCGGCGCCGATGACGTGCTCGCAGTTGTCGAGGAGCAGCAGCATGCGCCGACGTGAGCAGTGCTCTGCCAGCCGTACGAGGGCGTCGTCGGCGTATCCCTCGGCGGCCCGCATCTCCTCCGCGCGCGCGCCGCGCAGCACGGTTTCCCGGGCGCCGAGCGCGGTGAGGACGGCCTCGGGGACGGTCTCCGGATCGTCCACGGGCGCGAGTTCGGCGAGCCAGACCCCGTCGGGCCACGGGCTCCGCGCGTCGGCCGTGACCCGCTCGGCGGCCTCCTGCGAGAGCCGGGTCTTCCCGGCACCGCCGGGCCCGAGCAGGGTGACGAGGCGGGCGCGGCCGAGGTCTCCGTGGATGGTGTCGATATCGGCCTCGCGCCCGACGAAGGAGGTGAGCCGGGCACGCAGATTGCCGGGGCGGGCCTGCCCCCGCTCCAGGGCCGTGCCCAAGGATGCGTCCTCGCGGAGCGGGGTCTCGGGCTGCGTCCGGAGCGGGGCCCGGCGCGCAGCCCTCGTCCCCGGAAGGGGCGGGGCCGGGGAGGGACCGCGCCGCGAGCCCGTTCCGGTCCCGGCTTCGGAAAGCTCCGGTCTCAGCAACTCCGCATGCAGCGCCCGCAGTTCACGGCCCGGGTCCGCGCCCAGGCTGTCCGCGAGATCCGCGCGTACCCTCTCGTACGCCGCCAGCGCCTCCGCCGCGCGGCCCGCGTCCCGCAGTGCCCGGATCCGCAGCGCCTGCAGCGGCTCGTCCATCGGATGGTCCTCGCACAGCGCGACCAGCTCCGGCAGCGCCTCCTCCGCCCGGCCCAGCGCGAGCGCGGCCGCCAGGCGTGAGCGGCGGGCGTCCAGTCTGCGGGCCTCCCAACGCGCCGCCTCCGCCGTGCGGTCGGGCAGATCGGCGAGCGCCGGCCCCTGCCAGAGCGCGAGCGCGTCGTCGAGCAGCGCCGCGGCCTTCACCGCGTCGCCCTCATCCAGCGCCCGCGCCCCCTCCCCCACGAGACGGTCGAAACGGTGCAGGTCCACATCCTCGCCGTCCGCGCACAGCCGGTAGCCGCCGCCGTCCGCCGAAGCCACCGCGGCGTGCCCCAGCGCCCGCCGCAGCCGTCCGACGAGCGCTTGCACCGCGCCCACCGCGTCGGCCGGCGGATCGCCGTCCCACACCTCGTCGACCAGGAGGCCGACCGGGACCGTACGCCCGGGCCGCAACGCCAGCACGGCCAGTAGCGCACGCAGCCGCGCGCCACCGAGCGCGACGGGTGTGCCGTCGTCGTGAAGTGCCTGAGTGGTACCGAGAACCCGATAGTGCACCCGCCCATTGTCACCGGTGCGGAGCGGAGCCCGTACAGCAGGAACCCGGGCGCATGCGTGGGACGTTCTCCCCACGCCACCGGTACGGTCGACCCGCATGCCCGCCACGCCTCCAGGAGCCGCACCCATGACCACCGCCACCTCACGCCACAGCGACCGGCGGATCAGTCCCGTCTTCCTCGGGATCGTCGCCGTGATGGCGGTGACGGGCTGGGCGGTGTGGACGGACTTCGCGTCGAGCCCGGGTGTAGCCGTCTTCCTCTTCGTCACCTCGGCATGGATCGTCTCGCTCTGTCTGCACGAGTACGCGCACGCCCGCACCGCGCTGCACGGCGGGGACATCACCATCGGCGCGAAGGGCTACTTGACCCTCAACCCGCTCAAGTACACGCACGCGTTGCTGAGCATCGTGCTGCCCGTACTGTTCGTGATCATGGGCGGTATCGGCCTCCCCGGCGGCGCGGTCTTCATCGAGCGGGGCCGGATCAAGGGACGTTGGAAGCACAGTGTGATCTCGGCGGCCGGACCCCTGACGAACGCGCTGTTCGCGATCGTGTGCACCGCGCCGTTCTGGCTGGGCGCGCTGGACGGGGTGCCACTGGTCTTCCGGTTCGCGCTCGCGTTCCTCGCGCTGCTGCAGCTCACCGCCGCGATCCTGAACTTCCTGCCGGTGCCGGGCCTCGACGGCTACGGCGTGATCGAGCCGTGGCTCTCGTACAAGATCCGCCGCCAGGTCGAGCCGTACGCGCCCTTCGGGCTGCTCGCCGTCTTCGGCATCCTCTTCATCCCCGAGGTGAACCACGCGTTCTTCGACGCGATCGACGCGATCCTGCGGGGGCTGGGTGTCGGCCAGGCGGAGACGTACTGCGGTCAGGACTTCTACCGCTTCTGGAGCGAGCGGAACCCGGTCTGCGACTCGATCGCCAGTCAGTAGGCCCGACCGCCGGTAGGTCCGTCAGCAGACCGGCCTGGGCGGTCGGCACTGGTCGGTCGGCACTGGTCGGTCGGCGGCAGCCCTACTCACCGGCCCCGCGGGCGGCCTTCGCCCGGCGCAGGTAGTACCAGGCCATGTTCGAGGAGAGCCCGGCGAGCAGAACCCACACGATCCCGAGCCAGCTGCCCTGCACGAAGGACACCACGGCCGCGACAACGGCGAGGGCGCAGACGACGAGGGAGTACAGAGCAAGGCGGGGCATGGGGTACGGCTCCTGTCGGGGTGTTGTACGTCCCGACCAGTGTCCCCCATGCCCCGCCATGCCCGCCGACGTCTACACGTCGGTGACGCGCAGACCCGCGTGTGCCTTGTAGCGGCGGTTCACCGAGATCAGATTGGCGACCAGCGACTCCACCTGGTGGGCGCCTCGCAGCCGGCCCGCGAAGACTCCTCGCATGCCCGGGATACGGCCGGCCAGCGCCTGCACGATGTCGGTGTCGGCGCGCGCCTCGCCCAGCACCATCACATCGGTGTCGATCTCCTCGATCGACGCGTCCTGGAGCAGTACGGCGGACAGATGGTGGAAGGCCGCGGTGACCCGCGAGTCGGGCAGCAGGGCGGCGGCCTGCTCGGCGGCGCTGCCCTCCTCCGGCTTCAGCGCGTACGCGCCCTTCTTGTCGAAGCCGAGCGGGTTGACACAGTCGACGACGAGCTTGCCCGCGAGCTCCTTCTGCAGCGCCTCAAGAGTCTTGGCGTGCCCTTCCCACGGCACCGCCACGATCACGACATCGCTGCGCCGCGCGCATTCGGCGTTGTCGGCGCCCTCGATGCCGAGGCCGAGCTCCGTGGCCGCCGTCTCGGCGCGCTCCACGGCCCGGGACCCGATGATCACCTTCTGCCCGGCCCTGGCCAGCCGGTACGCGAGCCCGCGCCCCTGGTCGCCGGTGCCGCCGAGGACGCCGACGATCAGGCCGGATACGTCGGGGAGGTCCCAGGGGTCCTTGGCCGGGGCCTTCGCGGTGCCCGCACTGTCAGTAGAAGTCATGAGCCCGACTTTACTTGCCGGTATCGGCTCCCGATCGGGTGAGGCGGTGCCAACCGGGCCCCACCGGGCGCGGTCGTGGGGCAGGATGCCGGGGCATGGATGCCGTACGCGTCGCGCTGCTGCGCGAAGTCCTGGCGGGTACGCAGTGGCCGGCGGCGACCCGGAGGTTCGCCGGGGTGCTGCGGTCCTCCGTGGTGCCGCAGGGCGGCAGGCTGCTGCTGGTGGGGACCGAGGAGTACGAGCCGTGGCATCTGTCCGCGCATCTCGTGGACGAGGCCGCGTGGTCCGGGCAGCCGGAGCTGACACCGACGCTCGTACGGCACCGGGTGCGACCGGGGGATCCGGCGCAGCTGGCCGTCGGGCTCGGCAGGCTGGAGGCGGCGCGACGCGGCGAGACCCTGCTGGTGGTGGCGCCCGCACGGCCGGACGCCGGGCTGCTCGAGCGGGTGCACGATGCGCGGCGGGCCGGGGCGACGGTGCTGGCGCTGGACGGCGGGGACCCGGAGGTGCACGGTCTGGCGCACGAGGCGCTGACGGTGACCGCGCAGGCCGACGAAGTCGACATTGACACCGTGCAGCACCTGGTCAGCGCGGCGACCGGGGAGAACAGCCTGCCCGCACAGCGCGGCCGGCGCCGGTTCCGGGACCGGCTCTCGCGCCTCGCCGACCAGCTGACCGCGCCGCCGCCGGCCCGCTGGTAGAGCCGGTACGCCGGAGCCGGTCGAAACCGGCCCGCTCCCCGAACACCGGAGGGGCTGACGTCCTGCCCGTCCGGCGTTCGAGAACACACGGGGCGTCCGGGGCCTGCCCCGGTTCAGGGAAGGGGCGGGCAGGTGAAGCGGCGGGCAGGGAAAGCGCCGCAGGCAGCCCGCGCCACAGGGCCGGGCGCCACTGCGCGGGTCGTGGCCGTACCGAACGGCCGGGCGCCCCTACGCGGGGTCGTCGCCGGACTGCGCGGACGTGTCGTGCCACTTCGGGTCGTTCTCCCACTCGAGATTGCGCTCACGCGCGATCTCCATCGCGTGCTCCGCCTCCTCGCGGGAGGCGTACGGTCCGAAGCGGTCCTTCGCCGGACACTCCGGGCCCTCTTCGACCTTCTTGTGCTCGAGGCAGTAGTACCACTCGCCCGGCTTTCCGACCGTGCGCTTCTTGAACAGGGCCATCGTCGGCTCCTTCCTATGGGGCCATGCTGCCCCATCGCCCCTGGTTAGACTCGCTGGCATGTCTGGCCAGTCGCTGCTCGTACCAGGGGAGCTCTCTCCCACCCGCTCCGTTCCCGGAAACATCCGGCGCCCCGAGTACGTCGGGAAGCCCGCGCCGACGCCGTACACCGGGCCGGAGGTCCAGGACTCCGACACCGTCGAGCGGATGCGCATCGCGGGTCGCATCGCCGCGCAGGCGATGGAGGAGGCCGCCAAGCACATCTCGCCCGGCGTGACCACGGACGAACTGGACCGGGTCGCCCACGAGTTCATGTGCGACCACGGCGCCTACCCCTCCACGCTCGGCTACCGCGGCTTCCCCAAGTCGCTCTGTTCCTCGGTGAACGAGGTGATCTGTCACGGGATCCCGGACTCCACCGTGCTTCGCGACGGCGACATCGTGAACCTCGACGTCACCGCGTACATCAACGGCGTGCACGGCGACAACAACGCCACCTACCTCTGCGGCGACGTCGACGAGGAGTCACGGCTGCTGGTGGAGCGGACCCGGGAGTCCCTCAACCGCGCCATCAAGGCGGTCAAGCCGGGGCGCCAGGTCAATGTCATCGGCCGGGTCATCGAGTCGTACGCCAAGCGCTTCGGCTACGGCGTCGTCCGTGACTTCACCGGGCACGGGATCAACTCGTCCTTCCACTCCGGGCTGATCATCCCGCACTACGACGCCGCGCACGCGACGACCGTCATCCAGCCCGGGATGACCTTCACGATCGAGCCGATGCTCACGCTCGGCACGCACGAGTACGACATGTGGGACGACGGCTGGACCGTGGTGACGAAGGACCGCAAGCGCACGGCGCAGTTCGAGCACACGCTGGTGGTGACGGAGAGCGGGGCCGAAATCCTCACCTTGCCGTGATCGCTGCGAGGCGTAGGGTTTTTACCGACAGGACGTCGGGAACACATTGGCTTAGGTAAGCCTAAGCAGGAAGATCGGTGCCGGCAATCGCCCCTTGCCGTCATCGCCTCCTTTCCCGTCCCCATCGGTCCCTGGAGGCCCGCCTTGGACGCCACCGCCACCGGCTCCGGTACGCCCTTCTCGACGCTCATCCGTGTCGCCTCGCACGAGCAGCACACCGAGGCGGAGACCTCGGCCTTCATGAGCGATCTGCTCGGCGGCCGGCTGAGCGTGGCCGCGTACGCGCGCTACACCGAGCAGCTGTGGTTCATGTACCGGGCGCTGGAGGAGGCGGCGGGGTCGCTGAAGGACGACGCGGTCGCCGGGCCGTTCATCCGGCCGGAGCTGATGCGCACCGCGGAGCTGGAGCGCGACCTGGCGCATCTGCGGGGCGCCGACTGGCGCGAGGGGCTCGCGCCGCTGCCCGCCACCGCCGCGTATGCCGCGCGGATCGCGGAGTGCGCGCGGAGCTGGCCCCCCGGGTATGTCGCGCACCACTACACCCGCTACCTCGGGGACCTCTCCGGCGGCCAGATCATCCGCGACAGGGCGGAGAAGACGTGGGGGTTCGCACGCAAGGGCGACGGCGTACGGTTCTACGTCTTCGAGGAGATCGCCAACCCGGCGGCGTTCAAGCGGGGTTACCGCGAGCTGCTGGACGCGGTGGACGCGGACGATCTGGAGAAGCAGCGGATCATCGACGAGTGCAAGCGGGCGTTCGACTTCAATGGGGCGGTGTTCCGGGAGCTGGGAGCGGAGTTCCCGCTCAGCGCATAGCAGGAGCGGGCACGGCCAGGCGTACGCGCCCGCCGATCTCGATCGTGTCGTCGGGGCCCGGGGCGGTCAGGATCTGCGATCCCCGGCCCTGGGTGATGTTCAGTGCCCGGCCGAGCCGGTCGGTGAGCAGCAGGGCGGCGGCCCCGGTCGCCTCGTCCTCGTCGATGCCGTCGTCACGGCCGGGGAACGCCCGCGCCCGTACCCGGCCCGCGGCCTCGTCCTCCCACCCCCAGGCGTAGACCCACTCCCCGGGCGGCGGCACCTCCAGTGCCTCGACCTCGGCAGCCGATCCGTACTGCCGCAGCGTGCGCGGCGGCGCCCACTCGGCGCGCGCGGTGATCCACGTGAACTCCCCGTCCTGCCGGACCCACACCTCACCGGCGGGCGGATTGACGACCTCGAGGTCCAGCAGCCAGGCGGCACCGACGAGGGGATGCCCGGCGAACGGCAGCCGGAGGCCTGGGGTGTAGATGTCGACGACACCGCGCTCGGGGTCGTCGACGAAGACGGTCTCACTGAAGCCGAGTTCGGCGGCGAGTGCCTGCCGGGACGCCTGGTCGGGGTAGCGGCGGGGATCGCGTACGACACCGAGCGTGTTGCCGTGGCGGCCGTCGGCGCCGCAGAACACATGGAGCACGTCGAGCACGTCGAGTTCATTCACTCCGGCATTCAAGCATCAGAGCCTCCCGGGCCGCCGCGATTGACCCGCCGAGTTCCCCCTCGGCGTGCCCACCGTCGAAATCGCGCCTCTTGGCCATTACTTGACCCTTCCGTGCCGCCGCCGTGAGCACCTCGTGACCCTGCCGTGTCTCGCCGCGTACATGAGAGCTGAATCACTGGACGGGTGGGTATCGGTCAGGTAAGCCTCGGTTAAGTTAGGTCCGCCTCACCCTAAGTTCCAAGCCAGTCCCACCCCCCGCACCGTCCCCGTACCCCCTTCCATCGTGGAGCCCGCATGCGACCCGTCCGTCTCTCCGTCGTCACCGCCGCCGCGACCGTGGCAGCTCTGACCGCCGTCACGGGCTGCGCCGAGAAGAGCGATGCCAAGGGCGGCGACGGCGCCGTCCAGGTCACCGCGAAGGATGACTCCTGCGAGGTGTCGAAGAAGGAGTTCCCGGCCGGGCATGTCCAGCTCGACATCGAGAACAAGGGCTCCAAGGTCACCGAGGTCTACGTCCTCTTCCCGGACGGCCGCATCGTCACCGAGCGCGAGAACATCGGCCCCGGCACCAAGGCGAACATCACCGCCGAAGTGAAGGCCGGTGACTACGAGATCGCCTGCAAGCCCGGCATGAAGGGCGACGGCATCCGCCAGAAGGTCACCGCCGCCGGCAACGGCAAGGCCGCCAAGCGCAGCCCGCAGATGGACGCCGCCGTCGCCGCGTACCGCCAGTACGTGCAGCAGCAGGCCGACGAGACGCTGCCCAAGGTGAAGGTCTTCACCGACGCCGTCAAGGCCGGCGACATCGAGGCCGCCAAGAAGGCCTACGCCGACTCCCGCATCGGCTGGGAGCGCACCGAGCCGGTGGCCGAGTCCTTCGGCGACATCGACCCGAAGGTCGACCTGCGTGAGGACGGCCTGGAGAAGGGCCAGAAGTGGACCGGCTGGCACACGCTGGAGAAGGCGCTGTGGCAGACCAAGAAGCTCGGCCCCGCGGAGAAGGCCCTCGCCGAGACCCTCACCAAGGACCTGGCCGACTGGCAGAAGAAGGTCGGCAAGGCGGAAATCACCCCCACCTCCATGGCCAACGGCGCCAAGGAGCTGCTGGACGAGGTCGCCACCGGCAAGGTCACCGGTGAGGAGGAGCGCTACAGCCACACCGACCTGGTCGACTTCAAGGCCAACGTCGAAGGTGCGCAGAAGTCCTTCGAGCTGCTGAAGCCGGTCGCCACCAAGAACGACCCGAAGCTCGTCGCCGAGCTGGACAAGCAGTTCGCGACGCTGAACGCGCTGCTCGACAAGTACCGCAAGGACACCACCTCGTACGAGTTCACCTCCTACGACAAGGTCGGCAAGGACCAGCGCAAGGAGCTCAGCGACGGCGTCAACGCGCTCGCCGAGCCGCTGTCCAAGCTCGGCGCCGCGGTTGCGAAGTAACGGGGGGATCGACATGTCCGAGAAGAACAAAGAGACCGACGAGACCACGGAGACCACGGAGACCGGCGGCCAGTCCCAGGACCAGGCCCCGTCCCGTCGTTCGGTGCTCGGCTGGGGCGGTGCGGGCCTCGCGCTCGGCGCCGCCGCGGCCGGCGGCGCCGTTGCCCTGAGCACCGGGGACACGACCGAGCCCGCCGCCTCGGCCGGCGCGGCCGTGCCCTTCCACGGTGCGCACCAGGCCGGCATCGCCAGCGCCGTACAGGACCGGCTGCACTTCGCGGCCTTCGACGTGAAGACGAAGGACCGCGCCGAGCTGGTCCAGCTGCTCAAGGACTGGACGCGGGCCGCGGAGCGGATGACGGCCGGGCAGGCAGTCGGCGAAGGCGCGTTCGGCGGTCTCGCCGAGTCGCCGCCGGACGACACCGGCGAGGCGCTCGGCCTCAAGCCGTCCCGGCTCACGCTCACCATCGGCTTCGGCCCCTCCCTGTTCGCCAAGGGCCGCTTCGGCCTTGAGGGCAAGTGCCCGGCGGCCCTGGTGGAGCTGCCGACGTTCCCCGGCGACAACCTCGACCCGGCGCGCAGCGACGGCGATCTGTGTGTGCAGGCCTGCGCGGACGACCCGCAGGTCGCGGTGCACGCGATCCGCAACCTCGCCCGCATCGGCTTCGGCAAGGTCGCGGTCCGCTGGTCGCAGCTGGGCTTCGGCAAGACCTCGTCGACGACGCCCGACGCGCAGACCCCGCGCAACATGATGGGCTTCAAGGACGGCACCCGGAACATCGCCGGCACGGACACGGCCGCACTCGACAAGCATGTCTGGGTCTCCGAGAAGGAGGGCTCGGGCTGGCTCACCGGCGGCTCGTATCTCGTCGCGCGCCGGATCCGGATGAACATCGAGACCTGGGACCGCACTCCGCTCAGCGAGCAGGAGGACATCTTCGGCCGCGACAAGGGCGAGGGCGCGCCGGTCGGCAAGGCCAAGGAGCGCGACGAGCCGTTCCTGAAGGCGATGCTGCCGACCGCGCATGTACGGCTCGCGCACCCGGACACCAACGGCGGTGCGAGGATCCTGCGCCGCGGCTACTCCTTCACCGACGGCACGGACGGTCTGGGTCGGCTGGACGCGGGGCTGTTCTTCCTCGCGTACCAGCGCGACGTGCACAAGGGCTTCATTCCGGTGCAGCGCTCGCTGGCGGCCAGCGACGACCTCAACGAGTACATCCAGCACGTGGGTTCGGCGCTGTTCGCCGTCCCGCCGGGCGTCCGGGACAAGGACGACTGGTGGGGCCGGGCGCTGTTCTCCTGACCAGAAGGGACCCGACGTGTTCGGCAATTATCTGATCGGCCTGCGCGAGGGCCTGGAGGCCAGCCTGGTCGTCTGCATCCTGATCGCGTATCTGGTCAAGACCGGGCGACGCGACGCGCTGCGTCCGGTCTGGATCGGCATCGGGGTCGCGGTCGCCATCTCGCTGGGCTTCGGCTTCGCGCTCGAATTCGGCTCGCAGGAGCTGACGTTCGAGGCGCAGGAGCTGCTCGGCGGCTCGCTGTCGATCCTCGCGGTCGGCCTGGTGACCTGGATGGTCTTCTGGATGCGGCGCACCGCGCGGCATCTGAAGTCCGAGCTGCACGGCAAGCTGGACGCCGCACTGCAGATGGGCACGGGCGCGCTGGTCGCCACCGCGTTCCTGGCGGTGGGTCGCGAGGGTCTGGAGACGGCGCTGTTCGTGTGGGCGTCGGTACGGGCCAGCAGCGACGGCTCGTCCGCGCCGCTGATCGGTGTGCTGCTCGGTATCGCCACCGCGATGGTGCTGGGCTGGCTGTTCTACCGGGGCGCGCTGCGGATCAACCTGGCGAAGTTCTTCAAGTGGACCGGCCTCATGCTGGTGATCGTGGCGGCGGGCGTCCTTGCGTACGGCGTTCATGACCTGCAGGAGGCGCGCTTCCTCGGCGGTCTGGCGAACAAGGCCTTCGACATCAGCGCGACGATCCCGCCGGACAGCTGGTACGGCACGCTGCTGAAGGGCGTCTTCAACTTCCAGCCCGACCCGACTGTCATCCAGGTCACGGTGTGGGCGCTGTATTTGATCCCGACGCTCGGGCTGTTCCTCGCCCCGGTAGGGTTCGGACGGTCAGTGGGGGTCAAAGAGCAGAAGGCAACCGATGAGAAGGCTGGATCGGGCGGCGGCGAGGCTCGCGGCGATGACGGTGCTGTCCCTGACGGCGAGCGGGTGCGTGACGGTGCACGGGGAACGGGAAGTCGTTCCGTCGGCGACAAAAGCTGAGGCCACACAGGCGCTCAAGGATTTCGCCGAGGCGTACAACGCTGCCGACAAGGCCTACGACCCGGCCCTCGACGCGGGCCGGGTCACCGGTGCGCTCGGAGCGATCAACCAGGCCGGGCTGAAGGCGCGCAGCGTCAACTACCCGGACGGCAATCCGCAGCACGTACCGCTGGAACTGACGGACGCGAAGTACACCATCCCGAAAAAGGCCGGCTGGCCGCGCTGGTTCGTCGCCGATGTCGACTCCAACCGCGACCGGGACAACGGCAATCAGGACAACCGCTGGGTGCTGGTCTTCGTACGCAACGACGCGGACCAGGTGTGGCAGGCGACGTATCTGACGATCCTCTCCCCCAGCAGGATTCCGGCGTTCAAGACCGACAAGGACGGCTGGGCCGAGCCCGTCGCCCCGGACAGCGCGGCGCTGGCCGTCGCACCCCGCAATCTGAGCGAGGAGTACGCCTCGTACATGCAGAACGGGAAGCCGGAGCACTTCAAGGACGGGCCGCACACCTCGGGCTGGCGCGATTCCCGCAAGAAGGACGCGAATCTGCCGGGGATGCGTACGCAGTACATCGACCAGTCGCTGGACAGCGACGACTTCGCGCCGCTCGGGCTCACCACCGAGGACGGCGGCGCGCTGGTCTTCTTCTCGGTGCGCAACTACGAGCGGCAGACGGCCGCGAAGGGGCTGCGGCTCAAGGTCCACCCGGATGTCAAGGCGCTGCTGACGGGTGACGTGAAGTCCACGGTCACCAAGGAGCGGGTCTCCAGCCAGGCGGTGGTGGTGCCGCCGGGCGGCGGCGCGAACGTCGGGAAGGTCGATGTGCTGGGCCGGTTGACGGGACTGACGGCGGCCAAGGGCTCGTAACGGCACGTGAGTTGACCGTAGCCGGGGCTCCGCGTACGCCCTTCGGGCGTGTCCTCAATCACCGGACGGGCTTAAATGCTCTGCCCGTCCGGCGGAAACCCAAGCCTCGCCGGCGATTGAGGCGCCGGGTCCGGGGGCGGAGCCCCGGTTCGGCAAGGCCTAGCGGCTCAGCGGCCACGCCACCTCGTGGCGGTCCACGCCCTCGCCCGCCCACTTCGCGCACGCATCCGTCAGCGTCTCCAGCAGCGTCAGCGGATCCGGCAGCGGATGCTCCAGCCCACGCAGCCAGCGCACCTCAAGATCGCCGGGGAGCCGCGCGGGCGGTACGAGGACGTAGCTGCCGCGGCAGTGCCAGCGCAGCCCGGGGTGCTCGTCCATCGTCTCGGGGTGGCAGTCCAGCTCGCAGGGCCACCACTCGTCCTCGTCCTCGGGGGTGCCGCGCGTGGCGGTGAAGAACAGCATCCGGTCGTCGCCGGACTCGGCCACCGGGCCGACCTCGATGTTCAGCTCGAGCAGCCGCGCAAGGGCGCTGCGGCCGGCTTCCATCGGGACGTCGAGGACGTCGTGGACCATGCCCGTCGCGGTGATGAAGTTGGCCTGCGGCTGGCCGAGCGCCCAGCGCCCGATCTGGCCGGGGTCGGTCGTGGACTGCGTCTGCCAGGCGAAGGAGACCGGGTGCCTGCCCGGGGTGGGGCAGCCGATTCGCTCGCAGGAACATCGGTAGGCGACGGGGTACGCGGCGGGTGCGAGTGGCAGTCCCGCGGCAGCGGCGGCCAGCAGCAGGGTCTCGCGGCGGGAGTCCTCGGCGTCGGTGTTCTTCGGGCGCCGGCGCAGCCACTGGGGCAGCCTGCTCTCCCGGGAGAGCCTGTTCTCCGTGCCGCGGTAGCGGCCGATACCGTCGCCCATCTATCCCCTCACACCTCACGCTCGCCCTTGGCGGACTCTGCCATGGTCCCACCATCCTGCTCCTCGGGTGGACACAGTCCCCAACCGGGGTAGCGGTCGGTACCTTCCCGTGTACGCCCCGGGCTGAATGGCCGCAGGGGGACGGGGGCCTTGGAGGCGACCGGCGGAAGATCGTCTGCTTGGACGATGAACCACCCGATCGGTTCACAGCGCGCGGGCTTCGCAGGCCGCACCATGGGCTCACGCAGACCGCGTGCCTCTTGCCGTACGTGACGAGCCTTCATTGCGCTCAACTCCCACCCGTCGCCCGACCGCCGCCCCTCACCGAGACGCTTCGCGCCGCCCTTCCGGTCGTCAAGCCTCGCCACGCCGCTATCTGATGTGTCCGCCGGCCCATTTCCGGGTCACCTACTCCATCAACCCCTGGATGGATCCCGCGAAACCGGTGGACCTGCCGCTCGCCCTCACCCAGTGGGAGGACCTGCGCGACCGCTACCGCTCGCTCGGCCACACCGTCGAGCTGCTCGATCCGCGGGCCGGACTGCCCGACATGGTCTTCGCGGCGAACGGCGCCACCGTCATCGACGGCCGTGTGCTCGGCGCCCGGTTCGCGCATCCGGAGCGCGCCGCCGAGGCCGAGGTCCATCTCGACTGGTTCCGCGCCAACGGCTTCACCGAGGTCCACGAGCCGGTGCACATCAACGAGGGCGAGGGCGACTTCGCCGTCACCGCCTCCTACCTGCTGGCCGGGCGCGGCTTCCGGTCCAGCCCGCTCTCGCACGACGAGGCGCAGGAGTTCTTCGGCCGGCCGGTCATCGGCCTGGACCTGGTGGATCCCCGCTACTACCACCTGGACACCGCGCTGAGCGTGCTGGACGACGCGGCCGACGAGATCATGTACTACCCCGGCGCGTTCTCCGCGGGCAGTCGCTCCGTACTGGCCCGGCTCTTCCCCGACGCGCTGATCGCCGAGGAGCCGGCCGCGTCGGCGCTCGGTCTGAACGCGGTGAGCGACGGCCGCCATGTGCTGCTGCCGCAGGCCGCGGTCGGGCTCTTCGAGCCGCTGCGGGAGCGGGGTTTCGAGCCGATCGGCATGGACCTCGGTGAGCTGCTCAAGGGCGGCGGCAGTGTGAAGTGCTGCACTCAGGAGCTACGCGTCTGACGCGTCGTGGGTGCTGTGGGGCGGCGGCCACTCGTCGCCCCATGCCACATCGCGCGCCGCACGGTACAGCGCGCCATGGCGCTTGGTGACCGTCTCACGGCGCAGTTCCTCCTGCTCGGTGCACAGCTCGAGCAGGACCAGGCCCTTGCGGATCTGGGGCTTGCGGGTGACTCGTGCGGGCGCCGGTGCGGCCGGGAAGCGCACCGCCGCGACATAGCTGAACTTCTCGTCCTCGTACGGCAGTGAGCCGCCCTTCACCTGGCGGTGCAGCGAGGAGCGGCTGACCCGTGCGGCGAAATGGCACCAGTCCGAGCCACCCGCCTCATTGAGTGCGGTGATCGGGCAGGCGGCGCTGTGCGGGCAGGGCGCGGCGATCCTGAGGCCGGCCTCGATCAGCCGGTCGCGGGCGTCGATGATCCGGGCGTAGCCGTCCGGCGTGCCCGGCTCGACGATCACGACGGCCTGGGCCGCGCGGGCGGCCTCGGTGACGACGGCAGCCCGGTCCTTGGCGGTGAGCTCCTTGAGCACGTAGGAGACCGTGACGAGATCAGTGCTCTCGATACGGAGCGCCGCGCTGATCCGCGAGCGCTGCCACTCGGCGGCACGCAGGGCGGGCACTCCGGACGCGACAGCCAGTTCGCGGCCCAGCTCGAGCGCGGGCTCGGCCCAGTCGAGCACGGTGGTGCGCGGGCCGTCCTCCTCCCAGGCCTCGGCGACGGCCCAGCTCGCCGCTCCCGTCCCGCCGCCGATATCGGTGTGCGTCGACGGGGACCAGTCGGGTGCCGCGGCGCGCAGAGCGGCGAGCGCGGACCGTACGGCCTCGAAGGTCGCGGGCATCCGGTACGCGGCGTATGCGGCGACATCGGAACGGTCACGGAGCACAGGAGCGTCCGTCGGGGTGGTCCCCCGGTAGTTGACGATCAACCGCTCGACGGCCTGCGCCGCCTGCGTGGGCGGCAGCCCGTCCAGCAGCCCGGCGAGGGCGCTGCGCAGGGCTTCCGCGGTGGGGAGGGTGGCGTTCACCGACAGATTCTAGGCATGTCGGCCGTGTCGGCGGCCGTTCCCACTGTCGTCCCCTGCGGTACGGAACCGGGACGGAACGGCGACGGTATCGAACTGCTGGCAGCGCAACGGCAGTTGCTACGCTGACGGCCGTCGCCGCACACGCTACGTGCCGCACCGCTCACGGGGGACCAGGAGACAGAGGGTCGTTCGCGTGACCCTGGTGGCCGGGCTGATCGTCCTGGCGCTGCTGCTCCTGCTGAGCATGTGCGGAGGGGGTGAGGGCGCAGGCAAGGCCGCCGACGACAAGACCGGCAAGCCGGTGCGACACAGCGCCGGCCCCCTGACCCGGCTCACCGTCCCGTCCGCGTACGACACCCGGCAGGACTGGGAGATCTCCAACGTCTCTCCGGAGTACGCCATCGCACAGGACAGCGGCCGTATCGGTTATCTGGAGCGAGTCGATGAGTCCCGGTTCCGGCTGCGCACGCTCGACTCCGCGACCGGCAGGCCCGGGTGGACCGGTCAGCCCTGGCATCCGCCGGCCTCCGCCGACCAGTTCCCCGGGCTGCTCTCTGTCGCCAAGGACGGCCGCGAGTACTTCGTGACCTGGTCCTTCGGTACGGCGGGCGAGGACGCGCTGAACACGGCCGGCACCTTTGTCGCGCTCGATGTGACGACGTCGCGGACGGCGGTCGGCAGCGGGTCGAGGTCCCGTGGCCCACCGCACCGACCGTCTCGGGCACCGGCCCCGGCATTCTCATCTCCGACAGCGGCACCAGGAACGCGGTCGTCGACCCGGTCTCCGGCGAGGTGACCCGGGTCCCGCAGAACGCACTCGGCTACCCCAAGGGCTGTACGGGCTGCCGCCGGCTGACCGCGGTACGCGGGGTGACCGCGAAAGGGCTGCTGCTGAGCGGGGACCCCGGTTTCTGGGTCCGCGGCGGCTGGTCCAGCCGGAACGTGGCTCCGGCCCGCACCGATCCCGCCTCCGGAGTGCCGACCTCGGTGGTCCCCGGGCACGTACTGGCCAAGTGGCAGCCGGCGAAGGGCAGCAAGGACGCGGGCACGTACGACATCTGGGCGGTGCACGAGGTGACGACCGGGAAGCCGCTGGTCCAGGTGCGGTGTCACAAGCCGGCGATCGAACCGGGCGAGTATCCGCAGGCGATGCTCTCGCCGGAGGGCGGCTATCTCGTCGTCGGGAATCTCGCATTCGACCTGGAGCAGCGCAAGGCGTACTGCTTCGAGGAGTCGGACGGTTCCAAGCCGCTGACGCTGACCACCGTGACCGACTCGGGCACGGCGTACGGCGCGACGAGCGCGCGCAGCCCGGCGGACGCGCTGGCCGGCGGCGGTGCGCCCATCGAGCTGGACCTGGCCACCGCGGTGCCCCAGGCGCTCTCGCCCAATGTCCGGCTGCCTGGTGCGGAGACCGCGGGAGTCGGAGTCTTCAGCTGGACGGACACCAAGGACCGGCTGCATCTGATCGGGTACCCGCGCCGCGAGGGCTGACCCCGGGCTGCGAGGGCCGGCCCCGGCTGCCAGGTCTCGCCCGCGTCGGACGGCCTCGGTCGGACGGCCTCGGTCAGACGGCCTCGGCGCGCCGCTGCCACGGCCGGCACAGGACCAGGAAGCAGCCCAGCGCGGCCAGTGCGGAAGCCAGTTGGACCACGGCCATCGGAACCGCCGTCGACTCGCCCGCGATCCCGACGAGCGGGGATGCGACGGCGCCGATGAGGAAGGACGCCGTGCCGATCAGCGCGGACGCGGAGCCCGCGGCGTGCGGGGTACGCATCAGGGCCAGGGCGTTGGTGTTGGGCATCGCCAGACCCATCGCCGACATCAGCACAAAGAGACCGGCCGCGACCGGGAACAGGCCCACCTTTCCGAAGACTCCCGATGTCATCAGCAGCAGCCCGGTGGCGGCCAGTGTGATCACGGCCAGGCCGAAGCCGAGCGCCTTGTCCAGGCTGATCCGGCCCACCAGCACCTTGCCGTTGATCTGGCCGACGATGATCAGACCGACGGAGTTGACGCCGAAGAGCAGGCTGAAGGTCTGCGGGGATGCGCCGTAGATCTCCTGCACCACGAACGGCGAGGCGGAGATGTACGCGAAGAGCGCGGCGAAGGCGAGGCCGCCGGTGAGCATGTAGCCGGTGAAGACCCGGTCGGCGAGCAGCCCGCGCATGGTGCGCAGGGCCTGGCCGACGCCGCCGCTGTGCCGCTTCTCCTTCGGGAGGGTCTCGTGCAGCCACTTCACCGCGACGAGGGTGAGCAGAATGCCGATGGCGGTGAGGACGACGAAGACGCCGCGCCAGTCGGTGATCCGCAGCACCTGGCCGCCGATCAGCGGCGCGATGATCGGCGCGACACCGGAGATCAGCATCAGGGTGGAGAAGAACCGGGCCATCTCCACGCCGTCGTAGAGATCGCGCACCACGGCCCGCGCGATGACGATGCCGGCCGCGCCCGCCAGTCCCTGCAGCAGCCGGAAACCGGTCAGCAGCTCGATGGTCGGCGCCAGTGCGCAGATCGCGGTGGCCACGACGTACACGATCATGCCGATGAGCAGCGGGCGGCGGCGCCCCCACCTGTCGCTCATCGGGCCGACCACGAGCTGGCCGAGCGCCATGCCCGCGAGACAGGCGGTGAGCGTGAGCTGGACGGTCGCGGCGGGTGCGCGCAGCGATTCGGTGACGGCGGGCAGTGCCGGGAGGTACATGTCCATGGAGAGCGGCGGCAGCGCGGTGAGGCCGCCGAGGACGAGGGTGACCAGAAGGCCGGCGCGGCGGGCCGCGGCGACGGGAGCAGCTGCGGGTACGGGTGCTGCCTGTGCGGGTGCTGCCTGTGCGGGTGCTGCCTGTGCGGGTGCTGCCTGTGCGGGTGCCGGGTCGGCGGAGGGTATGTGTCCTTGTGTGCTCTGGCCGCTCTCCGGCATCAACAGCTCCTGTTCCTGGTGTCCGCATCCATGCTCTCAGCTCGTCGGGAGTGGTCGAGACCTTTTTCTCGAGGGCGGGTCTGCGACGAGCGAGATCGCGGGTGGGTGCGCCGACGGCCGTGCCGTGATGCGGACGCCGACGCGGTACGGGACCGCGTCGGCGTCCGCTCCCCGGGCGAGGCCGGCGGCGGGAGCTGAACCGACGGCGCGAACTGAACCGACGGCGCGAGCTACACCGGCTTGAGCCCGGGGTCGCCGGCCTCGGTCACGAAGGACGCCGCCGTGGTGACGGGCGCGCCCGGTGTGGTGACGGCGCTGACGGTCCGGAAGTCGGCGCGCGCCTGCTGCTCGCCGAGGGTGACGGTCACGTAGCCGCGGCGGCCGTTGTAGAACTTCATGTGCGGGTTGGCCTGGGTGAGCCTGTCCCAGTTGGCGGGCTTCTCGGCACCGTCCTTTCCGCTGCTGATGGAGGTGGCGACGATCTCGGTGCCGACGGTGCGGGACGCGGGGTCGTTGAAGTCCTTCTTCAGGTCGAGGCCGTATCCGACGTGCACATCGCCGGTGAGAACCATCAGGTTCTCGATACCGGCCGCCTGCGCACCGGCCAGGACTCGGGCGCGGGAGGCCGGATAGCCGTCCCAGGAGTCCATGCTCAACTTGAAGGTGCCGGTGGGGACATCGCGCCGCTGCGCGAAGGTGACCTGCTGCGGCACGACGTTCCAGCGGGCGTGTGAGGCCTTCCACCCGTCGAGCAGCCAGCGCTCCTGCTCGGCGCCGGTGAGAGTGCGCGCCGGGTCCTCGGACTCCGGTCCCGGGATCTGCCAGCCGTCGCCGTACGCCTGGTCGGAGCGGTACTGACGGGTGTCGAGGATGTCGAACTGCGCGAGCTGCCCGAAGTACAGCCGTCGGTAGAGCTGCATATCGGGTCCTGCGGGCTGCTGCGGCTTGCGCAGCGGCTGGTTCTCCCAGTACGCGCGGTAGGCGGCGGCCCTGCGCAGCAGGAACTCCTCCGGCGGGACGTCGTTCTCCGGAGTCTCGTCCGCGTAGTTGTTCTCGGTCTCGTGGTCGTCCCAGGTGACGATGAAGGGGTGCGCGGCGTGCGCGGCCTTCAGATCGGGGTCGGACTTGTAGAGGCCGTAGCGCAGCCGGTAGTCCTCGAGCGTGACGGTCTCGCGGTTGTAGTGGGAGGGGAGGCGGCGGTCCGTGTACTTCCGGGCGCCGCCGACCCCGTCCACGGCGTATTCGTAGAGGTAGTCGCCGAGGTGGAAGACGGCGTCGAGCTCCTCCTCGGCGAGGTGCTTGTACGCGGTGAAGTAGCCGTCGTGGTACGCCTGGCAGGAGACGGCGGCGAGCTTCAGCTCACTGATCAGCGCGGACCGGGCGGGCGCGGTCCTGGTCCGTCCGGTCGGGCTGATCCAGTTCCCGGCGCGGAAGCGGTAGTAGTAGGGCCGGTCGTTGTCGAGGCCGAGGACGTCGACGTGGACGCTGTGGTGGAACTCCGGGTGGGCGGTGACGGATCCGCGCCGGGCGATACGGGTGAAGCCGGAGTCGTGGGCGAGCTCCCAGCGCAGCGACACCTTGGCGCGCGGCAGTCCGCTGTCGGGCTCGTACGGGCGCGTCGCGAGGCGCGTCCACAGCAGTACGGAACCGGGCTTCGGGTCTCCGGAGCCGACGCCGAGGGTGAAGGGATCCTCGGTGATCTTCTTGGCGTCGAGTTCGGCGGCGTGGGCGGTACCGGGCAGATTGACGGCGAAGGCGAGCGCGGCGGCGGCGCCGGTGACGGTGAGGAACCTGCGGCGGCCGATGTGCTGGGCGGCGGCCCGGAGCTCGGGTGCGTGCGATGCGGTTCTCATGTGCCCCTCCCCTGACGGCTGTTGTCCTTCCGCATTGGAGTAGGGGCCGACGACTCTGCGTTGTCGAGTACACAACATCCGTATGTCGGTCGGATGAGTTCCACGTACAGATGGGCGACTACGCTGCGCGTCCATGAACGCTGTATCGAGGATTGCGGTGGTGACGGGAGCGGGTTCGGGCATCGGCCGGAGCGTGGCGCTGACGCTGGCAGGTGCGGGCTGGTCGGTGGTTCTGGCGGGTCGGCGGGCCGAGGCCTTGGCGGAAACGGCGTCTCTGGCGGGCGGGGATGTGCTGTGCTTCCCCACTGATGTGACGTCACCGGCCGATGTCACCACGCTGTTCGCCGCGGTACGGGAACACCACGGCCGACTTGACCTGCTGTTCAACAACGCAGGCACGTCCGGCCCCCGCGTCAGCTTCGAGGACCTGACGTACGAGGCCTGGCGCACGGTGGTGGACGTGAACCTGACGGGTGCGTTCCTGTGCGCTCAGGCGGCGTTCCGGGCGATGAAGGAGCAGTCGCCGCAGGGCGGCCGGATCATCAACAACGGCTCGATCTCGGCGCATGTGCCGCGCCCGAACTCGGCGCCGTACACCTCGACGAAGCACGCGATGACGGGCCTGACGAAGTCGCTGTCGCTCGACGGGAGGGCGTACTCGATCGCGTGCGGCCAGATCGACATCGGCAACGCGGCGACCGAGATGACGGAGCGGATGCAGGCGGGGATCCTGCAGGCCAACGGGGACGTGGTGGTGGAGCCGGTGATGGACGCGGCGGATGTGGCGCGGACGGTGCTCCATATGGCGGAGCTGCCCCTGGCGGCGAATGTGCAGTTCGCCACGGTGATGGCGACGGCCATGCCGTACATCGGTCGGGGCTGAACTCCCTTTCTGGAAGCCGTGGCGGTCCCGTAGGGTTCCGGCCATGATCAAGACTGCCGATGTGCTGCGCTACACCGCCTTCTCGACCGACCCCGAAGGGGGCAACCCCGCGGGGGTCGTCCTGGACGCGTCCGGGCTCGACGACGCGGCGATGCTCGCCGTCGCGGCCGAGGTCGGCTACAGCGAGTCCGCGTTCCTGACGGCACCGCCCGAGGGCTTCGGCGCCTCTGGGCAGGGCCTTGGTGTCTCCGGGCAGGCCTTCACCGTCCGGTACTTCAGCCCGAAGGCCGAGGTCCCGTTCTGTGGTCACGCCACGGTCGCGACGGCCGTCGCGCTGGCGGAGCGCACCGGCCCCGGCGACTTCGTCTTCGTCACCCGCGTCGGCCCCGTGCCGGTGACGGTCGAGTCCGTGGACGGCGTGCTGCGCGCGACGCTCACCAGTGTCGAGCCGCACGTCGAGGAGGCGGCCGCCGATGATGTGCGCGAAGCACTCGCCGCTCTCGACTGGGCCGCCGAGGACCTGGATCCGGCGCTGCCGCCGCGTATCGCCTTCGCGGGCGCGCGCCATCTGGTCCTGGCGGCCGCGACCCGCGCCCGGCTCGCGGATCTTCAGTACGACTTCGCACGCCTCGAAGCGCTGATGCACCGCCTCGACCTGACGACGGTCCAGTTGGCGTGGCGCGAGTCCGCCTCGGTGTTCCATGTCCGGGACCCGTTCCCGGTGGGCGGTGTGGTCGAGGATCCGGCGACGGGCGCGGCGGCGGCGGCGTTCGGTGCGTACGCGCGCGAACTCGGCCTCGTACCGGGCGAGTCGGAACTCACCCTGCACCAGGGCGTGGACATGGGCCGTCCCGGAGTGCTGACGGTGACGCTCAGCGAAGGCGATCCGCGGGTGCGGGTGAGCGGCTCAGGGGCCCGCATTCCTGACGTCGGCTGAGGCCCGCCGCCGAGGTTCGCCACCGAGGCCCGCCGCTGAGATTCGCCACCGAGGTCCGCCACTGAGGTCCCGTCACCGAGGTCCCGTCACCGAGCCGGCCGGTCAGGCCTGCCCGGTCTCGAAGCGGCCGACCTTCCCGCCCTCCACCTTGAACTTCCAGGAGGTCCGCATCTCGCCCCAGGTGTCGTTGCGGTAGCGGGCGACCAGGGACAGCCCGTCGGCGGACTGCGAATCGACCTCCATATGCCCGCGCGAGGAGAAGATCTCACGCTCGGTCCAGTCGTCGAGGTCGCGGTCGCTGCCGTCGTCGGACATGGTCGCGCCCGGCGCGAGGGCGGCCTGGAAGCGTTCGCGGTCACCGGCGTTGAGGGCGCCGACGAAGGCGCGGACGGCGGGTTCGTTGAGCTTGTCCACGGAAATGGTCACGGTGTCTCCTTCGCTACGAGGACTGGGCGGAGCCACCTCCATCCCTACACCTCCGGACCCCGCCTCACCCTTTGGCGTCGGCCACCTGCGCGAGCCGTCCCCCGTCGGCTGCGCCCCGCCGACTGCACCCCGCGAGCACCCCGCACATGGCAGGCTGCGCGCATGAATCACACCCTGGACCCCATCTGGGACACGGTCGGCCGGCTGCACGACTGGCTCGACGCGGAGAGCGATCTGCCGCCCCAACAGGAGACGTTGCTACGGATGTTGAAGCTCTCGGAGGAGGTCGGCGAGGTCGCCCAGGCGATCATCGGCGCGACCGGCCAGAATCCACGCAAGGGGACGACGCACAGCTGGCAGGACGTGGAGTCGGAGCTCTGCGACGTGATCATCACGGCGATGGTGGCGTTGCGTAGGCTCACGCCGGACGCGCCGGAGGTCTTCGGCGCGCATCTTCGCGGTATCGCGGTGCGTTCGCTGGAGCGGTCACCGGACTGATCCGCCCCGTCCGCCGCCCCGTGTCAGCCCGGACACTTTTCGCTGGTTTTCGGCGCTTTCGATATCGCCGTGGACCGGCAGCGGCAAAGGTGGTTCCCGGAGTTCAACCCGTCAGGACAGTGGCGTGGCTGAAGAAGGGACCGAGTTGACCGCCGAGACCCCTGAGACCACCGAAACCACCAAGACCACCGAAGCCGCCGAGAACCCCGGTGAGGAGCTGCGGTACCGCTCCGCCACACTGGCCGCCTTCGAGCAGCAGCCTGTCACCACGAAGGCGATGGCCAAGCGGCTGCCCCAGCTCGTACGCAAAGCACTGGCCCTCGCCTGGCGCGTCGACCGGCGCGCGGTCGTCACCCTCCTGGTCTGCCAGGCCCTTTCAGGCTTCATGGAGGCGTTCGGGCTGCTCGCGACGACGAGCACGATCACGGCTCTGATCGCCGGCGGCAATATGGGCGACAACCTTCTGGACGCCCTCCCTTCGATCGGCGTACTGGCCGGAGCGGCCGGCCTGCGGGCCCTGCTGGGTATCGCCGTCAACAACATCTCCAGCCGCCTGTCCCCCAGGATTTCCCGGGAGGCCGAGCTGCAGATGCTGAGCGCGGCGGTCAACGCGGAGCTGGCGGCGTACGACCATCCCGGCTTCAACGACAAGCGCGAGGCGGCCGACCGCGGCGCCGAGGTCGCCCAGGATCTCCTGACCGAGTCCCAGGACGTCATGGCCTGCGTCGCCTCGCTCGTCGCGGCGGCCGGAGTGGTCACGGTCCTGCATCCGGTCCTGCTGCCGCTGCTGATGCTCGCCGCGGTCCCGCAGGGAATCGCGAGCGTGAAGGGCGCCCGTGTCCACTACGAGACCTCACGCGCCATGGCCGCGGAGCGCCGGACCCTGAACCTGCTGCGCTGGTTCGTGGTCGACAAGGACACCGCCGACCAGCTTCGCTCGTGCACCATGGCGGAGTTCCTCCTGAACCGCTACCGGGCCATCGGCAACCGGGTCGACTCCGCGACCGACAAGGCCGTGCACCAGGGCGCGCGCTACGCGATCGTCGGCGCGACGGCCGGAGGGCTGGCGGCCGGGCTGGTGTGGGTGGCCCTCGCTCTTCTCCTGGCGTCGGGGCGGATGTCGGTCGCCTCGGCGGGCACGGCGGTCTTCGCCCTGCGTACGGTCGGCTCCTCGCTCCACGGCGTCGTCGGCTACGGCACCCGCCTCTTCCGCACCGGGCTCTATCTCGACGACTGGGCCGAGTTCATCGAGGAGGCCGGCGGCCACCGTCTGAATCGTGGCACTCTCACACCGCCGCCCCCACAGACCGTCAAGGCCGAGGCCCTCACCTACCGCTACCCGGGCGCGGACCGCCCCGCGCTGGAGAAGGTCAGTCTCGAGGTCCGCCGGGGCGAAGTCCTGGCTCTGGTAGGCGAGAACGGTTCCGGCAAGACCACTCTCAGCAAGCTCCTGACCGGCCTGTACCTTCCGACCGACGGCACCGTGACCTGGGACGGGAAGGACGTCGCCGACTTCGATCCGCACGCCCTGTGGACGCAGACCGCGATCGTCCCGCAGGACTTCGCGCACTGGCCCATGTCCGCCAGGGACAACATCACGCTGGGCCAGCTCCACGACGGCGACGAGGCGGTTCTCCGCGCCGCCGCACGCTCCGGGGCCGCCGAGGTGGTGGACGGTCTGCGCAGCGGTCTGGACACGCTGCTCGCGCGGGAGTGGTTCGGCGGGGTGGAGCTGTCCGGCGGCCAGTGGCAGCGCATCGCCATCGCGCGCGCCTTCCACCGCCCGGCCGGGCTGCTCGTCATGGACGAACCCACCAGCGCACTCGACGCCCGCGCCGAGCACCGCATCTTCACCGGCCTCCGGGACATCGCCCGGGACCGAGCCGTCGTGCTCGTCACCCACCGCCTCGCCAATGTCGCCGTCGCGGACCAGATCGTCGTACTCGACCACGGCCGCGTCATCCAGCAGGGCACCTTCGGGGAACTGGTCGGGTCCCCCGGGCTCTTCCAGGAACTGTGGGTCCTTCAGAACGACCGGGGCGTACCCGCACCACGCCGCGCGGAGCAACCGTGAGCACCGTCGCCGGATGCCTGGCCGCCTCGTGGCAGTCGCCGTCGGTGGAGGCCACAGCGATCCATGCATCACTCGGAGTGACGGTTCCAGCACGGTTGGCAACCGGATCGAGCCGAAGAGCCTCTGACCGTACAGAGTCACTCAGATATCTGCACAATGGATGACAAAGACGCCTGAGCCTCTTTCGGCGCCCGGTGGGCGGGGCAAGGCGATGCGTTGTGCCGCGGGTGGAAGGCGACAGTCGTGCCGTCAGATCGGTCGGGGGACGAGAAGGCTCCCGGTCCGCTCTGGTCCGAGCCCGGGACACTACTGCAACACGTGGCCGTTGCCGTCTTCGGCATCGATGATGACGACCGGATCTGCTACTGGGGACCTGGCGCGCGGGACCTCTTCGGGCACAACCCCGCTGCGGTGCTGCGCAAACCCGCCGGTGTGCTCTTCCCGGATCCGCCCCGAGGCGCCCCTGACCCTTCGATCCGGCTGGCGGAGCGAGGCCGCACCCTGGGGTACTGGCGCGGCCGGCTGCCGGCACGGCACCTGGACGGCGCGGTCTTCGACTGCGGTTTCCGGGTCTTCCCCGTCACCGGCGCAGGGGGCCGTTCGGTGGTCATGGCCCTGGCGAGCCGCAGTGACGAACTCGATCGGGTGAAGACCAACCTGGCCTTCCTTGACGCCCTCTTCGAGACGTGTCCCATCGGCTTGGTGATGCTCGACGAGGAGTTGCGGTACGTCCACGTCAACCAGGCGCTCGCCGACATGGACGGGCTTCCCATCGAGGAGCACCTCGGACGGCGGATGGAAGAGATCATGATCACCTCCGACGGGGGTGAGTACCAGCGGATACTGCGCGCGGTCGCCGCGGAGGGACAGACCGTTGTGGGCGCGCTGGTGGGTGTACGCACGCCAGGTCACCCGGATCGTGATCAAGTGCGGTCGGTGAGTTTCTTCCCCCTCAGCGGCGCGGTCGGAAGCCACTCCGGAGTGGGCGGCCTGCTGGTGGACGTGACCGACCGGGAGCAGGCCATCATGGAGGCAACCGCCGGTCGTCAGCGGCTGGCTCTGCTGGACCGGGCCGCGGCCCGGATCGGCACCACCCTGGACGTGAACGTCACCGCTCGGGAGCTGGTCGACGCCGCGGTTCCCGACTTCTCGGACGCCTCCGTCGTGGAAGTCGTGGAGTGGATGGACGAGCCCGAGGTGTTCGACCCGGAACTTCCGCTGGTCACGCGCCGGATCGCCTCCGGCACCAGCCTGCCCCCACCCGCCACCGAACTCGTGAGCGGGCTGGAGAGCGTGACATACCCACCGGGTTCCGCCATCCACCGGATGCTGCGCACGGGCCGCCCCGTCTCCGTCCAGGTGAACGACGAGTTCATGACCCGGACCGTCATCCACCAGGCCCGCGCCCAGCTCCTGAGGGACAGCGGCCTGGCCTGCATCCTCATCGCCCCGCTCATCGCCCGGGGCACGGTCCAGGGCCTCACCATGTTCGGACGCTCCGCGGCCAGGCCGGCCTTCACCGAGGAGGACCTCAGCCTGGCCGGCGAGCTCGCCTCCCGCGCCGCGCTCTGCCTGGACAACGCGCGGCTCTACAGCCGAGTGCATGACATCGCGGTCACCCTCCAGCGCGCGCTGCTCCCCAGCGCCCTGGCGACAAGCCCTTACGTGCAGGTCGCCCACCGCTACCTGCCCGGCAGCCACATCACCGAGGTCGGCGGCGACTGGTACGACGTGATCAACCTGCCCGGCGACCGGGTCGCCCTGGTCGTCGGTGACGTGATGGGCCACGGGGTGCCGGCCGCCGCGGCCATGGGGAGGCTGCGCATCACGGCCAAGGCACTCGCCAGGCACACCCAGGAACCGCACGAACTGCTCGCCGAGCTCGACGCCTGTGCCCAGGAGGCGGGAATCGAGCTGGCGACCTGCCTCTACATCCTGTACGACCCCACGACCGGGCGCGCCCGCATGGCCAGCGCCGGCCACCCCCCGCCCCTCGTACGCCACCCTGACGGCACGGTCGAGACCATCAGCAATGTCCTGGGAGTTCCCCTCGGGGTGGGCGGTCACCCCTTCTCAACAATCGAGATCACCCTGCCGGAGGACGCCATTCTCGCCCTGTACACCGACGGCCTCATCGAAGCACGTGGCCAGGACATCGAAGAGGGCCTGGCCGCGGTACGTGCCGAACTACGCAGGGCGTCGGGCCAGTTGGAGGAAACAGCGGACCGCATGCTCTCGAGCCTGCTGCCCGACCCGCCGGACGACGACACGGTGCTCGTCCTCGCCCGCGTCCGCCGCAGTCCTCCGCATAGCCCGTAGTTCGCAGCAGAAGGACTCACCGCGCGCTACGGGCAGCGGTCAACGTCCGCGGGTTGCTCCGCGCCGCCGGTGCGCGGGAAGGGGTGAAACTGCGTAGGAGGCGTCTTCCTCCTCCTCCAGTGGCGGCAGCTCGACGGTGTACTGCGGCTGAAGAAACAGATCGTGGTGCTGCGGCGCAGCTGGCGAGCCTGCCGTGTTCTGTCCGGGCCGGGCAGGATCGAGGTGGGGAGAGGCAGCAGTCATGCACAACCATCCAGAGTTTGAGAGCCGCGCGGATCCAAGGCGGAACTGTCGACCGGTGATGATCGGTATGTCTCTGCTCCGCGTGCGCCACTCCATTAGATCCTATTGGCGGCGGCAGGACGTCAGCACGCGAGTGAGCTGGTCATCCGGCACGAAGGCGAAGGGCCTTCGACCGGCTTCAGCGACGACTGAACCCCACCGCTGCAGCCGCGCTTGACATCAGCTCGGCAGCGCGAGGAGCCGCCGCCGATACGGCCGGGCGGCTGACATGGCAGGGGCCGGGCCGGACTCTCCGTGCCGATCGGGGCAGGTTCCTTATGTGGTCATTCCCGTTCATGACTCGAATCCGGTGCGGCGCACCCCCTGGGTCACCTACGCGCTGATCGTGGCCAACGTGGTCGTGTTCCTGCGCATGCCCGTGGCCGTGTCCTCGATCGCGGGCGACAGCGGCCTCACGCACCTGTGCCATCTGCAGGCTTTCCTCGAGCAGTGGGGCGCCGTCCCGCGGGAGCTGATCCACAACCGGGTGCCGGACCTGGTCCCGACCGGGAACCCCGCCGTGGGCCCCCAGGGGCCGGGTTGCCTGCTCGGACCGCCCCGTTACGACAAGGTGCCTCCGCTGTCCGTGCTGACCTCGATGTTCCTGCACGGCAGCTGGCTGCACCTGCTGGGCAACATGCTCTTCTTGTGGATCTTCGGTGACAACATCGAGGACCGGTTGGGGCGGCTGCGGTACCTGCTGTTCTACCTGTTCTGCGGGTACGTGGCCGGGTACGGCTTCGCGCTGGCCAACCCCGATTCCGCCGAACCGCTGATCGGGGCGTCCGGGGCTATCGCCGGCGTGCTGGGCGCCTACCTGGTGCTCTACCCGCGGGTCCGGGTGTGGGGCCTGGTGCCCTTCCTGTTCTTCTTCCCTCTGCGGCTCCCCGCCTGGGCGGTGCTGGGACTGTGGTTCGTCCTGCAGGCGTTCTACTCGGCCGGCTACGGCGTCGCGGGGGTCGGCACCGTTGCTTATCTCGCCCATGTGGTCGGTTTCGTGGCCGGGGCGTTGCTTGCGCTTCCGCTGCGGGCCAATACGCCACCCCCGCCCGAACCGCAGCGGCTGCACAAAAGGCCGCAGGTACCACCGCGTTGGTGAGTTCCGTCGCGTTCGGTCGAGTTCGTCGGCCAGTCGGCGCGGGCCGCCCTGACGGGCCAGGGTTTTGCCGTCCGGCAGGGCGCAGAGTGCCGAACGCAATCCGGTTCACAGCTGATTGATCCATCCCACGAACAGCACCGCTCCCGCTGCGGCCAACAGGAGGGCGAGCGGCCTGCTCCACCAGTGGGACCTCGATCCGGTGGACGGTTCCTGATCGTCGGAACCGAGTACGACCAGGCCACGCAGTAGCCATATGGCAGCGACGAGAATCGGCACGGCCAGCCCCGCGTGTGCCGCCCAGGCACCCGCGAGGGTGGGGCCGCCCCAGGAGTTCTGGTAGTCGTGCGCATCCAACAGCGGGTAGAGAGCGCCATTTACGGCCGCCTGTGTGCTGATCAGGATGATGAACCAGGCGACGAGCCCCAGCCCCATCCCGAGGAGCGCCGTCGGCGCGTCGGCGAGGCGCCCCCTCGATACTGCGCGCATGAACCGGGTGGCCGACACCGGCAGCAAGGTGATCCCCCGCCAGGCCCACGACCGGCCGGGCCTGCCCAGGGTCTTCGCAACGAACGAACCGGCGGAACGGCGAAGTGACTGCTGCGTGATCTCCATGCTTCCACGATCACAGTCGTTGCCGGCCGGATCGATCCTGCCTGTACGAACGTCGTGGTGGGGTTTTCCCCCGCACACCAAAGCAAGCCTCGATCAACTCGCGTTGATTCAGGAATGAGAAGCTGTGCCCGAACCGGCGTACTGAAGGTGGAGGGGAACCAACCCGCGAAGCCTTTCCATACCGGAGGTACCTCACCCGTGACCGCCACCAGAACAGCCCCGCCCCGGGCTGACCATCGCGACGCGGACGATCCGCAGGGTTGGCAGTTCAACTCACCCCTCGTCCTGACGATGTTGCTGCTCCTGGTGGTTGTGCTGCAGGGGCCGATCCGCCGGGCGTTGTCCGCGCCGGTGATGCAGAGCTGGATGACCGTGTTCGTCGCGGTGGTTGTACAGGCCCTGCCCTTCCTCGTACTCGGCGTGCTGCTGTCGGCGATCATCGCGGTGTTCGTCCCACCGTCGTTCTTTGCCCGCGCGCTGCCGAAACAGCCCGCCCTCGCGGTGCCGGTCGCCGGGATGGCCGGGGCGGTCCTCCCCGGCTGCGAGTGCGCCTCCGTGCCGGTGGCCGGGGCGCTGGTGCGCCGCGGCGTCACCCCCGCGGCGGCGTTGGCGTTCCTGCTGTCCGCCCCGGCGATCAACCCGATCGTGCTGACCGCCACCGCCGTCGCGTTTCCCCGCGACCCGCAGATGGTCCTCGCCCGGTTCGTGGCGAGTCTGCTCGTGGCGTGCGCGATGGGCTGGTTGTGGCAGCGGCTGGGCCGCAGCGACTGGCTGCGCCCACCGGCCCACCCGTCGTTCGACGGCCTCGGCAAGGGGGCGGCGTTCTGGGGATCCGTACGGCACGACGTGATGCACGCCGGCGGCTTCCTCGTCGTCGGCGCGATGGCCGCGGCCACCCTCAAAGCCGTCGTACCGGCAGGCTGGCTGCACACCGCGGCCAACAACCCTGTGGTGTCGATCCTCACCCTGGCGATCCTCGCGGTGGTGTTGTCGATCTGCTCCGAGGCCGACGCGTTCGTGGCCACGTCCCTGTCCCAGTTCTCGCTCACCGCCCGGCTGGCATTCCTCGTCGTCGGACCGATGATCGACCTGAAACTGTTCGCCATGCAGGCCGCCACGTTCGGCCGCGGGTTCGCGCTGCGGTTCGCCCCCGCCACCTTCACCCTGGCCGTCCTTATGTCGGTCCTGGTCGGGGCGGTCCTGCTGTGAACCGGCAGGCGCAAGCAGCCGTACTGTTCCTCGTCGGCGCGGCGGTGCTGCACGCCGGCTTCACGGACCTCTACCTGCGCTACGTCAAGGCCGGGTTGCGCCCGTTGCTGCTCGTGGCCGGCATCGTCCTGATCGTCGCCGCCGTCGCCACCGTCTGGTACGAACTGCGACGGCCGCGCGCGACCGAGGAGAACCGGCCCGGGCGTGAGCACCACGACCGGCGCGGCCACACCCACCGCGAACCACGAATTTCCTGGCTCCTCGTCCTGCCCGTGCTCGCTCTCATCCTGGTCGCCCCACCCGCCCTGGGCTCCTACAGCGCCCTGCGCGCCGGCACGGCCCTGCAACAACCCTGGGGCTTCCCCACCCTCCCCGCCGGCGACCCTCTCCAGCTCAGCGTCGTCGATTACGCCGGCCGCGCGGTCTACGACCACGGACACTCACTCGGCGACCGGCGGATCAAAATCACCGGCTTCATCACCCTCGACGGCAGCGGCGCACCCTACCTCGTCCGCATGGGCCTCAACTGCTGTGCTGCCGACGCCCAACCCGTCAAGATCGGCCTGTCCGGACGGATTCCTCCCGCCCTGCAACCCGACACCTGGCTCGAAGTCATCGGCACCTACACCAGCAAACAGACCAGGGACCCCGTCAACGACGGCATCATCCCGTTCATCGACGTCAGCCGGGCCAGACCGGTCCCGGCCCCACCCAACCAGTACGAAAACTGAAGTGGTTGAGCCCGTCATCGGCACACGCCGAAGGTCACCTGGAGACCGAGGTAAGCGCCCATCAGCAGCTGCCCGTAACCCCACAGGCGGCCGCTGGATGCACCTGCGCTGCCACTTCGGCAGCCGGCCCGTCCGGATCGCACCACGGCTTGGCCTTGGCCCTGCGTCAGGGTTGGAGCATCGGCAGGAGTCCGGCGGCGAACTGGGCCGCGCCCTCGGACCTGGGGAAATGCAAGGCGGCAGACGAGTCGGGCTGTACGCCGGGTTCTGTCGCCCGGTCGCCTCGCGGCGGCCGGGGAGACGGCCATCCATCTAGGACCGGCGTTGCCGCCGGTCTCGTGCGGTCTACCCGCGGACTCGGGCGGGCAGCCCTCGAACGTCCGCGCAGGGCCGCTTTTTACGGCGGCCCCTCTTGACCTTGCTCCAAGTGGGGTTTACCTAGCCGCCTGAGTCACCTCAGGCGCTGGTGGTCTCTTACACCACCGTTTCACCCTTACCGAGGACCGAGGTCCTCGGCGGTCTGTTTTCTGTGGCACTGTCCCGCGGGTCACCCCGGGTGGGCGTTACCCACCACCTTGCCCTGTGGAGCCCGGACGTTCCTCGGGAAGATCCAGAAGATCTTCACGCGGCCGTCCGCCCGGCTCGTCTGCCGTGTCGGCCATGTTACCTGGCGTGTGCGGGGACGAAGCCCGCGGAGCCGGTGGCCCAGGCCGCCGCGAGGTCGGCGCCCGGCGGGAAGCGGCCGTTCAGTTCGAGGATGGTCATGCCGTGGGCGAAGGCCCAGGCCGCGCGGGCGGTGTCCGCGTCGCCGCCGACCGCGCGGATGAGGGGGGCCGCGGCACGGTCCTCCACGCCCGCGGGCAGGGCCTCGCGGGCGAGCGGGCGGTCGGTGGCGAGGCGGTAGAGGTGCGGGTGGGCCAGGGCGTAGGCGCGGTAGGCGGTGGCCAGGGCCTGGAAGGAGCCGGGGGTCGCGGCCTCCGCCGCCTCGAGGACCTCGGCGCTCTCGCGAAGGGCTTCGGCGATCAGGGCAGTCTCGACCGAGGACTTGTCCGGGAAGTGCTTGTAGAGGGACGGGGCCTTGATGCCGACCCGCTCGGCGAGTCGGCGCATGGTGAGGGCTTCCGGGCCTTCCTGCTCGAGCAGTTCGCGGGCCGCGGCGATGATCTGCTGCGCACGGGTGGAGTCAGGCACGCTGAAAGCCTTCCTTGGTTCGGAGTCCGTAGCCGAAGGCGCGATCGTACGAGATGTGGACGAGCCGGCCGCACAGGCCCGCGAGGACCGGCGCCCGGACGATCGGCAGCCGATGACCCGAAAGCGCTCGTCGCCGCGCTCACGCGAGCGCGAACAGCACCTTCGCCGTCCCCGGGTCGGCCTGCGTGAGCCGGGCCCGTACACGCTCCCCCAGGGGAAGCTTCTCGCCGCCGCCGTCGATCCTGGCCACCACCGCCGGGTCCGCCAGATGGATCGTCCCGACGGCCGGCTCGCGCTCCTTCACATCCACGACGAAGGCGTCGAAGATCTCGCCGACCCGCTCCTTCAGCAGCGCCGCCTCGACGAGGTCGACGCACTCCCGCTCCACCGTGTTGGCGCGTCGGGAGCCCTCCGCCATCTCCTGCGGCAGCTTGTCCAGCGCCGCCGTCACCCACTCCGGGGGCGCCTGCCCGGCCACCGCCGCCACGCACAGCTCGCCCGCGTACCGGTCGACGAGCCGCCGCAGCGGCGCGGTGCAGTGCGTGTACTCGTCGGCCACGGCGGCGTGGACCGCGGGCGAGGGCAGCTCGCCGCCCGAGAAGGCGGCGTAGCCCGCGCCGCGCAGGAGCGTCGTGCACTCCTGGAGGAAGGCGGCATGGCGGGCGTTGTGCGGGTCGAGGGAGCGGACCACTTCGGCGTACGAGACATGGTGCGGCCAGTCGATGCCCAGGGCCGTCGCGCAGCGGCGCAGCCTCGCCACCGCGCCGACCGGGGCGGTGGGCAGGGTGCGCAGGATGCCGGTGCCCGACGCCGTCATGAGGTCGGCCGCGGCCATCCCGGTGAGCAGGGAGATCTGGGCGTTCCAGGCGTCGGCCGGGAGCGGGGCGCGGTATTCGAGGAAGTACGCGCCGTCCCGCTCGACGACCTCCTGCTCCGGGACGTTCAGCGAGATGCCGCCGCGCTCGCGCTCCAGCGCCTCGCGCAGCAGCCCGATGTCCTTGAGCAGCGCCAGCGGCTCCTCGGCGGTGCCCGCGTCGATCTGCCGCTGCACATCCTCGTAGTCGAGCCTGGCGCGGCTGCGTACGAGCGCGCGGCGCACCTCGGTCGTGACGGTACGGCCCTCGGCGTCGAGGTCGATCCGCCAGAGCAGCGCCGGCGCGGCCCGGTCGGGCAGCAGACTGGCCGCGCCCTCGGAGAGCACGGCCGGGTGCAGGGGGACCTTCTCGTCCGGGAAGTAGAGGGTCTGCACCCGGCGGTGGGCCTCGGCGTCGATCGCGCCGCCGGGGGTGACGAAGGCGGCGACGTCGGCGATCGCGTAGTGGACGCGGAAGCCGCCGTCGCGACGGGAGGCGAGGTGCATCGCCTGGTCGAGGTCGACGGAGCCCGGTGGGTCGATGGTGAAGAACGGGATGTCGGTGGCGTCGTGGTCCGGCAGGCGCGGCGCTTTGGCTGCGGACTCCGCCTCGGCAAGGACCTCGGCCGGGAAGCCCTCGGGCACGTCGAGCGTGGTACGCAGCTCACGCAGTGCGGCCCGGAGCGGAGCTTCGGCTGCGCCGGTCATGTGCATATGGCGGCGGGGCATGGACCGAGCGTATGGCGGGCCGGGACGGACGGCACCCGGATGACCGTAGGCTGGCGCGGGGGCCGCACCCCCCGCCCCCGTACGTACGAAGGAGACCTGCCGTGCTCGTGCTGTTGCCGCCGTCGGAGGGTAAGGCCGCTTCGGGGCGCGGGGCTCCGCTGAAGCCGGAGTCACTGTCGCTGCCGGGTCTTGCCGGGGCGCGCGCCGCGGTGCTGGACGAACTGGTCGAACTGTGCGCCGCCGACGAGGAGAAGGCGCGAGAGGTACTGGGGCTGAGCGAGGGCCTGCGCGGCGAGATCGCGAAGAACGTGGAGCTGCGGACCGCGGGGACCCGGCCGGCCGGGGAGATCTACACGGGCGTGCTGTACGACGCGCTCGGTCTGGCGACGCTGGAGCCGGACGCGCGGCGGCGGGCCCGGCAGTCGCTGCTGGTGTTCTCGGGGCTGTGGGGCGCGGTGCGGGTCGGCGACCGGATTCCGTCGTACCGCTGCTCGATGGGCGTGAAGCTGCCGGGGCTCGGCGCGCTGGGGGCGTACTGGCGCGGGCAGATGGCCTCCGTGCTGCCGGAGGCGGCGGGCAACGGGCTGGTGCTGGATCTGCGGTCCTCGGCGTACACGGCGGCATGGAAGCCGCAGGGCGAGGTGGCGGGGCGTACGGCAACGGTGCGGGTGCTGCACTCGCAGCTGGTCGACGGGGTCGAGAAGCGCTCGGTGGTCAGCCACTTCAACAAGGCGACGAAGGGCCGGCTGGTACGGGACCTCCTGATGACGGGCGCGAAGCCGGCGGGGCCCGGCGAGCTGGTGGAGACACTGCGGGATCTCGGGTACGTGGTGGAGGCGCAGGCGCCGGCCAGGGCGGGGCGGGCGTGGGCGCTGGACGTGGTGGTCACCCAGATCCACTGACACGTTGCACCGTATGCAACGATCGTTGCGTGGTGCGCAGTGGGACCGGCAGGATGGGGCCATGACCTCCGTGCTGGACCTCGCGCCTGTCGTACCCGTCGTCGTCATCGACGACGTCGCCGATGCCGTACCGCTCGCGCGGGCCCTGGTCGCCGGGGGTCTGCCGGCGATCGAGGTGACGCTGCGGACGCCGGCCGCGCTCGACGCGATCCGCGCGATCGCGGACGGGGTGCCGGACGCGGTGGTCGGCGCGGGCACGGTGATCTCGTCGGACGGTGTGGACGCGGCGGTGGCGGCCGGAGCGCGGTTCCTGGTCAGCCCCGGCTGGACGGAACGGCTGCTGGACGCGATGAAGGCATCGGGCGTGCCGTTCCTGCCCGGCGTCTCGACGACCTCGGAGGTCGTGGCGCTGCTGGAGCGCTCAGTGAGCGAGATGAAGTTCTTCCCGGCGGAGGCGGCCGGCGGCACGCCGTATCTCAAGTCCCTCGCCGGGCCGCTTCCGCAGGCCCGCTTCTGCCCGACGGGCGGGATCTCGTCCGCTTCGGCACCGTCGTATCTGGCGCTGCGGAACGTGGGGTGTGTGGGCGGTACCTGGATGCTGCCCGCCGACGCGATCGCTGCCAAGGACTGGGCACGGGTCGAGACCCTGGCGGCCGGAGCGGCCGCGCTGCGCGGCTGAGTTCAGCCGAGGTCCACGTCGACGAGGTCCACGTCCACGAAGTCCACGTCTACGAAGTCCACGTCCACGAAGTCGGCCAGCGGTCGGTAACCGAGGCGCTGGTAGAGGGCGTTGCTGGTGGGGTTGGCCTGGTCCGCGAAGAGCAGGACCTGTTCCGCGCCCGCCTCGAGCGCGGCGCGGCTGACGGCGGCGGTGACCGCGCCGGCGTATCCGCGTCCGCGGAGCCCGGCCGGGGTGTAGACGGGCGAGACCCGGGACTGTCCCGCGACGATCGGCGAGCGGGCCGCCATGGAGACCGGCTGTCCGTCGTCGGTCTCCCAGAAGTACAGGCATCCGTCGGCGACGCGGCGCGAGATGTTCTGCGTGTAGTCCGCGTCGGACGTCTCACCTATGTCGGCGGCGAACCTCTTCATCCAGGCGGCGGCAGCCGGCATGTCGTCGGCGGTGGCCTGCCGGGTGCGGCCGGGCGGCGGGGGCTGCTGCGGCGTCAGCTCACCGAGCCGGAAGAGCCGCAGCCGCGTGGCGGCGGTCCAGCCGCCTCCGCCCGTCCACTCGTCGGCGAAGGCCTGTGTGCTGCCGTCCCCGCCCTTCACGCCACTGAGCGGTACCCCTGCCGCGCGCAACTTCCGCGCCAGCGCACGGGCGAGGGGTTCCCGCATCGGGCCGAGCAGCGGCGGCCGCGGCGGCGTCTGCAGGAACGCGGCGTCCACGGGTGCGTCGTCGCTCTCCCGCCACCACCCGAACCGAGCGGGTTCCGCGTCCTCGTACGCGTGCGGTCCGTGCCGCCGCACCATCTCGCTCACGGTGAGCAGCGCGGTGCAGAGGACGGAGTCCCGCGCCAGGCAGTCGCCGGCGGCGCGGCGGAACTCCTCGACGTCCTCGGTCAGATACCAGGTCATCGCGTCAGCGCAGGTGAGACGTGTCGTTGAGCAGGCGCAGCGACGCGGTTCCGTCCGAGTAGTAGGCCACCACCGAGATCGACGCCGCCGAGAGCTCCATCCGGAACAAGGACTCCGGCGGAGCGCCCAGGGCCAGCCGGACGAAGGTTTTGACCGGGGCGACGTGCGTGACCAGCAGCACCGTGCGGCCCGCGTAGCGCGCGAGCAGCTTGTCGCGGGTTGCCGCGACGCGGCGGGCCACCGTCGCGAAGCTCTCGCCGCCGCCCGAGGGGGTCGCCTTCGGCGAGGCCAGCCAGGCCGTCAGATCGTCGCCGTACCGCTCCTGCACCTCCGCGAACGTCAGGCCCTCCCACGCGCCGAAGTCCGCCTCACGCAGACCCTCCTCGATACGGACATCGAGGTTCAGGCGGGCCGCGACCGCCTCCGCGGTCTCGCGGCAGCGCTTCAGCGGGGAGCTGACAATCTCCTCGATCGTGCCGCGCGCCGCGAGTGCGGCCGCGACCGCGTCGGCCTGGCGCAGGCCCACCGGGGACAGTGAGGGGTCGCTGCCGCCGCTGCCCGAGAAACGCTTCTCGGGGGTGAGGGGCGTCTCGCCGTGACGCAGGAGGACAAAGGTGGCCGGGGCGCCGAGGTCGGCGGGGCCCCAGCCGACCGGCGGGGCCGTCGGCGCGGCTTCGCTGCTCGCGGTGGCTCCGGCCCCGACAGAAGACCCCGCGCGACCCGAACCCGAGGGCCCGGCCCCGGGGGAAGACTCCACACGGCCCGAACCCGCCGACCCGCCGCCCGTCAGCGCCGCCCTCGCCTTCGCCGCGCCGGCGGCCGCGTCGCCCACCACTCGCGCCGCTTCCGCGTCCCGCGCGTCAAGCGCGTTCAGGGCCGCCGTGGAACGCGACGGCTCCCACTGCTTGCCCTTTTTGCCCGCGTCCATCGCCTCGTTGGCGAGCCGGTCCGCGTGCTTGTTCTTCTCGCGCGGGATCCACTCGTACGTCACCTGGCCGGACGGCAGGATCCGCGCGGCCTCTGCCGCGAGCGGCTTCATGTCCGGGTGCTTGATCTTCCAGCGGCCCGACATCTGCTCGACGACCAGCTTGGAGTCCATCCGGACCCGGACCGAGGCCCCGGGGTCGAGGGCCTTCGCGGCCTTCAGCCCCGCGATCAGGCCCTTGTACTCGGCGACGTTGTTCGTCGCCACACCGATGTACTCGGCCGCCTCGGCCAGGGGCTCGCCCGTCTTCGGGTCGAGCACGACCGCGCCGTAGCCGGCCGGGCCCGGATTCCCCCGGGAGCCGCCGTCGGCCTCGACGACGAACTCCCGCATTACAGGCCCGACTCTGCGGTGCGGACCAGAATGCGGCGGCAGTTCTCGCAGCGCAGCACGGTGTCCGGCGACGCCGCCTTGACCTCGTTCACCTCGGTGATGTTGAGCTCCAACTGGCAGCCCTCGCAACGGCGCTGGTAGAGGCGGGCCGCGCCCACCCCGCCCTGCTGGACGCGCAGCTTCTCGTACAGCTTCAGCAGATCGGCGGGTACGGAGCCTCCCAGGACCTCGCGCTCCTTGGTGACCGAGGCGACCTCGCGGTCGATCTCCTGCTGCGCGGCGTTCCGGCGCGCGGTCGCGTCGTCGACCTTGGCCTGGACGGCGGAAACCCGCTCGGTCAGCTCGGAGACACGTTCCTGCGCGGACTCACGGCGCTCCATGATCTCGAGGACGACGTCCTCCAGGTCACCCTGGCGCTTGGCGAGCGAGACGATCTCGCGCTGCAGGTTCTCCAGGTCCTTGGGCGAGGTGACCGCGCCCGAGTCGAGGCGCTGCTGGTCGCGTACGGCGCGCTGGCGCACCTGGTCGACGTCCTGCTCCGCCTTGGTCTGCTCGCGGGCGGTGTCGCTCTCCTCGGTCTGCGCGGCGATCAGCAGGTCGCGCAGCTGCGTGAGGTCCTTGTTGAGCGACTCGATCTCGGCGTGCTCGGGCAGCGACTTGGTCTTGTGGGCGAGCTGCGACAGTCGTACGTCGAGGGCCTGGACGTCGAGGAGTCGGATCTGGTCGGCGGGCGCGGCGTTCAGTTGGGGGCTCCAGGAGAAGAGTGGTGGGCGGACCAGGGGTCGGTGACCGTGTGCGAGACGTGGACCCTGAGGCCCCAGCCGTGCCGGTCGGAAATCTCGTCGAGCTGTGCGGCGGCCTGCTCGCACCAGGGCCATTCGGTGGCCCAGTGGGCGGCGTCGACCAGCCCGAGGGGCGAGTGCTGCGTGGCTTCGGAGGCCGGGTGGTGGCGCAGGTCGGCGGTCAGGAACGCATCCACGCCCGCGGCCCGCACCTGGTCGAAGAGGCTGTCGCCGGAGCCGCCGCTGACCGCGACGGTACGGACGAGTGCGTCCGGATCGCCGGCGACGCGGATGCCCTGCGCGGTGGGCGGCAGTCGCTTCGCCGCGCGGGCGGCGAACTCGCGCAGTGTCTCGGGATGGTCGAGCTCGCAGATCCGGCCGAGGCCGCGGTGACCGCTCGGATCCGTGGCGTCCGGCACCAGAGGGCGTACGACCCGGAGGTCGAGCGCGCCCGCGAGGGCGTCGGAGACCCCGGGGTCGGCGGTGTCCGCGTTGGTGTGCGCGACATGCAGGGCGATGTCGTGCTTGATCAGTGTGTGCACGACGCGGCCCTTGAAGGTGGAGGCCGCGACCGTCGTCGTACCGCGCAGATAGAGCGGGTGGTGCGTGACGATCAGCTGGGCGCCGAGCTCGATCGCCTCGTCGGCGATCTCCTGCACCGGGTCCACGGCGAACAGGACCCGGCTGACCTGGGCTTCCGGTTCCCCGCAGACCGTGCCGACGGCGTCCCACTCCGCGGCCCGCTCGGGGGGCCACAGGGCGTCGAGCGCGGCGAGTACTTCAGACAGACGGGGCACGAGAACAGGTTACCCGCGCTCCGTGCCCCGTCGGCCTGGGAGGCCTGTTCGACCGCTGCCGCCGCTTGATCGACTACGGGCCGGGGAACTCGAGGACCTTGTCCGCGCAGCACTTAGGCGCGCCTCACCCTGAGCACCGCCATCCCGCTGAGCACAGTCGCCCCCTGCCCCTCAGGCGAATCCCGGCCCGGCCACCCTTATGTGTGAAGTGGGCGGTCTCGATGTTGTCCGGCATGGGGAGGATACCTAGCTTCAGTCACCGGAGGTGACGTGCCGATGACAGCCTGTGCCATCGAGACCGCCAACGGAGCTGTGGGGAGTACGGGGTTCACGATCACTGCGGACGGGACCTACGCGGCCCGGCTGGCCGGGGACGGCGAGGCCCTGTTCCCGGAGCGGTGGACGCTCGACGGACCCGAGCCGTATGCGGTGCCACTGCCGCTCGGCCAGCCGGAGGAGCGCGACGCCGAGGTGCTGCCGCTGACCGACGGGCGGGTGCTGATCCGGCGGCGGGTGGCGGGCACGCATGCCTTCTCGCTGCTGTATCCGACGGGGCCGGGGACGGGTGAACTGCCGCTCGGCTGGATCGAGTCGGCGGAGCTCACGCTGCTGCCGCCGTCGCCGGACGGCGTGTCCGCCTACGCCCTGGCACCGGGCGCGAAGTCCACCGCGGTCTGGTTGGTGGCGGGCAGCGCGTTCGGACCCGAGTTGGTCGCCGAGGTGCCGGGGCGCTGCTCGGGCGGGGTCTGGCTGGACCGTACGGGGCGGATGCTTGCCCTGGACCGGCAGTGGGACGACGGCCCGGTCAAGGCGGTGGCGGTCGATCTGGAGCGGGGTGGAGAGGTGACGCCGCTGCTGCAGATCACCGAGGATAGCGACGACCGGCTGCTGCTGGCGGAGCCGGACAGCGGACTGCTGCTGATCCGCTCGAACGCACCGGGCCACGGCCGGCTCGGCTGGGGGGTGCTGGGAAGTCTGCGGCCGGTGCGCTTCCCGGAATGTCTGCGGCTCGCGGACTGCGCGGTGACGCCGTTCGCCGTGCAGCCCGGACAGGCGCTGATGCCGGAGAGCTGCGCGGTGGCGCTGCGGATCGACGGGGCGGCGGGGAGCTGGCTCGGCCTGTGGCGCCCAGCGGGGCGGCGACTGCATCAACTTGCCGCGCCGGACGGGTGGTTGGCGGGTGCCGGGCTGTGGAGCCGGGAGGGGGTGCTGCAACTGCCGTACGCGACCGGGGCGGTGCCGTGCGGGGTGGCGCGGATCGACGGGCCCACGGACACCTTCGTACCGGATGTGACCACGCAGCCCGAGGTGATCACAGAACCGGCACAACCGGAATGCGCAGGTGAGGAACCGTCCGAGGGCGCCGGGACTCCTGTTGTGTGCAAGCCGGTTCCTTTGCAGCAGGCGCCTCTCACCGGGCGTACGGCCCCTGATTAAATTCTCGGGCGGGGCTGCTCAGCCGCACCGACCGGACGCCGGCGGTGACGGGGTTCATGGGTGTGGGCGGGGGCCCTGCGACACGTAATTCAGCGATCACGACGGGGTGACTTCCCACATGTCTCAAGCCCGAACCGACACGACCCAGGAGCGTCCGTACGGTGCGGCCGCCGTCCAGGCCGAGGCCGGCGGCGCCGGAAAGCACCGGGGTGGTGCGGCCACGACGGAGGACTCCGCGACTCCGGCGCACGGGCGGCACCGCCGGCCCGGGGAGGTAGGCAGCGCGGTCTGACGCGGACACCTGGGGTTCCCCCGGACCGCGCTCCTCGATCGCCGGAGGGGCTGAACCCGAGCCCGTCCGGCGATTGAGGACAAGCCGGCCACCGGACGGCCCCGGTCACCGGACAGCCCTGGTTCACCCGTGCTTGAGGCCCAGCACTTCCGCCGCCGCGAACGTCTCGTTCGGCGGCCGGTCCGCATAGTGCGGGGTGAGCAGCCCGTCCAGCTCGTCGTAGCTGAACGCCTCCTTGGACGTGTCGAACTTCGCGACCACCCTGGGCCGTTCGACGATCGCCACCATTCCACCGTGCGCAACGAGCAGCTGGCCGTTGACCTTCGCCGCCGCCGGAGAAACCAGATATCCCACCAGCGGGGCGACATGTTCCGGCGCCAGCGGGTCGAGCCCGCCGTCCACCGGTTCCGCGAAGCCCGCGAAGACGTCCTCCGTCATACGGGTCCTGGCGCGCGGGCAGATCACATTGGCCGTCACTCCGTACTTGCCCAGCGCCAGCGCCGTGGACGTGGTGAGGCCGACGATGCCGCCCTTCGCCGCCGCGTAGTTCGGCTGGCCCGCGGAGCCGGCGAGAAACGCCTCCGACGACGTGTTGACGATCCTGCCGTAGACCGGACCGCCCGCCGTCTTGGAGCGCTCGCGCCAGTGGACCGCCGCGAAGTGGGTCGTGTTGAAGTGGCCCTTGAGGTGGACCCGTATGACCGAGTCCCACTCCTCCTCGCTCATGGAGAAGACCATCCGGTCGCGCAGGATGCCCGCGTTGTTGACCAGGATGTCGAGCTTTCCGTAGCGGGAGACGGCCAGTTGGACGAGCTCGCGGGCCTGCGCGAAGTCGGAGACGTCCCCCTGGTGGGCCACGGCGGAGCCGCCCGCCGCCCGGATCTCGGCGGCGACCTCCTCGGCCGGTGCGGCCGAGGCCTCTCCGGAGCCGTCGCGGCCCGGCAGGCCGAAGTCGTTGACGACGACGCTCGCGCCGAGCCCGGCCAGTTCCAGCGCTTCCGCGCGGCCGAGACCGCGGCCCGCCCCGGTGACGATCGCGGACAGGCCGTCGAGTGGCAGAGACATCCGGTTCCTCTCAGATTTCGATGCAGGTACGCAGCGCCTCGCCCGTACGCATCTGGGCCAGCGCGTCATTGATCTCCGCGAGCTGCACCCGGTGGGTGATCAGCCCTTCGAGGTCGATCCGGCCCGCCCGCCACAGGGCGATGGCCCGCTCGTACGAGGTGAGTACGTCCCCGCCCCCGTACATGGACGGCAGGATCCGCTTTTCGTCGAAGAACAGCTCGAACATATTGAGCTGGAGGAAGTCGTCCATGGCGCCCGCGCCGACGATGCACAGGGTGCCGCCGCGCCGGGTCGTCTCGTACGCGATGCGGGCCGTCGCCGACTTGCCGACGACCTCGAAGACGTAGTCGAAGCCCTCGCCGGCGGTGATGCGCTGCTTGGCGTCGGCCAGCTCGTCGGGCGAAACGGCCTCGGTGGCACCGAAGGTGAGGGCGGCCGCACGTCGGCTCGCGACCGGGTCGACGGCGACGATCTGCGCCGCGCCCTTGAGCCTGGCGCCTTGGATCGCGGAGATGCCGACGCCGCCGCAGCCGATGACGGCGACCGAGGAACCCACCGCCACATCCGCGGTGTTGACGGCCGCGCCGAGACCCGTGGTCACTCCGCAGCCGATCAGCGCGGCGATGTCGAACGGCACATCGTCGGGGATCGGTACGGCGCAGCCGGCGTCGACGACGACCTCCTCGGCGAAGGTGCCGGTGCCCGCGAAGCCGAACACGTCGGAAGGGCTTGCGCCGGCACGCTTGAAGTTGGGCGTGCCCGCGTTCATGAAGCCGGCGAGACAGAGCTGGGTCTGGCCGCGCTTGCAGGCGGGACAGACACCGCACGCGGGCAGCCAGCACAGCAGCACCCGGTCGCCCTGCTTGACGCCGTTCACACCGTCGCCGACGTCGATGATCTCGCCGGCGCCCTCGTGGCCCGGGACGAAGGGCGCCGGTTGCGGCAGCACGCCGTTCATCGCGGAGACGTCGGAGTGGCACAGTCCGGTGGCCCGGACCCGGATCTTGACCTTTCCGGGGCCGAAGCCCACCGCCTCGATGTCGTCGAGGACTTCGAGCTTGTCCTGCCCTGTCTCGTGCAGTACGGCTGCGCGCACGGTGCGGCTCCCTTCAGGAGTGATCGATTCAGGAGTGATCGACTCAGGTGATCGGCTCAGGAGTGATCGACGATGGTGTCGGCGAGGACCGGCGCGTCGTCCCTCTCGACGGCCGTGACCGACACCTGGACGCGGGCTGTGCCCTCGGCGCAGCGCCACATCCTGATGCGCAGGGTCTCGCCGGGAAAGACCACCCCGGCGAAGCGTGTGGTGTACGAGCGGATGCGGGTGACGTCCCCGCCGAGCATCGTGTCGACGACCGCCTTGAGCGTCATGCCGTACGAGCAGAGCCCGTGCAGGATCGGCCGGTCGAAGCCGGCGAGCTTGGCGAACTCGGGGTCGGCGTGCAGCGGGTTGAAGTCGCCGGAGAGCCGGTAGAGCAGCGCCTGGTCCTCGCGGATGGTGCGCTCCACGGTCCTGTCCGGGGCGCGGGCGGGGAGTTCGAGGCGCTGGGAGGGGCCGCGGTCGCCGCCGAAGCCGCCCTCTCCGCGTACGAAGATCTGAGCGTCACTGGTCCACAGCGGGCCCTCGTCGTCGGCCGCTTCGGAGCGCAGGACGAGGATCGCGGCCTTGCCCTTGTCGTAGACCGCCGCGATCCGGGAGGTCGAGACGGCCCTGCCTTCGACCGGGATCGGGCGGTGGACCTCGACGGTCTGTCCGCCGTGCAGTACGGATGCCAGATTGATGTCGAGACCGGGTCCGGTGAGCCCGCCGATGACGCCTTTGCCCGCGCCGGCGACGGTGGCGAAGCTGGGCAGCACATGCAGCTTCGACTCGAGGGTGTAGCGCAGTTCGTCGGGGTCGGTGGCGGGGCCCGGACTGCCTTGGAAGGAGCCCGCGCCGAGGCCGAGGTGGTAGAGCAGGACGTCCTTGTGGTCCCAGCCGATCTCGGCGCTGCGGGGTTCGGCGGCGACGGCCTTGGCGGCATCAATGGGCATGAGGATGCTGCTCCTTGAGGAGTGGAAGACCTCGGCGCGGCCGTCCGCACCGTCGGCCGCACCGAGGTCGTACGGGACCGGCCCCGACGCCCGTTCTAGAACGCGTTCTAGGCCGATGGCCCCTATGTATAACGCAGGCCCCAGCACTTGTGAAGACTGCTGACGCCATGTCAGAAGTGCGGCCCACCCAGGACATTTGTCACTGCCGAGTCCGTACATGCGCATCTGCCGGGACCCTGTGCCCGCTCCGTAGCGTGATCCACATGACGCAGACGCAGTGGCAGACAACAGACAGCGAGGCGGCGGTGAGCTTCGCGGGGGCGGCCAAGGTCTTCGGCGAGGTGCGCGCCGTCGACGGCATCGACCTCGACATCCGGCGCGGCGAGACGGTCGCCCTGCTCGGCCGCAACGGCGCCGGCAAGTCCACCGCCATCAGCCTGATGCTCGGCCTGAACGACCCCGACGCCGGCCGGGTCCGGCTCTTCGGCCGCGCCCCCGAGCACGCGGTCGCCGCCGGCCGTGTCGGGGCGATGCTCCAGGACGGCCGCCCGATCCCCCGGGTGACCGTGCGCGAAGTGGTCACCTTCGTGGCCGCCACCTACCCGCGGCCGCTGCCCGTCGCTGAGGCGCTGGAGCTGGCCGGGCTCACCGAGCTCGCGGACCGCCGCGCCGACCGGCTCTCCGGCGGCCAGGTCCAGCGCGTCCGCTTCGCCCTCGCGCTGGCCGGCAACCCGGAGCTGATCATCCTCGACGAGCCGACCGCGGCACTCGACGTCGAGGCACGGCACGCCTTCTGGAAGTCCATGCGCGGCTATGCCGCGCGCGGCAACACCGTGCTCTTCTCCACCCACTACCTGGAGGAGGCCGACAACAACGCCGACCGGATCGTCGTCGTCGACCACGGCCGGATCGTCGCCGACGGCACGAGCGAGCAGCTCAAGCGCTCGGCCGGCGGCAATCTCGTCTCCTTCGACCTGGCGGGAGGGAGCACCGAAGGGCTCACCCTGCTCCCCGGCGTCGTCTCCGTGGAGGTACGGGGCGACCGTGCCCGGCTGCGTACGGACGACTCGGACGCGACCGTCGTCGCACTCGCCGAACTGGGCGCGATCCGTGGCCTCGAAGTCGCCCCGGTCTCGCTCGAAGACGCCTTCCTCACCCTCACGTCGGCCTCCCCCGAACTGGAGACAGCGCGATGATCACCGCCTACCTCAAGCTGGAAGTGCGCCGCACGATGCGCGACACCGGGTTCGTGATCCTCGGCATCGGGATGCCGGTAATGATGTATCTGCTCTTCACCAACCTCGGCGAGAACGCCGCCGAGTGGAAGACCGCCTCCATGGTCGGCATGGCCGCCTACGGAGCGCTCGGCGCGGCCCTGTCCACCGGTGGAGGGGTCGCCGAGGACAAGGCTCTCGGCTGGCTGCGACAGCTGCGGATCACGCCGATGAGCCCGCGCCAGGTCGTCACCGGCCGCGCGCTCACCGGCTCGGTGACCGTGCTGCCCGCGATCGTCGCCGTCCTCGCGGCCGGCGGTCTGCTCAACGGCGTACGGCTGGATGCCTGGCAGTGGGTGGCACTCACCGTGCTGCTCTGGCTCGGCGCCCTCCCCTTCACGCTGCTGGGGCTCGGCAACGGCTACCGGCTCTCCGCGCAGACGACGGGCGTGGTGAACATGGCCTGCAATCTGGGGCTCGCGGTCGTCGGCGGACTGTGGTTCCCGGTGGACCTGTTCCCCGGCTGGCTGCGCTCGCTGTCGCAGTACACCCCGGCCAACCGCTTCGCGGACCTGGGCTGGTCGACGACACTGGGCCATGCGCCCGGCCTCACCACGGTGACGGTGCTGCTGGGCTGGCTGCTGGTGTTCGGCTCGTACGCGGTGATCTCATACCGTCGGGCCGCGAGGACGGCATGACGGGAGCGACGATGCGCGGGAAGAGCGACTGGTACGCCGGATACACCGCGCGGATGGACGCCTGGAAGGCCGACTGGTGCGGACAGAAGGCCGAAAGGCGGACTCGCAGGAATGCCGGGCAGCGAGGGGCCGAGGAGATGGGCCCGCCCAACGGCTTCGCGATGCTGCCGTGGCTGTTGATGGGGATGGGCGCCTTCTCCAACCTCCTCCAGGGCAAGACCCCCAACCCCTGGATCGGCGGCATCGGTCTGCTGGTCTTCAACTCCCTCTACATCTCCGTGGTGTTCCGCGCCTTCCAGAAGGAGGCGCGGGAGGCGCGCTCCACCCGCTGGCTGCTGGTGGCGATGACTGCGGTCACCTGTGGGCTCGCCATCGGGTACGGCGGCAGCTGGCTGCTCTTCTTCCCGCTCCTCGGCCTGGCTGTCGGCTCGGTCGTACGGGGGCGGCGGCTCGGCCCCACCGTGCTGGGGCTGAGCGCCCTGGCCGGGGTGATCGCCGGGGTGCGGGACGGCTGGGGTGCGGTCAATGTCGCGTACGGGACGTTCATCTCCGGCATGGTGACCGCCGCGATCCTCGCCCTGTCCGAGACCGTGCGGGAACTCCGGGACACCCGGCAGGAGCTGGCCCGCACCGCCGTCGAGAAGGAGCGGCTGCGCTTCTCCCGCGATCTGCACGATCTGCTCGGCCACACCCTCTCGGTGATCGTGGTCAAGTCGGAGGCCGCGCGCCGCCTCGCCCCGCGCGACATGGACGCCGCGATCATCCAGATCACGGACATCGAGTCAGTGGGCCGCCAGGCCCTCACCGAGATACGCGAGGCGGTGACCGGCTACCGCGAGGGCAGCCTCGCCACCGAACTGGACCGGGCCCGCTCGGCGCTGACGGCGGCCGGCATCGAGCCGGTGGTCCGCCAGTCGGGCCCGCCGCTGGAACCGCAGACGGCGGCGCTGCTGGGCTGGGTGGTCCGCGAGGCGGTGACCAACGCCGTACGCCACAGCGGCGCGGCCCACTGCGAGATCACTCTGGAGGGCGCCCCGGACCAGGTCCGCCTCACGATCACCGACGACGGCCGCGGGTCCCCCGTCGAGGATGCCGCCCCCACCCTCGGCGGCACGGGCCTGAAGGGCCTGACGGAACGCCTCTCGGCCTCGGGCGGCTCGTTGGCGGCGGGCCCGTCGCCGCGGGGCGGCTTCCGGGTCCGGGCGGAACTCCCCGTGGACGCACCGCAGGAACAGCAGCGGGAACAGCAGCAGGAACGCCTGCAGGAACGGCAGGCGGAACCGGAAGCGGAACAGCGGGCGGAACCGGCGCAGGTCGAATGAGCCCTGGTCGGACATACCCTTACGCCGTGGAAGAGATGCCCCGGAATCACCGGCCCGCCAAGTCCGTACGCGTCCTGCTCGCCGAGGACCAGGGCATGATGCGCGGCGCACTCGCACTGCTGCTGGGGCTCGAGGAGGACATCGAGGTGGTGTCGCAGGTCGGCCGTGGCGACGCCATCGTCGATGCCGCGCTCGCCTCGCGGCCCGATGTGGCGCTGCTGGACATCGAACTGCCGGGGCGCAGCGGCCTCGACGCGGCAGCCGATCTGCGGGAGGAGGTTCCCGACTGCCGGGTGCTGATCCTCACCACCTTCGGCCGGCCCGGCTATCTGCGCCGGGCGATGGGGGCCGGGGCGGCCGGATTCCTGGTCAAGGACGGGCCCGTCGAGGAGCTGGCCGCGGCGATCCGGCGGGTGCTGACCGGGGAGACCGTGATCGACCCGGCGCTGGCCGCGGCGGCGCTGAGTGCGGGGCCGAGTCCGCTCACCGCGCGTGAACGGGATGTACTGAACGCCTCGGTGGACGGAGCGACGGTCTCCGACATAGCGGCGGCCCTGCATCTGTCCGAGTCGACCGTACGGAACTATCTGTCGTCCGCGATCGGCAAGACGGGCACGCGCAACCGCATGGAGGCGGTACGGGCGGCACGCCGGCAGGGCTGGCTGTAACCGGGGGCTCCGCCCCCGGAACCCCCGCGCCTCAATCGCCGGCGAGGCTTGAGTGTGCCGGGCGCGGCAGCCACAGCAGCATCAGCACCGCCGCCGCCACCAGCACCCCCGTCCCCGTACGGAACGCCAGCGCATAACCGGCCGTCAGCGCCTCCGGGTTGGTGCCGCCCGCCGTGCGCGCCGCCGCGACCGTGGACAGAACGGCCAGGCCCAGCGCGCCGCCCATCGTGCGCGAGGTGTTGATCAGCCCCGAGACGAGGCCCGCGTCGCCCGGTGCCGCGCCCGATGTGGCGAGCGAGGCGAGCGGCGTCGCGGCGAGACCGACGCCGGCCATCATCAGGATGCCGGGGCCGAGGATCGAGGCGAGATACGTGCCGTCGGCGGTCATCCTGGACTGCCAGCCGAATCCGGTCGCGGCGACCAGCGCGCCGATGACGGCGACGTTCCTGGCGCCGGCCTTCGCCATCAGCCGGGGTGCGAGCTTCGAGCCGACGATGACGCTCAGCGAGCTGGGGATGAGCGCCAGGCCCGCCCGGAACGGCGTGTAGTCCAGCACATTCTGCGCGTACACCGTCATGAAGAACCACATCGCGAAGGACGCCGAACCGCAGACGAGCATGGCCACATTCGCCGCGGAGACCGCCCGCGACCGGAACACCTTCAGCGGCATCAGCGGCGCCCCGGTCCGCGCCTCCACCGCCACGAAGACCCCGAGCACCGCAAGCCCGCAGAGCAGCGGCAGCAGCGTGGCGGGCGCGGTCCAGCCCGACTCCTCGGTCTGCACGATTCCGTAGGCGACCGCCGCGAGGCCGCCTGTGACCAGCACCGCGCCCGGCAGGTCGAGCCGGCGCCCGTCGCCCGCCCGGCTCTCGGTGAGCCAGATCGCCGCGCCCACCAGCACCAGCGCGCCGACCGGCACATTGATCAGCAACACCCAGCGCCAGGACAGCAGATCGGTGAGGGCGCCGCCGACGAGCCCGCCGGCCGCGCCGCCCGCCGCGCCCACCGCCGACCAGGTGCCGATCGCCCGGGTCCGCGCGGGACCCGGCGGCACGGCCGCCGTCAGGATGGTGAGGGTCGCCGGAGCGAGCACGGCCGCACCGAGGCCCTGTACGGCGCGGGCGGCGAGCAGCTGCCAGCCCTCCTGTGCTAGCCCGCCCGCGACGGACGCGGCGGTGAACAGACCGAGCCCGACGAGGAACATCCGCTTGCGGCCGAAGATGTCCGCGGCCCGGCCGCCGAGCAGCATGAAGCCGGCGAAGGCGATGGAGTACGCGTTGAGGACCCACTGCAGGCCGGTCGTGGAGAGCCCGAGGTCGGCGCGCATCGAGGGGAGCGCGACATTGACCACGGACACGTCGAGGACGACGAGGAACTGGCCGGCGCACGCGGCGAGAATCACCGCCCAGGTACGCGAGGACCGGGCGGCGGATGCCGGTATGAGGGACTGCTCGACGTCTGATGGGGCTTGGGCCATGACGGTCATGGTCGCAGCCGCCCGGCGGTCCGTACATCGGGAAATCGATGTACGGACCGGGGGCCCGCCAGACCTAGGACCTTCGCAGCAGTGTGACCACCGCGGCCCCGCCGAGCCCGATGTTGTGCGCGAGCCCGACCCGCGCCCCGTCCACCTGTCGCGGACCCGCCTCGCCCCTCAGCTGCCAGACCAGCTCGGCCACTTGGGCCAGTCCGGTGGCGCCCAGCGGATGGCCCTTGGAGATCAGGCCGCCCGACGGGTTGACCACCCATCGTCCGCCGTAGGTCGTCGCCCCGCTCTCCACCAGCTTTCCGGACTCGCCGTCCGCGCACATGCCCAGCGCCTCGTAGGTGAGCAGCTCATTGATGGAGAAGCAGTCGTGCAGCTCCACGACGTCGACGTCCTCGATGCCGAGCCCGGAGCTCGCGAAGACCTGCTGACCGGCCGCGCGGGACATCGGCTTGCCGACGACGTCGATGCAGGAGCCGGACGCGAAGGATTCGCCGGTGTCGGTGGTCATCGACTGGGCCGCGATCTCCACGGCCTTGTCGTGGAGGCCGTGCTGGACGATGAAGCGCTCGGAGACAACGACCGCCGCGGCCGAACCGTCGGATGTCGGCGAGCACTGGAGCTTGGTCAGCGGCCGGTGGATCGTCTTCGCGGCGAGGATCTCGTCGACCGAATAGACGTCCTGGAACTGGGCGTTGGGGTTGGCCGCCGAGTGCTTGTGGTTCTTGGCGCCGACGGCGGCGAGCTGCGCCTCGGTGGTGCCGTACCGCTCCATGTGCTCGCGGGCGGCGTTGCCGAAGATCTGGGCGGTGGGCGGGGACATCTCGAAGCCGTGCCCGGCCGCCATGACGCCGTAGTGCCGGGCGACCGGCGACGTCCCGCCCCCGACACCGGCGGTTCCGCCGCGGGCTCCGCCGTCGGAGCCCGCTCCCAGAGCGCCGCGGGCCATCTTCTCGAAGCCGAGCGCGAGTACGCAGTCGCTGACGCCGCCCTCGACGAACTGCCGCGCCATCATCAGCGCCGTCGACGCGGTCGCGCAGTTGTTGTTGACGTTGTAGACGGGGATGCCGGTCAGGCCGAGTTCGTACGCGGCCCGCTGGCCCGCCGTCGATGCCTGGAAGCAGTAGCCGACGGGGACCTGCTCCACCTGCTCGTAGGCGATCCCGGCGTCGGCGAGAGCCCGCGAGCCGGCCTCCTTCGCCATGTCCCAGTACTGCCAGTCCCTCGACTCGGGCTTCTCGAACTTCGTCATCCCGACGCCGACGATATAGCTCTTCACGTCCTACTCCTTCAGTCCCGCGGGAGGCCGAGGATGCGCTCGGCGATGACATTGAGCTGGACCTGCGTGGTGCCGCCCGCGATGGTCAGGCAGCGCGACATCAGCAGCCCGTGCACCGCCCGCTCCCCGGCCCCTTCACGCAATGCGCCCTCGGGTCCGAGCAGTTCGACGGCGAGCTCGGCGGTCTTCTGCTGGTGCGTGGTCTGGACGAGCTTGCGCACGGACGCCCCGGCGCCCGGGTCGAGGCCTGACACCTGCCGCATGGTGGTCCGCAGGCCGATGCAGGCGAGAGCGTGCGCCTCGGCGGCGAGCGACCCGATCCGGGCGCGGCAGGCGCCGTCGAGGCCGGAGGCCCGCGCGAGCAGCGCTTCGAGCCCGGTGTCGAAGGTCAGCTGGTCGGCCATGTGGACGCGTTCGTTGCCGAGGGTGTTGCGGGCGACCTTCCAGCCGTCGTCGACCTGCCCGACCACGGCGTCGTGCGGGAGCAGCGCCCCGTCGAAGTACACCTCGTTGAAGAGCGACTCCCCGGTGATCTCCTTGAGCGGCCGGATGTCGATCCCCTCGGTGTTCTTCATGTCCACGAGGAAGTACGTCAGCCCCTTGTGCTTGGGAGCATCCGGGTTCGTACGGGCGAGCAGTATCCCGTGGTCGGCCCACTGGGCGGCGCTCGTCCACACCTTCTGTCCGGTGATCCGCCAGCCGTCCGCCGTCTTCTCGGCCCGGGTGCGCAGGCTCGCCAGATCCGATCCCGAAGCCGGCTCGCTGAACAGCTGGCACCAGAGCACATCGCCGCGCAGCGTCGGCAGCAGAAAGCGTTCCTTCTGCTCCTCGGTTCCGTACGCGAGGAGCGAAGGCACCACCCAGGTAGCGATGCCCAGGCCGCTCAGCTCGATCCCTGCGTGCGTCAACTCCTGTTGTACGGCGAGCTGTTGGACAGGACCTGCGCCGAGGCCGTACGGCTCGGGCAGATGCGGCGCGGCATAGCCGGTGGCGGCGAGCACGCGGCGGGCGGCGGCCGGTTCGAGGCCGCGTGCCGCCGCGACGGCCTCGCGGGCCCGCTCCCGGTACGTCTGCGCCTCGGCGGGCAGCTCCAGCCTGAGCTCGCGCCGCGCCCCGCCCGCGGCGAACCGCACGGCCCGCAGCCGGTGGCTGTCGCCCGCCCCCAGCAGCTGCCGTACGACGAGAGCCCGCCGCAGATACAGATGCGCGTCGTGCTCCCAGGTGAACCCGATCCCGCCGAGCACCTGGATGCAGTCCTTGGCGCAGGAGTACGCGGCGTCAAGGGCGGCCCCGGCTGCGAGCGAGGCCACCAGGCCGCGTACGCCCGGGCTCTGGTCCACCGCGCGTGCCGCGTCCCACGTCAGCGCCCTCGCCTGTTCGACGCGCACCAGCATGTCGGCGCAGAGATGCTTGATCGCCTGGAACCGCCCGATGGGCCGTCCGAACTGCTCACGGACCTTCGCGTACTCGGAGGCGGTGTGCAGGGCCCAGGCGGCGGTGCCGCACGCTTCGGCCGCGTACAGCACGGAGGCGAGGTCCCGTACGAGAGCGGTGTCGATCTCCAGTACACGGTCCCGGGGCACGGTCACGCCGTGCGCGGTGACCTCGGCGGTGGGCCGGGTCGGGTCGGCGCTCTCGTGCACTCGGACGGTGAGCGCACCCGCGTCCACCGCGAGCCAGCCCGTCGGGGTTTCGAGTACGAGCAGATCGGCGTGCCCGGCGCCGAGGACGGGCGGGGCGGTGCCGTCGAGCCGGTGGCCGTCCTGAGTACGGGTGGCGGTGAGCGTCCCGGGACCGAGCGCGACGGCCGCGATGCGCTCCCCTCGCGCGAGTGTCCCCGCCAGATCGGCTCTGCCCGCGCGGGCCAATACGGCGGAGGCGAGCACGCACGGCAGGTACGGTCCCGGCAGCGCCGCGCGCCCCGTTTCCTCCAGGACGGCGGCAAGGTCGAGGATGGTCCCGCCCCCGCCCCCGTACTCCTCGGCAAGATGCACGCCGAGCAGCCCCTGTTCGGCGGCGCCGTCCCAGTAGCCGGGCCGTCCCCCCGCCCCGGCGCCGGTCGCGTCGAGCTGCTTTCGTACGGCCTCGGGCGGCACGGCGCGCGCCAGCCAGCCGCGTACGGACCGGGCCAGCTCCCGCTGCTCTTGCGTGATTCCGATGCCCATGGGCGGCAGACTAGAACACGTTTCAATCTGACGATAGGTCAGACAACGGGGTTACTGTCCGTGCCGTGCGTGGGCATACGGCACCATGGGCCGCCAGGACACCCGCACGACCAGGAGGAACCATGGCCGCCGCCCCCAAGCCGGAGACCCTCGCCGCCTTCGAGGCGGCCAAGGGCTTCATGCCCGTGGCCGAGGGCCTCGCCCTCTACGCGGCCGCCGCCGAGGCCGGGGCGCTCGGGCTGCCGCTGCTCGAGGTGGGGACCTACTGCGGGCGCTCGACCATCCTGCTCGCCGACGCCGCCCGTGAGGCGGGGACGACGGCGATCACGGTCGACCACCACCGGGGCAGCGAGGAGCAGCAGCCGGGCTGGGAGTACCACGACCCGACCGTGGTCGACCCGGAGGTCGGCGAGATCGACACGCTGCCGACCTTCCGCCGCACCCTGCACAAGGCCGGTCTCGAGGACCATGTCATCGCCGTCGTCGGCCGCTCCCCGCTGGTCGCGAAGGTCTGGGGCACACCCCTCGGCCTGGTCTTCATCGACGGCGGCCACACCGACGAGCACGCGGGCGGCGACTACGAGGGCTGGGCGCCGCATGTCGCCGACGGCGGCCTCCTCGTCATCCACGACGTCTTCCCCGACCCGGTCGACGAGTGGACCGGCCAGGCCCCGTACCGCGTCTACCTCCGGGCACTCGCGTCCGGCGCGTTCACCGAGGTCTCGGTGACCGACTCGCTGCGCGTCCTGCGGCGTACCGGAACGGGGATCTGAGCCGCCGGGCTAGCATCGCGAGGGTGTCGTACGACGAGAACCAGCCCTCCATGCCGCCGCGCCGCTTCGGTCGCGGCAATCTCACGATCGTGATTGCCGCGCTGGTGCCGACCGCGCTGGCGGGGTGGCTCGCCTGGCAGGTAATGAGCGGCCCGGACGAGAACGAGCCGCCGAGGGCATTGCCGAGCGGGTCGACCGCCGCGGGCAAGCCCGCCCCGCCGGCCTCTCCGTCACCGTCCGCCACCTCTGCCACCGCCTCGCCGTCGCCGTCGCCGTCGCCGTCGAAGGGGAGGGCCGGTGCGTCGGGGCCGCTCGCCGGCAGGGTCGTGGTCGTCGACCCGGGGCACAACCCCGGCAATTTCCAGCACACGAGCGAAATCAACAAACTCGTGGATATCGGAACCAACCGCAAGGAATGCGACACGACGGGCACGTCCACCAACGCCGGTTACACCGAGGCCGAATTCAGCCTCGATGTTTCACAACGTCTTCGCACACTGCTCGAAAAGCAGGGCGCAACGGTAAAATTCACCCACACCAACGACCGGCCGTTCGGCCCCTGCGTGGATGAACGGGCGCGCATCGGAAACAAGGCAAAGGCCGATGCGGTGATCTCCATTCACGCCGACGGCTCGGCCGTCGGCAACCGCGGCTTCCATGTAATCCTTCCCGCCCTGGTCAAGGGGGGTGCGGCGGACACCGCGAACATCGTCGGCCCCTCGCGCGACCTCGGCGAGCGGATCGCCGGAAAGTTCGTACGCGCGACCGGCAGCGCGCCCTCCAACTATGTGGGCGACGGTACGGGGTTGGACGTACGCGAGGATCTCGGCGGCCTCAACCTGTCCGTCGTGCCCAAGGTGTTCATCGAATGCGGCAATATGCGTGACCCGAAGGATGCCGCTCTGCTCACAAGCTCCAACTGGCGGCAGAAAGCGGCGCAGGGAATGGCTGACGGCATCAGCAGCTACCTCGACCGGTAACTCCCATACCCGGCAGACGGCCGGATCGGGCAGACGATAGATTCAGCTCTACGATGGGGAGCACCCCCGAGCTCCGCGACGCGCACACCGCCGTACCGGCGGCAGCGACGACCGCCCCGATGAGACGACCGACGAAGGACTTTTACGTGAACATCCGCTCCCTGACCCGAGGCGATGGCGTGGTGATCGGAGCAGCGGTGTTGCTGTTCATCGCCTCGTTCCTCGACACGTTCGACTGCTCCGGCAGCAACTGCGACGGCGTGCCGAACGCCTGGGACAACGGGTCCCTGCTCCTGGGTGTCTACTTGGCCGGCATCATCGGCGCCGCTCTGATCGTCGTCTCGCGCGGGCTGCCGCAGCCGCCGAAGGTCATCGGGCTCGACCTCGGCCAGCTCGGCGTCGCCCTGACCGTCTTCACGGCCTGGAGCGCGCTCGGCGCGATCTTCGACCCGGCGGGCTCCCTGGACGTCGGCGGCAGTGTCGACGCCGGCATCGGCCTCATCCTCGGCTTCATCGCCACGCTCGTGCTGGCCGCCGGCGCGGTCTGCTCGCTCATCGTCCCGGCCTTCAAGGCCCCGCTTCTCGGCGCCCCGAAGCCGGTCACGCAGCCGTACGGCGCGCAGCCCGGTATGGCCGGCGGCTACGGCTACCCGGGTGCCCAGCAGCAGCCCTACGGCGCGCAGCCCGGCCAGCCGGGTCAGCCCCAGCCGTACGGCGCCCAGCCGCAGCCGGGTCAGCAGCAGCAGCAGCCGGCCCCGGCCGCGCCGCAGAACGCCGGTGGCGCCGCGGACTTCACGCCGTTCTGGTTCGCGGTGCCGGTGGCCCGCCCGCTGTACGGCGAGGACGGTTCGCCGACCCCGATCGCCGAGCTCGCGCCCGGCACCTGGTACCTCGCGGTCGAGCAGCGCGGTCCCGGCCTGGTGGCCCAGACGCAGGACGGCCGTCGTGGCGTGCTGCAGGACACCGCGGGCATCCAGCGCGGCTGACGCAAACAGCGGTCCGCAGAGCGGCCCCTCGCCCTTCCGGGCGGGGGGCCGTTGGCGTACCCTGACGCACCGTCAGAAACGTATCGCTGGAGGGGGACACGGCATGCGACTCGGACTCGCTCTCGGCTACTGGGGCCGCGGCCCGGACCCCGCCCATCTCGATCTCGCACGCGAGGCCGAGCGCCTCGGCTACGACTCCGTATGGACGGCGGAGGCCTGGGGTTCCGACGCCTTCACCCCGCTGACCTGGATCGCCGCGCACACCTCCCGCATCCGACTCGGCACGGCGGTGGCGCAGATGGCCGCCCGCACCCCCACCGCCACCGCGATGCACGCGCTCACCCTGGACCATCTGTCCGGCGGCCGGATGATGCTCGGACTCGGTCTGTCGGGGCCGCAGGTGGTGGAGGGCTGGTACGGCCGTCCGTTCCCGAAGAGCCCGCTGACGGCGACCCGCGAGTACGTCGACGTGATCCGCCAAGTGCTCAGGCGAGAGGCACCTGTTGAACTGGCGGGCCGCTTCCACTCCCATCCGTACCGAGGAGAGGACGCCACCGGCATCGGCAAAGCGCTCAAGCCGATCACGCATCCGCTGCGCGCCGGGCTGCCGCTCCTGCTGGGCGCGGAGGGTCCGAAGAACATCGCCCAGACGACGCGTATCGCCGACGGCTGGCTGCCGCTGTACTGGTCGCCGATGCGTACGGACGTCTACGAAGCCTCGCTCAGCGGCATCTCCGACGGGTTCATGATCGCGCCGATGGCCCGCGCCAAGGTCTGTACCGATGTGGCGGAGGGACTACTGCCGGTGAAGGCGATGCTCGGCTTCTACATCGGCGGTATGGGCCACGCGGCACGGAACTTCCACGCCGATCTGATGGCCCGGATGGGCTTCGAGTCCGAAGCCCGCCATATCCAGCAGCTGTTCGCCGACGGCCGCCGCGAGGACGCGGTCTTGGCGGTGCCCGACGCCTTCGCCGACGAGATCTCCCTCGTCGGGCCGCGTGAAAGGATCGCGGAACGCCTGGAGCTGTGGCGCAAGGGCCCGGTCACGGACCTGCTGGTAACCGCTCCGGACCCGCACACTTTGCGCGTCCTTGCGGAGCTGAACTCCTAGGCTCGCTCGCCCAGTTGGGAGGCGTACGGCAGGTCCGTCCCGAGCCTGTTGTACGCCGAGGGTTTCACACGCTCACAAGCGGTAACCCGATGCCCATGAGTCCTCGTCATCACAACGGAACGAATCAGGCCGCAGCGGTCATCATGATCGTTGCCGATGTCATGGCCGTCATCCTCGGCCTCTGGATCCTGATGTACCTGCTGGACGCCAACCGCGCCAACGACTTGGTGAGCTTCATCCAGGACGCCGCGCACTGGCTCGCCGGCTGGTCCTACGACCTGTTCACCTTCGACGACGCCTGGGCGCGCGTCGTCGCCGGCTACGGCCTGGCGGCGGTGGTGTACCTCTTCATCGGCCACGCGGTGGCGGGCCGGCTGCGGAGGTACTAGCCCCGGTACGCCCTGCGGGCGTGTCCGCAATCGCCGGACGGGCTGCAATGCAGCCCCGCCGGCGATTGAGGCGCGGGGTCCGGGGCGGAGCCCCAGCCGACAGGGCCTAGCAGCACTCCGGCGCGAGCCCCCGCGGCAGTCGCTCCCCGCCGAACACCGCAACCGTCGCCTCGTCTCCCCCCAACGCGGCCACCGCCAGCAGCAGCGAACCCGCCGTCCAGGCGGTGAGTTCCTCCGGCCACACGGCCCGGTTGCCCTCGAAGACGTACCCCGTCCAGTACATGCCGCCCTCGGCGCGCAGATGCTGGATGGACTGAAGGATCTCCAGCGCCCGGTCGGACTCGCCCATCACCCACAGTGCCAGGGCGAGTTCGCAGCTCTCGCCACCGGTGACCCACGGGTTGGGCAGCACGCACCGTACTCCGAGGCCCGGTACGACGAAGTCGTCCCAGCCGTCCTCGATACGGGACTTGGCCTCCGCACCCGTCAGCGCACCGCCGAGCACCGGGTAGTACCAGTCCATCGAGTAGCGGCTCTTGTCGAGGAAGCGCTCCGGGTGCCGGCGGATCGCATGCGCGAGCGCGCCCGCCGCCAGCTCCCAGTCGGGCTGCGGCTCTTCGCGCTCCTCGGCGATCGCCAGCGCGCAGCGCAGCGCCTGGTGGACCGACGAACTGCCGGTCAGCAGCGCGTCATTGACCGCCGTGCCGTCCGCCTCCCGCTTCCAGCCGATCTGGCCGCCGGGCTGCTGCAGCGCCAGTACGAACTCGATCGCGGCGTAGACGGCCGGCCACATCCGGTCGAGGAACCCCTCGTCGCCGGTGGCCAGGAAGTGGTGCCAGACGCCGACGGCGATGTACGCGCAGAAGTTGCTCTCACGGCCCCGGTCGGTGGGCCGGTCCGCCTCGCCGTCGTGATACGCGGCGTACCAGGACCCGTCCTCGTTCTGATGCCGTATCAGCCACTCGTACGCGCGGGCCGCTGCCTCGTGCTCGCCCGCCGCGTCCAGCGCCATGGCCGCCTCGGTGTGGTCCCACGGGTCGAGGTGATGCCCCCGGAACCACGGGATCGCGCCGTCCTCGCGCTGCACGGCGAGTATCCCGGCAACGGTCTCGAGGGCTTCCTCCGCGGTGAGGACCCCGGGCAGGACCAGGTGTTCCGTACGGCCGGGGCCGCGCTTGGGCACAGTCACTTGGCGGCCACTGCGGGCAGGTGCGGCTTGGTCGCGTACGCCACGAAGCTCTTGCCGATCAGTGGGTTGAGCGCCTGCTCGGCGAGCCGTGTGGCCAGCGGCTTCTTCATGATGTCCCAGACCAGCAGCTGGTGGTACGCCTTGACCGGCAGGGCCTTGTCGTTGTCGACGCCGAAGGCGCACTTGAGCCACCAGTACGGCGAGTGCAGCGCGTGTGCGTGGTGCGTGCCGTACGGCTTGAGGCCGGCTTCCTTCATCTTGCCGAGCAGCTCGTCGGCCTTGTAGATGCGGATATGGCCGCCCTCGACCTCGTGGTACGCGTCGCTCAGCGCCCAGCAGATCTTCTCGGGGCCGTAGCGCGGCACGGTGACGGCGATCCGTCCACCGGGCTTCAGCACCCGCACCATCTCGGCGAGCACGCCCTTGTCGTCCGGGATGTGCTCCATGACCTCGGAGATGATCACGACGTCGAAGGACTCGTCGGGGAACGGCAGGTTGAGCGCGTCGCCCTCCATGGCGGTGGCGGTGGCGCCCTCCGGTGCCTCCCCGGCCTCCTTCATCGCGGCGAACCACTTCGCGACCTCGCGGATCTCCTCGCCGTTCTGGTCGAGGGCCACGACCTGCGCCCCGCGCCGGTAGCACTCGAACGCGTGCCGGCCTGCACCGCAGCCCAGATCGAGCACGCGGTCGCCCGCGGCGAGCGGGAAGCGGGAGAAGTCGACGGTCAGCACGTAGACCTGCTTTCGCGGTCGGAGGTTCCAGTACGCGGGTCCGCAGCGCGGTCCGGATTCGTGGGCCTGCGGCCCACACATATGGCCGCGGTGCGGCCGGGGTACGGCGCCGTGGAGCGGGCCGATGCCTGTGGCACGGAGCGCCGGGGATGCCGGGAGCCGGTACGGGTCCGGACACACCGCGCCTGGTGGAGACGGGTCACCGGGCAGCCCCCAGCGCCGCGGAGCGGGGCGAGCGCGTCGCGATCGCCTCGCGGTAGTGCTCTGCCGTACCGATCGCCGCCTGCCGCCAGGTGAACCGCGCCAGCACGCGCTCCCGGCCCGCCGCCCCCAGCCGTACGCGCAGCGCCTCGTCGCCGAGCAGCCGGCCCAGCGCCGCGGCGAGCGCACCCGCGTCGCCCGGCGGCACCGCCAGACAGGTCTCCCCGTCCGGGCCCGTGACCTCGGGGATCGCACCGCCGGTCGTGGCGACCAGCGGCGTGCCCGTCGCCATCGCCTCCGCTGCGGGCAGCGAGAAGCCCTCGTACAGCGACGGCACACACGCGATCTGCGCGCTGCGCACCAGGTCGACCAGCTCGGCGTCGGAAATGCCCTTGACGAACTCGACGGCGTCCTGGAGGCCGTACCGCTCGATCAGCTGTGCGACGGGACCGTCCTCCGCGCGCTTGCCGACGACGACGAGATGCGCGGCGGGATGCTCCGTACGGAGCTTCCCCAGCGCCTCGACAAGATGGACGAGGCCCTTGAGCGGGACGTCCGCGCTGGAAGTGGTGACGATCCGGCCGGGGACCTCAGCGACCGCCGGGTTCGGCGAGAAGAGGTCGGTGTCGGCCCCGATGTGGACGACATGGACGCGGCCGGCCCGCACGCCGAGGTGATCGACGATCTCCTGCTGCGAGGAGCCGGAAACGGTGAGCACCGACGGCAGCCGGCGCGCGACCCGCTTCTGCATCCGCGTGAAGCCGTACCAGCGGCGTACGGACGCGCGCCTGCGCCAGTTGTCCGCGGCGTCCAGGTCCAGCTGCCGGTCGACGGTGATCGGGTGGTGGATGGTGGTGACCAGAGGTGCGCCGAGGTCGGCGAGCAGCCCGTACCCGAGCGTCTGGTTGTCGTGGATGACGTCGAACTCACCGCGCCGAGCGGCCAGATGGCGCCGGGCGCGCAGCGAGAAGGTCAGCGGCTCCGGGAAGCCGCCGGTCCACATGGTCGCGACCTCGAGCGCGTCGATCCAGTCGCGGTACTCGTCGCGCTTCGGCGTACGGAACGGGTCCGGGCTCCGGTACAGATCGAGGCTGCCCAGCTCGGTGAGCGGCACGCCTTCGTCGAGTACGGGATAGGGCTGCGCGCCGATCACCTCGACGCTGTGGCCGAGGCGGGCGAGCTCGCGCGAGAGGTGCCGTACATAGACGCCCTGGCCGCCACAGAAGGGGTTGCCCTTGTAGGTGAGGAGCGCGATGCGCAGCGGCTCGTCACCGCCGCCGGACCTGCCCGGACGAGGGCCGGCCTCTATGGCCTCAGCGGTCACTCACGGCCCCCTTCTCACTGCGTTTTCGCCGGAGCGTAACCGCTCACGCTAATCTAGAACAAGTTTCAGACTTGATCGCTCAAGGAGCTTCGAATCTACCGGCAGGTAGCGCTGCTGTAAGGGCCGGATCAGGTGATTCGCGCCACGACGGGGGCCCTGCCATGCTGTGCGATCCGGACTCGCGCATGGAACGGGACATATGACAGCCGAAGCCAAGTCGGCGGTGCCTGCGTCGCCGCCCCTGACGGAACGCCAGGAGGCGCGCCGGCGTCGTATCCTGCACGCCAGCGCCCAGCTGGCCAGCCGGGGCGGCTTTGACGCGGTGCAGATGCGCGAGGTCGCCGAGTCGTCGAGCGTCGCGCTCGGCACGCTCTACCGCTACTTCCCCTCCAAGATCCATCTGCTGGTCGCCACCATGCAGGACCAGCTCCAGCACATGCACACGACCCTGCGCAAAAAGCCGCCGGCCGGGGACAGCGCGGCGGAGCGGGTTGCCGAGACGCTGATGCGGGCCTTCCGGGCGCTCCAGCGCGAACCGCATCTCGCGGACGCGATGGTGCGGGCGCTGACCTTCGCGGACCGCAGCGTCAGCCCCGAGGTGGACAAGGTCTCCCGCCAGACCACGGCGATCATCCTGGACGCCATGGGGCTGGAGAATCCGACGCCGGAGCAGCTCTCGGCGGTGCGCGTGATCGAGCACACCTGGCACTCGGCGCTGATCACCTGGCTCTCGGGGCGCGCCTCGATCGCGCAAGTGAAGATCGACATCGAGACGGTGTGCCGGCTGATCGACCTGACGACGCCGCAAGGGCCGGGCGAGGGCCGCGGCCGGGGCTTGCATTGATCGCGACACAGGCAGTCCCGCGCAGCTGTCGCCACGCGGGACTGCCGGAGAAAGGGCCCGACCGGCCTCGCCGAGATGATTCGGCCTAAGCCTTCATGCATCAGCGGACGAAAACGATGATGGCATTGGCGTCGCGGAAGTCACGGAAATCGCGGAAGTCACGGAAGTCGCGGCGGCCGTTGTCGCGGAAGTCACGGAAGTCACGGAAGTCGCGGTTGCCGTAGTTGCACCAGTCGTTGTAACGACTGTTGGAGTAGCCGCAGTAGTCGTGTGCAGCGGGCTGGGACGAGCTGGTGGCACTGGCTGCGCCGGCTCCAACCAAGCCGAGAGTCAGAGCAGCAAACAGGCTGGCAAGCAGCCGGAGAGTCCTGGATGTCATTACCCGCATGGTGCTTTCCCTTCCCGGGAGCGTAGACGGGCCCGAGCCTGCACGGCCGCGGTGGCGTCAGCACTGGTGACGCAATGATGCGTTCGCGAAGGGTCCGGTACATCGGCCTTGAAGATGGCGGAATTTGCCATCGCCATGGCGGGAGTGTCACCACGACGGGAGTTTCCGTCGCCGACTCACACGCTGAATGCGTGGCATCGGGCCCACCTGGGCTGCTGAGTGCAGCAAACCCTGCGGCGGAGCATCCGTCCGTCGGACAACCAACGACCGGGTGGTCGTCGGTCGGGATGTTGAGATTGTTCGTCTTCTCGCCTGGCGAGAAGACGGATATTTCGTTCAATCTCGTTCTAAAGTAACCATATGTACACTTGGTGTCAAGTGCGCCGCACAGGCCCCAGACGTACCAGAAGTCGTCCATGACACCATGCGCAACTCTCTTTCGCCGTTGCGCCATTGGCGTCTGCCCGGACTGCAGGCGTGTCGGCACGCCGCGGGCGGTTCAGCCGCCGTTTTCGAGCGCCCATTCGATCACTGCAGGGGCCTGGCACGGCCCGCGTGCGCGGGTTGTTGCAGACCGGGGGTTCACGCCCGGCACGTGCGCCCCCCTTGCAACCCCTTGGCTGGTTCTGCACCTCCATGACGCGGGCGACACGCTGAGAATGTTCGCGTTCTGAATGGAGCAACCGTTAAGCGGTGAGCTAGGGGGACAGAACGTGATCCGGGTACTTCTGGTGCACGATGTGTGTCTGTTGCGGTCGGCGCTGGCGGAAAGACTCGCCGGAGAGCCCGACCTGGAGGTCTTCCACGCGCCCTGGCGCAGCGCGCCGAGCCGGGCGCGCATGCTCCGCCCTGACGTGTGCGCGGTGGACCTGGACTGTTCGGAGTCGTACGGCATCGCGCCGCTCGGTGAGCTGCCGGGAAGCCGGACCGGTGGGGGAAGCAGCCTGTTACTGGTACTCGCCAACGCGAATCGGCCAGGTCCACTCCGGCGGGCCGTCGAGGCATACGCCTGTGGCTTTGTCGACAAAGAGGGCACACCCGAGAATCTGATCGCCGCCATCCGGAAGGTGGCCAAGGGGGAACGTTTCGTCGACACCTCACTGGGCTTCAGCTTTCTGCGAGCAGCTCAAATGCCGCTCACTAAACGGGAGTTGAGCGTGCTGTCACTGGCTGCCGAGGGAGCCTCGATCGGCGACATCGCGAACAGTCTCCATCTGTCCAACGGCACGGTGCGCAACTACATGGCGGCCATCACCCGTAAGACCGGGGCGCGCAACCGGGTCGACGCCATAAGAATCTCCCAGGGCGAGGGCTGGGTGTGAGAACCCTGCGAAGGCCCCTGTCAGTTCGCGGTAGAAGGAGGAGCGGGCCAGCAGCTCCTCGTGGGTGCCGTACTCCGTGTGCGTCCCGTCCATCACCAGCACGCGGCCGGCCCGCCGCGCCGAGCCGATCCGGTGCGCGACGACGATCAGCGTGCCGCCGGGCCGGGTGGCGAACGCCCGCTCGGCGCGCGCCTCGGCCGCCGGGTCGAGGTGGCAGGTCGCCTCGTCGAGCAGCACAAGAGGCGCGGGCGCGGCATGGGCGCGGGCCAGCGCGAGCAGCTGGCGCTCTCCGGCCGACAGCGCGGTGGGGTCGACCCGCGCGTCGAGACCGCCCAGCCGCTCGACGAGCCCGTGCGCGCCGACGGCCGCACAGGAGGCGAGGACGGCGGCGTCCGGAGGCGGCTCGGGGCAGAGATGGCCGAGGTTCTCGCGCACGGTGGCGGTGAAGATGTACGCCTCCTGCGGTACGAGCACCCGCTCGGCGCCGAGCAGAACCTCGCCGTCGTCCGGCCGCAGCACCCCGGCGATCAGCGCGGCGAGCGTGGACTTGCCGATGCCGCTCGGGCCGGCGACGACGAGATGACCGCCCACGGGAACGGCCAGATCGAGCCCGTCGACGACGGGCGCGGCGCCCGGACCGTAGGCGAACGTCACGCCGCGCAGCCGTACCGCTGTACCGGCCCCGGCACCAGCCCCGGCACCAGCCCCGGTGCCGGGGCCGGGGCCGGGGCCGGTGCGCACCGCGCGCGGCTCCTCAGGGACTCCTTCCGCGGTGAGCCGGCGCAGCACGACCGCGAGGCGGGCGCCCGAGGTGCCGAGGCCCTGCATCAACGACTGCAGAGCGGGAAGCAGGGACTGGGTGAGATAGGCGAGGGCGCCGACCAGGGCGCCCGCGGTCACTCCGTGCGCGAGCAGCAAGGGCGCGGTGATCAGGAGCAGCACCACCGGGAGGCGGCCGCCGATGCCGACGGCCAGGACCCGCAGCGTGCCCCAGCGGGCCAGGTCGCGGGCCGCGCGGTACTCGTCGGCGATCCGGGCAGCCGCGCCCGTCGCCACGCGGTCCTCGGCCCCGGCAGCCGTGATGTCCCTCAATCCTGAGACCAGCGCGCCCAGTTCGGTGGCGATGGCCTCATCGGCGGCGAGGAAGGTCTCCTGTCTGCGGGCCAGCGGGCGCAGGGTCGCCAGGAAGAGCGCGAGACCGGCGAGCAGCGGCGGCAGTACCACCAGCAGCAGGACGGGCGCGAGGGAGAACAGCCCGGCCAGGGCCCCTGCCGCGGTGAAGACGAAGGTGCGCGAGACCAGCACGAGGCCCGCGAATGTGTCGCGGGCGATCTCCACCTGATGGGTGAGCCGGGAGACTGCCGCGTCGTCGCCGTCCCGCAGTGCGCGGTCCACCACCCGGCGTACGAGATCGTCCCGTACGGGCTCCACCAGCGCGGCGACCACCCGGTGGACCCTGCCCGTACCGAAGGCCCCGAGGACGACGGCGACCGCGGCGGCGGCCAGCCAGTACAGACCGTGGGCGGGTTCATGGGCGAGGAAACCGCCGTCGATGGCGCGGGCGAGCGCGTACCCGAGGAGAAACGTCTGCCCCGCCTCCAGCGCAGACCACGCGGCGAGGCGTACGAGCACACGCGGCCGGTGCCGCAGCAGCCGGAGCCGGGCCTCAGCCATCCGAGACCGCCTCCCGTCCGGCCGCGGTCTCCCCGACCGCCTTCTCCCCCGCCGCGATCTCCGCGACCGCCTTCTCCCCCGCCGCGATCTCCGCGACCGCCTTCTCCCCCGCCGCGGTCTCCCCGACCGCCTTCTCCCCCGCCGCGATCTCCGCGACCGTCTCCTCCGCGGCTGCGTCGTCGACCGCATCCTCCGCGAACACCGCGCGGTAGGACGGAAGTTGCCAGAGCTCGGCGTGCGGGGCCACGGCCCGGATACGGCCCTCCTCCAGCCAGACCACCCGGTCCGCGCGGGCCGCGGTCGGCACGCGGTGGGCGACGATCAGACGGGTACGGGCGCGGACGTCGTGAAGCAGCGCGCGGGACACCTTCAGTTCGGTGGCCGAGTCCAGGCTGGAGGTGGCGTCGTCCAGGATCAGCAGCCGCCCGGCGTGCGCGAACGCCCGTGCCAGGCCGAGGCGTTGGGCCTCACCACCGGACAGCGGTGCGGCCGCGCACGCAGTGGCGTAGCCGTGCGGCAGACGGCGTACGAAGTCGTCGGCGCACGCGGCTCGCGCGGCCTCCGCCACCGCCGCATCGCCGGGCTCGTACGCACCGAAGGCGATCGTGCCGCCGACCGTCCCGCCGAGCAGCGCCGGCCGGGCGAAGGCGTGGCCGACCTCGCGGCGCAGCACCTCTCGGGAGAGTCCGGCCACCGGGACGCCGTCGAGAAGCACCGTCCCCGCGTCGGGATCGGCAAGACGTCCGGCGACGGCCGCCAGGGCCGATTTGCCGCTGCCCGAGCGGCCCACGACGGCGGTGACCGAGCCGCCCGGTATCACCAGATCGACATTGTGCAGCCCGCGCAGCCGCACCCCGCGCAGCTCCAAAGTGCCTTCACCCGGTGGAAGTTCGCGCTCTCCGTACGTCATCTCGGGCGTCTCGAGGATCTCCGCGAGCCGGCCCGCCGCAGTGCGTCCGCGCACCAGGCCGTTGAGCTGTCCGACCAGTACGCCGGTGCCGGTGGCGAGCACTCCGTACCGCCACGCGGCCAGCATTCCGCCGACGCTCAACGCGCCCTCCGCGAGCCGTACTCCGGCGACAGCCAGCACCGCGAGCTGCAGCAGGGGCAGCAGCGCGGCCGCCCGCGCGGTGGATCGGCCCATGATCCGCCACATCAGGTGGCCCTGCCGGGACAGCTCGGGCAGCGGCGCAAGGATGCGCGCCGCGTCCCGGTCCCGGGTTCCGGCGGCGGCGATCGTACGGACTCCGCGCACCGCTTCCGTAAGCAGTCCCGCGATCTCGCCCTGGGCCCGCAGATAGCGCGCGGTGCTCTCGCCGGACTCCCGGATGAACACCCGCAGCAGCAGGACGAGCAGGGGCATCCCGGCGATCACCACGAGCGCGGTCCACCAGTCGGTGACGGCGAGCGCGACGAGCCCGCCCACGGGTGTGATCACGGCGGCGAGCGCGGTCGCGAGGGTCGTCGGCACGGTCCCGGCCTGTGCGGCGTTGCCGGTGAGGCGTGCCACCACCTCGCCGGGGGCCAGGCGCAGCCGGGGTCCGGACGCGAGGGCGTGCCGCAGTACCCGTTCCCGTATCCAGGCGGTGGTACGGGCGTTGGCGGTCCCGGTGACGAGTCCGTCGAGGGCGCCGAGGACGACGGCAAGGCCGGTGAGGCCCGCGCAGAGAGCGAGCCACGGATCGGCGTCCGACCGCCGACCGGCGAGCAGCAGGTCCAGCGCGCGGCCCAGTACGGCGGGCAGCGCAAGCCCGGTCGCGGCAAGGGCGCAGGTCAGCAGAAGGACGAAGACGGCACGCGGCGCGCCGTGCCGGACGGTTTCGCGCAGGAACATGGTCGCCCTCCCTCACCATCTGCATGCGTGCGCACGGCCCCGGACGGCGAGCGGTGCCGTCCAGGGCCGCGAACAATCACCTGATCAGAAGCAGATGATCAGAGGCAGAGAAGGTTGCTGTGCGAGCTGTGCTTGTCGCACAGCAGCAGGCTAACGCTGCTCTCCCCGCCACCGCCGCCGTGGTCGGTCTCGGGGACGTCCAGCTTCTGCAGGTCCAGAAGTGCCATGGTGATCTCCTTTTTCATGGGGACGGTATGCACTTACTGCTCGACCCCTTGCGGGGCCGTCTGTGGGGCCGCCTTCAGCGGCGGCAGGAACGGCAGCTGCGCGGAACGGTCACCGAGCGCGGCGCCGAGGGCGAGCAGACAACCGGCGGTTCCGGTGGCGAGGTCCATGGAGAGCCGCATCATCTGGTCGCCGGGGAAGGCGAGTTCACCCTCGTACGGCACGGCGTACCAGGAGAGTGCGGCGATCTGGGCGTCCAGCTGCGGGCGCGGGGCACGGGTACGGGCCAGGTGCAGCACCATCCCCGCGCGCCCGTTGAACAGTCCGGGCTGCGCGTAGTACCGCAGCCGGGCCGCGGGCAGTATCGCCTCCCTGGCGCGGGCGAACTCCTCGTCGTGACGGTGGGCGAGGTAGTCGTCGAGGACCGCGCCGATACCGGCGCTGCCCGCTCCGAGGTACGGCATGGTGCGTACGCCCTCGTCCACGAGCAGGGTCCCCGACCGGTCCGTCACACACCGGGCGAGATCCCGGCGCAGCGCCTCGGCCGCCTGGTCCAGCAGGGCGGAATCGCCCGTGGACTCGTACAGCCGCAGGAAGAACAGGGCGGGGCCGCTCGCGCCGTGCAGCAGCCCGGCGCGCCTGCCGTGGGCGGTCGGCGGCCGGTCGACCAGGACCCGCGCGGCCTCCAGCGCCTCTGCGCGCAGCCCGAGCCGGTCGAGTGCGAGGCCGATGCCGGCCAGCCCGCCGTGCAGATCGGGCGCGAGCCGCTGCCACTTCTCGTCGAGCACCCGCCCGACGAGTTCGACGGCACGCTCGCGGTGGCCGAGCCGGTCGAGGACATGCGCGACGCCCGTCAGCCCGTCGTAGAGACCGAGCGGGGTGCCGGCCGGTGGCGGTGCCGTATGGCTGAGCAGCCACTCCTCGCCCGCCTCGTAGCGTGCCGCGCCCGCCTCGGCGAGGGCGTACAGCACTCCGGCCGCGCCGTGCGCCAGTCCGAGTCCGCCGCCGTCCGCGAACTGCGCGATATCGCCCGGGAAGAGCCGGTCGTCGCGCTCCGGCGTCGCGGACGCGAGGATCGCGCGGACCATGGAGTCGTGGCCGCGAGGCCGGTCCCCTGCCTCCGCGGGCAGGTAACTTCCCGTGGGCTCCGGGGACTTGCTTCTGATCACCCGTACCGCCTCGTCGAGGAAACCGTCCGGCAGGCCGGGGAACTGCTCCGCCGCGACCTCGGCCAGATGCGCCGCCTTGCCCCGGTCCACGACCAGCAGCGTCGTCATCGGCACGAAGAGGGCGAGCCGCAGGCAGGCGAGTGCGTAGCGGTCCACCTCGAAGCCCTCACGGTCACCCGGCGCGACGAACCCCGGGTGGGCCATGGCCTGGCCGCGGTGCTCTCCCACCGGCGTCGCGGCCTCGAAGTCCAGCAGCCGTACGGAATCGTCGTCCGGGTCGACCATGATGTTGAACATATGCAGGTCGTTGAAGACAAGACCACGGGCGTGCACGGCCGCCACGGCCTCCTCGACCGCGTGCAGCACACCCAGCGCCCATTGCGTGTACTCCGCGACCGCCGCCGGATCCGGCTCGACAGCCAGCAGCGGATGACGCTGCGCGAAGAAGGAGTTGAGGGTGCGGCCGGGGAGGAAGTCCATGACGAGGAAGCGGTGGTCGCCGAGGATGAACCAGTCGCGCGCCTCGGGTGCGACACCGAGCCCGGTGAGCCGCTCGAGCGCGGCTCTCTCGCGCTCCAGCCGTGTCACGGCGTCGGCCCCGTCCGCGGCGAGCCCGGCGTGCGGCCGCGCCTCCTTGAGTACCACCTGCTCGCCGGTCCGCAGATCGGTGCCGGCGTACACGCCACCGCCGTTGGAGAAGTGCAGGGCGCTCTCGATGCGGTACGGCAGTTCGCCAGTGGTGGTCGCGTTGCGCGCCGCCAGCTGGGGCTCCAGGAAAGAGGGCAGCGTCACCCACTCGGGCAGCTGGAAGACCGGGTCCCTGCGGTCCGGCACCAGTACGCCTTCGGGGTTCTCGATGGCGGGCACGAGGGCGCCGGAGCCGGTTTCGTCGACACAGTGCCGCTTCGCGAAGCCGCCGTACCGTACATACAGCGGGCCGTCGTTCCAGCGGAGATCGGTGAGGATGTACGGGCCCGGCTCGCCGTCGAGCAGCACACCCAACTCATCCAGAATCAGCTGGAGTTCCGTCTCGTCGGCCGGATAGATGGTGGCGAACTTGCCGCTGGAGCCGCGCCCCGCGTATTTGGAGTTGCGCAGGTGCAGCGGCTGCCGGCCGGGGACGAACTTGAAGGGAATCTCCCGTGGGACGCAGTAGTCCCACACCTTGGCCGCGGTCTTCTCGGCGTTGTCGAGACAGGCCGAGACATGGATCTTCCAGCCCTGGCGGGGGCGCACCGTGTCCACCGGGCTGATATGGAGCCAGTCCCCGGAGAGGAAGCTTCGCCACCCTTCGGGGACCGGGCGCTGGGCCGCCTCGAAGAGCGGGACGCTGCTCTCCGTACGGGACGGCATGCCGGCGGATGTACGCGTGGAGGACAAGCGGTCCGGGGTCTCGTAGAAAATCCTGTCCGCGAGACAGAAGACCTCGTACCGCTTGTCCATGACACTTCCCCCCTCGGCGACGTGACACCAAGATTTCCACGGGGCCGGGGGGCCGGACAGTCACGCATGTCATGAGATCACTGTGCGATACGCACGAGTCAACCTCTGTTCCACGCTGTTCGAAGGTCGGTTGCCGCTCCGCTACTCCTCGGGCGGAAAGACCGGCTCCCCGCTCTCCAGCAGCGTGATGGCGATCGCCTCGACCGGGCAGTTCTCGGCTGCCGCGAGGATCTTCTCGTTGGCGTCGGTGTCGGCGTCCTGTGGATGCGACTGCCGGGCCGCGTCGAGCGCGAAGCCGTCCGGGGCGTGGCTCAGGCACATGCCCGAGCCGATACAGACGTTCCGGTCGACCTCTACGTGCCAGCGGTCTCCCATCGGTTCTCCTCTCAGTTCTCTCCGGACCCGGCCGGCAGATGGATCATCTTGTGCTCCAGGTACTCGCTGTAGCCCTCCGGCCCGAACTCCCGCCCCAGGCCCGAGTTCTTGTAGCCGCCGAACGGCCCGAGCATGTCGAGGCTGAAGGTGTTGACGTTGTACGTCCCGGTCCTGACCCGTCGCGCGAAGTCGATGCCACGCTCGACGTCGGCCGTCCAGACGCTGCCGCTGAGCCCGTAGTCGGAGTCGTTCGCGATCTTCGCCGCCTCGCTCTCGTCCCCGTACGGCAGCAGACAGATCACCGGCCCGAATATCTCCTCGCGGGCGATGCGCATGGAGTTGTCGACCCCGCCGAAGAGCGTCGGCTCCACGTACCAGCCCTGCTCAAGACCGGCCGGACGCCCGCCGCCCGTAAGTACCTTGGCGCCTTCCTCCTGCCCGATCCTGATGTAGTCGAGCGAGCGCTGCTGCTGGCGCCGGGCCACCAGCGGCCCGACCTGCGTCGAGGCGTCGAGCGGGTCACCGACCACCAGGGCGCTCGCCGCTGCGGCGAGCGCCTCCGCTATCTCCTCGTAGCGGCTGCGCGGCGCGAGGATACGGCTCTGGGCCACGCACGCCTGCCCGTTGTTCATCCAGGCCGCCGGGACGATCCCGGCCACCGCCGACTCCAGATCCGCGTCCGGCAGGATCACCGCCGCCGACTTGCCGCCGAGTTCGAGCGTGACGCGGGTGAGATTGCGCGAGGCGACCTCCATGACCCGCTTGCCGGCCGCGACCGAGCCGGTGAAGGAGACCTTGTCGATGCCGGGGTGCCCGACCAGGTACTCGCTCACGTCGCGGTCCGCGGGGAGGATCGAGAGGACGCCCTGCGGCAGCCCGGCCTCCTGCGCGATCTCGGCGAGGATGTAGGAGTCCAGGGGCGACTCGGGCGATGGCTTGAGCACCACCGTGCAGCCGGCCAGCAGCGCCGGGCCGAGCTTGGCCGCGGCCGTGAACTGCGGGACGTTCCACGGGATCACGGCCGCCACGACGCCCACCGGCTCCCGCCGTACGAGGATCGGCCCGAGCACTCCGGCCCGCTGCTCCTCGAGCGGATATCCGCGCGCGACGGTGATCGCCGCGTCCCACACCATCATCGCGCCGAGCGCCTGCGCGAGCACGCTCCAGGAGTACGGGGAGCCGTTCTGCGCGCTGATGGAGCGGGCGATCTCCTCGTGCCGTACCGCGATCGCGTCCTTGATTCTGGTGATGACGGCGATCCGCTCGTCGAGCGTCATGCGCGGCCAGGGCCCCTCGTCGAAGGCCTTGCGGGCGGTGGCGACCGCCCGGTCGACGTCCGCCGGTGAGGCGTGCGGGACCCGCCCGATGACCTGCTCGGTGTGCGGCGATACGACCTCGATGGCGTCGCTGCCGAGCGGATCGGTCAACTCCCCACCGATGAACAGCTTTCCGTGTTCCACAAGCTCGGTCATGGCTGCTGCCTCCTGCGGCCCGGCGCTATCTGACACTGTTTCAGAACTGATACCAGTTCTAGTTGAAGGAGTCCACGGCAGGAACGAAATAGCCCCCGACCAGTGGTTTCCCGTTGGGCGGGGGCGACCGGGCTGCGCGGGGCGGCCATGGGGCCGCGCGGCGCTTCCGGGCCTTTCCAACAGCAGCGAGGTGCCACCAAGCATGATCCGGAACCACGATTCGCACGACGCCGACTCGCTGCCGGTCCGCGCACGTCACCCTCTTGGGCGGTCCGGGTGGCGCGGCCGTGTGCGCGGGTGCTTGCTGGTCCTAATCGACAGGGAGAGGAAGCGACGACACCCATGGAGAGGAGAGATCAGGCGCTGCGCACCCCCCGAGCCGCAGGACTGGTAGGGATCGTCTTCGCCGTACTGCTCGCTGCTGCCATCGTTCTGGTCCGCCTGGCGATTCCGGAGGAGCCGAGCGGCGGGGGCAGCACCTGGATCATCGATCCCTCGAAGCGGCACGCGGTACAGACGGCGCTCGGCCTCATCCCGTTCGCGGGCATCTTCTTCCTGTGGTTCATGGGCGCTGTGCGCGCACGTATCGGAGAGGCGGAGGACCAGTTCCTCGCCACTGTCTTCATGGGCAGCGGCCTGGTATTCGTGGCGACTCTTTTCGGGGCCGCGGCAGCAGCCGGAAGTCTGCTGGATACGGCCGATCCGTCCGGGACCGGCTCCGTGCAACTCCGGTCCTTCGGCCATCACTTCACCTACAGCCTTCTGACGACCTACGCGATGCGCATGGCCGCGGTATTCACCTTCTCGACCTCCTCCATCGGGCATCGGCTCGGAGTCCTGCCGCGCTGGCTTTCCATCCTGGGCTATCTCGTCGCCCTGACACTGCTCCTCGTGACGAGCAGCATCCCCTGGTCCGAGCTGGTCTTCCCCCTGTGGGCTCTGATTCTCAGCCTCTACATTCTGGTGGCCAGTTTCCGCCCGCGGCCCGCACCGGCCCCCTCGTCATGACCGGCTATTTCCCGAGCGTTATCGGCTGATAACTCCTTTGGCCCGCCTGTGCTCGCGAAACCACAGGAGCACGCACAGGCTGGGGCAGGGGTACTACTGGAAGGGCGGCCCCTTGATGAGGCTTGTCGTCGATCTCAACCGGTGCCAGGGGTACGCGCAGTGCGCCTTCCTCGCACCCGACGTATTCACCATGCACGGCGACGAGGCGCTGTTGTACAACCCGCACGCCGACGACACACAGCGGGAGCACGTGGCGCGCGCCGCCGCGGCTTGTCCGGTCCAGGCCATCTTGGTGGACGACCTGGGCAATGAGCCGGCCCCGGTGAAGCAGGGGGTGTCCAGTGGACGGTGAGCTGGAATGGCTGAGGCGCGAGGGGCGGATCGTGATCGTGGGCGCCTCCCTCGCCGGCCTCCGGGCCGCGGAGACCCTGCGGGAGGAGGGCTTCACCGGTTCGCTGACGCTGATCGGCGACGAGCCCTACGAGCCGTACGACCGGCCGCCGCTGTCCAAGCAGGTCCTGCTCGGCAAGGCGTCGGCGGAGCACACCGCGCTGCCCCGTCGCTGGGCGATCGATGCGCAGTGGCGGCTCGGTGACGCCGCCACCGGGCTGGACATGGCCGCCAAGCGGGTACGCCTGGCCGGCGGCGACGAGGTGGAGTACGACCGGCTGCTGATCACCACGGGCGTCCGTGCCCGGCCGTGGCCGCATGAAGAAGAGGCCGAGCTGGACGGGGTCTTTGTGCTGCGCACGCGCGAGGACGCGGCCGGACTGCACCGGCGGCTGACGGCCGGACCTCGCCGGGTGCTCATCATCGGCGCCGGCTTCACCGGCTCGGAGATCGCCTCCGCCTGCCGTGAGCAGGGACTGCCCGTCACCGTCGCGGAGCGTGCGGCCGCGCCTCTCGTGGGCGCGCTCGGCGGCGTGGTCGGCGAGGTGGCCGCCGAGCTGCAACGCCAAGCAGGCGTGGACCTGCGCTGCGGCGTCATGGTCACAGGGCTGGAGGGCGACTCGGCAGGGCGGCTGCGCCGTGCCCACCTGTCCGACGGCTCGACGATCGACGCGGACGTGGCGGTAATCTCGCTCGGCGCGACGCGCAACACCGAGTGGCTGGCCGGATCCGGGCTCGGCGCCGGACCCCGGGGAATCGCCTGCGACGCGGGCTGCCGCGCCTTCGACGTCCGGGGCATCGTGACCGACGACGTCTTCGTCGCCGGTGACGTCGCACGGTCCCCGCATGCGCTCTTCGGTTACCAGTTCCTGTCCCTGGAGCACTGGGGCAATGCCGTCGCGCAGGCCGAGATCGCGGCGCACAACATGATCAGCGCCAGCTCGGACCGCCGTCCGCACCTGTGGGTGCCGGCCTTCTGGTCCTCGCAGTTCGGCGTCAGCATCAAGTCGGTCGGCGTTCCGTCCCTGGGCGAGGAGATCCTCATCGCCCAGGGATCACTCGCCGAGCGCCGCTTCACCGGCGTGTACGGATACCAGGGCCGCGTCATCGCCGCCGTCACCTTCGACCAGACGAAGTGGCTGGACTTCTACCAGCGGCTGATCGAATCGGCTGCGCCGTTCCCGCTGAGCTTCCCCACCGTCGACCGCCGTCCTGAAGGTCTGCGACCGGTCTCGGCCGACTTCCCCGACCCCTCCCTGCCCACCCACGCGCCGACCGTCACCCTCAGCGGCTACTCGCCGGCCGACCGGCGGATCACCTTCACTCCGGTCCGAGCCTGATCGCGGGCACGGCAACGCCCGTCCAAGGCCCGCAAAGCCGTCTCCAACGCCCACAAGGACCCGTCATGACGCAAGCCACGCTCCTGGGACAGATCCTCGACCACGCCAACCGCGCCGACCCCTACCCCCTGTACGCCGAGCTCCGCAAGACTCCGGTGTACCGAGAGGAGGACGGCAACACGTACGTGGTCAGCAACTACTGGGAGATCAAGGGCCTGCTCCACGATCCGCGGATCAGCTCCGACGCCCGAAATCTGTCCCCCCAGGCCGCCGGCGCCCTCCCTGACCAGGAGGAAGAGGGCAACCTGCCGCCCACCTTCCTGAAGCTCGACCCTCCCGAGCACGACCGGTTGCGCCGTATGACGATGCGGCCGTTCGGACCGCCGAAGACCCCTCGGCGTGTCCACAACATGCGCGGCGAACTCTCCAAGATCGTTTCGGATCTCATCGACGGCTTCGGAGACCGTGAGCAGGTCGACCTCGTCGACAACTTCTCCTACCCCTTCCCCGTGACGGTGATCTGCCGGCTGCTCGGGATCCCCCGCGACGACGAGGCGCGCTTCCACACCTGGGCCGACACCATCGCCGCCAGCCTGGACCCGGACCCGTCCAAGGACCCCACCGAGCGGCGCCGCATCGCCCAGCAGGCCCGCACCGAGCTGGGCATGTACCTGGCCGGGCTCATCGACGAACGCCGCAAGGCACCCGGCGACGACATGCTCTCCGCGCTGGCCACCGACCAGGGCCCCGACGGGCAGATGACCCCGATGGAGGTGATCAGTACTGCTGCCCTGCTCCTGATCGCCGGCCACGAGACCACGGTCAACCTCATCACCAACGGGATGCTCACCCTGCTGCGCAACCCGGACGTCCTCAAGCGGCTGCGGGAGGAGCCTCAGCTGGCCATCCCGCTCGTGGAAGAGCTCCTGCGCTTCGAGCCTCCCGTGCAGCTGCTGCCCCAGCGCACCACGCTCGCGGACATCGAGGTCGCCGGCACCACCATCCCCAAGGGCGCGTCCCTCTGGCTCGTCCTTGCCTCCGGCAACCGGGACCCGAAACGGTTCCCCGACCCCGACCGGTTCGACCCCGACCGGAGGGACAACCAGCACCTCGGCCTCGGCAGCGGCATCCACAACTGCTTCGGCGCGCCCCTCGCCCGCATGGAGGCGCAGCTCGCCCTGACCGAGCTCGCCCGCAGGCTCGACAACCCCCGCCTGATGGAGGACCCACCCCCCTACCGCCAGAACGCTGTCCTGCGTGGCCCCCGCCACCTGAACATCGCCTTCGACGGCTTCCGCGCCTAGGGCGCCCTCGCGTTCTCACCGACCAGCGCGACCACGGGGAACATGTAGCCAGGAGCGCCTCGAAGCGGCGCCCCTGGCTACATCCGCGCTCCCACGCCACTCACCCTCATAAGCGGCAAAGTCACGCAGAGCGACCAACGGGGAGGCTGGTTCCCCCATCGCCCAGTGACATCAGCCACACGGACATTCGGCACTTAGGTCGCTGAATAGTAGATGGCACGTTAGCGACATAGCGATATTTGTCCGTCTTGGTACAGACATACCCCTCGCAGGTTTTGGCGGCATTCGGTCCGCTCGTCACTTTCGCCCGGCCGGCGAGCGGACAAGGGTTTCTGACGAAGCATCAGAACCTTCCGTGACCCCGAAAGCCGGACCAGCACGCCCGTGCGCCCATTTCAAGACCCCTCCAGTCCTACGAATCAAGGTAGTACTGGTGCTCGTTGCCCTGCCCTGACAGCGGTTCTAAGAATGGCGGCGCAAAGCGTCTCCGCAGCTCAGGTGCAGGATCTGCGCAGAGTCGGCCACACCGGGGGCGCCCCGCGATTAACGAGCGAGGTCACGCATGAGCAAGCACCGTAGGAAGACGTACTACCGGAAGATAACCATCGCGGCCGTCGCCGTGGGAGCCATAGGTGTGCCCTCTGCCGCCATGGCCTGCATGGACCCCCAGGAGAACGCGGGCAGCAAGTCCTACGGCCACCACTGGAACGGCCACCACTGGAAGGGTGCGAACTCGGAGCAGCGGTGGACGGGCTCTCCATGGGGCCAGAAGCCGACGGCGGGAGCGTCGCAGACGCCCGCTGCTACTCCGAGCGCACCTAAGACCGCGACTCCCAGCGCACCCAAGGCCACCGCGACTCCCAGCGCACCCAAGGCCACCGCGACTCCGAGCGCACCGAAGACGGCCGCCCCGGCGTCCGGGGATGCGGCCCGCGTGTTGCAGCTCGTCAACAGCGAGCGCAGCAAGGTCGGGTGCTCCGCGCTGACCATGAACGCGAAGCTGACGAAGGCCGCCCAGGACCACAGCAAGGACATGGCTTCCCACACGAACATGTCTCACACGGGCTCCGACGGCTCGTCTCCTGGCGACCGGATCACGAGTGCCGGTTACAACTGGAGCACCTACGGCGAGAACGTCGCCTACGGCTACGCCACACCCGAGAGCGTCATGGCGGGCTGGATGGGCAGCCCCGGCCACAAGGCCAACATCCTCAACTGTGCGTTCAAGGAGATCGGCATCGGCCTCGCGCAGCCCAACAGTTACTGGACGCAGGACTTCGGAACGGCCCAGTAGCGGCACAAGGAATCCGGCCACCGCTTGCCCCGGTCCCACTTCTGCGGGGATGGCGAGGCCGCTCCAGCGGATGAAAGGCCCTGACCGGTTCGCCGGTCGGGGCCTTCGTCGTCGGCGCCCGCAGATCAGCCAACTCCGCTGGAATGACAGTCGACTTGGGCGACTATTGGAACCAGTTCTAGTTATAGTGGGCCGTGGCCGTGTCGCCGAGGAGAGACGAGAGCCCCATGACCCAGGTGACCGACCACGGCGGGGGCGTCTGGTCCATCGAGGTGCCCATTCCGGACAATCCGCTCGGTTACACCCTGGTCCACCTGCTCGACACCGACCGTGGGCCCGTACTCATCGACACCGGCTGGGACGACCCGGCCTCCTGGGACACCCTCGTCGCGGGTCTCGACTCCCTCGATGTCGCGGTCGGTGACATCCACGGCGTCGTCATCACCCACCACCACCCCGACCACCACGGCCTGTCCGGGCAGGTCCGGGAGGTCTCCGGCGCCTGGATCGCGATGCACGACGCGGACGGTGCGGTGGTACGCCGCACCAGGGAGGCCGAACCGGCCCGCTGGCTCGACTACCTGGCGGACAAACTCTCCAGGGCCGGCGCCCCCGACGAACACACCGCTCCGCTGCGCGCGGCCCGCGCCTCGGGCCGGATGCGTACGCTGCCGGGTCTGCGCGCGGCCCTGCCCGACCGGGAGATCGTCCCCGGCGAACTCCTCGACCTGCCGGGCCGCCGGCTCCGCGCCATCTGGACCCCCGGCCACACGCCCGGCCATGTCTGCCTCCACCTGGACGAGGCCCATCCGGCGGGCAGACCCGGCAATGGGCGGCTCTTCTCCGGCGACCATCTGCTGCCCCGGATCACCCCGCACATCGGCCTCTACGAAGATCCCGACGCCGGCGACACAGCCACCGTCACCGATCCGCTCGGCGACTACCTCGACTCCCTCGAGCGCATCGGCCGCCTCGCGCCCGCCGAGGTGCTCCCGGCGCACCAGTACGCCTTCCCCGATGCCGTGTCCCGGGTACGGGAGTTGCTCGACCACCACGAGGAACGGCTCACCGGTCTGCTCGGACTGCTGGCCGCCCCGCGCACTGCGTGGCAGGTCGCCGAGCGGATGGAGTGGAACCGGCCCTGGGACCAGATCCCGTACGGATCACGCAACATCGCGGTCTCGGAGGCGGAGGCACATCTGCGGCGACTGATGAAGCTGGGGCGCGCGGAGGTGCTGACAGGGAGCGGCCCGACGCTGTACGTGGCGGTCTGACCCCTGGTGGCCCCCGGCGACCGGCCACCGGCGATCGACTACCGGCCGGTCGGTACAGTGGGCGAGTCGTCATCATGACCGTACGGGGGGAAGCCGGTGCAAATCCGGCACTGACCCGCAGCCGTGAACCGCCGTCGCAAGCGGTGAGTCGGAATGCCCCGTACATGGTCGTGACCGGCTCGTGCCACCGGCAGCCCGCCGGTGGCCGGCACCGTCGAGGCATACGGGGTCGGAGCCCTGGTACCTGAGCGTGCCTGTGCCCGGCTCCCGCAGGAGAGGCCCAGCCCGCCATGACCACCGTTCGCCGCAGCGCCATATCGCTCGCCGCCTCCGCCGTACTCGGCATGGCCATAGCCTCGGCCGCCGCGCCGGCGGCGATCGCGGCTCCGTCTCCGATGCCGTCGACCGTGCTGCCGTCCGGTCTGTACGGCACGGGCGACCCGACGTACGACGGTGTCTGGCGGCAGTCGCTGGCGCTGCTCGCGCAGGACACGGTGGGCGTCAAGCCCGCGGCCAAGGCCGTGGCCTGGCTGACCGGTCAGCAGTGTGACAGCGGTGGCTTCCCCTCGTACCGCGCGGACGCGGCCAAGGCGTGCGACGCCAAGCTGCCGCTGGACTCCAACGCCACGGCCGCCGCGGTGCAGGCGCTCGCCGCGCTCGGCGGGCAGGACGCCACCGTGAAGAAGACGGCCGGCTGGCTGAAGTCCGTGCAGAACGCGGACGGCGGCTGGGGCTACAACCCGGGCGGGCCCAGCGACGCCAACTCCACCTCCATCGTGATCGGCGCGCTCGCGGCGGCGGGCGAGAAGCCGGAGGCGGTGACGTCGAAGGGCGGGAAGACGCCGTACGACGCGCTGCTGACGTTCGCGAAGCCGTGCGGCGGGAAGGACGGCGGCGCGTTCGTCTTCCAGCTGAAGTCGCCCGGCATGGTCGCGGACTCCACGGCGGCGGCTGTGGTCGGCGCGCACGGCAAGGGCCTGGCCGTGACGGCGGGTGCGAAGGACGCCAAGGGCACGGTCTGCGAGAAGGCGACGACGGTCGAGGGCGCGGCGCACAACGGCGCGGCGTACCTGGCGACCGCGCTCGCCAAGACCGGGCACCTGAACACGGCGCCGATGCCGGGCGCCGCGGACCCGACGGAGAAGCCGGACTTCGGGAACACGGCGGACGCGATCGTCGCGCTGAGCGCGCAGGGCCTCGGCGACCAGGCGATGAAGCCGATGGAGTGGCTGCAGCAGAACTCGGCGGCCTGGGCGAAGGCGTCCGGCCCGGCGGCGTACGCACAGCTGATACTCGCCGCGCATGCGACTGGCGCGGACCCGAAGAGCTTCGGCGGGACTGACCTGGTGGCGGGGCTCAACGCGACGGGTCCTGCGCCCGAGTCGACGACGGGGCAGCCGACGCCGGCTGCGGACAAGAAGAAGGACTCCGAGTCCGACTCGGGCATCGAGGTGTGGTGGATCGTCGGCGTGTTCTTCGTCGCCAGCGTCGGCGCCGGAATCCTCCTCAGCGGCCGCAAGAAGAACCAGCAGCGGTGATGCGTACCCGAGTCCTCTCCCTCGTCCTCGCGCTCGGCGCCGCGCTCGGCGCCGCGCTCACGGTGCTGGGCGCGGGTCCGGCGCAGGCGGCGGGTTACCGCTACTGGTCGTTCTGGCAGAGCGGCGGCGGGAAGTGGACGTACGCCACCGAGGGCCCGGCCACGGCGAGGCCGTCGGACGGCTCGGTGAACGGCTTCCGTTTCTCGGTGAGCGAGGACAGCGGGGACTCGGCGCAGCCGCGCACGGCTCCGGACTTCGAGGCGATCTGCGGCCGGACACCACCGAAGGACGACACGAAGCGGATCGCGCTGGTCATCGACTCCGGCACGCAGGCGGACGCCCCGGAGGGCGAGACGCCGCCCGCGTCGCGGTCGGCGTGCGCGCAGGTCGGCAAGGACGCGACGAGCGCGGAGGCGCTGGCGTCGGTGGCGAAGCCGCTGCGGTACAACAGCGAGGCGCTGCTCTGCGCGATCTCGGGCTACCCGGAATCGGGCTGCGGCGAACAGGTCGCGACGAAACCGAAGCCGAAGGCGAAGCCGTCCGAGTCTGCGGCGTCTGCGTCTGCGGCGAGCAAGAGCGGTAGTGACCACAAGGGCGGTCCCTCGGTCGGCCTCATCGCCGGCCTCGCGGCGGTAGCGGTACTCGGCACCGCGGCGGTGTGGCAGTCGCGCCGCCGCCGGGGATGACAACCGAGGCATCGACGGTGCGAGACAACGAGGAGCCGCGCCAGCGGGGTGGAGCCGGAGACGCTGTGACCCACGCCCCGGAGGCGGGTCGCGGGACTGACGGGGCGTCGCCGCAGGCGGCCGGCAGTCACGGCGACGAGACGCAACGGCAGGCGGCCGATCGCCCGGTTGACGGATCGTCCCGATCGACCGGCTCCGCACCGCCGCGAACCGCCGCCCACCGGAGCCGCGAGACACCGGAACGATCGGCCGACCACGGGAGCCGCGAGACACCGGAACGAACCGCCGACCACCGGGGCGAACGGCCGCAGACCCATGCCACCGGCCGCCGGAACGACACGACACCGGAACGAACCGCCGACCATCAGGACGACCAGGCACAGAGCCATGCCACCGGCCGCCGGAACGGCACGGCACCCCAACAAGCCGCCGACCACCGGGACCGCAGGAGTTCGCCCCGATCGGCCGGTCATCAGGGCGACGACACACCGCCCCGCAGGTCGTACCTCCTCGCGCCCGCCGCCAGTCGTAGTAACGCCCTGCATGCCGGGGCCTGGTGGATCTGGGCCCTTGGGCTTGCCACCGCCGCGTCGCGGACCACCAATCCGCTTCTCCTCGGGCTCCTCGTCGGCGTCGCCGGATACGTCGTCGCCGCCCGGCGCACAGACGCGCCCTGGGCCCGTTCCTACGGGGCCTTCGCCAAGCTCGGGCTTTTCGTCATCGGCATCCGGGTGCTCTTCTCCGTCGTCCTCGGCTCGCCGATCCCGGGGACGCATGTCCTCTTCAGCCTCCCCGAAGTACCGCTGCCCGATTGGGCGCGAGGCGTACGCATCGGTGGCCGGGTCTCCGCCGAGCAGCTGCTCTTCGCGCTGTACGACGGCGCGAAGCTCGCCACACTCCTCATCTGCGTCGGCGCGGCCAACGCGCTCGCCAACCCCGCCCGCCTGCTCAAGTCCCTCCCGGGCGCCCTGTACGAGGTCGGCGTCGCCGTCGTGGTCGCCATGACCTTCGCGCCGAACATGGTCGCGGACGTGGTCCGGCTGCGCACCGCCCGTCGGCTGCGCGGCCGCCCCACCGGCGGCATCAAGGCGATCGTGCAGATCGGGCTGCCCGTCCTGGAGGGCGCGCTCGAGCGGTCGGTCGCCGTCGCGGCATCCATGGACGCACGCGGCTACGGACGTACCGCACACGTCCCGCCCGCCGTCCGCCGCACCACCACCGTCCTCACGCTCGGCGGACTCCTCGGCGTCTGCGCCGGTTCGTACGGACTGCTCGCCGCTGAGGGCGCTTCGTACGGCCTGCCCCTCCTCATAGCCGGGCTCCTCGCCGCGCTCGCCGGTCTCCGGCTCGGCGGCCGGCGCTCCGTACGCACCCGCTACCGTCCCGACCGCTGGGGCCCGCGGTCCTGGCTGGTGGCCGGATCCGGCGCGGTCGTCGCGGCCCTGATGATCCGGGCGGGTACATACGATCCGGAGGCGCTGCACCCCGGTGTCGTACCGCCGACCGCGCCGACGCTGCCCCTCTGGCCCGCCGCGAGCATCCTCATCGGGCTGCTGCCCGCCTTCATCGCGCCCGTACCCGCCTCGCAGGAGAAACCGTGATCCGCTTCGAAGACGTGTCGGTGACGTACGGGGATGCCGGCGCGCCCGCGATCAGCGGTGTCGACCTGACCGTCCCCGAGGGCGAGTTGGTGCTTCTGGTCGGCCCGTCCGGTGTCGGCAAGTCGACACTGCTGGGTGCGGTCTCGGGCCTGGTCCCGCACTTCACCGGCGGCACCCTGCGCGGCCGCGTCACCGTCGACGGCCGCGACACCCGTACCCACAAGCCGCGCGAACTCGCCGATCTCGTCGGCACGGTGGGCCAGGACCCGCTCGCCCACTTCGTCACCGACACGGTCGAGGACGAGCTGGCGTACGGCATGGAGTCACTCGGCCTCGCCCCCGAGGTGATGCGCCGCCGCGTCGAGGAGACGCTCGATCTCCTCGGGCTGACCGAGCTGCGCGACCGCCCGATCGCCACGCTCTCCGGCGGCCAGCAGCAGCGCGTCGCGATCGGCTCGGTGCTGACCCCGCACCCCAGGGTCCTCGTGCTCGACGAGCCGACGTCCGCGCTGGACCCGGCGGCGGCGGAGGAGGTGCTGGCGGTCCTGCAGCGGCTGGTCCACGATCTCGGCACGACGGTCCTGATGGCGGAGCACCGTCTGGAGCGGGTGGTGCAGTACGCGGACCAGGTCATCCTGCTGCCCGCGCCCGGGGAGCCCCCGGTCGTCGGGGACCCGGCCGCCATCATGGCGGTCTCCCCCGTACACCCGCCGGTCGTGGCCCTGGGCCGCCTGGCGGGGTGGGACCCGGTGCCGTTGTCGGTACGGGACGCGCGCCGCGGGGCCGGTGCGTTGCGGGAGCGCCTGGAGGGTCTTTCCCCCACCCCACCCCTTCCCGTAACCGGGGCCGCGCCCCAGACCCCCGTACGGCCTTCGGCCGTGTCCTCAATCGCCGGACGGGCTACAATGCAGCCCCGCCGGCGATTGAGGATGTCAGCCCTGCCGACGATTGACGTGCGGGGTCTGGGGCAGAGCCCCAGGTTCGGGAAGGGGCAGGGCCCCGGCTCGGGCGGTCCGCTCGCCGAGGCCCACGCGCTCACCGTCCGCCGCGACCGCGTAGAGGCCCTCCGCCGCGTCGACCTCACCGTCGCCCCCGGCGAAGCCATCGCCCTCATGGGCCGCAACGGCGCCGGAAAGTCGACCCTCCTCGCCACCCTCGTCGGCATGGTCGAGCCCACCTCCGGCACCGTCCTCGTCGGCAGCAGCACCCCCCACCGCACCCACCCCCGGGAGCTGGTCCGCCAGGTCGGCCTTGTTCCGCAGGAACCGCGCGATCTGCTGTACGCGGACACGGTGGCGGCCGAGTGCGCGGCGGCCGACGCCGACGCGGGCGCCGCACCCGGCTCCTGCCGCGCCCTGGTGACCGAGCTGCTGCCCGACGTACCGGACACGACGCACCCCCGCGATCTCTCCGAGGGGCAGCGCCTCGCCCTGGCGCTGGCCATCGTGCTCACCGGGCGGCCGCCGCTCCTCCTCCTCGACGAGCCGACCCGGGGTCTGGACTACGCGGCGAAGGCCCGGCTCGTCACCGTCCTCAAAGGCCTGGCCGCCGAGGGGCACGCCATCGTCCTGGCCACCCACGACGTGGAGCTGGCCGCCGACCTCGCGCACCGGGTGGTGATCCTGGCCGACGGCGAGGTCGTCGCGGACGGCCCGACCGCCGAGGTCGTGGTCTCCTCGCCCGCCTTCGCGCCCCAGGTCTCCAAGATCCTGGCCCCGCAGAAATGGCTGACCGTCGCCCAGGTCAGGGACGCCCTGTGAACCACGCCACACAGGCCCGCGCCGTACGCCTCGGCCCCCGATCCATCGCCGCCCTCGCCCTGATCAGCGCGATCGGGGTGATCGCCTTCGGCTGGCCGCTGCTCGCCGACGCCGACTCCGGGCTCGCCCACTCCGCCGACGCGCCCTGGCTCTTCGCCGCGCTGCTCCCGCTCCTCGTGGCCGTCGTCGTCGCGACGATCGCCGACACCGGGATGGACGCCAAGGCGGTGGCGATGCTCGGAGTCCTGGCCGCGGTCGGCGCCGCGCTGCGGCCGCTGGGCGCGGGCACCGCGGGCCTGGAGCCCATGTTCTTCCTGATGGTGCTGAGCGGCCGCGTGCTCGGACCGGGCTTCGGCTTTGTACTCGGCTCGGTCACCATGTTTGCGTCCGCGCTGCTCACCGGCGGCGTCGGCCCGTGGATGCCGTTCCAGATGCTGTCGATGGGCTGGTTCACGATGGGCGCGGGACTGCTGCCGGGGCCGGACCGGCTGCGTGGCCGCGCCGAGCTGCTGATGCTCGCGGTGTACGGGGCCGTCGCCGCGTTCGCCTACGGCACGGTCATGAATCTTCAGGGCTGGACATACATCGGCGGCCTCTCCTCCGGCATCTCCTTCCACCCCGGCGATCCGGTGCAGGAGAACCTGGTCCGCTTCCTCGCCTACTGCGCGGCGACCTCCTTCGGCTGGGACCTCGGACGGGCGGCGCTCACCGTCGTACTGACCCTCGCCATCGGCTCGACGGTCCTCAAGGCGCTGCGCCGAGCCACACGCCGTGCCGCCTTCGAGGCGCAGGTCACATTCGAGCCCCCCGGCAGGGTCCCCCCGGGGTGAGCCGCCCCACAGGGGTTTAGTCCGATACGAGCCCGAATAGTACCTTTTTGATGGTCATGGTGGCCCGTCGATCGCTGCCGCCACCTGCAGGAACCTCTCCCGTCAAGCCCCCGGCCGTTCCACCCCAGGTGCGAGCTCGGCTAGTAACAAGGGTCGTTGCGACGGGCTGACCTCGCCGCTACAACTGATCCAGTCGCAAGGCGCCCCGTGCTCCTCACCGGAGCCGCAGTGCCTCCCAGGCGGCCGGATCCCCACTCGTACGTACGAGATTCCGGCATGCCCGCGACGGCCCTGTTCCCGAGAGTTAGGTCGCTCTGTGTTCCGCTCGCTCATCAGCCGTATCGCCATCCGCCCGAAGAACGCTCTCGTCGGCTCCGCCCTTGTCCTGGGCACCGCCGGCATGGCGATCGGCATGAACCCGGCCACGGCCGCCGCCGCTCCCGCCGCGCAGACCGGGTCCCCGAAGGCGGTCGCCCAGCAGATGATCGCGGACGACGCGCAGTTCCAGTGCTTCAGCAAGATCGTGGAGCACGAGAGCGGCTGGAACGTGAACGCCACCAACCCGTCCAGCGGCGCGTACGGCCTCGTCCAGGCGCTGCCCGGCGGCAAGATGGCGTCCGCCGGCGCCGACTGGAAGACCAACCCGGCCACCCAGATCAAGTGGGGCCTGGACTACATGAAGTCCCGCTACGGCAGCCCGTGCGGCGCCTGGTCCTCCTGGCAGGCCCAGGGCTGGTACTGATCCGGCCCGCAGCCCCCTCCAGCACATGGGACCCAGCCCACGATCTTGGGCGCGGCGTTCCTGAAGGCTGAAGGCCCCGAAGTGGTCGACCTTTCCCCGGTCGAGCACCGGGGCCCTCGTGCCATATGCGGCCGGGTACAGCGGATCTCAGGATTCCACGACTGACCGGAGCAGAATCCGTGCCAGCTCGCGCGGCTGGGAGAACATCGGCCAGTGGCCGGTCTCCATCTCGACCAACCGCCAGTGCTCGCTCTTCAGCAGCTCCGCCACGTCGTCGTTCGGCTCGGCGCCGTCGAGCAGGCACTTGATGTACGTCGCCGGAAGCTCGCCGAGCGGGCGCGCCAGCACGGCCGGCTCGGTCAGCGTGGCGCCCGGGTGCGGCGTCGAGCCGCCCACGATCCGTGCGATCTGCTCGCCGGTGAGACCCTGGCCTTCGCAGTCGGCTGCGGTCAGGGGCGCCCAGAAGCCCCCGTTGTCGGCTATCGATGCCTCCACCATCGCCCGGCCGTACGGCCAGCCCGAAACGAACGACTCGCCGTCGGCCGGAACGTTGGAGTCGACGAACACCACGCGGGCCAGCCGGTCGCCGATCCGCTCGGCGGCCTGACCGACCGGGATGCCCGAGATGCTGTGCCCGACCAGGACGACGTCGCGCAGATCGAGGCGTTCGACCTCGTTGACGATGTCCTGTACATGGGTCTGCTGCCCGGCCGGCACGCCCTGCTTGTCGGCGAGGCCGGACAGCGTCAAAGGGTGGGTGCCGTGCCCGGCCGCACGCAACTCCGGCACCACCTCGTCCCACGCCCACGATCCGAGCCACGCGCCTGCCACCAGTACGAATTCCGTCATGGTGGCAACGTAGCGGAGGGGTCTGACAACCGGCCGCCGGAACGCGACCGCTCCGGAACCACCTCCGAAACACGCCCTACAGCCGCTGGATGATGGTCCCGGTCGCCAGCGCCCCGCCCGCGCACATGGTGATCAGCGCGAACTCCTTGTCCCTGCGCTCCAGTTCATGCAGGGCCGTAGTGATCAGCCGCGCCCCCGTCGCTCCCACCGGATGCCCGAGCGCGATCGCGCCACCGTTGACATTGACCTTCTCCAGGTCCTGCTCGAAGACCTGCGCCCAGCTCAGCACAACCGACGCGAACGCCTCGTTGATCTCCACCAGGTCTATGTCCTTGAGCGACATACCGGCCTTGCCGAGCACGGCACGCGTGGCGTCGATCGGCCCGTCGAGGTGGTAGTGCGGGTCCGCGCCGACCAGCGCCTGCGCGACGATCCGGGCCCGCGGCCTCAGCTTCAGAGCACGCGCCATCCGCTTGGACGCCCACATGATCGCGGCCGAACCGTCCGATATCTGCGAGGAGTTGCCTGCGGTGTGCACGGCCGTCGGCATGACCGGCTTCAGCCTTGCCAGCGCCTCCATGCTGGTGTCCCGCAGCCCCTCGTCGCGGTCGACGAGCCGCCACATGCCCTGCCCCGCGGCCTGTTCCTCCTCCGTGGTGGGCACCTGCACGGCGAACGTCTCGCGTTTGAAGCGCTCCTCGGCCCATGCCACGGCGGCCCGCTCCTGCGACACCAGCCCCAGGGAGTCGACCCGTTCACGCGTCAGCCCGCGGTTGCGCGCGATGCGCTCCGCCGCCTCGAACTGATTGGGCAGATCCACGTTCCACTCGTCGGGGAACGGCTTGCCCGGTCCGTGCTTGGAGCCGCTGCCCAGCGGCACCCGTGACATCGCCTCGACGCCGCAGCTGATGCCGATGTCGATGACACCGGCCGAGATCATGTTCGCGACCATATGGCTGGCCTGCTGCGAGGACCCGCACTGGCAGTCCACGGTCGTGGCCGCGGTCTCGTACGGAAGCCCCATCGCCAGCCAGGCGTTGCGCGCGGGGTTCATGGACTGTTCGCCGGCGTGGGTGACGGTGCCGCCCACCACCTGCTCGACGCAGTCGGCGTGGATGCCGGTGCGGCCGAGGAGTTCGCGATAGGTCTCGCCCAGCAGATAGGCGGGATGGAGGTTGGCAAGCGCACCTGAGCGCTTGCCGATGGGGGTGCGTACGGCTTCGACGATGACGGGTTCCGCGGCCATGAGCTCGTCCTCTCCTCGCACAGCCGCTGGGCGTCCCGGCGCACAGCAGCCGAACTAGTACGCGTTCTAGTTCTCCGTTCAGTCTTATGAGTGCTACCCCCGGTACGCAAGGGTCTTGCACGGCACTACTGCACCCCTGGCGCCCCCGACCGGCAACAGATCCCGCCGCGGCCCTTGCCACTTGTAGAACTCGTTACTACCTTTCGGTCAACTTCTGATGGGTCGTCAGACAAGCCGTGTCACCACCCCCGTGACCACCCGCGTCACCGACACCACCGCCAGACCTGGAGTTGACCTTGAAGCTGCCGAAGGACTGCCCCCATCTGCCCGAAGGGTTCGACTTCACCGATCCCGATCTCCTCCAAGCCCGTGTCCCCCACCCGGAGTTCGCCCGGATGCGGCAGACCGCCCCGGTCTGGTGGTGCACCCAGCCGGCCGGCATCTCCGGCTTCCAGGACGAGGGCTACTGGGCCGTCACCCGGCACGCCGACGTCAAGCATGTCTCCACCCACCCCGAACTCTTCTCCTCCAACACCAACACCGCGGTCATCCGCTTCAACGAGACGATCAGCCGCGACCAGATCGAGGTCCAGAAGCTGATCATGCTCAACATGGACCCGCCGGAACACACCCGCGTCCGCCAGATCGTCCAGCGCGGCTTCACCCCGCGGGCGATCCGCTCCCTGGAGGAGGCCCTGCGCAACCGCGCCCGCTCGATCGTCGAGACCGCGCTGGCCGGCGCGAAGGACGACGGCAGCTTCGACTTCGTCACCAATATCGCGGTGGAACTGCCGCTTCAGGCCATCGCGGAACTCATCGGCGTACCGCAGGAGGACCGCACCAAGATCTTCGACTGGTCCAACAAGATGGCGGCGTACGACGACCCCGAGTACGCGATCACCGAGGAGATCGGCGCCGAGGCGGCGATGGAGATCGTCTCGTACTCGATGAATCTGGCCGCGGCCCGCAAGGAGTGTCCGGCCAAGGACATCGTGTCCCAACTGGTCGCCGCGGAGGACGAAGGCAACCTCTCCAACGACGAGTTCGGCTTCTTCGTGATCCTGCTGGCGGTCGCGGGCAATGAGACGACGAGGAACGCGATCAGCCACGGTATGCACGCTTTTCTCACGCATCCCGAGCAGTGGGAGCTCTACAAGCGGGAGCGGCCGGAGACGGCGGCCGAGGAGATCGTGCGCTGGGCGACGCCCGTGGTCTCCTTCCAGCGCACGGCCACGCAGGACCTGGAGCTGGGCGGCCAGCAGATCAAGAAGGGCGACCGGGTCGGGATCTTCTACTCATCGGCGAATAACGACCCCGAAGTCTTCGAGGAGCCCGAGCAGTTCAACATCACCCGCGACCCGAACCCACACCTCGGCTTCGGCGGCGGAGGCCCGCACTTCTGCCTCGGCAAGTCGCTCGCGGTGATGGAGATCAACCTGATCTTCAACGCGATAGCGGACGCTCTGCCTGACCTGCGCCTGGTGGGCGACCCGCGCCGACTGCGCTCGGCCTGGCTCAACGGCATCAAGGAACTCCAGGTCAGCACCAGTTGACCTGTAGGCCGGTGGGAGGCGGGGCGCTCACCCCACGCCACGCCCCGCCTCCCCCTGTTGCGGCGCAGCAGGGGGATACCTTCGCCATGCGTGAGTCGGTGAGGGGACCGGTCACCTGCGGCAGTGGAGGTTGGACGGGGGTGTGGTGCCGACGTACTTGCCCCACTCGGCGCGGGTGAGATCGCGGCCGGAGGTGGCGCAGGCGGCGTCGGTCCAGACGTCGGGGGTCAGCGACCATCGCTGTAGTTCCCCCTTCTGCTCGGTCCTCTCCAGCGCCACGAAGAGCACCGTCCCGTCGTCGGCGAAGATCAGCGAAGACTCCGCTGCGGGGTCTCGCGCAAGCAATGTGAGTGTGCCGAGGGCCTTGTCGTTCTCGATGTCCGTGAGGGCGACCGAGTCGTCTTGAAGCCGTTGGGCGAGCAACGAGCCATCGGTGCTGATCGCAAAGGCTCCATCCGCTTCACGGTCGTCGCCGACAGGTTTCTCGAAGCGACGGCTGCGCATGCTCCACATCTGAATGGAGCCGTCGTAGTGTCCGACCGCGAGGTACGTGCCTGCGAACGCCACAGACAGTGTTTCCGCTGAGGGGATTTCTTGCGCTGTTCCCTTCACGATGTCCACGAGGCGCACCCCCTTCTCGGTGACCAGTGCCGCGTGCGAGGCTGTCGCATCGACCGCCGCGACAGAGGTGTTCGGCTGTTCGAACGGATCGCCGGAACTCTCTGGACCTGGAATTTCCTTGACGATTCGTCCGGTTCCCGTGTCTCGCACGATCACCCTGTCGGTGACGGTGACGGCGACAATGCGCTGCTTGTCCCGGGACAAGGACGCCGCTTTGACCGAGTCGACCAGGTTCGAGGCCGGCAGGTGGCCTTTCAGGGGCAGCCCGCTTGATACCCCACGTATCTCCCAGCTTTCGTTGAGTGAGGTGGGAATGATGAGGTTCTTGCCGTCACCGGTGAAAACCGGAAGTCCGCTCGCACTCAGTTCTCCGCCCGGGGACCAGTGGGAAGAACTGAACGAGTGAACCGTTACCCATCCTCCGCCGTCACCGACCATGGCCACCGTCTCGTTGTCGGGGCTGGCCACGAGCCACGGCGCGGTGCAGGCATTGCATGGCGACGCGAGTCTGACGTCGGCCTTCTTCGCGATACGGCTCAGTTGCGTCAGGTCCCAGAAAGCGACGCGAGAGCCCGAGGCGGACACCAGATGGTTGGTGTCTCCGACAAAGGCCAGGGCTTCGGGGTTGACCGTACCGGACGCTCTGACCTCGGTGGGTGTGGCGAGCTGCGCACTGGCAGGTGTGACGTCCGAGACGGTGATCGATCCGTTGCTGGCCGTGGCCGCGCGCTTTCCGTCGCGGGAGATGGCCAGAGCTGTCGGTCGCGTGCCCCGGCTCGCGGCCTGAAGGGGAGGGCTATCGCTGTCCGGAGTCGGTTCGCGCGTCTCCCACAGAGGCAACCAGGTAGCTCCGTTGCTGTACGTGAACGACTGGCCCCCCGGTGAGATGGCGGAGGCGAAGTTGCGGTTGGGGAAGCCGACGGTTCCGCCGCCGCTCCGCTTCAGCGTGGGGAGCACTCTTCGCTCCCACACACCCTCCGCCTCGAAGAGGACGATCTGGCGATCGGACGGGACGGCTAGCTCGTCCCACTTGCCGAACTCGTTCTCTGCCCGTGTCTGTGTCTGGGTCTGTGCCAGCTGACGGATCCCCCTGTCGAACAGAGTCACCACACCGTCGTCGCGGTGCACGACGACCGAGCGCCCGGACGGGGAGACACCGACGAGCGAGGGTTTTCCTCCGGGCGGGACCGAGATGGTCTCCGCAGGGCCCTTGCCGGTCCACAGGACCGCGGTCGAGCCGTCGGTCGCCACGATCGTGGCGCCGGTCGCGCTGACCGCCAGCCCGGTGACGGGACGCTTGAGTTGGGCGATCACCTGCTGGGTGTACGCCTTGGTGTCCCACCGCAGCACACGGCCGTTCTTCGTTCCCGCGACCAGGAACTGCCGGTTGTCGGACCCCGCCACCCGCTGCACCTCCGAGCCGGCGGGGAGATACCGGACCAGATGGGGGCTCGACGTCACGGCTTGCAGAAGCGCCGATCGGGTCTCCGCCCTCGGGTCCATCCGGTACGCCTCGACCGCCAGCAGCTGCGCGATATCGAGATTGGTGTCGACGTTCGCGACCGCCGCCGAGGCAAGGGCGCGGGCCTGCGCGATGCGCGACTGGGCCTGCGCCTCTTGCGCGTTGCCCACCGCGATGTACGCGGCGATCAGCGCGGTGACGAGCAGGAGGACCAGGCTCACGACTCCGCCCCGGCGCTGTAACCGCGCTCTGCGGTGCAGTGTGATGTGCTCGCCGACGATGGCGTCCTTGTCGACTCCCCGCAGCGGCGCCGCGATCTGCGCCACCTTGTTCAGCAGGTCCACGTTGGACCGGTCGAGTTCCTTCGCCGATGTCACGGCTCGCAGATCGACCCAGAGCGGCTGCGCGGTGAACATCCCCCGGGCGCTGGGCGGCAGCGCATCGGTCCCGTCCCCCCAGTCACCGGACTCGTCGTCCCAGACGAGGTCACCGCCGGTGAGGACGATGCACACGCGCTCCGGCGGCCGGTTCTTGCGCCACCAGGCGACTTCACGCTCCACCCATTTCGACTGGGCGGCGCGCGGAGAGGCCAGCAGGATGAACCACCGCGTGCCCGCCAGGGCACGCTGAATGCTGTCCGTGAGGTCGTGGCTCGCCGACAGGCTGGTGTAGTCGCGGAACACACGCAGCCGCCTCGGCCGGTACCAGGGCGTCGCGAACCGCTCGAGCCATCGCTGGAGCGTGGTGGCCAGGTCCCCGCTCACGGCCTGGCTGTAGGAAATGAAGCCGTCGTAGACGAAGCCGTCTTCGGTGGCAGTAACTCTTCGGGACAATAAGCCGCGCAACGCCCCAACCCCCTGAACCCGACGAACAGGAGCATGGTAGGGAGCGCGGCTTGATCACCGTGGAGAAAGGGCTAGAAAGCGTCCCGAGCCGCCGCTGCGACGAAGGTCGCGAAGGCGGGGCGGGAGAGGTGGAGCGCGGGGCGGGTGACGTCCTTGGAGTCGCGGACGGCGACGAGGTGGGGGGCCTCGGCAATCTCGACGCATGAGCCGCCCTGGTCACTGCTGTAGCTGGACTTGTGCCAGGCGGCGCCGTTGAGGGGGGCGCACTCGATGCACTCGCCGCCAGTGCTGCCGCTGTAGCTGGACTTACGCCACTGTGTGCCGGTCAGATCAGGGGTGCTCCCCATAGCGTTCCTCCATCACGTGCCGGATCAGCTCCGCCGAATCCCTCAGGGGAAGGGCGGCTGCTTGCAGCTGATCGTAACGGAGCGAATGCGACCTGACCTCATGCGGATTCGCCGTTGGATGGCCGGTGACGTAGTCCTCGGTGTAGACGATCGCCGGATCGCTGTCGAACCGGAACACTGTGAACGAGCCCAGCGAACCGGCGTGGGCGCCAGCCGCGAAGGGCAACACCTGGATGTTGACCCTGCGGTTGTCCACGCAGGACAACAAGTGAGCCAATTGGCACCGCATCACCTCGGCACCGCCAACCTCTTGGTGGAGCACGGACTCACCGAAGACGACCCACAGGAACGGCGGCTCGTCCTTCTGCAGGATGCGCTGACGCTGCAATCGAGCCGCCACCAGACCATCGAGGTCGTCCGGCAACTCGACACTCAGTACAGCCCGGGCGTACGCCTCGGTCTGCAGAAGGCCATGAACAAGCTGCGCCTGGAACGCGTAGATCTCCGTCGCCCGCGCCTCCAGCTCCGCGATCTGCTGGAACCAGGACGGCAGTTGGCTGCGCAACACCAGATCCAGCAACCGGGACAGCAGCCCACCCGTCCCCAGCGCCGCATCCACCCGCTCGCTGAACTCCGCCGTCGGCAACTTCCGCGCCGTCTCGATCTGGCCGACCAGCGACCCCGTGTAGTTGATGATCTCGCCCAACTGCTTCTGCGTGAGGCCGGCCGCCTCCCGGTAGCGGCGCAACTCGTGGCCGTAGTAGTCGAGCGGCGACGCACTCGGGTCGAGGACGTTGACTTGGCTCATGGCGGGCATCCCCTCGTTCAACTCCACCAACGGCAGGGCACGTTGTGTCCGGTTCGTAGCCGAGAGTAGTCAACGGCCGTCAGGCTCGTACCGTGAACGATGACATTTCGGCGCCCAAGTGGCGGAACAGTGCCCGCAGGCGGATCCTGGTCTGAACGCGACGATCCATCCCAGGGGGTACGGGGACGACCCGTACCCCCTGGGGCGCGCGGCTACTTCGGCGCGGCCGGGACCGGTGCTTCCACCTGGGTGTCCACTCTCGCCGCCGGCACCGCCCCCGCCGGCACCCGCAGCTGCCGTCGGCCCGCCAGCAGGTAGGTCAGGCCGAAGCCCGCGCCCACCACCGCCGCGCCGCCCGCCGCGTCCAGTACCCAGTGGTTGGCCGTGGCCACGATCGCGCAGACCGTGAAGAGCGGGTGGAGCAGGCCGAGCAGCTTCATCCACAGCTTCGGCGCCAAGACCAGGACAATCAGTCCGCACCACAGCGACCAGCCGAAATGCAGCGACGGCATCGCCGCGTACTGGTTGGTGACCGCCGTCATCGCCCCGTAGTCCGGGTTGGCGAGGTCCTGCGGGCCGTGCACCGTGTCGATGAAGTCCATGCCCGGCATCAGGCGCGGCGGGGCCAGCGGATACAGCCAGAACCCGAGCAGTGCCAGCAGCGTCGCGAAGGCGAGCGACGAGCGCGCCCAGCGGTAGTCGGCGGGGCGCCGGACGTACAGCACACCGAGGATCGTCAGCGGCACCACGAAGTGGAAGGACGTGTAGTAGAAGTTGAAGAAGGCCTCGGCCCACTCCGCCTTCACCACCGCGTGGTTGATCCAGTGCTCGACGTCGATGCCGAGCGCCTGCTCGGCGGAGATGACCTGCCGGCCGTGCTCCTCGGCCGCGGTCACGCCGCCGGTCGCGGCGGCGCGGATCTGCGAGTAGACGGAGTAGCCGACTCGGATCACCAGCAGTTCGAGCAGCAGGTTCGGGCGGCTGAGCACGCGCCGCCAGAACGGCAGCAGCGGCACCCGGTTCCAGCGGGCCGGGAGCGGCATGGCGTACTCGGTCGGCACCGGCCGCCGGAAGTACGGCGAGGTACGCGGCAGGAACGGCACCGCGACCGCCGCCGCCAGCGCGGCGATCAGCAGGACGTTTTCTCGTACGGGGTACAGCACCGCCATGTTGGGCAGCAGCATGTTCCCCGGCAGCGTGATCGCGAGGATCACCAGGACGGGCCACAGCATGCGGTCAGAGGCGCGCTTGCCGACCCGGCCGACGACCGCGAGGAGCACCCACAGCAACTGGTGCTGCCAGGCGGTGGGCGAGACGGCGACGGCCACACAGCCGGTCAGGGCGACGGCGAGGAGCAGCTGCCCGTCCTGGGCGTAGCGGACGGCACGGCGCAGGCCGAAGAGGCAGACCGCGGCGGCGAGCGCGACATAGAGCGCGATCTCGAGCGGACCCTCCAGGCCGAGTCGGAGCAGCGCGCCGTGCAGTGACTGGTTGGCCAGGCTGTCCGGGCGGGCGCCGAGCCCGGCGCCCGCGACATGGTGCACCCAGTACGTCCAGGAGTCGCTGGGCAGCGCGGCCCAGGCGAGCGCCGAGGAGGCGGCGAAGGTGCCCGCCGAGGTGACGGCGGCGCGTCTGCGGCCGGTGAACCAGAGCAGCGGAGCGAAGAGGAGCACGGTCGGCTGGAGGGCGGCGCCGAAGCCGATCAGCACGCCGGACGGTCTCTCGCCGCGCGCCGCGAAGCAGCCCAGCAGCACCAGCAGGACCGGGATGATGCTGGTCTGCCCCAGGTAGAAGCTGTTGCGCACGGGCAGCGAGAGCATCAGCAGGCTGATGGCGATGGGCGCGGCGAGCAGGCCGCTGCGGCGCGAAACGGGTCCCGGCAGGGCGCGGGCGACCACCAGGCCGAGCACGACGACGAGCAGCAGTGTGCCGAAGGTCCAGGCGATGCCGAGCGCCTGCTCGGCGGCCCGGGTCAGTGGCTTCAGCACGAGTCCGGCGAACGGCGTACCGGTGAACTTGTCGGCGTCGTACAGCGAGCCCTTCATATGCAGGACGCCGTTCTCGCCGATCCAGGTCTCCAGGTCGGTGAGGCGCTCACCGGGCGGCTGCCGGAGCACTGCCGCTGTCTGCCGTACCGCGAGGACGGCCGCTACGAGCCACAGGGCGGCCCTGGCCGCGCCCATCCTCGTATCCGTCGTCGCACTTCCGTGCACGCTGTGCTCCGCGTTCGCCACGTCGCGCCGCGCCTCCCCACGTTGTGTTTTTCTGGTTCACGTTCTGTGCGCCGGTGCTGCATGTCCCGGGCTGCTCCCGGTTCATAGAGCCTCGCACTGCCCCACGAAGGAGACTCAGGCAACCCCCTCTTCGCCTGACTGTCACCCTGTTTTGACCGAATATCTCGTTCGACCATCTTGTTCGACGGCACCGGAACCGCGAGGTCCGCGGCGTCGTCACAGGAGGCATGCGGGGGAACATACAAGACAGGACACCGGTGCGCGGGCCACGGAGGCAGCGGTTGCTGCTGGTGGTGCTCGCGTTGTTTGCGTTGCAGCTCGGATCGCTGGTCAGCCCGGCGTACGCCTGCGGATGCGGCGCGATGGTGCCGGACAAGCAGTCCCATATGTACGTCAACCGGGAGACGTCGGTGGTCGGTTGGGACGGCCGTACCGAGCAGATCCTGATGCGCTTCACGGTCGACGGAGACGCTCCCAAGGCTGCCTGGATCATGCCGGTGCCGAGCCGTGCCACGGTTGAGCTCGGCGACAACGCGCTCTTCGGCGAGCTCGAGACGATCATCGCGCCGGAGCACCGGACGCGGCACTACTTCTGGCCACGCGGCGGCGACTGGCCGTTCTTGACCACTTCCGGCGACTCCGCGGGCGCACCGGCCCCCGCGGCCGGTGCGCCGGCGGTGGGTGTGGTCGGCCGCGAACGCCTCGGCGACTTCGATGTCGCACGGCTGACGGCGACCGATCCCGGCGCGCTGCGCGGCTGGCTGGAGCAGAACGGCTTCGAGCTGCCGGACGGTCTCGCAGGCGAACTGAAGCCGTACGTCGAGCAGAAGTGGGAGTACGTGGCGGTGCGCCTGGCCCCCGAGACGGCGGGCTCCGTGCTGCGCGGCACGCTCGACCCGCTGCGGCTGCGCTTCGCCAGCGACAGGCTCATCTACCCGATGCGGCTGTCGCGGCTGGCCAAGACCGCGCAGTCACTGGGGCTGTTCGTGCTGGCGCCGCACCGGATGGAGCCGCGCGGCTCGATCGGTGGGAACGCGCCGGAGGTGACGTACGCGGGGAAGGTGGAGCCGAACACGGCGCTTTCCGGATTCACGGGCGGCGGCGAGACCTTCCTGACAGCGCTGGACCAGGAGTTTCCGGAGCCCAAGCGGATCGACGGCGACCATGAACTGCGCGCCACGGACAAGGACACCCCCTTCCGGCGGGTGGTGTACGAGAACCAGCTGTTGACGGTGGCCGGTGTCCCGGCGTGGCTGCTGACGGTCGGCGGGGGCCTGGCGGTTCTCGTGGCGGTGGTGCTGCTGCGCGTACGGGCACGGCGGCGCAGTCCGGTCGTACCACCTCCGGCAATCCAAGTGCCGCCACCGATCGCCTGAAATAGGTTGGGTCGTATGACTCAGGAGAACCAGGACCGGTGGTCCGCCGTAGACCACTACATCACCGACCACCTCGTCCCGGCCGACGAAGCCCTGACCGCCGCCCTCGCGGCGAGCGATGCGGCCGGCCTGCCCGCCATCGCTGTCGCCCCGAACCAGGGCAAGCTGCTGCATCTGCTGGCCCTGATGCAGGGCGCGCGCACGGTGCTCGAGATCGGCACGCTGGGCGGCTACAGCACCATCTGGCTGGCCAGGGCGCTGCCCGCGGACGGCAGGCTGATCTCGCTGGAGTACAGCCCGGCGCACGCGGAGGTGGCCCGCGCGAATCTCGCCCACGCCGGCCTCGACAAGATCGTGGAGGTCAGGGCGGGCGCGGCGCTGGAGACGCTGCCGAAGCTGGCGACGGAACCCGGCGCGGGCCCGTTCGACCTGGTCTTCATCGACGCGGACAAGGAGAACAACCCGCGCTACGTGGAGTGGGCACTGAAGCTGACCCGCCCGGGCAGCGTGATCATCGTCGACAACGCGGTGCGGGGCGGCGCGGTGGTGGACGCGGACAACACGAACCCGGCGATCGTGGGCACGCGGGAGATGTACGAACTGGTGGCGCGGGAGCCGCGGCTGAGCGCGACGGCGGTACAGACGGTGGGCACGAAGGGGTACGACGGGTTCCTGCTGGCGCGCGTGGTGGCCTGAGGACGGGACGCGAGGCGGGGCGGGCGGTCGCGGCAGCCGCGGCCCGTTCCGTGCGTCATGCCGGTGAGCCTGGGCCGTACGGCAAGATGGCCGCATGAGCATCGTGAAGATCAATGTGCTGACCGTCCCCGAGGAACAGCGCGAGGTGCTGGAGAAGCGCTTCGCGGCCCGCGCGGGCTCGGTGGAGAACTCCGACGGCTTCGAGTGGTTCGAGCTGCTGCGCCCCGCGGAGGGGACCGACCAGTACCTCGTCTACACACGCTGGCGCGACGAGGCCGCCTTCCAGGCCTGGATGGAGGGCTCGATGAAGGCTTCCCACGGCGCGGGCCAGGGCGGTCCGGGCGGCGGCGAAGGCGGCGAGCGTCCCAAGCCCGCCGCCACCGGGTCCACGCTGTGGTCGTTCGAGGTGGTCCAGCAAGCCGCCCCGAAGGCCTGAGCCCAGGCCCCATATTCGGGCCCAACACCCAGGCCCGAGACCCAGGCCCAAGACCCGGGCCTCCGGCCACGATCTAGATCCGCAGCAGTCGCTCCGTCACCTCGCGGTACGCGCGCAGGGCGACCCGCAGCTCTTCTGTGTCCGCCTCCGCCGGGCGGCGCTCGTTCCCGCCGTCCCAGTCGGCACGGAGCGCTTGACGCCGTTCGGTGAGGGCGATCGTGATGCGGTCGGCGGTGTCCTCCAATACCGCGGCCGCCTCCTCGACCGCGTGCCGCGGCCCGTCGACGAAGCTGCCGAGGGACTGCTGCAGCCGCAACGTCAGCCTGTCGCGCTCGTCCTGCGGGATCAGCTGCCGCGGAGGGGTCTGGCCGCGGGGCTCGCGGTCTTCGGTGTTCTCGATGCCTTCGACGTCCTCGAGGTGCTCAGGTCGCTCAGATCGCTCAGGTCGCTCGAGGCTCTCAAGGCCCTTGGAACGCTCCGGGTGTTCGGCCCGCTCGGGCGTCTTGGCCCGCTCCGCTTCGTACGTCATCACGCGCCACTCCCCTTCGGCTTCAGCAGATGCCCGCGCCCGCGCCCGCCACGCTCCACCGCACCGGCACGGTGCGCGAGGGGGTCCTCGGGACGGGTGTGGACCAGGGCCTCGAAGAGCGCACGGCTCTCGACCATCGCCTCACGCAGCTCCTCCGTGCTCGACTGTCCGCGCGTCGCGCGGTGCACCCGGCGGTAGCCGCCCACGTGTTCCGCGTGATGCACGGAGAGCGCGGCGAGCTGCTCCTCGTACTGTGCGGCCTCGGGGAAGCCCCGCTCCGCCGCCAGCCGCGCCAGCAGCTGGTCCGCCTCGGCGACCGCCTTGACCGGTGAGTCGACGAAGCGCTCCTGGAGACCGGCCCACTGGGCGAGGTACAGCTCACGTGTCTCGTTCGCCAGCGGCTGCGGCCTCAGATCGCCGTGGCGCTTGACGCGCTCGTTCAGTTCACGTTCCGCGGCCTTGGTGTCGCCGTCGTGGCGGGTGAGGGCCAGTTCGTACTCGGGGCCGAACCGCCGCTTCAGCCCCCGCCGGCCGCCTCCCCTGCCCGGTCCCGCGTAGAGCACCGCGGCGACGACGATCGCGAACACCGCTACCAGAGCGACGACGATCAGGACTGTGGACATGGCTGCCTTCCCTGTTCACGATTCGGTGTATTCGATTCGGTTGAACTCGGTTGAACTGAGTTGAACTGGGTTGAGAGGCCCTCCTGAAGGCGGGTTGCCCGGAATTCGTTGGCCAAACGGCCCGCCCCTCCGGTACAGAGATCGTCATGACCACCTGGACCCTGGCCCCCGAAGCATTCGACTCCTCCGACGCGAGCGCCCTGCGGCGCGAGTACTACGACGAGGTCGCGAGCCGCTACTGGCAGCGCCCCGCGACCGCCGAGGAGATCGACCAGGGGCTCAGCGGCGACGGCGCCGAACAACTCACGCCGCCCACCGGCCAGTTCGTCGTCGGCCGGTACGGCGCCAAGGCCGCGGCGTGCGGCGGGGTGCTGATGCTGGACGCCGAGCGCGCCGAGCTCACCCGCGTCTATCTGCGCCGTCCCTTCCGCGGCAGAAGAGGCGCCGGAATCCTGCTGGAGACCCTGGAGAACGAGGCGCGCAAGCTGGGCGCCCGGCGGATGGTCCTCAATACCCGGCTCGATCTGATCGAGGCGCGGAAGCTCTACGTCCGGAACGGCTACGCCGAGATCCCGGCGTACTGCTCGGGTCCGTACATGGACATCTGGTACGGCAAGGAGCTCTGAGGCGACCAGGAGCCCCGGAGCTCCGAGCCGCCCGGAGACCTGAGCCGCCGTGAGACCCGAGCCGCCCGGAGCTCAGGCCGCGTGGTCCCGCTTCGGCGGCGGACTGTACGGCCGCTCCGCGTCCGACCCGCACAGCTCCGCGTTCAACTCCTCCACCAGCTGCACCAGATCGGTCGGCCGCTCCGGTCCCCACCAGTCGCCGAGCAGCTCCGAGAGGGACTCCTCGCGCGCCTTCGCGAGCCGCATGGCCGCTTCCAGGCCCCGGTCGGTGAGGATCAGCTGCAACCCGAAGCGGCGGGCGAGCCCCCGCTCCTCCACCTGCCGGGCCGCGTCGGTGATGACGTGCAGTGGTACGGGCGTGGCGTCGGCGAGCAGCCCCGGCTCCACCGTGCCGTGGCGCCTGATCCTCAGCAGCAGCCAACTGGCCTCGGGCAGCAGGTCGTACCCCGCCTTGGCGCTGATCTTCTCGTAGATCTGACGCCGGCCCTCGCGCGAGCCCAGCAACGACAGGGCCCGGGCACACTCCTCGTGCGAGGAACGCTCGACCGGGTTGGAGGCGAGCGTCTGGCTGGGATCGGGCGCGGTGACCGAGCCGCGCAGCTTGTCCTCCTTGAGGAACCAGGCGACGAGGAAGGCGAGAACCACGACGGGCACGGCGTACAGGAAGACATCGGTGATGGCCGACGAGTACGCATGGAGTACCGACGGGCGCAGTGCGGGCGGCAGTTCGGCGATGGCGCGCGGGTCGTCGGCCAGTTGCCCGGCACCGGCGCCGGACGGCACCGCCCGTCCGGCGAGCGCGTCGGCCAGTTTGTTCTGGAGCTGGTTGGTGAAGATCGTGCCGAAGATGGCGACGCCGAACGCGGCTCCGATGGAGCGGAAGAAGGTCGCGCCGGAGGTGGCGACGCCCAGGTCCTCGTAGCTGACGGCGTTCTGGACGACCAGCACGAGCACCTGCATGACCAGGCCGAGACCGGCACCGAAGACGAAGAAGTACGCGCTCGTCTGCCAGGTGGAGCTGGTCTCGTCGAGCTGGTGGAGCAGTACGAGGCCGACGGCGGTGATGCCGGTGCCGGCGATCGGGAAGACCTTCCAGCGGCCGGTGCGGCTGACGATCTGGCCGGAGCCCGTGGAGGTGAGCAGCATGCCGAGCACCATCGGCAGCATGTGCACACCGGACATGGTCGGTGTGATGCCGTGGACGACCTGCAGGAACGTCGGCAGATAGGTCAGCGCGCCGAACATCGCGAAGCCGACGATGAAGCTGATGACGGCGACGAGCGTGAAGGTGCGGATACGGAAGAGTTTGAGCGGCAGTACGGGTTCGGCGGCGCCCCGCTCGACGTACACGAATACGACGAGGAGTACGGCTCCGAGCACGGCGAGCGCAATGATCTGCGCCGAGCCCCACGCCCAGGTGGTGCCGCCGAGGGAGGCGACGAGGATCAGGCAGGTGGCGACGGAGGCGATGAGGAAGGTGCCGAGGTAGTCGATGGTGTGCCTGGTCCGGCGTACGGGGATGTGCAGTACGGCGGCGATGACGAGCAGCGCGACGATGCCGACCGGCAGGTTGATGTAGAAGACCCAGCGCCAGCTGAGGTGTTGGGTGAAGAAGCCGCCGAGCAGTGGGCCGAGGACGCTGGAGGCGCCGAAGACCGCGCCGAACAGGCCCTGGTACTTGCCGCGTTCGCGCGGCGAGACGATATCGCCGACGATCGCCATCGACAGCACGATCAGTCCGCCGCCGCCGAGTCCCTGGAGCGCGCGGAAGCCGATGAGCTGAGGCATGTTCTGGGCGATGCCGCAGAGCGCGGAGCCGACGAGGAAGATGACGATGGCGGTCTGAAACAGCTTCTTTCGGCCGTACTGGTCACCGAGCTTGCCCCACAGCGGGGTGGCGGCGGTCGCGGCCAGCAGGTACGCGGTGACCACCCACGAAATGTGCTCCAGGCCGCCCAGGTCGCTGACGATGGTCGGCAACGCGGTGGAGACGATGGTCTGGTCGAGGGCGGCGAGCAGCAGGCCCAGCAGCAGTGCGCCGATGGCGACCATGACGGTCTGCCGTTTCTGGCCCTCACCTGGGGCCGGGCTCACCGCCGGGGTGCTCACTTCCTGAGCCATGCCGATCTGTCTCCTCGCTGTCCCCTCGGTTCCGCGCCCTTTCACTCGTCCTCAGCACTCTCCTCTCCATCCTGCTGGCTGTGACCGGTTATGGCCTGCCGAGCGGCGCCCGGGGCCGTTGGGCGGTCGCAGTGGGCGCCTGCATAATCGCTGGCAGCTATTGGGGAGGGAACCTGCAATGACCGGACACCTGTGTCCTGAATGCGGCGAGCCGCGGGGTACCGACGGCAGAGCCGGGCCGGGCTGCGACTGCGCGGAGCGCGCCGCGGGCGCGCCGGGGCATTTCGATCCGCTGCGGATACGCCCCTATGTGACATTGCGGAGCGTGGACGAGGGCGGGGACGGAGGGGAGCCCGGGCCCGGGACGATCCCCCTGATGCTGCCGCACGTGGTGGATCCGGCGCCGCGTGACGAGCCGCACGCGCTTGGTCCTGTGGACCTCACCCCGGCTCGGCACCGCCGCCCACGGCGGCAGTACACGGGGCTCATGGTGGTCGCGGCGGCGGTTGCGGTGGCCGGGACCGTCGCGGTCGCCGGAGGGTTGTTCTCCGGGGGCGACGAGCGCGAGAAGGCGCTGCCGGACAGGAAGACGGGACCGCCGAGCCTGAACGTCCTGCCCGACGGGCCCTCTCTGTCGCCGAGCCGGTCTGCATCCGTGCCCGGCTCGGCGTCGGCGTCGGCCTCCCCGTCCGGTACGGCCTCGGCGGCGCGGTCCGCGGCGCGTGCGTCCGTCGGCGCGCCCGACCCCGCGGCCCCGGCGCCGCCGCCCTCAACCGCGTCGGCCACAGGCTCGGCGCCCCAGGCGGCGGGCTGGCGGACATCGGGCACGCTGCGGAGCGGGGACAGCGGACCTCAGGTCACGGAGCTCCAGCAGCGGCTGGCCGAGGTGTCGCTGTACGCGGGCCCGATGGACGGGACGTACAGCCAGAGCGTCGAGGACGCGGTACGGACCTACCAGCAGGACCGGCACGTCAAGGGCGATCCCGAGGGGGTATACGGCCCGAAGACGCGCCGCGCGCTGGAGGCGGAGACCCGGAAACCCTGACGGGCCTTGGCGCACACGGAGTTGGCGGCGGACCGCCCTGGACCGGGTGGACGATGCGGGACGGACGCGAAACCGGGTGGCGCTATCCGCCCTCGTTTTGTATCGTGTAGGAACAAAGTGGTTCCGCCCGTATTCCCTGACCGGCGGGCGGAGCCGCTTGTTTCTCTTCTCCCGCGCCCTGGAGTACGCCGATGCCGGCAGCCACCCCGTCCGATCTGACCGCACGCGCCCTCCTGCTGGACATGGACGGCACCATCGTCAACTCGGACGCCGTGGTCGAGCGCTGCTGGCGGCTCTGGGCGACCGAGCACGGCCTGGACCCGGACGAGGCGCTCAAGGTCGTCCACGGCCGGCAGGGCTACGCCACCATGGCGGTCCTCCTCCCGGACCGCCCCATGGAGCAGAACTACGCCGACAACCGCGTGATGCTCGCCCAGGAGACCGCGGACATCGACGGCGTCGTCCCCGTCGCGGGCGCCGCCGCCTTCATGGCCGCCATCGCCCGACTGCCGCACGCCCTGGTGACCTCGGCGGACGAGGCGCTCGCCCAGGCCCGGATGATCGCCGCCGGTCTGCCGATGCCACAGATCCGCGTCACCGCGGAGCGGGTCGGCGCGAGCAAGCCGGACCCGGAGGGCTTCCTCAAGGGCGCGGCCGAGCTGGGCTTCGACCCGGCGGACTGCATCGCCTTCGAGGACTCCGAGGCAGGCATCGAGGCGGCCCGCGCGGCGGGTATGCGCGTGGTGGGCGTCGGCCCCCGCGCGGCGGCCCTCGCCCCGGACGCCCATGTCCCCGACCTCACACACCTGACGGTGACCGAGGGCCCGGACGGCACCATCGAACTGCGGGTGGCACCCCCGGTGGCCTGACCGCCCGGTCCTCAGGCTCGGCTCAGCAACGCCTTTGCCAGTCCGTCCCGGCGGTAGGTCTCGTACACCTTCGCGACGAACGCGCCTTGTGGCGCGCGGCGTCGGGCAGCATCGCGAACATCGGCGGCTCGTGCGGTGAGAGCTGATAACGGTGCAAGCCAGTAGCGGTGCGAGCCGACAAAGGAGCGCGTGTCAGGGAGCGAGCGCCTCGAAGAGGCTGAAGCCGGCCAGCGCCAGCATCAGACAGGCCGCGACCTTCGTGATCAGCCGCAGCGGTACGTACTTCATCAGCGTCCGGCCGCCCAGGATGCCCATGCCCGCGACCGCCCACAGCGCCAGCACCGCGCCGACGCCCACCGACAGCGGGCTGTCGTAACGGGCGGCGAGGTTGGCCGTCATGACCTGGGTGAGATCGCCGAACTCCGCGACCAGGATGAGCATGAAGCCCGCCGCCGAGACCTTCCAGAAGGACTGGTCCGCCGGGGCCTTGATGTTCTCCTCGTCCCCGTCGTCCTTCTTCATGAGCAGCATCAGCGCGCCCGCCAGGAAGAGGAGGCCGACCACCGCCTGCACCAGTCGGTGCGGCAGCAGAGTCAGTACGCTGCCGGCCGCGACGGCGAGCACGACATGGACGGCGAAGGCGGCCGCGACGCCGGCGAAGACGTACGAGGCGCGGTAGCGGGTGCCGAGCATCAGACCGGCGAGCGCGGTCTTGTCGGGGAGTTCGGCGAGGAAGACGACGCCGAAGGTGATCGCCATGACGGTAAAGCTGATCATGGATGGGAGTCCTCAATCGGTCGGGGCGCGGCCCTGCCGAGAGTCCTGAGCGTTTCAGGGGTCGCTTCGGCACGGCAGCGCCATGAATGCATACATGGGCACTGCGGCCGAAGGTCTCGCCGGCGGGCCTCGACGAGGCCGCCTCCGGGCGCCGGCCGGGCACGAGGCCCAGCAGTATGTCGACGTTCCGGCGAAGAGCTACTCCCCTTCTGCTCCGTCGAGGGTACGCGAGACGGCCGTCACGCCGGATCCCGGTACAGCCGTCCCCGCGCCACCAGTTCCAGCACGACCGACACGGCCACCGCCTGCACCGCCATCAGCGCGACCAGCACAAACAGCTGCACGGCCCCCGCCAGCACCGGTGACGCCCCGCCCAGCAGCATGCCGACGAACGCGCCCGGCAGTGTGACGAGCCCCACGGTCCTGGTCTGGTCGAGACCCGGCAGCAACGCGTCGGACGCCGGACTGCGCGCCACCTCGAGCCGGGCGTCGCGGTCGAGCAGCCCGAGCGCCATCCCCGCCTCCACCTCGCCCCGCCGCAGTGCCAGCTCGTCCAGTGCCCGGCGCCCGGCGAGCACGGTCACGGTGAGCGCGCCCCCGATGAGGATGCCCGCCACCGGGATCAGCGCGATGCCCTTGAGCGGCACCAGGCCCGTGAGCAGCAGCGCGGCGACGACAGGCACGACACCCGCGGCGATCGGCAGCCAGGCCCACCACCAGGTCCGGTTCCCGGTGATGCGCCGGCCCGCCGTCCGTACGGCGACGGCGTACATCAGCAGCAGAAAGGCGAGCAGCAGCGGTACGGAACGGACCACCCATCCGATCGCCAGGGAGACGGCCGCGAGTTGGACCGCCGCCCGTACGCCCGCGACGGCGATCTCTCGGGCCCGCCCGAGGTGAGCGACGGCGGCCACCGTCGCCGCGACAACCAGCAGGACGGCCAGTACGACCCCGAAAGTGACATTGACCGTCAGCAGCACGCGACAACCGTACGCCGCAGACCGGTATCTGTCGGGGCGTCATAAGTCTTGATCTGACGTGCCCATGTCGCCACTCTGTTACCTGGCGCCCACCCCACGGAAACCTTGCGCCGCAAGCATGGCCTCGCCCGAACGGCCAAGCTCCCCCCACATCCAAGGAGTTCGCATGTCTGGTGTCTACGCGCGTCAAACCCGTCGAATAGCCGTGCTCGCCGCCACCGCCGCTCTCGCCACCACCGGTCTGCTGGCCACCGCCCCCGCCGCCCAGGCCTCCCCGCCCACCCCCGTCAGCGCCGCCACCGCCCGCACCTACCTCGGCCAGCTGACCGTGGCGGCCGAGGGCTCCTCCACCGGCTACAGCCGCGACAAGTTCCCGCACTGGATCACCCAGTCGGGCGCGTGCAACACCCGTGAGGTCGTCCTCAAGCGCGACGGTACGAACGTCGTCCAGGACTCCAGCTGTGCGGCGACCAGCGGCAGTTGGTTCTCCGAGTACGACGGTGCCACCTGGACCGCCGCCTCCGACGTGGACATCGACCACATGGTGCCGCTCTCCGAGGCCTGGAAGTCCGGCGCGAGCAGCTGGACCACCGCACAGCGCCAGGCCTTCGCCAACGACCTCACCCGCCCGCAGCTGATCGCCGTCACCGACAACGTCAACCAGGCCAAGGGCGACCAGGACCCGGCGGAGTGGCTGCCGTCGCGCACCTCGTACCGCTGCATGTACGCCCGGATGTGGGTGGACGTGAAGCACTACTACAACCTGAAGGTCGACTCGGCCGAGAAGAGCGCGCTCCAGGGCATCCTGAACGGCTGCTGACCAGGCGATTCGACCTGGGGTTCACGTTCCGGCTGCGATCCGGCCCGTAGGCTGGCCGCCCTCCCCCGTCGTTCCGTACCGTACGGGGCGACGGAGGAGGGCACACATGGCGGGACTGCGCCTGGGACCACTGCTGCGGTACGTGGACTGGGAGGCCGGCGGGAGCGCGACCATCTGGGTGGAGGCCGACCGGCCGTGCACGGCCGAGGTCCGGTGCGCCGACGGCGCACAGGGCACCTCGCGCACGTTCCAAGTCGCCGGCCACCACTACGCGCTGGTGCCGGTGACCGGTCTGACGCCCGGCACGACAACCGCGTACGAAGTGCTGCTGGACGGCCGCAAGGTCTGGCCGCTCGAAAGCTCCCTCTTCCCGGACAGCACGATCCGTACGCCGGATGTCCCCTCCGACGGCGTCACCGTCTCCTTCGGCTCCTGCCGCTGGTCGGCCGCGCCCGCCGACGGGCACGACCCTGTCGGGCCGGACGCGCTCGACACCCTCGCCGTCAAACTGGCGGCCGATCCCACCGCCGTACGCCCCGATGTGCTGCTCCTGCTGGGCGACCAGGTGTACGCGGACGAGACGTCCGAGGAGACCAGGGCCTGGCTCGCGGCCCGGCGGGATCTGTCCGAGTCGCCCGGCGCGGAGGTCGCGGACTATGAGGAGTACACCCGGCTCTACGACGAGTCGTGGAGCGACCCCGAGGTGCGCTGGCTGCTCTCCACGGTCCCCAGCTGCATGATCTTCGACGATCACGATGTGATCGACGACTGGAACACCAGCGCCTCCTGGCTGGCCGAGATGCGCGAGACGCCGTGGTGGCAGGAGCGGATCCTCAGCGGCCTGATGTCGTACTGGGTCTATCAGCACCTGGGCAATCTCTCGCCGGAGGAGCTGGAGTCCGACGAGCTGTACGCCGCCGTGCGGGCCTCCCCCGACGGAACCGACCGCCTCAAGAGCTTCGCCGCCGAGGCGGACGCCCATCCGGCCTCTGTGCGCTGGAGTTACCGCCGCGACTTCGGCCGGACCCGGCTGCTGATGGTCGACACCCGCGCTGCCCGCGTCCTGGAGGAGAAGAACCGGGCGATGCTGGACGCGGACGAGGCCCGCTGGGTGCGCGAGCAGGCGCTGGCCGGGCGGGGGACGTACGACCATCTCCTGATCGGCACCTCCCTGCCCTGGCTGCTGCCGCCGCTGATCCATGACGCGGAGAGCTGGAACGCCGCGCTGTGCCGGGGCGAGCGGGGCGAGCGATGGGCACGGTTCGGCGAGGACCTGCGCAGACGGGCGGATCTCGAGCACTGGGCCGCCTTCCCCGACTCCTTCGAGAAGCTGGCGCGGCTGATCGCGGAGGCGGGCAGCGGTCCCGACGCCCCGGCGACGGTGTGCGTGCTGTCGGGAGACGTGCACCATGCGTACATCGCCGAGCCCAAGTGGCCGGACGGCGCACCCGACGCCCGGGTGCTGCAACTGACCTGCTCGCCCGTGCACAACTCCATCCCCCGCTCGATACGGCTCGGGTTCCGCTTCGGCTGGAGCCGGGCGGGCAGGCGGCTCGGCCATGCCTTCGCCCGTCACGGCCGGACGGGCAGGCCGCCGGTCGACTGGCGGCGGACGGGCGGTCCCTGGTTCGGCAATCACCTGATGACGCTGACGCTGCGCGGGCGCACGGCCGGGCTGCGGCTGGACCAGGCGCAAGCGGTGGCGGGGGCGGTCGCGCTGCTGGTGACGGCGGACGAGCGACAGCTGACCGCGGACCGTGATCCATCCCACAGCGGAGCGTGATCCTTTCCGCAGCGGAGCGTGATCCTCCGCCCCAGGGGTTCGACTCAGGGCCCTCCCCCGGCATGATGAGCCGGACGCTCCGCTTCCAAGCACCCCACATGCCCCGGGAGTTCCCGTTTTGTCCGACGTACGCGATGTGCGATCAGCAGCAGTTGCCCACACCCGCGCCATCGCGGTCGTCGGCGCAGGCCCTCGCGGCACCTCCGTTCTCGAGAGACTCTGCGCGTCGGTGGCCGAGCTCACCCGTGGGACGCCGCTCATGGTCCACATCGTCGACCCGTCACCGCCGGGGCCGGGCCGCGTCTGGCGGACGGACCAGCCCGCCGAACTGCTGATGAACACGGTGGCCTCGCAGGTCACTCTGTTCACGGATGACAGCGTTGCCTGCGAGGGTCCGATACGTCCGGGTCCGAGCCTGTACGAGTGGGCGGCGGCGCACACCGACGAGCGGCTCGGCCCCGACGACTACCCGACGCGGGCCTGTTACGGCCGCTATCTGGAGTGGGCATTCCTGCGGGCGGTGGGCGGCGCACCGGACACGGTGACGGTGCGGGTCCACCGGGCGCGGGCGATACGGCTCGACGACGACCGGGACGCCCACCGCCGCGAGGGGCCCGCCGCCCCGACACAGAGCCTCACCCTCGACGACGGCACCACGCTCACCGGCCTGTGCGCGGTGATCCTCGCCCAGGGCCATCTGCCCGTCGTCTGCCGGCAGACCACGGCGCATCTCGCCGAGTACGCCGCCCGCCACCCCCGCCTGCGCTACTACGAGCCGGCCAACCCCGCCGACCTCGACCTCTCCGCCGTGGCCCCCGGGGAATCGGTTCTGCTGCGCGGCCTCGGGCTCAACTTCTTCGACCATATGGCCCTGTTGACGACGGGCCGCGGCGGCACCTTCGTACGCGGCGACGGCGGCGAACTCGTCTACCGGCCCACGGGCCGCGAGCCGCGGCTGTATGCGGGATCGCGGCGCGGCGTTCCGTACCAGGCGCGCGGAGACAACGCCAAGGGCCCCTCCGGCCGGCACGAGCCGCTCGTCCTCACGCCGGATGTGATCGCGGTCTTCCGCAAGCGGGCCGACGAGAGCGATCCGCCGGACTTCCTGACCGAGATATGGCCACTGGTGGCCAAGGAGGTGGAGACGGTCCACTACGAGGCACTGCTCGCCGGTCCGCGAGGCTCCGCTCCTCACGGCTTCAGGGACCGCTTCCTCGACGCTCCCCACGGCAGCGCCCAAGAGGCCGCCGTACTGGACGCGTTCGGGGTCGCGGAGGCGGACCATTGGTCCTGGGACCGGATTTCGCGCCCGTACGCCGCCCAGCGCTTCGCCTCGCCCGCCGAGCACCGCGCCTGGCTCCTCGGCCATCTTCGGCAGGACGCCGCGCAGGCCGCGCTCGGCAATGTCGCGGGCCCACTGAAGGCCGCCCTCGACGTACTGCGCGATCTGCGCAACGAGCTGCGTCTGATCGTGGACCACGCAGGCCTCTCCGGCACCTCCCGGCGCGACCATCTCGACCGCTGGTACACCCCGTTGAACGCCTTTCTCTCCATCGGGCCGCCGCGCCGCCGGATCGAGGAGATGACGGCACTGATCGAGGCGGGCGTCCTGGAGGTCGTCGGTCCGCGCACCACCGTCGGGACGGCGGACGCACTGTCGGACGAGGCCCTGGACGGGGCCTTCACCGCCGAATCACCGGACGTTCCCGGCTCTTTCGTGACGGCGACGACGCTCATCGAGGCGCGGCTGCCGGAGCCGGATCTCCGGCGGACCTGTGACGATCTGCTGGAGCGGCTGCTGAAGACAGGCCAATGCCGCCCGCATTCCATCGACGGCTACGAAACCGGAGGGCTGGACGTAACACAGCGCCCGTACCGTCTGATCAACCGTCAAGGCCGTCCGCACCCTCGGCGCTTCGCGATCGGCGTGCCCACCGAGGGCGTGCACTGGGTGACCGCGGCCGGGGCCAGGCCGGGCGTCGACTCGGTGACGCTGTCGGACGCGGACGCGGTGGCGCGCGCCGCCCTGCGCGCGCTCGGAACACCGCGGGAATGGCAGCGGGGTACGGAAACGGAATCCAGGGCGAAAATCGGCCGCTCTCCAAATGTTGAACTTGCAAGCATTGATTAGGTCCGCCTAACCTAGGGCTTCCCCTCGTCGGTTCACGTCCCCAGACCGAAGGAGCCCCCCATGGCAAATCCCTCGCTGTCCACTCGGCTGAACAAGGCCCAGCCCTATGCGCTCGGCCTGTTCCGCATCGTCGTCGGCCTGCTCTTCACCTGCCACGGCGCCGCCTCGCTCTTCGGCGTCCTCGGCGGCGCGGGCGGTGGCGGCGGCACCGTCCCGGCCGGCACCTGGCCCGGCTGGTACGCGGCGGTGATCGAGCTGGTCGCCGGCGTCCTGGTGCTGCTCGGCCTCGGCACCCGCAGCGCCGCCTTCGTGGCCTCCGGCTCGATGGCGTACGCGTACTTCACCGTTCACCAGCCGGAGGGCCTGTTCCCGCTGCAGAACAGTGGCGAGGGGTCCGCGCTGTACTGCTGGGCCTTCCTGCTGCTGGTCTTCACCGGACCGGGCGCACTGGCGCTGGACCGGCTGTTCGCGCCGCGCGGCGCGAGCCGGTCGGCGGAGGAGGAAGCCACGGCCGCCGTCGCGGCCTGACCCACCCGCCGCATCCGAAGCAGAGGAAGCGCCCGGCCCCATAGGACGAGGGACCGGGCGCTTCGCGTGCTCCACACGCCCGGCGCCGCGAGGATCAGCAGACGTGAAGGTCAGCAGACCTGAGGCTCAGCAGACCTGAGGCTGAGCAGACGTGAGGATCACAACATCAGCGCCCCCGGACGATCTCGAGGTGAACCCCAGGCGTACGCTGTACAGCTGTACTGCCGCCCCTGCCGCTCCCCTGCGACGTCGCGGCGTTGTTTCCGAAACCGGGGGGAGTTCGGGTGCTTGAGAGTGTGGGGTCGCTGACCGGCAGCCCATGGATCTATGCCGTCGTGGCGCTTTCCGTACTTCTCGACGTCTTCCTGCCCGTGCTGCCCAGCGGAGTCCTGGTGATCACGGCGGCGACCGCCGCCGCGGCGGGCTCGACCACCGCCACGGCCAACGGATCCGTCCAGACCGCGGCCGGACAGGTCCCGCACGAGGTGCCCTCGCTGCTCGTCCTGATCCTCTGCGCGGCCACCGCGTCCGTACTCGGCGACCTCGTCGCCTACCGGCTGGCCTGGCGCGGCGGCGACCGGCTGGACCGGGCGATCGCCCGCTCGCGCCGGCTGACCACCGCGCAGGAACGTCTTGGCGCGGCCCTCAGCCGCGGCGGCGGCGCCCTCGTCGTGATCGCCCGCTTCGCCCCGGCCGGCCGCTCGGTCGTCTCACTGGGCGCGGGCGCGGCGCACCGCAAGGTGAAGGAGTTCCTGCCCTGGTCGGCCCTGGCAGGCGTGGCGTGGGCGGGTTACAGCGTGGGGCTCGGCTACTTCGGCGGCCAGTGGCTCGGCGCGAGCTGGGTCGGCGCGGCGGTCTCGGTGCTCGCGCTGTTCGCGGCGGGCGCGCTGGCCGCGTACGTCATGCGGCGTCCGGCTCCGGCTCCTGAACCGGCCGCTTAACGGCCCCGCCGGACCCACGCACCTCGAGCCCTTCGAGCAGCTGGCGGGTCGCCTCGGCGATCTCGTCGACGGCCTGCTCGAAGACCTCACGGTTGTGCGCGGCGGGGGCACGGAATCCGGACACCTTGCGCACGAACTGCAGGGCGGCGGCCCGGATGTCCTCCTCGGTGGCCTCTTCGGGGAGGACGGGCGGGCGGAGAGTCTTGATGCTGCGGCACATACCTCCAGTGTGGGTCAGCGCGCCAGCGAAGCAAGGCTCACCATCAGATGGGCGGACTCCGGGCGCCGGAAGTCGGAGTGCGCGCCCGCGGGGGCCAGACGCGTGCGTCGCCCACCGCGGTAGAGCCGGCTGGCATCCACATTGACGATGCGGTGGTCCAAGTCGGCCGGCGCGTAGGGGACGTCCACCGGCCGGATCCGGGTGGTGAACTGCGGAACCGGTGCGACACCAGTGCCTGCGTGGCCGATGCCAGGAGTGCCCTCGGCCCTCAGATGCCAGAATCCGGTGGCCCGGTCCCAGCGGGAGTGGGTCAGGACCAGTGGGCCGCTCAGCGGAGCGCCGAGGCGGCCGGCCGAGGGAAAGAGGGTGGGGAAGAGACGGTCGAAGGCGTCTCGCGGCGCGGCCATTTGAAAGATCAGCGCGCTGTCCGCCGTGAACGGCCGCCGGGGGTCTTTCGCCGTGCTCCAGCCGAGCACCGCGGGCCCCGACGGCCGCTCGGCCGACCGCTGCACCGCCTCGCACAGGAAGCGCCCCCCGAAGGAGTGGCCGACGAGATGCAGATACTGGCCACTGCGGTTGGCCAGAACTGCGGGTTCCTTGGGATCGGCCCGGTGTTCGTCGAGATAGCCGAGCAGATGGGCCAGGACATAGGGCGCATGGCCGGTTTGTGGGGTGCTCATGGCGTGGGCCCGGTCGCGGATTCTGCGGTATCCGGCGAGGGTGGGCAGACTGGAGGACGGCCAGCGCACGGCGACACACCAGGGCCGGTAGCCCCGGCCGTCGGCGGCCAGCCCCTGGTAGCGCTCCGGGTGGACCTCGTACAGCGTCCGCGCCTGCTGGACGAGTGTGGCCGCCGTCTTCGCCGCCGTGCCGGGGGCGGTCTGCCAGCCATGCACATACACGTAGATGTCGCTGGCTCGCGGCGGGATGGCGAGATGCCGCGCAAGGTGCTCGGTGAGGCGCGCGGTGGGTACGGGAGTCGGTGTACCAGGGACCAGCAACCGCCCCTTCTCGTCCAGGTCGACCTCGACCGCCCTGGGCAGGGCGGCGGTCCTGACGGCGCTTTTCCTGGCAGCTGCTCTGCGGTTCACCGGGCGAGCTCCACTCTGCTGTCGATCCCGCAGTGCAGGGAGTAGGTGAGGGCCAGCGGGTTGTGGAACTCGCGGGCGAAGTGGCGCACCAGAGCCTGGGATATCTCGCCCGCCGTACTGCCGCCGGCGAGATAGAGATCGAGGAAGGCGTACGCGTACTCCGTGGCGAAGACCTGGGGAATCTCGATCTGCGGGCCGAGCACCCCGTCGGCCCCCAGCCGAATCAACGCCTTGCCCAGATGCTCCAGTTCGGGCGCGGCCGCGACCTGGCCCGTGTGGCAGGCGTTGAGCAGGACGAAAGGGCGGAAGCGCGCGTCGTCCAGACCCAGGAAGCGCCCTCGCAGGCGCAGTACGAGATCGGCGTCGATCTGCCGCTCGTCGGAGAGCCGGACCGCGAGATGGGGATGGGGCGAGCCGTTCTCGACGAAGTGTCCGTGACACCAGAAGTACATGACGTCCTCGTCGAACACGGCGCCGGACAGCGCGTCGAGGAAGGTCTCCGACTCGGTGCGGACGGTCAGATGGGACCGCTCCTCCAGCAGCTTGCGCACCTCGGGCGCCTTCGCCACCATCTCCAGCGTGGAGTCGGTGTTGAGGCTGGTCACGGGGAGAGAGCGGGTGGTTCCCGGGGCCTGCACCGGGACGTAGGGGCTGCCCGTCTGCTCCACCTGGTGCCGGTGACCGAGGAAGCTGTCCCAGACGTCCTTGTCGCTGCCTGCGGGCTCCACGGCCAGCATCGGCCAGGGCAGATAGAGGTCCGAGTCGAAGGTGATGCGCAGCGACGCCTCGCCGGCCAGCGTGTCGATGAGGAAGGACCGGAAGTATCTGAGCTCGTCGCTGCTGCCGTCGAGCAGGTTGTCCAGTAGATAGCGGCCCTCATCGGCCAGTTCCTCGGTCAGTCGCCGGGAGAGCGCGGACATGGGGGTCAGATCGGCCGATTCGGCGAACGGAAAGCTGCCGTCGGACATGCCGTCGGCGTCCGTGGGCTGGTGGCGTACGAGCCGATCGCGCCAGATGGACCGCAGCCGGGCAGCGCCGCGCAGGACCGCGGTTTCGGTGATTTCCAAGTGGGCGTTGTGGATCCGGGTCCGGGGGGAACGCTCACCCGGGCGGAAGGCGGTGATGTGCAGCCGGTCCTGCTGGGATCGGCGGAGGGTCACGGAGAGATCGAGCGGCTCGCGCGTTCCGACGCCGTCCTGTGGCCTGTCGCGCGGGGGTAGGAGGGCCGTGAAGTCGAACGACGGGTTCTGCCGGATCTCGATCGCGAGGTCCATGGACATGCGGTTCAGTCCCTCCCGCGGGGTGTTCCCGGTACATCGACTGTCGCTTCGAGATCCTGCAGTACGACTCCGTACCGCTGGTCGTACACAGTCAGCCGGATACGGTGCGCGCCTGGCTCGGCGGGCGTGAAGACGAAAGCCGCCGGTGCGGCGCCCGGTGTGTACTCGGTGGCGGCCGGCTCGATGGCGGCGGCGGAGCGGACGCCGGCCACGAGCAGCAGGGCCGGGATGGCGTCGGCGGTGGTTTGCCCGACGGCCTCGGGCTCCGGGCCTGCGGCAGCGGACTCCGGCTCGCCGCTCTGCGAAGCCGCAGCGGCGTCCGGACGCCCGGCGATCGCCCTGTTGCCCGGCTTCTCCAGGCGGACCTCGATCCTGGCCGACTGCCCGACGTTGGCGTCGTCGAGCAGGGTGACCCTGAACCTCCTGGCGGGGGTCATCTGCTCGAACCTGCGGCGCAGACCGGCCACCCGGGGGTGGTCCTTGCCGAAGGTCCGTTCCCAGTCGGCCAGCAGCTCCTCGCGAGCCCCGAAACCGTCCGTGTCCTCCTCACCCGCCGCGGCACAGGCCATCGCCAGCGGGGTACGGCACTCCAGGGTCCGGGGATGGGCGGGGCCGAAAACCCGAACTCGCCCGGCACACAGGCCCCGGAGCAGATCGATCGCGGCGTGCCAGTCCCCGGCCTCGCCGTACGCATGGGCGAGGCTCTCGAGCGGTGCGGGGAAACCTCGTAGTCCATAAGGCCGTTGAGCGTATGCGACGACAGTCGCCAGAGAGTTGTCGGCACGCTGGTGAACGCGCGCGATTCCTGCGGCGGTGTCCGGCAGACCGAGCCCGATGACGCGGGACCGGTCGGCGACGACGGACTCGTGCACTTCGATCGCGCGGCGGGGGTCGTCCGCGTGCAAGAGCCCATGGGCCATCACCTCACGGCTCTGGAGGGTGTACGGACTGTACGGACCCCACCGTCCGGTGCAGTCGGCCACGAGCCGCTCGGCGAGGCCGACGGCGCGACCGGGCGGCCCGGTCTCCGTGCGGACCAGGACGAGCGCGGCTCTCACCTGCAGCGTGAAGGGGAAGTCGTCGCCATGGAGTTGACCGCTGTCGCGGACAAGTTCCTCCAGCTGAGAGACCGCCTGACGGTGGTCACCGGCCGTCCGGTGGGCGAGGGCGACATCCTTGCGGACGTCCAGGGTGGCCAGGTGCTCGGGGCCGTTGATCCGCAGACGGTCCGCCACCAGGGCTTCGAAGCCCTCGACCGCCTGGGCGTACTCACCGGACATCATCCGGGTCCTGGCGAGGGCGGCACGGCTGATGAGCGTGCTGTGGTGATCGGCGCCCAGCACCCGGATCCGGTCCACGACCACCGCCGCGAGGCCCTCGGCCGCCCTGGCGAGATCTCCACCGGCGCGCCGATCGAGCGCCGCCTCGTGCCTCGCCCAGAGCGTGTCCCGGTGGTCGGGGCCCTGGACCCGGGCGAGGTCGCGCACCAACTCGTCACGGAGCTCGACGGCTCGGGCGTGATTGCCTGCTTCCCGGTGGCTGCGCGCGAGAGCGTGCCGGGCGTCGAACGTACGGACGTGATCCGGCCCAAGAATCCGGCGGCGGTCCTCGATCAGCTCCTCGCTGAGGCGCATCGCCCGCTCGTGTTCGCCCCTTTCCCGACAGGTGATCACCAGGTTCGCGCGCGCGGTCAGGGTGGCCGGATGGTCGGCGCCCTGCGCCCGCGCCCGGTCCGCGAGCAGCGCCTCCGAGCCGGCGACCGCCTCCCGGTACTCCCCCGCCAACCGCTGGGTGAAGTAGAGCCCATTGCGGCAGTTCAGCGTCTCGGCGTGGTCGGCGCCGCGGACCCGGACGTTGTCCTCGATCAGCGTCCGGAACAGCTCCAGCGCCCGCCGCAGGTCCCACGCTCCACGACAGGCGTAGGCAAGCCAGAACCGGGCTTCCAGGGTGTCCGCATGGTCGGCGCCCTGGATCCGCGCTCGGTCGCGGACCAGCTCTTCCCGCAGTGCGACGGCGCGCCGGTACTCTCCGGCTTCCTGACAGGTGTACGCCAGATTCGAGCGGACGACGAGTGCGGCCCAGTGGTCGGGGCCCTGCACCCGTACCCGGTCCTCGAGCAGCGCCTCGAATTCGGCCATGGCGCGCCGGTGGCTACCTGCTCCCAGGCGGACGAGTGCCAGGCCATTGCGAACGCCCAGAGTGTGCGGGTGTTCGGCACCCAGAATCCGCGTGCTGTCGTGGATCACCTGCTCGAAGTGACGTACGGCCTGTTGGTGGTGCGCCGCAGCACCAAGAGTGTGGGCGAGCCAGAAGCGGGTGTTCAGCGTCTCTGCGTGGTCGGGCCCGCCAACCCTTGTACGGTCCGCCACCAACTCCTCGAACAGAAGGATGGCGCGCGGATATTCGTCCGCATAGAAGCACGCATAGGCCAACTGCCAACGGAAGTCCAAGGTCTTCAGGTGGTCGGCGCCTTGAACTCGCGCATGGTCGAGGACCAACTCCTCGAACATCCCGATCGCCTTGCGGTGGTCCCTCGCGGCCCGGTGCGCCGCGGCGAGACTCGAGCGGGTGGCGAATGTGTCCGGGTGGTGAGCGCCCAGCACCCGGGTCCGGTCCGCAAGCAGCGCTTCCAGGCCGACGACCGCCTCCCGGTAGTCTCCGGACAGCTGCTGCCCGTAGGCGAGGAACGCACGCGCCCTGAGCGCATCGGGATGGTCGCGCCCCTGGATCCGGACACGGTCACGGAGCACTGCCTCGAACAGGCCGATCGACCGCCGGTGATCTCCGGCGTCGCGACAGGCATAGGCCAGATTCTCGCGGGCCGAGAGGGTGGCCGGATGGTCGGCGCCTTGCACCCGGATCCGGTCCGCCAGCAGCTTCTCGCGCTCGGCCACCGCCTCGCCGTATGCACCCGCCGACTGCCGCGTAAAGGCAAGGCCGCCCCGGAAGCCCAACGTCTCCGGATGGTCTGCGCCCCAGAGGTGTTCGGCGTCGTCGGCCAACTGCTCGAAGAGACCGATGGCCCGGTCGTACTCGCCCGCGTTCCGAAGGCTGGTGGCCAGCCAGAACCGGGCGTTCGTCGTCTGCGGATGGTCGGATCCCAGAGCCCGCGCGCGATCACGCACCAATTGCTCGAACAACTCGATCGCCCGGCGGTGCTCGCCGGCTTCCTTGTACACGTAGGCGAGTGCCCAGCGGGCATCGAGAGTCTGGGGGTGGTCGCGACCCTGAACCCGGGAACGGTCACGGATCAGCTCGCCGTAGAGCCGGATCGCGCGGCGGTGATCTCCGGCGTCGCGGATGGCGTACGCCAGATTCTCGCGGGCCGAGAGGGTGGCCGGATGCTCGGCGCCCTGAACCCTGATCCGGTCCGCCAGCAGGGCCTCCATGGCGGCCACCGCCGCACCGTGCTCCCCCGCCAACTGCCGTGTGTAGCCAAGGCTGTTCCTGAAGCCCAACGTCACCGGATGGTCGGCTCCCCGGACCCGGACCGCGTCGCCGATCAGCTCCTCGAAGAGACGGATCGCCCGGCGTCCGTCGCCCGCGTCGCGGCAGGCAATGGCAAGGTCGTCGCGGGTGTCGAGTGTGTCCGGATGGTCGGGACCCATCACACGGCTGCAGTCGGCTACGAGGGCCTCGAACTCCCTTACTGATGCGGCCCGTTCCCCTGCGGCGCCCCGCGCGACGGCGAGGTCCCTGCGGCAGCGCAGCACATCGGGGTGCTCCTCGCCCTGGACCCGTACACGGTCGGCGAGAACGTCCTCCAGGAGGGCAACCGCGCGCCGGTGGTCCTCGGCGATGCGGTGTGCGGCGGCCAGCCAGCCGCGGCTCGTGAGAGTGTCGGGGTGATCGGGGCCCAGCACGCGCGCACGGTCCGCGACTGCCTGCCCGTACAGCTCGATCGCCAGCCGGTGGTCGCCCGCGACCCGGTGCGCGTACGCGAGCCCGTTGCGGCTGCTGAGGGTGTCCGGATGGTCCGCGTCCAGCACGCGCGTGCAGTCCGCCACCACCGCCTCGTACTCCCTCACCGCGCGCCGGTGTTCCCCGGCCAGCTGAAGTGCGTACGCGAGCCCGTTACGGCTGCTGAGGGTGTCCTGGTGATCAGGGCCGAGCACCCGGGCACGGTCCGCGACGACCGCCTCGAATTCGCGCACCGAACGACTGTGCCGGCCCGCCTTGCGATGGGCATAGGCGAGCCGGTCGCGGCTGGCGAGGGTCGACGGAGCATCGCCCCCGAATACACGCATCCGGTCCAGGAAGACGTCGTTGCACAGCGACACCGCCTTGGCGGGTTCACCGGCCTTGCTGTGGAGCTCGGCGAGGAAGTCGCGGCTGTCCAGCGTGTCGGGATGGTCTATGCCCAGCAGCTCGGTCTGGCCGTCCACGACCGCGTCGAGCAGCGGGATGGCGAGCATCCGCTGGTCTCGGGCGACGAGCTCGTCGGCGGCGCGCCGGTACATGGCGATCACGTCCGCGTCAGGATTCCCGGACGGACCGGCGGCGAGCGATTGGATGTGGGGCAGCAGCGACTGGAGCAGACGCTGCGCTTCCACGTCCGAGGGAGCCTCGGCCGGCAGCGTCTGCGCCATGGCGCGCTCGGCGTCCGCGTGTCCGCGCCCATCCGATTCCGGACCGGCACCGCGCAGCACTGTCTGGACCAGTCGGTGGACGGTGACGGTCTGCGGCCCGAGCGTGATCATGTTGTAGTCCGCAAGCAGCTTCAAGGCGGCATGGACATCGTGCCCATGGTCCGCGAGAGGCACCAGGACCTCGCGCGGCAGAGCCTCGGGCGCGTACCACGCAAGGACATGCAGCAAGTCGACGGCGAAAGGATCAAGACGGCGGATCGCTCCGAGAGTCGTCTGCCAGATGCGAGCGATGGTGCGCGTGGTGTCCGTACCGTCGGCCGCCGTGTCGAGCGCGGCGTCCGGGGTCGTACTCAGCAACGTGCGGTATGCGGCGAACGAGGTGCCCGTCTCCCGCAGATAGGCTCCGGCCTGCGACAGCGCAAGCGGCAGCCGGCCCAGATCGGCGGCCAGCTCGGTGGCGTGTCGCAGCTCAGTGGGATCCGCCGCACGCCCGGACAGCGCGACCTTGCACAGCAGGTTGGCAGCTGTTCTTGGGGTCAGTACGTCGAGCGGGACCAGCTCGGTGCCCTTGTGCCATCCGGTCGCCCGGCGACTGGTGACCAACTGGTGGCCGCGCCCGAACAGCTTGCCCACATACGGATTGACGTGGATCGGGTCCTCGGCGTTGTCGTAGATCAGCAGCCACCCGGGGTGCTCGTGCAACCAGGCAAGGGCCCAGTAACTCTGCTCCTTCGGCGTGGCGGTGATGGCCCAGCCCGGATGCAGCAGCACCGCCAGGTCGGCGAAGGCCGAGTCGATCTGCTCCTCGGTCTCGGCGGTGATCCACCAGACGAGTGGATAGTCGCCTTGCCGCGCCCGCGTCCGCGCATAGTGCAGCGCGAGGGAAGTCTTACCGACACCGCCGAGGCCGTGGACTGCGGTGGCTTGGGTGATCACCCCGCCACCTGCCGTGAGCACGTTCTCGATTGCCGCGAGCGAGTGTTTCCTGCCGACGAAGACGTCTGTTGCCGCTCCGGGCAGATTGTTCATCCCGGCGGGAGCGGAGACCTTCGCGACGGCAGCCAGCGCTTCGGCCGACAGCACGGTCGCGTGCTCCTCAGTGTGCGGATTGCCACCGGCGTCGGCGACCGTCCGACGCTCGGCGAAGGCCTCCTGCTCCTGTGCTCCCGCCTCGCGCGGGACACGGAGCTCTTCACCCAGAATCATGCCCCGGTGCCCCCGATCCCCCGCACCGCTAAAACTGTCACCGCGCCCCCGTCGCCAACTGCCTGATCGTCTGTCAACGGTATTGTGCCCAGGAGGGATTGTCACCGGAGCGCAAGCCGAGTCGCGCGCCCCCTGCCGGTCGGGACCGCACCCGCCACCCCGGGTGCGGCCCTCGTCCCGAGTCTCGATCAAGGCAGCCCGATCAAGGCTCGATCAGGCCGCGACCGCCGCGCGCACCACCGCCGCGGCCAGCCGGTCGTTCTCTGCGGCGGCGCCGCCCGGGAAGGCGTACCGGCGCCGGACATAGCCGTAAGCGATCCCGCTGCCCGGGTCGGCGAACCCCAGCGCTCCGGCCGCCCCGCTGTGGCCGAAGGCCTCCGCACCCAGGAACGAGTAGCGCTGCCCCAACGCCTGGAAACCCAGGCCGAAGGCGTCCTGGTCGCCGGTGACCAGATCGGTGCCCACCGCGTAGAGCCGGGCAAACTCCGCGACCGTGTCCGGCTTCAGCAGGGCCACCCTGCCGTCCACCTCGCTGATGGCGGCGGCATACAGCCCCGCGACTCCGCGCGCGTTCCCCACCCCGCCCGCCGAGGCCTGGCCGAGTGCCCGCACGGCACGGGTGTTGGCCAGCTCCACCAGATCGGTGGGCGGAGTGGAGTTGAGGCCGAAGGCGATCCCCATCAGACTCTCCGGATCCGGGGCACCGGCCTGGAGCTCGGCGAGCTGCTCCGGCGTGGGCTGCATCGGCAGTACGTCCGCATAGCGCGCTTCCAGCGCCTCGGGCAGCCGGAGATGGAAGTCGAGCCCGTACGGAGCCCGCACCCGCTCCTCGTACAGCTCCTGGATCGACCGCCCGGTGACGCGGCGTACTACTTCGCCGGTGAGAGCGCCGATGACGAGAGCGTGGTACCCGTACGCCGTCCCCGGCTCCCAGTACGGCCGCTGCCCGGCGAGGCGGGCGGCAAGCACCCGGTCGTCGGCGAGCTCCTCGATGGTGAACCCACCGTCGACGCCGATCACCCCGGCGCGGTGCCCGATCAGCTCCCGCAGGGTGAGCCGGTTCTTGCCCTCGGCTGCGAACTCCGGCCAGTAGTGGGCGACTTCACGGTCGAGCTCGAGTGCACCGTCCTGCACGAGCAGTGCGACGAGCAGATGTGCCGCGCCCTTGGTGACGGAGTAGACGCCGGTCAGCGAGTCGCCCGCCATCCCGCCTCCGGTCCACAGGTCGACGACCTACTGCCCGTTGACGTACGCCGCGAGCTGGGCACCGGACTCGGTGATCCCTTCCGCGAGCACAGCGGCGAACTCCTCCCGTACGCCTTCGAAGCCCTCCGCGACAGTCCCCTGCACACCGACCTCGGACATTGACCCTCCCCAATGATCATCAACAGTCACCGCACGCCAACCATGGGGCACCGCACCGATATTCCCGGTCCCGCAGCCGCTCCGTCCGACGCGGGCGGCTTGTCCCGGGCGCGGCCGCACCGGAATGATGATCAATTGTGCCCCTCGATGAACTGACCGCCTGCGAGAGCCAATTGTGGAGTGCCTTCCCCCAGGGCGCCGCCGTCGATGTCCGTGACGGCTCGCCGTCTGCGGAGGGCGTCGTCCGGGCCGATGTCGCCGCCGCACTGCTGCTGGGTGCCGCGGAAGTCGCGCCCGGCGACCGCCCGGCGCTCCGCCTGACCGGCGCGCGTATCACGGGCATGCTCGACCTGCGGTTCGCATCGGTCCCTCACCCGGTTCTGCTCACCGACTGCCGGTTCGACGAGGCGCCACTTCTGCGAGGTGCCCAGACGCGCGAACTCACCCTCACCGGCTGCGAACTGCCGGGGTTGGACGCTCACTCGGCGCAGATCGACGGACGACTGATCCTGTCCGGCTGCCGCCTTGCCGGGTCCCTCGTACTCACCCGGGCACAGGTTCGCGGAGACGTGGACCTGCGCGAAGCCGTGATCAAGGTGCCCGGCGGCGATGCCATAGCCGCCGCCGGTGCCCGCGTGGACGGTGATTGGCTGTGCACGAGCCTGGCCACCGAGGGACGCTTCCGTCTGTCCGGCGCGTCCATAGCGGGAGAGTTCGATCTGGAGCGCGCCTCGTTGAGGAATCCCGGCGGCCACGCTCTGGACGCCTACCACGTACAGATAACCGAAGACTTCACTCTCCATCCCGGTTTCCGTGCCGAGGGCCGGATCATCCTGTCGGGCGCCACAGTCGCGGCAGCGATCGGCTTCTGCGGCGCCCGGCTGAGCAACCCGGGCGACGTGGCCCTGGAAGCGGTCGACGTCAACGTCAACCGCAACTTCGATCTCGGCGAGGGCCTCACAGTCGACGGAGGCATACGGCTCGACGGCAGCCGGACCGGTACGGTTCTCAGCTTTCGCCACGCCCGGCTCGCCAACCCCGGCGGCACCGTCCTCTCCCTCAGCCGGGTCCAGGCCCAGGAGGCCGACATGCGCACGGCAGCCCCGCCCGAGGGCCTGGTCGACCTGCGCGGTGCCCGCATCGGGCACCTGCACGACGCGCCCGAAAGCTGGCCCGCCGGCCTGCGATTGACCGAGGCGACGTACGACGTCCTCACCTCGCCCCTGGCAGCGGCCGAACGGCTCGACTGGCTCCGACGCGACACGGACGACTACCTCCCGCAGCCGTATGAGCAGCTCGCCGCGACGTACCGCCGGCTGGGACACGAGGACGAGGCGCGTACGGTCCTGCTCGCCAAACAGCGCCACCGCCGCACCACACTCCCCCGGCACACCCGTCTCTGGGGCTACATCCAGGACGCCGCCGTCGGCTACGGCTACCGCCCGCTGCGTGCAGGCCTCTGGCTCGTGGCGCTGCTCTCGATCGGCGCGGTCGTCTTCGGCCTGCATCCGCCAGGACCACTCGAGGCCGGAAAGGCACCCGCGTTCAACGCGGTCTTCTACACGCTGGATCTGCTGTTGCCGGTCATCACCTTCGGACAGGAGGGCGCATTCGCGCCAGAGGGAACCGAGCAGTGGCTCGCCTACGGCCTGATCGCTGCCGGATGGATCCTGGCCACGGCGGTGACTGCCGGTATCTCGCGGGCGATCAGCCGCCAATAGCCGTTCAGCTGTCGGAACACACCGAGGTTGCGCTCGCGCACCTCGCCCCGGGGCTTGATGCCGCTCATGCCGTCTCCTTCGCGGGCTCGCGCGAGCCGCCGGCGGCGGCCACCGTACGGGCGCGGCCGGAGCCGCGGTAGCCGATCACGACGGCGACGGTCGCGGCGAGGAGCAAGACGGCGACGATGCGAAGGCCGGTGCCCATGGCGGCGATGAACTCCGCTGTCTGGGACGGGTTTTGGGGCACTCCACTGAACCGCGCGGCAAGTACGGTGCCGACCACCGCAACACCCAGCGCGGCCCCGATCTCACGTGCCGCCGTATTGAGGCCGGATCCGAGTCCGGCCTGGTGCGCGGGCAGCTCCGCGACGACGGTGACCGTCAGCGCGGGTGCGCACAGGCCCATTCCGGCGGAGAGGACCAGCAGGTAGAGCGCGTACAGCGGATATGGAGTACCCGTGTCCGCCGTGGAGACGAGCAACAGACCGGCCCCGATCAGCCCGAGACCGCCGCCGACCAGCGGCCGCGGCCCGAACCGGGTCTGCCAGCGCGCGCCGAGCTTCGGTACGAGCGCCATACCGACGGTCAGCGGCACGATCGCCACGCCGGTGAGCGCGACCGAGAAGCCCTTGGCGTACTGCAGATACTGCGCGTTGACGTAGAAGAGCGAGAAGAGCCCGAAGAAACTGGCGGCCGTGCCCAACGCCCCGGCCCGCAGCCGCCGCGAGGCGAAGACCCTGGGGTCGAACAGCGGCCGCTCGGCGCGCAGGGCATGCACGGTGAAGAGCGCGAGCAGCACCGCGCCGGCCGCGAAGGCGGTCAGGACGTGCGCCGAACTCCAGCCGTACGAAGGGCCCTCGATGATTCCGTAGACCATCGCGACCAGCGCGACGGTCAGCAGCAATGAGCCGAGCGGGTCGAGCGCGGCGGCGGAGTGCGTGGGTGTACGGGGCGTGGTGCGGGCGACGGCGAGGGCGAGCAGCGCGGCGAGCGGCACCATCACCCAGAACAGGGCGCGCCAGGACAGGTACTGGCCGACGAGCCCGCCGCCGAGGTTCCCGGCGAGGCCGCCGAGTCCGACGGCGAGCGTCCAGGTGGCGAGGGCCTGGGCGGTGCGCTGCGGTCCGGCGAGGCGCACGAGGATCGACATGGTGGCGGGCATGATCAGCGATGCCCCCGCGCCGCACAGCCCGCGCCCGGCGATGAGGACGGCGGGCGCGGTGGCGAGCGCGCTGGTGGCGGCGCCGGCGGCGAAGAGGCCGAGGCCGCAGAGGAGGGCGCCTTTGCGGCCGAGGCGGTCACCGAGGGCTCCCGCGGGGATGAGGAGCGCGGCGAAGACGATGACGTACGCGTCGACGGCCCAAAGTATCTGAGTGTCCGTCAAGTCAAGTGCCGAAGAGGCGAGCTGTGGAATCAGCAGATTGATCGCGGCGACCATGCTCTGTGCGACGAGCACACAGCCGCAGAGCGCGAGCAGCGCGGACCGGGTCAGACCTGGCGGCTTCTGGGCAGGGCTGGACAAGGCTCCTCCTCGGAGCTGGTCGGGTTGGGGTCTGCTGTCCACCGTAGGGTTGGGTTCACTTGCTTTCCAGTGCAACTAACGCAAGGAATAAATGCGCGTGACGCAATCCAGCCTGGACCTCAATCTTCTGGTCGCCCTGGACGTCCTCCTGGAGGAATCCAGCGTCTCCGGCGCCGCGGCCCGCCTGCATCTGTCGGAGCCCGCGATGAGCCGCACCCTGGGCCGGATCCGCAAGGCGCTCGGCGATCCGGTACTGGTGCGCGCGGGCCGGAACATGGTGCCGACGCCGCACGCCCTCGCCATCCGCGGCGAGGTCCGGGCGGTCGTCGAGCAGGCACGCGGCATCTTCACCGCCGGTGGCCAGGTGGACCTGCGCACCCTGTCCCGTACGTTCACCGTGCTCGCGCACGACACGCTCGCGGCGGCATTCGGCTCCGCGCTGTTCGCCAGGATCGGCGAAGAGGCACCGGGTGTACGGCTCCGTTTCCTGATGGAAAGCCATGTGGATGCACCGGCTCTGCGCGAGGGCGTCGCCGACCTGGAAGTGGGCGTGATCGACACCCGCTCCCCGGAGGTCCATACGGAGCACCTCTTCGACGACCGGATGCTGGGCGTCGTACGCCCCGGTCACCCGCTGCTGCGCGGCAGACTCACGCCGGAGCGTTTCGCGTCGGCGGACCACCTGATCGTGTCCCGCCGCGGCCGCCTGCAGGGCCCGATCGACACGGCCCTCGCCGAACTCGGCCTGACGCGCCGGGTGGTGGGCAGCGTCGGTACCTATCCTTCGTCGCTGTTCATCCTGCTGACGAGCGACCTGGTGGGCCTGGTCGCCACCCGGGCCCGCCCCCTGACGGACACCCTGGGCCTGAAGACCTTCGAGATCCCGCTCCCCCTGCCGCCGCTCCCTTTCGGGCTGGCGTGGCATCCCCGGCACGACGCGGACCTGGCGCACGCGTGGCTACGGGAGTGTGCGCGGGAGCTGATCACGGAGGGGTGACGCGGGGATCCCTCCGCATGGGGGTGCGTGCTGAGCCCGCCCCGGTCAGCGGGGGCGGGCCGCGGCACAGCGCACGCAGGTGCTCGCCGCGGGGCGCACCTCCAGACGTTCCACCGGGATCGGCTCGCCGCACCCCTCGCACCGCCCGTAGTCGCCTTGCTCCAGCCGTTCCAGCGCCCGATCCAGATCGGCCAGGTGGTCGCGCGCCTGTGCCAGCAGCGCAGCGATATGGGCCCGCTCGAAGGCGGTGCTCGATCCCTCCGGGTCGTGCTCGTCGTCGATCGCCACCAGGGCATTCGCCTCGACGATCCCGTCGAAGTCACGGCTCAACGCCGCGATCTGGGCGCTCGTGCCGGCACGTTCGGCCGCCAACCGCTCGCGGACGGGCTCACGCTCGGTCGGGGGGAAAACGGCGTCAGGGGACGAATCGCTCACCAACGCGACAACATCAGCACTCGGGTTCGCATTCCGCGCACCCCGCGCCGCGTGCACGCCGGACGGGGGCCGAAAACCCTGTCATACGGGCGGGGTCCGGCCGGGCTCTCCGGCGCCATCTCCCTCCGCACCGGTCCGGTCCGGCCGGCCGACCTGACCGTTGCGCCGGCTGACGCCGGGCAGCGCCCGCACCAGGTCGGGGGGAAGGGCGAGGCCCTGGTCAGTGGACGGGTTGACCGCCAGCCACAGGTCGTCCGCCGGCCAATTCGCGGCCAGCTCGACGAGGGGGATGCGGAGCGCGGTGCCGGGGTCTCCTCCGGCCGCCACCAGCGCGTCCTCGGTCGTGAAGACGGGGATGTATCGAGTGCCGTCCTGTTCGATCACCGGCAGGGCGATAGCGCCCTCGGGACGCTCCTCCTCGCCCTCCACCGGCGGCGCCTGCGGCAGCAGGGCCACGCTGTTCGCAAGACCGATCAGGGTGGCCTGGGTGTCCGCCGCCTCCGCTGCGGACTGGGTTCCCTCGGGGGAAGGCCCATCGGTCGGGGGCCCGTGTTCGTCGGGTGTCGAGGCGCTCATGTCTTGTCCTCTCGTCGGCGTCGCTCACCGGCCACCCGCTCGACACGGGTGGGCACGGGTTGCCGCAGTCGCCGCCGGATGCCGCCCAGCGGCACGGGGCCGGGGCAAGCGTGGCAATACCACCAAGGCTATGCCGCCCGACGTTCTGTGCCACGTTCTCGATCAGGGAATCAGTGGTGACCGCGGCTGATGCTCCGTCCCGGGACCACGATCGCGAATGGATCGCCCCGGTCCGGCGACGCCTCTCGCGTACGGAAGGACCGCGGACAGACGGAGGCGGACAGACGGACCGGCGAGTCGGCGGTACGGCGCGTCGGAAGCCCGGGCGGCCGTCGCAGGGCGGACGATCTGGGAGACGTCATCCGTACACAGGAGGGATTCATCGTGGCCACCACGCGCAACGCTCACACCGAGTGGGAAGGCGAACTGATCAAGGGCTTCGGGGAAGTTACGCTCGACTCCTCGGGAGTCGGCCACTTCCCCGTGACCTGGGCCTCCCGCGCGGAGGAGCCTGAAGGGAAGACCAGCCCCGAGGAGCTGATCGCCGCAGCCCACTCCAGCTGTTTCTCGATGGCTCTGTCGAACACTCTCACCAAGGCCGGAACTCCACCGACGCTGCTCACGACGAAGGCCGCGGTCACCTTCGAGCCGGGCACCGGCATCACCGGAATCCACCTCACTGCGCAGGGCCAGGTGCCGGGTATCGACGAGGCCGCCTTCAAGGCGGCGGCCGAGGACGCGAAGGTCAACTGCCCGGTGAGCCAGGCCCTCACGGGCACGACGATCACGCTCACCTCCGCCCTGTCCTGACGCCGCGAACGCGACACCACGCCCCCTCTCCGCTTCGGCATGAGGGGGCATTCGTTATGCCCAGCTCAGGCGTCGGCGGCCGCTGCGAGGATGTCCTGCCGAATCCGCTCCATCGGCTCGCCCATGTCGCGGACCTCGGAGTCGAGTTCCCCGGCGCGGGGCGCCGCCTGCTGGAGCATCGCCACGACGTCCGCGCGGTGCAGCACCGGGCCGGGGCCGGTCAGCACCCGCCGCTGCGAGCCCTGCCCGGGGCCAGTGCCCAGTGCCCGGGTGGCCGCCCCGCTGATGTCAGCCCTGGATGTCATGTGGCATCAACACGACACCTCAGAGCCCCGACCATGATCGGTCGGGGCCTCTGCACTGGTGGGCGCGGACGGTTTCGAACCGCCGACATCTGCTTTGTAAGCCTGGCACTGATCTCTGAGGCGTTCGCCCTGCTCATCCCGCCCATGGCTGCCGCCCTGCCGACGCTTGCACTGCGCGATCCCCTGCTGACCGCGGTTGACCGGGCGATCTGGCACGGCTGTGGCACGACGAGCATCTGATCCGTAGCTCTGTGCGGATCAGTCATCGGGGGCCGTACAGGCCTTGGCACATGGCTCTGGAGCCGGTACAGGATGTCTGCGGTCGGCGGGGTTGCTGTACTTCGTTGCTGTACCTCTGGAGCCCCCGCATAGGCCGCTCGATTTACCTACTTCGCAGTCGACTGTATGCACCCATTGTCAGCGTTGCCGTCAGCACGCAGCGCCTCCAGGATGCCCAGGGCACGGTCCGCGTGCGCCGCGCACTGCACAGTCGCAATCTGGACGTACGACCTATCGGTGCGCGACGAAAGGTGCCCCATGAATATCGCAGTCATCGGCGGTACCGGCCTGATCGGGTCGCAGGTCGTGAAGAAGCTGAACGCGGCCGGGCACGAGGCCGTGCCGCACTCGCTGTCCACAGGTGTCGACGTGATCACGGGCCAGGGCCTGGCGGAGGCGTTGGCCGGCGCCGACGTGGTCGTCAACCTGACGAATTCCCCGACCTTCGACGACGCGTCCCCTGCGTTCTTCCAGACCTCGATGGACAACCTCCTGGTCGCCAGCCACAAAGGCGGGGTGGGGCACGTCGTCATTCTCTCGATCGTCGGCGCGGACCAGGTGCCCGATCTCGTCTACTACCGGGCCAAGGTCCTGCAGGAAGACATCCTCAAGGCCGGGCCGGTCCCCTACTCGATCGTCCTCGCCACCCAGTTCATGGAGTTCATCGACGCCGTCATGTCCTGGACCACCGAGGGCGACACCGTCCGCCTGCCCACCACCCCGCTCCAGCCGATCGCCGCCCAGGACATCTCCGACACCGTCGCCGAAGTCGCCGCCGGTCCCCCCTTGAACGGCACCCTCAACATCGCTGGGCCCGACGTCTTCCCCCTCGACGAACTCGGCCGGATCACCCTGAACGCCCACCCCGACGGCCGCACGGTCGTCACCGACGACACCGCCGGCATGTTCGCCGCCGTCCACGGCGATGCCCTCACCGCCAAGGGCGACGCCCGCATCGCCCCCACCCACTACAGCGACTGGCTCTCCTGAACCACCCAGCCCAACACCGGAGGCCTCACAATGTCGAACAATGAGCCGGCAGCAGGCAGCGCTGAGAGCCAACCGCGCTCAGAAGCATGGAAGACGGCGCTAACTGTGCTGCAGTCGGTGAAACCGCCGTCCATTCCGGATGGGGCAGAGGCGATGACGGTCCTCATCGAGTTCCCTCCCGGCGACCCCGGTACCCCTCCGCACCGGCACTCGGGACCCGCCTTCGGCTACATGCTGGAGGGAGAGATGCTCTTCGAGCTGGAAGGCGAGCCCGAGCGTGTGATCAAGGCCGGGGAGACGTTCTGGGAGCCGGGCGGCGATGTCATCCACTACCAGGACGGGAACAACCGGACGGACTCCTGGAGCCGCTTCCTCGTCACCATGATGTGTGCGCCGGGTCAGCCCATGCTCACCCTGGTCGACGACGAAGAGCTGGCACAGCGTCAACACCTGCGAGCTCCCCGTCCGGGCACCTAACCCGCCGCTGCCGCAAACTGCCACGCGTCGGACAGGCACGGCACCGGGCATCAACTGTCCGCGCGCAGCCGGCTAAACCCGGTCGTGTTCTGCGGGCCGAGGGCGGCGCCGCAGCGATCACACATCTGGTGCCGGTCAGGTTGGCCGCCACAGCCATCGTGCGTGACCGTCACGGGCGGCCCGCCCTGGTCGGGGTAGTACCGGTCCCCCCACTGCAGCAGGTGGTTCAGCACGGGCCACAGATCGAGGCCCTTGTCGGTCGGGACGTATTCGTAGCGGTCCGGCCGCTCCTGGTAGAGGCGGCGTTCCAGGACGCCGTGTTCCTCGAGTCGGCGCAGGCGGGCGGTCAGTACGCCGCGGGCGATGTCGAGCTCGTCCCGGAGTTCGTCGAACCGGCGCCGCCCCGCCATCACGCTGCGCAGGATCAGCAGCGACCAGCGCTCGCCCACGACTTCCAGCGAGCGGGCGATCGAGCAGACCTGCGAGTCATAGTCCCGAACCAGCATGCCCCCAGGCTACCGGGTGAGTCTTATGAAGGTACCCACGTGTTAGTCTCGTGAAAGAACTTGTAAGTCTCTTCAAGAGACTTTCTGGGGTTGATAGCCCCGGCTGTCATCCCCGAGCGCGGCCAGCATCAGCGCGCGCCAGACACCGATCAAGCAAGGAGACACCTTGTCGACCTACATTTCCGATACAGCGACCGATCAGTACGTGGACGGGCCGTCGACGCGGTTCGCGTATCGCCGGTTCGGCGCCTCTGGGGGTGTGCCTCTGGTTCTCGCCAGCCGGTTCCGCGGGACCATGGACCACTGGGACCCAGCGTTCCTGGATGTGCTGGCCCGGGAGCACGAGGTGATCGTCTTCGACAACGCGGGCGTCAATCTCTCCTCCGGCCGCACTACCGACCGCATCGGCGGGGCGGCCGAGGGCGCCATCGAGTTCATCGAGGCCCTGGGACTGGCGCAGATCGACCTGCTCGGCTGGTCGATGGGCGGCTTCGTCGCCCAGGCGGTCACGCTCAAGCGCCCTGATCTGGTGCGCCGTCTCATCGTGGCCGGCAGCGGCCCGGGCGCGGTGCCCGACTCGCCGCTCATGACTCCCGAGGCCCGCGTGGTGGCCAGCAAGCCGGTCAACGACGACGAGGACTTCCTCTTCCTGTTCTTCCCCGACACGCCCGCCGCCCGCGAGGCGGGCCTCGCCTCGCTGCGGCGCCTTGACTACCGGCTGGCCTCCTCCCAGGCTGCGGTGCGGGGAGAGAGCGTCGCGGCACAGGCCGCCGCCAACGCTGCCTGGGGCGGCGGCGAGGACTCGGCCTGGGCCGGCCTGGAGGAGCTCACCCTTCCGGTCCTCGTCGCCAACGGCGCCCACGATGTGATGATCCACGCGTACCAGAGCTACGCAATGTCCCAGCGGATGCCGAACGCCAAGGTGGTGCTGTACAGCGACGCCGGTCACGGCTTCCTCTTCCAGCACATCGAGGACTTCGGCAACGAGGTCCTTGCCTTCCTGCGCTGATCCGCCTGGACGGCTAGTCGGCGTAGCAGGCGGCCCTCCTTGCCGGGTGCGGTTCAGAGCGCTCGCTAGCCCACCACTCTCCCCGCGCACGCCACTCACCGGCCGGCACTCGCGAACGGGGCCCCCTCCATCTCGGAGCCTGAGCGCCCCCGCCGGAGGCATGCTCTTTGGCCGCGGGCGTACGTACGCCCGCGCGCGTCAGGCCGCGTCGGTCCGCACAGCACCACCGCCACGATCCGGCCTCGTTCGGTAACACAAAGCGTCTTTGACCTGCACTGTAGGGACTGCTCTGTGTCCCCTGGGCCTGTGCAGTGTTCTGGCCGCGCTGTGCGCGGCCATCGATCCCCTGATGATCGACCCGACTGCGTCGGGCTGCCGGGTGCGCTGACTGCCGAGCTGGCCGTGCATCTCGACCTGCATGCTGAATCGAGTCGTACGGGTCTGCTCTTCACCGGAGCACGAGGTGGCCAGCTTCGCCGGAACAACTACCGCCGCATCTGGCTGCGGGCTGTCGAGAAGGCCGGACTCGGGGACGTGCACTTTCACGACCTCCGGCATACGGGCAACACCCTGGCGGCGACCGGTGGTGCGACGACGCGTGAGCTGATGCAGCGCATGGGGCACTCGTCGGTTCGGGCGGCGCTGATCTATCAGCACTTGGTCAACGGACGGGATCATGCAATCGCCGCTCACGTCGATGAGCAGATCAAGAAGGTCCGGCCGGCAGATTCTGCTGCCGAAGGTCCCGAGGAGGTATCTGGCACGTAAGTGGCACGACGCCTCTCCCGCGCGCATCGCGGAGGAAGAACAAGGCCCAGGCTCTCGGCTTACTGCCGGTGACCTGGGCCTGTCCGTGTGTCCTACTGGTGGGCGCGGGCGGTTTCGAACCGCCGACATCTGCTTTGTAAGTTCGATCGGATGTCCAGTATTGCTGGCACTCCCATGGCCGCCCGTGCTGCGAGGAGCCGCGCATGACCGCTGTGGTCCACCGCCGTTGATGTCAGCTGTAGATGTCAATTTGAGGGCCTGGGCGTCGCTTACGCCCAGGGCCTCGCGGCCATGCTCACCCGCGCTCGGCTCCCGGAGGGAGCGGTCTACGGCTCCTCCAACTCCGCCTGGAGCTGCGGGGCTACGATGGGGGAATCGCCACCCTGAGACTGGGGCACCGAGACAGCGTTGCTTCCGGTGTTCTGGGCGGCGGCGAGGTCGATCACGTCATTGGTGTTCAGTTCAACAATCGTGGACACCTCCTGCGACACTGCATCGGCCCCGCTGTTAACCGTGGTGTCCTGACCGTCGAAGGCGACGAGGACCCCGTTGACCCGGATGCGTAGGTTCCGAGTCCCGCCCGGAGTCGCGGTGTAGATCCAGGCCAGCCTTGCCTTGAGGAGGTAGCGCCCGGGAGTGTTGACCACCAGGCTGTCGGACGCGTCATCAAACATCGCGTCCGTGTCGTAGGCAGCGCCATCGAAGTTGATCTTAGTAATGGTGTTGGTCGGGATGTCCTGGTTACTTGAGGCGAAGACACTGGCGCCGACATCGACCACGGGTGCGTCAGCTCCCGTCGCACCCGTCGCACCGGTCGGACCGGTCGGACCGGTCGCACCCGTCGCACCCGTCGGACCGGTCGGACCATCCGCGCCGGTGGGGCCTGTCGGACCATCCGCGCCGGTGGGGCCTGTCGGACCAGTCGGACCCGGGTCACCCTGCGCGCCCGTCGGACCCGTCGGACCCAGGTCACCCTGCGCGCCCGTCGGACCCGTCGGACCCGTCGGACCCAGGTCACCCTGCGCGCCCGTCGGACCCGTCGGACCCGTCGGACCCGGGTCACTCTGCGCGCCCGTCGGACCAGTCGGACCGGTCGGACCATCCGCGCCGGTGGGGCCTGTCGGACCGCCCGGCGTACCCGGGTCACCCTGCGCGCCGGTCGGACCAGTCGGACCCGGGTCACCCTGCGTGCCCGTCGGACCCGTCGGACCCGGGTCACCCTGCGCGCCCGACGAACCCGTCGGCCCCGTGGGCCCCGTCGGTCCCGTGGGCCCCGTCGGTCCCGTGGGCCCCGTTGCTCCGGTTGTGCCCTTCGGGCCTTTCTTGCAGTTGTCCTTGTCGCCGCGGCCCGGCCCGTCCTTGCACTTGTCGCCCGGGCCGCTCGTCGCGCTCACGCGTTCGTTCATGCTGGGAGCCGCGGCCGCGACCGGACTGACTACCCCGGCCGCCAGGACCATCGCCAGTGAGGCGATCGTGCCGCTGGCCCTCCACTTGGCTCGACGGGGCAGAGGTCCCAGTCGGGATCCTGTCCTGTTGTCAGGACTCATGTACGCGCTCCTCGTTCGATCGGTTGGGGACTCCTTGTCCGAACCCAAGGGCGAGCCTGGCCTGTGGGGAGCCGATCAATTGTCCTGCCTGGTCGACACGCGGCGATTTTCAGTAAATAGGAGTAGTCGACATACCTAGAAGGGTGCCTTCCCTCCGCTGACATGTACCCGGGGGGCGAACAATCGGGCACCGTTCCGGGACGCCCCGCGCGTGCATCCCCACCACTGCCGTGAAGAGTTGCGATCTGCGGGCGCCGCCCTCGAAAGCTACGACGATTGGACCGACGCCTGACCGACAGCTCCGTGCCGGCCAATTTCTCTGCGTCTGCTCACGCCGCGCGCCCTTGCCCCGTAGAGATCGTTCACTCAGCCCGCTGCTCACAATGAGCCTGAGGGACTGCCGTCAAGACCTACCGTCAACGCCCCCGCAGCGACTCGCTGCGGGGGCGCTCTGGCTGGTGGGCGCGGACGGTTTCGAACCGCCGACATCTGCTTTGTAAGAGCAGCGCTCTACCCCTGAGCTACGCACCCGTGGATGAAGGAACAGCGTACATGGCAGACGGGGGCGCCCTGCAAACCCGTTCCCGCCACGGCGCCCGACCGCCGCCGAGTACGGGGGCTACCCCCACCCCGAAACGGTGGTCGCCCGGATCGTTCCGCCGCCTGCGGGGTCATAGTTTGGGAAGCTCATCGGCAGAACTACCTGGGGGAACGATCACCGTGGCCGCACTCCGCACCCACACCCACGCCCGCACACTCCTCGCCGCCTCCGGCGCCGTCGTCGCCGCGGTCGCTCTCAGCGGGTGCGGGAGCGTCGATGCCGGAGCAGCGCCCGTCGAGAGCCGTTCCTTCCCCCTCACCGGGAAGACGCTGACCATCGACGCCGACAACTCCGAGATCAAGCTGGTGCCGGCCGATGTGAAGGATGTGCAGGTGACCCGGCAGGTCGACGGGTGGGTGTTCCTGGGGGACGGGCCCGAGCCCTCCTGGGAGATGAAGGACGGGACGCTGACCCTCCGCGTCAAGTGCGATGCGGTCTCCAGCAACTGCGAGTCGCGGCACACCGTGAAGGTCCCGCGCAGCGTCGCCGTCACCGTCGAGGACGACAACGGCAGCGTGACCGCCGACGGATTCCACACCGCGCTGAAGCTCCGCTCCGACAATGGCAAGGTGACGGTACGGGACTCCAGCGGGCCCCTCGAGCTGAACAGCAACAACGGCGAGATCGTCACCGAAACCGTCACCGCCAAGACCGTGACCGCCCGGTCGGACAACGGTTCCATTCAGCTCGGGCTCACCGCCGTGCCGGACCGGATCGAGAGCGTCAGCGACAACGGCGAGGTCGTCATCGAGCTGCCGCGCGCCGGAGCCCCGTACGCCGTCACCGCCACGAGCAGCAACGGCGATGTGAACGTCGACGTGCCGACCGCCAGCGGCAGCGCGCATGTGGTCGAGGCGCGCAGCGACAACGGTGAAGTCACTGTGCGAAGCGCGAACTAACCAACCCGTGTGTTCGTCCTTACCTGGTGGGAGAATGAACCGGGCAGGGCGATTCGGCACGGGAGAGGGATGTGACGGCGACACACGCACAGCCGCACGCAAGAGCGAAAGCGAGTGCGAGAGCCGTCCGCGACGTCCTTGCGCTGATGCTGCTGCCGTTGCCGTTGGTCGTCGCGGCGCTGCCGGGTGCGTTCGCCGGCGGGGGTACGCGGCGCTGGTTCGGCGGGCGCGGTGAGAGCCAGCGGGCCGACGCACAGGCCGCGAAGGACGCCGCCGCCGCTGCCTTCGTCGAACTGGACACCGCTCAGCGCGATCTCCGTATCTCGATAGAGACGATCACGGCGGTGGACAGTTCGCCGGGTGCCCGCCGGGCCGTGGACGACTTCGCCGCGCTCGGGCGGCGGATCGACGAAGTGAGCCTTGCGTACATCACCGCCGTCGACGCGCATGATCTCGACCGTGACGATCTGGAAGCCTCGGTGGCTTCACAGGCGCGCGGTGAGCTGAACCGGGCCAAGGACGATCTCGTACGGGTCAAGGGCGAGCTCGACCGGTTCACGCAGGGGCTCGGGCCGCTGCTCGACAAGGCCGAGACGCAGCTCGCCCGGCTGGCGCCCGCCGTGGAGCGGGCGCGACAGGCGCTCCTTTCCGCGAGCAATGCTCTCGATTCGGCGCGGAGCTCCGGTCTGCGAGCGGATGATCTCGCCGCCCGGCTCGCCGCACTCGGCCCCGAGCTCACCATGCTCAACCAGGGCGCGGGCCGGCACGGCGTGGCCGAGACCCTGCAGCGCGCCGACCGGGTGCTGCGTGACGCCGAAGCCGTACGGGCCGAGGCGGACCGGCTGCCCGAGCGTGCCGCCGAGACCGACAAGCGCCTGGTGTCGCTCCGTACCCGCGCGCAGGCTCTCAGCAACCGCGCCGGATCTGTCGAGCCGGTCCTGAGCGAGCTGCGGCGCCGCTTCTCCGCCGCCTGCTGGCAGGATCTGCAGCCTGTCCCCGAGCAGGCGGCGATCAGCGTCCGCCAGGCCGAGGAGAAGCTCAAGGAAGCGGGCAAGGCACGCGACGAGCAGCGCTGGGCTGATGCGACGGCCCTGCTCAGCACGGTGCGTGCGCTGCTGAACGCCACCGATGAGGCCGTGTCGGCGGCCGGCGACCGGCTGCAGCGGCTCAACGCCGTGGCGAAGGACCCGCAGCAGGAGATCGAGCGCACGCGGTTCGCGATCCGGGACGCGCAGCGCCTCGCCATGGCCGGGCGCAACACCCCGGACCCTCGTCACGCACGGCCGCTGGACGACTCGGTGGGGCGGCTGGAGCGGGCCGTCACCGGGCTCGAGGGACGCCACCCCGACTACTGGCACTTTCTGACGGAGACCGAGGCGGTACGGCGCACGGTCGCCCGCGTGGTCGAGCAGATCCGCGAGGACCGGGGCGCGGGCGGGACCTGAGGGCCCGGGGGCCGCGGTCTGAAGGCGCGTGGCCCAAGGATCGAGGCGTGGCCCGTGGTCCAGAGGCGCGTGGCCCAAGGATCGAGGCGTGGCCCGTGGTCCAGAGGCGCGTGGCCCGAGGATCGAGGCGTGGCCCGAGGTCCAGAGGCGCGTGGCCCGAGGCCCCCGTGGGCCCCGTGGGCCCCGAAAGTCTGAGGCCCTGGTCACGCCCACCTCAGGCCTACCACAGCCGGATCCCCTTGCGCCTGGCTTGTACGGGTCCGTGCGCGGGCGGATCCTGGGGTGTGTACGCGTACCTCCAAAGGAGGCCGGACATGGCCACACACGTACTGCATCACAAAACCGGCCGCACCAGGCTGGACGAGCATCTGCCCGTCGACCACCGGCTCAGCCAGTTCTACCGCGTAGGCGCCGGTCTGATGGGCCTGTTTCTGCTCGCCTTCGGGATCCTCGGGCTGATCGACAAGATCGGCTTCTTCGACACCGGTGGGGACACGGTCGCGGGCCTGAACACCAACGGAGCGCTGAGCGTGCTGTCCGTCTGTGTCGGACTGCTGCTCTTCGTCGGGATGATCATCGGCGGCAACTTCGCCTCGACCGTGAACATGGTCCTCGGTATCGCCTTCATCCTCAGCGGCTTCGCGAACCTCGCCCTGCTCGACTCGAGCTTCAACCCCCTCAATTTCCAGATCCAGAACGTGCTGTTCAGCTTTGTGGTGGGCGTGATGCTGATGTTCTTCGGGATGTACGGGCGGGTCAGCGCGACCCTTCCGCACGACAACCCGTACTGGAGGACCCGCCATCCCGAGCAGGCCGCGCAGGAACAGCGCAGCCTCCAGCGGGCCGCCACCCGGGATCCGGCACTTGACCAGGCCAAGCAGCACGAAAGCGGATGAGCCGCAAAGTCAACGTTGTCCACGCAGGGCGTGGGGTGCAGAAGGCCGCGGTGGAGGGGCTCGCCCGCCGGATCGTCGGCGGGGCCTACGCCGAGGGCGACACCCTCGATCAGTCCGCGCTGATGGCCGAGCTGCACGTCAGCCAGACCGTGCTCCGTGAGGCGATCGAGGTGCTGACCGGCAAGGGGCTGCTCGACATCCGGCAGAAGCGCGGCACGCACGTACGCCCCCGGGACGACTGGAACCTCCTCGACACAGACGTACTGCGCTGGAAACTCGCCGCCGGCGTGCCCAGCGACTTCTTCGCCGACCTGCTGGAGCTGCGCCGCTCCATCGAACCGGCGGCGGCCTCGCTCGCCGCCGTGCACCGGACGGACGAGGACCTCGCAGCGCTCGACGCCGCGCTGGCCGCGATGAAAGCGGGCTGGCAGGATGCCGTCCTCGCTGTACGGGCCGACGCCTCCTTCCACACGGCCCTGCTGGCCGCCTCGCACAATCGGTTTTTCGCGCAGCTGCGCCGGGTGATCATCCCGGTGCTGATCGAGCGCGACCGGCGGGTCCAGCTGGCCGGGACGGCCGAGGATCCGGTCGCCGTGCACGCCGCGGTCGTCGATCACATACGGGACGGGGACGTCGACGGCGCATACATGGCCACGCTGGAGCTGCTCGACATGGCCATGCGCCACCATCCGTAGCCGTCCCGGCAAGGAGGAACCCGCCCGGCTGCCGCTAGCCTGGGGCAATGCCTCGTTACGAATACCGCTGCCGGACCTGCGGCGACACCTTTGAAGTGAACCGGCCGATGGCCCAGTCCTCCGATCCGGCGAGCTGCCCGGACGGTCATGAGGACACGGTCAAGCTGCTCTCGGCGGTCGCCGTGGGCGGTACGAAGTCCGCGCCGGCGGCCGCGTCCAACGGCGGGGGTGGCGGCGGGGGTTGCTGCGGAGGCGGCTGCTGCGGCTGACCCTCACCGGGCTCGGCACACCGAGCTCGGAGCGCCCGACACGGAGCGCCTGACACGGCCCACCGAGCTCGGACCGCCCGGCTCGGACCGCCTGACACGGCCCACCGAGCTCGGACCGCCCGGCTCGGACCGCCGCATCGCCCGCTAGCCGAGCCTCCGCAGGAAGCGCCGCAGGATCTCCTCACCCGCCGCCACGCCCTTCTCCGCGAGTACGTCGGTGTTCGGGGCGGTCCAGCCGCTGTCGGCCAGCTCGCCGTGGCCGGGCCGCCAGGCGTGGTCCGCGGCGAGGAGCAGATCGGCGTCGAGGAGGGAGTCGCCGGCCGCGAGGATCCGCTCCGACCCGGTGCGGCGCGCCACTTCGCGCACCGCCGCGCTCTTGGTGAGCGGCTGCGGCACGGCGTAGATCTTGCGGCCCTGGAGCGAGACGGTCCAGCCGCGGCCCTCGGCCCACTCGGCAAGCTCCTTCACCCAGCCCTCGGGCAGCAGCGTGCGCTCGACGACGAGATAGGCGAAGAGGTCTTCGGCGATCCGCTCCTTGAGCAGCCAGGCAGGGTCGGCGGCGGCGATGAGATGGGCGCGGACCTCGGTGAGCGAGGCGCACTCGTCGGCGAGCGTGGCCGCCACCTGCCGCTGCCAGTCCCGGTCGGAGACGCCGTCGACGAGGAGGTGCCCGCCGTTGGCGCAGATCGCGAACTCCGGTGCGGGGCCGGGGAGATGGATGCGGTGGTACTGCTCGCGGGTGCGGGTGGTGGTCGGTACGAAGACGCTGTCGGCGGCGAGCTGCGTCAACAGACCGGCGGCGGTCTCGGTGAGATACGACAGCGGCTTGCTCTCGTACACCTCGACGCAGAGGAGTCGGGGTGCGTCCGCGTCGGGCATGGGGAGCTGGAGGGCGGCGGCGGAGTAGATCAGGGTGCGGTCGAGATCGCTCGCGACGAGGGTGCTCGCTGCGGTGGTCTCCGGGGTGCTCACAGGGCCGACACCGCCTTGCCGTCCGCGCCGGTCGCTCCGCGGGTGTACTGCGGGTGGATCAACCCCACACATGTGTACGGGAGTTCGTCCACCTCCTCGACCGGTACGCCGCGCTGCTCGGCGAGCAGCCGCACATGGAGGAGGTCGGCGCCCGCGCCGCGCTTGGCGAGGATCTTCCAGGGGACGCGGCGCAGCAGGACGCGGGTCGTCTCGCCGACACCCGGCTTGACCAGGTTCACATCGTGGATGCCGTACTCCTCACTGATCCGTTCGACGGCGGCCCAGCCCTCCCAGGTGGGCGCGCGGTCGGCCGACAGCAGCTCCTTGACCTCGGCGTCGACGGCGTCCACGACCTCGTCGAAGCGGGCGGCGACGGTGTCCAGGAAGTGTTCCGAGACATCGCCGTCGGCGAGCTCGCGGTAGAACTTCGCGCCGTGGAAGTCGTGCGGGCCGACGAGGTCGGCGCGCAGGACCGTGCGCGATATCAGGCCGGAGACGGTGGAGTTGAGGCAGGCGGAGGGAATGAGGAAGTCCTCGCGGGTGCCGTAGGTGCGGACGCAGCCGCCGGGGTCGGCGAGGACCGCGATCTCCGGATTGAAGCCCTCGCCCCCCTGAATTTCCTTATCGGCCTTGAGGGCATCGGCCAGTTCGCGGGTGATCGCACCCTTGCCGGTCCAGCCGTCGACGAAGACGACGTCGGCCGGGTCGTGGTGCTCCTTGAGCCAGCGCAGGGCGTTGGTGTCGATACCGCGGCCGCGCACGATGGAGACGGCGTAGTGCGGGAGGTCCAGGCCGTGCCGGTGCTGGGCCCAGCGGCGCATCAGTACGCCTACGGGGGTGCCGGCACGGGCCAGCGAGACGAGCACGGGGCGCGGTGAGCGCTCGGCGAGGACGGTCTCGGTGACAGTGCCGACGGCGCGGGCGATACGGGCCGCGGAGGTCTCCAGCGCGGCCTTGAAGAGCTCCTGGTACTGGGCGCTGGGCTGGTACTCGACGGGCAGCGACTCGGCGTAGTGCGCGCCGCCGCTCTGTATCGCCTCCTCGCGCTCCTCCGTCGGGGCCTCCAGCTCGGCGTCCGAGAGGTCCTGGAGCAGCCAGCCGACGTCTTCGGGGGCGTACGAGGAGAAGGCGGGGCCGCGGAGGGGCTCGGGCAGCATGAAGGCCCTTTCGGATACGTCGGGTACGTCGGGTACATAGGGGACGTACGAGGGGACGACGGCCAGCACGACGTGCGGAACGTGCTCGGCGAGCCGGGCCAACAGGCCGTCGGGGGCGTGCAGTTGGGGTGTGTCGGCGGCCGAGTCGACGACCGCGACAACAGCGTCGAAGCCGGCGCCTGCGACGTTGTAGGCGTACCGCTCGCCGGGGCCGTCGGCGGGGTCGTCGTGGGCGGGAAAGACGAGGCGGCTGCGTATGGCATAGCCGGGATCGTCGACGGCGAGGACGGGCGAGCGGGTGGTGGTGGAGTACCGGACGTCGGCGTCGAGCACCTGCTCAAGGGCGGTGCCGAGCCGGAGGGGCGCGTACATCAACTCCTCGAACCCGAGGACGAGTACGCGTGGCCGGGCCTTCCCGTCAGCGACGTCGTCCGACTCTGCGGCCAGGCGCGCGCCGTTTGCAGGGTGGGACGCATCCGCGGCCAGGCGCGCGCCGTTTGCGGGCGCGCCGGAGGCGGCCGGGCGGCCGTCCGCGCGAGCCGCGTCGCCCGAGTGGCTCGCGCCGCCCGCGGGGCGAGCCTGATCGGCCGCGCGTACCGCGTCCGCGGCAAGGCGCGCGCCGTTTGCCGCTCCGGCCGCGTCCGCCGTGGCCACGGCGTGACCGCCGGTCGTGTCCGCCGCGTCCGCTGTCGCGCCGTCGGCGGGGCGGCTCGGAGCCGCGCCCTGTCGGGCGGCCCGGACACCGAGCGCCTCGGCCAGGCGCGCGGCCATGCCCGGCAGGGCGGCCTCCAACTGCTCTCGGTGCTCCGGCGTGAAGCCGTGCCGCCCACCGTCGGGCACGCCCGCCGGCCAGTCCAGCTCCACGCGCACGACGGCGTGCGCGGACGGCTGCCCGGCCGCCTCCGGCGCGCCCGCGCCGAGACCGTCACTGTCAGGCATGCGCCGACCACTCTCCGCGCAGGACACCTCCGCGTCGGGGCGCGAACCGGCACCCGCCTCCGCGCCGTGCGGCGACACGTCGTCGCGCACCTCGAGGACGCTCGTCCCAGCCACCTCCGAGACGCCCGGGACCACGCGGCCCGCCACGGAGTCGCTACCCGCCTCGTACTCCGCCACCAGCGCCCGTCCCTTCTCCAGGACGCCCTCAGGCAGCTTCACCGTCCCCGAAGCCAGTGCCACCAGATCGACCCGCGCGCCGATCTCCTCCGCGAAATGAGTCAGACGGCTCCGGTCCCGCTCCGAGCGCATGTCGACCAGCGCCACGATCACATACCGGTCCCGCGGATACCGCTCGTGCAGGTCGCGGACCGTGTTCAGCACGGTGTTACCCGTCGAGAACTCGTCGTCCACCAGGACCAGCGGGCCCTCACCCGCCAGCAGCCGTGGGTTCTCCGGCAGCAGGAGGTGGGAGGTCGCGTGGGAGTGGGACTCCTCGAAGCCGCCCGCCCGTGGCACGCCCTCGACCGGGCGGCGCGTGGAGTGCAGATACGGCGCCAGGCCCAGGCCGTCCGCCACCGAGTGGCCCAGGCCCGTCGCCGTCTCCGCGTAACCCAGGACCACCGCGCGGGCCGCCTCGGTGTCGCCGAGCAGATCGCGCACCCGACGTCCGAGTCCGCGTCCCGCGCCGTACACCACCGCCGGCGACTGCGGCACATGCTTGCCCAGCACGTTCGACACCAGCAGATGCGCCCGCTTGGGATTGCGGCGCAGGGCCAGTCCCAACAGGCCGCTCAGCGTCTCGTCTCCCACGAGACCGACGCCCAGCCGCTCAGCGACCCACGTTCCCGACCACACCACGCTTACAGTCTCTTCCCTCGTCATGTCAGCCGGAGAGCCCGGCCGTGAGCAGCTCCACGAAGCCGACCTCTTCCTTGGCCACGCCGAAGACCTCGGCACGCAGCAGCGTGCGCTCGGCCCAGGCCCGGTGGGGCTTCACTTCGTTCATCTTGTTCGTGTACGCGGAACGCATCACTCCGCCGCCACCCCGCTCCGGCTGCAGGATGTCCTGCGCGTCGCTGAACTCTTCGTGACTGACCACGGACAGTGCGTGCACGGGCAGCACATGCGAGGGGTGGATGCAGGTCTTGCCCTGCAGGCCGTTGGCCCGGTCCAGGTCGATCTCACGGAGCAGGCCGTCCAGGTCGTGCTCGATGAGCGTGGCGCGCAGTTCCTCCGCCCGTCCCTCCATGAAGGGGCTTCGGCGCAGCTGAGGCTTGAACATGCGCTCCTGGAGCCGGAAGTACTCCCACACCGGCCCGGTCACCGTGAAGCCGGTGCCGTCCGCCCGTCCCAGGACGTTCACCACGTCGGCGATGACCGCGGCGACGATCTGGACGTCGTACGCGGTCATATCGGGCGACCGGCGCAGCCCGTAGGCCGAGCAGAAGTCCGTGACGCCGAGTCGCAGCGCCAGGACCCGCTCGCGGTACTTGTCCACGGTGCGGGCGATCCCGACGAGCGTCTCGGTGCGGGTTTCGAGGTGGAGCAGGCTGGGAGATTCCAGTACGGGCATGGCAAAGAGCCGCTGTCCGCTCGCTGATTCCGCGGAGGCGAGTGCCTCCAGGAACGGGACACCCCGCTCTTCCGTGAACTTCGGTAGTACAAATCCGGTCAGTCTCCGGACCGAGGGGCCGAGCCGGTGCACCAGATCCGGAATCTGCCCGGGTTCGCGGACCCGAATGAAGAGCAGCGGCAGCTCCGCGTCACGCGCGTCGAGGTCGGCGAACTGCCGGACCAGGTTCTCCTCGGCCTCCGCGACTTCCGCGTCGTCGATGGAATCCTCCAGGCAGAGGACCATGGAGACGACTCCGCGGCCGATCTGCTTGAGCACGTCGTCGGCGAGCTTCGGACGGGTGGCGGGGCTGTAGAGCGTGGCGCCGAGCGCGGTGGCGAGCAAGCGGGCGGGTGAGGCTGCCGTGAATTCACACGGCTCCCGGTGGAAGAGACTGTCCCTGACAGCAGGCGAAAGATGCCCGAAGTGACGCATTTGTTTCCCCCGTACTGCCTTGGCGGCCCGACTGACGTGGCCGGTAATAGTACGTACGACTGTGTGTCAAGAGTTCCCCAAGTCCATGAATTCCAGGTAACCCGCTTGCACCATGCCCATGTCCTGGCTGGAGAACAAGGGGCCCCGCGTTGTCCGCACGGCCACCGGGAAGGCAGGATGACGGATATGACGCACGCGATGCTGAAGGGTTCGAACGTCCCTCTCGATGCCATGGCCGTACGGGCCGTGCTGCGCTGGACCCCGGGCGCCGGGGTCCCCGATGTGGACGCCTCGGCCCTGTTGCTCGGCCAGGACGGCCGTGTGCGCTCCGACGAGGACTTCGTCTTCTACAACCAGCCGCGCCATCCTTCGGGCCTGGTGCGGCGCCTGCCCAAGAAGCGCATCGCCGAGTGGCTGACCGACACCGTCGAGGCGGATCTCGCGGCCCTCGACCCGTCGGTCGACCAGGTGGTGCTCGCCGCCTCCTCGGACGGCGACACCTTCCAGCATGTACGGGATCTGCGAATACTGCTCTACGACGCTGCCCTGGCCGACAGCGACCCGCTGGCCGTCTTCGATGTGAAGCCGGAGACCGGCGAGGAGACCGCGATCATCTGCGGCGAGCTCTACCGGCGCGGGGACGGCTGGAAGTTCCGCGCGGTCGCGCAGGGCTATCCGACCGGGCTGGTCGGCCTGGCCACGGCGTTCGGTATCTCGGTGGACGAGGCGGAGGCGGCGGCCGAGCCGTCCGCGCAGCCCGAGCCGCAGCCGCCGGCCCAGCCATCCGTACAGCCGGCGTCCGCGCCCCCGGCCGAGCCCACTTACGGCTACCCGCAGCCGGCCGCGGCGCAGCCCGCTTACGGCTACCCGCAGCCCGCCACGACCCAGCCCGCCTACGGCTACCCACAGCCCGCCGCCGCAGCCGCGCACGCTCCTGACCCGAACTTCCGGCTGCCGCCGATGGGCCCGCAGTTCATCCGTTCCTGAGCCGCGGGCAGCCGCCTCAGACCCGGTTCTTGTAGCCGCGGCCCCACTGCAGGCCCCACCCGTACAGCCGGTCGAGCTCCGCCTGGAATCCGTACACGAACTTCACCTCACGGCGCACGATCAGCTCGCCCTTGACGTTCTCCATGGAGAACACCGCACAGGAACGGGCCTGTGGCGCGCGCTCGTCGAGTTCTATCTCGACCCGCGGGCCGTTGCTCGGGTAGAGCGTCACATGCGCGTGGGTACGGTCGAAGGCCGGCGTCTGGTCGTAGATGTAGGCGAAGAACAGCAGCCGCTTGATCGACTCGCGGTGGTCGAGATTGACGTAGAGCGTCTCACCCGAGGGAGAGCCGAACCGGTCGTCGCCGCTGAGCTTCACATAGGGCGGCTCGTTGATGCTGCCGAAGAAGCTGCCCAGCGGCTGCACCACGCCCTTGCTGCCGTCCGTCAGTTCGTACAGACAGCCGAGGTCGAGGTCCACGTTGACCACGCCCTGGGTGTGCGCCTGGACCACATCGGGCTGGAAGAGCTTGAAAGGGTGGCGCAGCAGTCTGCCGCTCTGCTTGGACCTGCCCTCGATATCGGAAGTGCGCATCCGCCAGGAGAGATTGACGCGCAGATTGCCGGTGGCCGCGCCCTGCTTGGTGAGCGAGACCGTCGGGTGCCGTTTGGTCAGCTCGATGGAATTCGTCGCGGCACTGCCCGAGTCGAACTGCGGTGACCGCCCCCGCCACAGGCTGTCCCAGAAGGCCATACCCACCCCCACACACATCGATGAACCCCGCGGGGCGGCGCCGAGGCCGGTGCCTCGGAGCCGCCCCGCTCAGAGCGTTCCTCAATCCTTGCCGGGTCACACCCCGGCAGGAGCGTCCTGTGGGTCGATTCCCTGGGCGGCGAGCGCCCTGTTGCGGCGCACCGAGGACCAGAACGACCAGGCGATCAGTACGACGCCGACCAGACCGGTGATGATCTCGTTGATCTGGTACTGGATGGTGACGAGCAGAATCACGGCGAGCGCGCCGATCGCGTAGTGCGCGCCGTGCTCCAGGTAGACGTAGTCGTCGAGGGTTCCCTGGCGGACCAGGTAGACCGTGAGCGAACGGACGTACATGGCGCCGATACCGAGGCCGAGCGCCATCAGCACGATGTCGTTGGTGATGGCGAAGGCGCCGATGACACCGTCGAACGAGAAGGACGCGTCCAGGACCTCGAGGTAGAGGAACATGAAGAACGCGGCCTTGCCCGCCATCACAACGGCCGAGACCGGCTTGCCGGCCTTCTTGGCCTCTTCCTCGGCCTCGTGCTCGCGCTCCTCTTCCTCCTCGAGCCTGTTCTCGAAGAAGCCGGAGAGCCCGCCGACGACCAGATACGTGACCAGACCGGCGATACCGGAGATCAGCACCGTCTGGGCCTTGTCCGCGTGCCCGGCGTGCTGGTGGGCGTTGACGGCGAAGGTCATCGAGCTGACCATCAGCACGATCAGGGCGATGCAGACCGACAGCATGTCGACCTTGCCGAGCTTGGCCAGCGGCCGCTCCAGCCAGGCCAGCCACTTGATGTCACGGTCCTCGAAGATGAAGTCGAGGAAGATCATCAGCAGGAACATACCGCCGAAGGCCGCGATCGACGGGTGCGCGTCGGTGACCAACTGCTCATAGCGTTCAGGCTGGTTGAACGCCAGGTCCACGGCCTCTACCGGGCCCAGGTTGGCGCTGATGGCGACGATGACAACAGGGAAGACCAGTCGCATACCGAACACGGCGATGAGCACGCCGACCGTGAGGAAGATCTTCTGCCAGAAGGCACTCATCTTCTTCAGGATTCCGGCGTTGACCACCGCATTGTCGAAGGACAGCGAGATCTCGAGGATGGACAGGATCAGGACGACCCCGAACGCGGTCCACCCGCCGTAGAGCACCGCTGCGACCAGGCCGAGCGCGGTGACCGCGAACGACCAGCCGAAGGTTTTCAGAACCACTGGTACCCAATCGTGTAGTACGGGTCGCCCCCGCACCAAGTCCGGGTTTCCCCATTCCAGTGCGCGGCTTTACGAAACGTTGACCCCGAAGTCTAGAGCGATGCCTCGGAGCCCCGACGCGTACCCCTGCCCCACTGCACGGAACTTCCACTCGCCCCCGTAGCGGTAGAGCTCGCCGAAGATCATCGCGGTCTCGGTCGAGGCGTCCTCGCTCAGGTCGTAGCGGGCGAGCTCCTGGCCGTCCGCCTGATTGGCCACCCGGATGAAGGCGTTGCTGACCTGCCCGAACGTCTGGCCGCGGTTGTCGGCCTCATGGATGGAGACCGGGAAGACGATCTTGTCGACATGGTCCGGCACCTTGGAGAGGTCCACCAGCAGCGACTCGTCGTCGCCTTCGCCCTCGCCCGTGAGGTTGTCGCCGGTGTGCTCGACGGAGCCGTCGGGGCTCTTGAGGTTGTTGTAGAAGACAAACCACTCGTCGCCGAGTACTCGGCCGGACTGGCAGAGCAGTGCGCTGGCATCGAGGTCGAAGGGCGCTCCGGTGGTGGAGCGCGCGTCCCAGCCGAGCCCTACCAGTACCTGCGTGAGGTTCGGTGCGGCCTTGGAGAGGGAGACATTGCCTCCCTTGGCGAGCGTGACGCCCATGATCGTGGGTCCTCCCCTGGATGACGTGTTGCGAGGTTCTGCGGGTATCGAGGTTCTGCGGGTATCGAGGTTCTGCGGGTATCGAGGTTCTGCGGGTATCGAGGTTCTGCGGGTATCGAGGTTCTGCGGGTTTAGCGGTTCGGCAGGTGTTCAGGCACGTCCGGCGCCGCACGGAGATGTGCGGCGCCGGAAGCGGAGATGCTGCTGGCTCAGACGTTCACACCGAAGTCCTGCGCGATACCGCGCAGGCCGGAGGCGTACCCCTGGCCGATGGCACGGAACTTCCACTCCGCGCCGTTGCGGTAGAGCTCGCCGAAGACCATCGCGGTCTCGGTCGAGGCGTCCTCGCTCAGGTCGTAGCGGGCCAGTTCGTTGTTGTCGGCCTGGTTGACGACGCGGATGAACGCGTTGCGCACCTGGCCGAAGGACTGCTGGCGGCTCTCGGCCTCGTAGATCGAGACCGGGAACACGATCTTGTCGACGTCGGCGGGCACCGAGGCGAGGTTGACCTTGATCTGCTCGTCGTCGCCTTCGCCCTCACCCGTGAGGTTGTCGCCGGTGTGCTCGACAGAGCCGTCGGGGCTCTTGAGGTTGTTGAAGAAGACGAAGTTGCCGTCGTTGGCGACCTTGCCCTCGGCGTTGGTCAGCAGGGCGCTGGCGTCGAGGTCGAAGTCGGTGCCGGTGGTGCTGCGTGCGTCCCAGCCCAGGCCCACGGTGACCGCGGTCAGGTTGGGCGCGGCCTTGGTCAGCGAGACGTTGCCGCCCTTGCTGAGGCTGACTCCCACGAGTCCCTCCATTGGTTTTCAGGGGCAGCGCCCCCGTAGTGCGTTGGTATCGGATCAACGAATGGATCCTAGTGACCGGTTCCCGCGCAAAACACCCTTTGGCGCGGGAGGTCGCCCGATGAATCAGAGGGTGTCCAGCGCCTTGATGTACTCGTTCAGGTCGCGGGCGTCCGGCAGGCCGTTCACGACGGTCCAGCGGACCACGCCCTCCTTGTCGACGATGAAGGTTCCGCGCACGGCGCATCCCTTCTCCTCGTCGAAGACGCCGTACGCACGCGAGGTCTCACCGTGCGGCCAGAAGTCCGAGAGCAGCGGGTACTCCAGGCCCTCCTGCTCGGCGAAGACGCGCAGCGTGTGGATCGAGTCGTTGGAGACCGCGAGCAGCTGGGTGTCGTCGTTGACGAACGAGGGCAGTTCGTCACGGAGCGCGCAGAGCTCGCCCGTGCACACACCGGTGAAGGCGAAGGGATAGAAGAGGAGCACCACGTTCTTCTCGCCGCGGAAGTCGGTGAGCCGCACGGTCCGGCCGTGGTTGTCCTTCAGCTCGAAATCCGGGGCTTTGGTGCCGACCTCGATCGCCATGACAGTGCTTCCCTTCGCTGGGCCGAGTTGGGGTGGTCCGTTCGGGTGGTGTCCACCCTACGCAGAGGCCCCCGCCGACATGTGTCGACGGGGGCCTTCGGGCGTTGGGCGCTCAGCGCTTGGACTTGGGTGCGCTCAGCCGGGTGCCCGACCAGTCCTTGCCCGCGTTGATGCTCTTGGTCTGGGAGAGACCGGAGGTCTGCGCGGCTTCGTTGATGTCGCTCGGCTCGATGTAACCGTCCCTGCCGGTCTTCGGCGTAAGCAACCAGATGTCGCCGCCCTCGTCGAGCAGGCCGATGGCGTCCACCAGCGCGTCCGTAAGGTCGCCGTCGTCGTCACGGAACCAGAGCACGACGACGTCTGCGACGTCCTCGTAGTCCTCATCGACGAGTTCCTGGCCGATTACAGCCTCGATGCCCTCACGGAGTTCCTGCTCGACGTCATCGTCGTAGCCGATCTCCTGGACCACCTGTCCGGGCTCGAACCCCAGCCTGACGGCCGGGTTGGTCCGCTCCTCCGCGTGGTCCGCGGTCGCGCTCACGGCTTGCCTCCTGATCATGTTTGGAAAATGCTGCAGCCCCGCGCGTGCGCGTGGCGTTGGCCGTAGTCCACACGGGCGGGACCGATCGCGCAAGTACCCGGCCGTCCAGACCGCCGAAACGGTGACGTTTGGGGCCGTCTCGACGCAACTCCAGGCACGCTCGGGCCCCTCTCATTGTGCTTGCCACACCATTCGACCATCTTTACGGCTTTTCCTCGCTTCGGTGCGCCCATCGGGGCCGAACAGCCGAACCAAACGCATTGACGGCTTGGGCGTAAGGTTGCGATTTGCCCGAACCCGGAACCGCGGTTCGGGCCGGATGTCTCCGAGAACACGGGTTACCCCTCGGTAGAGATGACGTTTGCCTCGCCGCGGTACACGATGGAGCGGTGCGACAACGCGCAGACATCGCGTACGTCCCGTAGAGGCAGTGCCCCCCGAACAGCGAAGGAATAGCGTGGCTTCCGGATCCGATCGCAATCCGATCATCATTGGCGGCCTTCCCAGTCAGGTCCCGGACTTCGATCCTGAAGAGACCCAGGAGTGGCTGGACTCCCTCGACGCCGCCGTCGACGAGCGGGGCCGGGAGCGCGCCCGCTACCTGATGCTCCGCCTGATCGAGCGTGCCCGCGAGAGGCGCGTGGCCGTGCCCGAGATGCGCAGCACGGACTACGTCAACACCATCGCCACCAAGGACGAGCCGTTCTTCCCCGGCAACGAGGAGATCGAGCGCAAGATCCTCAACGCGACCCGCTGGAACGCTGCGGTGATGGTCTCCCGCGCGCAGCGCCCGGGCATCGGCGTCGGCGGGCACATCGCCACCTTCGCCTCCTCCGCGTCCCTCTACGACGTCGGCTTCAACCACTTCTTCCGCGGCAAGGACGAGGGCGACGGCGGCGACCAGATCTTCTTCCAGGGCCACGCGTCGCCCGGCATCTACGCTCGCGCGTTCCTGCTGGACCGGCTCAACGAGACCCAGCTCGACGCCTTCCGCCAGGAGAAGTCCAAGTTCCCGAACGGCCTGTCCAGCTACCCGCACCCGCGGCTGATGCCGGGCTTCTGGGAGTTCCCGACCGTCTCGATGGGCCTCGGCCCGCTCGGCGCGATCTACCAGGCGCGGATGAACCGCTACATGGAGGCGCGCGGCATCGCGGACACCTCCAAGTCACACGTGTGGGCGTTCCTCGGCGACGGCGAGATGGACGAGCCCGAGTCGCTCGGCCAGCTCTCCATCGCCGCCCGTGAGGGCCTGGACAACCTGACCTTTGTCGTCAACTGCAACCTGCAGCGCCTCGACGGCCCGGTACGCGGCAACGGCAAGATCATCCAGGAGCTGGAGTCCCAGTTCCGCGGCGCCGGCTGGAACGTCATCAAGCTGGTCTGGGACCGCTCCTGGGACCCGCTGCTCGCGCAGGACCGCGACGGCATCCTGGTGAACAAGCTGAACACCACGCCGGACGGCCAGTTCCAGACGTACGCCACCGAGACCGGCGCGTACATCCGTGAGCACTTCTTCGGCAGCGACCAGCGGCTGCGCAACATGGTCGAGGGCATGACCGACGAGCAGATCCTGCACCTGGGACGCGGCGGTCACGACCACAAGAAGGTCTACGCGGCATACACGGCGGCCAAGGAGCACAAGGGCCAGCCGACGGTGATTCTCGCGCAGACGATCAAGGGCTGGACGCTGGGTCCGAACTTCGAGGGCCGCAACGCGACCCACCAGATGAAGAAGCTGACGGTCGACGACCTCAAGCGCTTCCGCGACCGGCTGCACCTCCCGATCACGGACAAGCAGCTGGAGAGCGGCGCGCCGCCGTACTACCACCCGGGCCGGAACTCCGAAGAGATCCAGTACATGCACGACCACCGCAAGGCGTGCGGCGGCTATGTGCCGACCCGTGTGGTGCGCGCCAAGCCGCTGGCCCTGCCGGAGGACAAGACCTACGCCACCGCCAAGAAGGGCTCGGGACAGCAGTCGATCGCCACAACCATGGCGTTCGTCCGCATCCTGAAGGACCTGATGCGGGACAAGGAGATCGGCAAGCGTTTCGTGCTGATCGCCCCCGACGAGTACCGCACCTTCGGCATGGACGCGTTCTTCCCGAGCGCCAAGATCTACAACCCGCTGGGCCAGCAGTACGAAGCGGTGGACCGCGAGCTGCTGCTCGCCTACAAGGAGTCACCGACCGGCCAGATGCTGCACGACGGCATCTCCGAGGCCGGCTGCACGGCATCGCTGATCGCCGCCGGTTCGGCGTACGCCACGCACGGCGAGCCGCTGATCCCGGTCTATGTCTTCTACTCGATGTTCGGTTTCCAGCGGACCGGCGACCAGTTCTGGCAGATGGCCGACCAGCTCGCGCGCGGCTTTGTGCTGGGTGCGACCGCGGGACGTACGACTCTGACCGGTGAGGGTCTGCAGCACGCGGACGGCCACTCCCAGCTGCTCGCTTCGACCAACCCGGGCTGTGTCGCGTACGACCCGGCCTTCGGCTACGAGATCGCGCACATCGTCAAGGACGGTCTGCGCCGGATGTACGGCCCGGACAGCGAGGACGTCTTCTACTACCTCACCGTCTACAACGAGCCGATCCAGCACCCGGCGGAGCCCGCCGATGTCGACGTCGAGGGCATCCTCAAGGGCATCCACCGCTTCAAGGCGGGCGAGGCCGGTGCGATCCCCGCGCAGATCATGGCGTCCGGTGTGGCCGTGCCGTGGGCGGTCGAGGCTCAGCGGATCCTCGCCGAGGAGTGGAACGTCAAGGCCGACGTCTGGTCGGCGACGTCCTGGAACGAGCTGCGCCGTGAGGCCGTCGACGCGGAGCGGCACAATCTGCTCCACCCGGAGGAGGAGCAGCGCGTCCCGTACGTCACGCAGAAGCTGCAGGGCTCCGAGGGCCCGTTCGTGGCGGTCTCGGACTGGATGCGCTCGGTCCCTGACCAGATCTCGCGCTGGGTGCCCGGCACGTACCAGTCGCTGGGCGCGGACGGCTTCGGCTTCGCGGACACGCGTGGTGCGGCCCGTCGGTTCTTCCACATCGACGCGCAGTCGATCGTGCTCGGGGTGCTCACCGAGCTCGCGCGGGACGGCAAGGTCGACCGCTCGGTGCTGAAGCAGGCCGTGGACCGATACCAGCTGCTGGATGTGGCGGCGGCGGACCCGGGCGCGGCCGGCGGCGACGCGTAAGCACATGGCTGGGTGAAGGGCGGCGGAACCCATGGGGCTCCGCCGCCCTTCGCATCGGGGGCCCGGGGGCCGTCCCCCGGAAAAGCACAGCCCTACGATGCGTGGCATGAAGCAGCGAACAGCGCAGGTCCGGTGGGAAGAGCGCATGCAGACCCCCTTGCTGGCGCTAGCCCTGGCGTTCGCCGTCGCCTATGCCATACCGATCGTGACGCCCGACGCGAAGAGCTGGGTGCACACGGTCTGCATGGTCACCGAGTGGGTGGTGTGGGGCTCCTTCGCCGCCGACTACCTCGTACGGCTGACGCTGGCGCCCGGCAAGATGCTGTTCGTACGCAGCCATCCGCTGGATCTGATCGCGGTGCTGCTGCCGCTGGTGCAGCCACTGCGGCTGCTGCGGGTCGTCTCCACGCTGCTGCTGGTGGGCCGGCGGGCCAGGATGGCGCCGCAGGTCACGCTGACGACGTATGTCGGTGGCGCGGTGGTGGGGCTGATGATGTTCGGCTCGCTGGCCGTGCTCCATGTGGAGCGGGACGCGCCGGACGGGAACATCAAGACGCTGGGCGACGCGGTGTGGTGGTCGTTTACGACGATGACGACGGTCGGGTACGGCGATCACGCGCCGACGACGGGTCTGGGTCGGGTGCTCGCGGTCGGACTGATGCTCGCGGGGATCGCCCTGCTCGGTGTCGTCACCGCCAATATCGCGGCGTGGTTCATCTCCCGCTTCGAGCGGGACGACGCGGAGGAGCGCCGGCAGACGGCGCTGCTCGAAGCGCTGACCGCGGAGGTCAGGCAACTGCGGGCGGAGATCGGGCGGCTGTCGGTCGCGGCGGAGCCCGTTCCCGACGTGTTCTCGGGCGCGGCAGAGCCCGTTCCCGGCGCGCTGCCCGGCGCAGCGGAACCCAGTCCCGACGTGCTGCCGGGCGCGGCAGAGCCCGTTCCCCGCGTGCTGCCGGTGCAGGAGGGCGTTGCTGCCGCGCCCGACAAGTCGGCGATCTGAGCGGTCACTTCGGCGGTCCGGTCTCCCCGGCTGCCCGGGTGCAGGTCGTCCCGAGGCCGGGGCCGTCCGGCTGCCCGGGGCAGCCGTCAGAACATGCCGTTGCCCATGGCTGACGCTCCCGCCAGCCAGACGATCGCCAGCACGGTGTCAATGGCACCGAGCACGACGCCGACCAGTGCCGGAACCGGCTGTGCGCCGTTCCAGCGGCGTCCCATGCCGAGCCAGCCGCAGACGATCGCGATCGGCCCGAGGATGATCCCCAGCACGAAGAATCCCGCGATCGCGCAGATCAGCCCGATGATTCCGAGTACCGCGCGGTCCGGCCCGCTCCGCGACCACGTCCGGCCGCGTGAGCGAGGGTGCTTGCGCGTGGTGTGTCCGAAGCCCGCCATCATCACTCCCTGAGGTTGTCGAATCGGGGCCCGGACTGCGGGTACCCCGGTTCAGCGCTCCCAGACCTTGAAGGCCCTGATCCGATACGGGGATTGGGGCAACCAGGTGCCGCCGCCCGGGTAGGTCTCGAACTCGCCCGTCTCCTCGCACTCGGCCGACTGGTACGTGGTGACGGGCCGCCCGGTCCGGTTGGCCAGCGCCTCTGCCGTGGTGCCGGGCGGCAGCGGGACACAGCTCTCGATATCGGTGCCCGAGAGCTCATGCACCTGGCGTACGCCCTTGAAGTTCCCCTTCTCCCAGAGGCAGAGCTGGCCCGCCGCGCACTCCCCGAGGCGTGGCGGCGCGGCGGCGACAGTGGCCGCTGCCGTCTGCGGCGCCAGTACTGCTGCGGCCAGGAATCCGGCCGTGACGATCTTGCGCATTTCGGTCAACCCCCGTGTCGTACGGATCACTTGACCGCACCCTGACCTGCGCTCGGCCCGTGGGGGAAGAGGGGCCCGAGCAGATCACCCGGATAGGCGACAGCCCCGCCGGGCGGGCCCGGCGGGGCTGTCGTGCGCACGCGGTTGACGCGCGCTCGCCGTCAGATGTGGGCCGCGCCCGCACCCGCCTCGGCGTTCGCGCCGCGCTTGGTCAGCAGCGCGACGAAGACCGCGACGACCGCCACACCCGCGGCGACCAGGCAGGCCAGGCCCATGCCGGAGATAAAGGTGTCGTGCGCGACGCCGACGATCTTCTCGGCGATGGCGGGCGGGGTCCCGGGCGCCACCGGCGGCACACCCACCTGAACGGCTTCCGATGCCTGGTCCAACTGGGCCGGGGTGAGCGGTGGGAGCTTGGCGTCGGCCCAGTTGCCGGCCAGGTCGTTGTCGACCTTGGAGGCCATGACCGCGCCGAGCACGGCCGTACCGAGGCTGCCGCCGATCTGCATGGCGGCCTGCTGCAGACCGCCCGCGACACCGGAGAGCTCCATCGGGGCGTTGCCGACGATGACTTCGGTCGCGCCGACCATGACCGGCGCGAGACCGAGGCCGAGCAGGGCGAACCAGACCGACATCGGAAGGCTGCCGGTGTCGGTCGACAGGGTCGACATACCGAACATGGCGACCGCCGTGAGCACCATGCCGCCGGCCAGCGGGATACGCGGGCCCGACGTGGTGATCAGAGCGCCCGCCAGCGGCGAGCCGACGATCATCATGCCGGTGAGCGGCAGCAGGTGCAGACCGCTGTCGACCGGGCTCATGCCGTGCACGTTCTGCAGATAGAAGGTGACGAAGAACAGACCGCCCATGAAGGCGATGGCCATCAGCACCATCAGGACCGTGCCCGCGGCGAGCGGCACGGAGCGGAACAGCTTCAGCGGGACGAGCGGCTCCCCGACCTTCGTCTCCCAGAAGGCGAAGAGCGCGAACGCGACGACGGAGGCGCCGATGAAGCCCCAGGTCTCCCCGGAGCCCCAGCCCCATGCCGGAGCCTTGATGAGCGCCCAGACCAGGCAGAACATCGCCGCGGAGAGCAGCAGGATGCCAAGGATGTCGAAGGACTTCGGCGCGCGCTCAGCACGGTGGTCCTTGAGGATCAGCACGCCGAGTACGAGCGCCAGGACGCCGACCGGGACGTTGATGAAGAAGACCGACTGCCAGCTGACGTGCTGGACGAGCAGGCCGCCGAGGATCGGGCCGCCCGCGGTGGAGGCGCCGATGACCATGCCCCAGATGCCGATCGCCATGTTCAGCTTCTCGGCGGGGAAGGTGGCGCGCAGCAGGCCGAGCGCGGCGGGCATCAGCAGCGCTCCGAACAGACCCTGGAGCACCCGGAAGGTGACCACCAGGGCGATGCTGTCGGAGAGTCCGATGGCTCCCGAGGCCGCGGCGAATCCGACGACGCCGATGAGGAAGGTCTGCCGGTGGCCGAAGCGGTCACCGAGCTTGCCCGCGGTGATCAGGGTCACGGCGAGGGCGAGGAAGTAGCCGTTGGTTATCCACTGGACGTCGGCAAAGGTGGCGCCGAGGTCCTTCTGGATCGCCGGGTTGGCGATCGCGACGATCGTGCCGTCCAGCGCGACCATCATCACGCCGATGGCCACAGAGAGAAGCGTCAGCCAGGGGTGGCCGCGCAGGCCCTTGGCCGGCGCCGGGAGGGAGTCCTGCGGATCCTTCGGCGCCTTTTCGACGGTGGTCTGACTAGTCATGCGTTGGAGGCTAGTGTCAGCCACTGACACTTGACAAACCAATTCACAAGTCGGTAGCTGTCACCTGGCTCACAGGTAGGCTGAGCAGGTCTAATGCCGGAAAGAGGACCATGAAGTGACGGCCGAGCCGACCGGACTGCGCGAGCGCAAGAAACAGCTCACCCGCGACGCCCTGCTGCGCGCTGCCCTCGAGCTCTTCACCACCAAGGGATACGAGCAGACGACCGTCGACGAGATCGCGGACGCCGTCGAGGTCTCCCAGCGCACCTTCTTCCGCTACTTCGCCAACAAGGAAGAGGCCGCCTTCGCCGTTCAAAAGCTCGTCGAGTCCCACTTCGTCGCTGCGGTGCGTGAACGGCCCGCGGAGGAGGGCCCGTTCGAGGCGCTGCGCAATGCGGTGCTGGGCGCCTGGGACACGATCGGCGAGGCGATCGAGGAGATCATCCCCCTCGATCTGCATATGCGCAGCTACCAGATGATCGAGTCGACGCCCGCCCTGCTCGCCGTCCATCTGCGCCGTTCCACCGAGCTGGAGGAGGAGATCGCCCAACTGATCGCCGAGCGCGAGGGACTCGACGTGGACACGGACCCGAGGCCGCGGGTCGTGGTCGCCGCGTTCAGCGGGGTGATGCGGGTGACCGGCCGGCTCTGGGGTCAGGGCGAGGACGCCAGCACGGAGGCGATCCGGGGGCTCACGGAGGCGTATCTGGACCACCTCGGGCCCGCGCTCGCCGAGAACTGGCGTAAGTAGCGTAAGCAGCACGTAAAAGCGGACCGCGAAAGCGCACCGGAGCGTACGCCCCAGGCGCACGGAATGTGACGGCCTTCCCCTCTTTCCGCGCGGAACACGTGATCTCCCTCACGGTCTTCGCGAGGCCCCTCGCGCGTCTCCTAGGGTGTCCCGCAGTGACTTCCTTCGACTCCTCCCCCACCTTGACCGCATGGCGCGCTCTGCTTGCCCTCGCGGTCGTGTTCGTGATGCTGGCGACCAGCGGCTGGACCGCGGTTCGACATCAGAGCGGCCCCCGTGACGCCCTCGAGGCCGAGCTGGCCGGCTGGGGAAAGGCCCGGATCGGTGCGCGTGAGCTGCCCGGCACCGACGCGCCGCCGCAGCGGCTGGCCGCCTTCTTCGCCTCGCTCGGCCCGCTCCAGCGGACCCGGCTCGCCGACCAGTACCCGCTCGTGGTCGGCAATCTCAACGGCGCCCCGGTGACCCTGCGCTACCACGCCAACCGCAAGGCCCTCGCGCGTTCGCTCAAGTTGGAACGCAAGCGGGTGAACGACCCGAACCTCACCGCGGACGGCCACCACGACGCGGTCCGCCGTATGAACCGCTTCGAGGCGCTCATGAGCGCCGACCGGCAGATCCTCGCCTTCGATCCGTCAGGCCCCGGCAAGGTCGCCGAGGTTCTCGGCGATCTCGACCGCGCCCAGCGTGTCTCCGTGATCGTCCCCGGCGTCGACACCAATCTGCTCACCTTCCAGCGGTCCACCCGCAAGTACACCGCGCCCGTCGGTATGGCGCAGTCGCTGTACGCCGCCGAGCGGGCCGCCTCGCCCCGTACCCGTACCGCCGTCATCGCCTGGGCCGACTACACCGCGCCCGTCGGTGTCGGCATGGACTCGGCCATCGGCCGGCTCGCCCAGATCGGCGCCCTGCGGCTGACCGCGCTCACCTCCGCGCTGCCAGGCGACGCCAAGGTCGCGCTGTTCTGCCACAGCTACGGCTCCGTGGTGTGCGGTGTCGCCGCGCGCCGGCTGCCCGAGCGGGTGGGCGACATAGCGGTGGCCGGCAGCCCCGGAATGCGGGCCGAGAACGTGGCCGATCTTCGCTCGCGGGCCCGGGTATGGGCCATGCGGGACAGCGACGACTGGATCCAGGGCGTACCGCACCTGGAGGTCGGCGGGCTTGGCCACGGCGAGGACCCGGTGACGCCGGCGTTCGGGGCGCGGGTGCTGTCGGCGGCCGGCGCAATCGGACACGGCGGCTATTTCGAGCCGGGAACCGAGAGCGTCAGCAACTTCGCCGAGATAGGCGTTGGTTCGTTCCACAGCGTGACCTGCGCGAGCAACAACGACACCTGCCGCAGCGGTATTTACGGCGAGGAAGCGGCCTGACGCGCGTAGAACTCGGTGGACCGGGGTGAGCGCCGAGGGGCGACGTGGGGGCGCACGCCGCATACGATGAGGCGTATGGGTGACGTTCTGGCCGGAATTCAAGCCACTTGGGAGTTCGAGACCGACTCCGTGCTCATCCGCTTCGAACGGGGGAGCCGTACGCCGAAGCTGTTCCAGACGCTTCGCGAACGCCGTATCCCCCACGAGGCGTTGACGTCGGTGACCCTCTCGCCGGGCAAGCGCGGCACGGTGGTGCTGCACGCCGTGCCCAGACCCGGCGCGGATCCGCTGATGGAGGCCGCGGCCGGGCAGTTGAAGGAAGGCAGCGACCCGTACCGCCTGGTGCTGCCCGCGGAGCTCGAGACGCTCGCCGAGTACTACGCCGACGAGCTGCGCGCGCTGCTGCCGGCCGACGCGGGCCTGCCCGCCGAACGGTACGCCGTGGCCGCGCCAGAGGCCCCGCTGCACTTCAAGGCGTACGACGGAAAGGCCTCCTTCGACGGCTCGCAGGTCTCCTTCCGCTGGTCGCGGACGGGCGCGTCGTCCGCCAAGTGGCGGGCCGGCGACCAGAGTTTCCCGGTGGCGGAGCTGAGCGGGGTCGAATGGCGCTCGCCGGAGGCCTTCGACGGGTATCTGCGGCTGCTGCGGCGCGGTGAGGAGCCCGGCGACGACGGAGCCGGGCACGCGCAGGCGGACCGGGACCCGGCCGCGGTGCTCTTCGGGATCAGGTACGGGCCGGTGCACGAGTCGCTGCCGTTCGCGGCCGCGGTGCTCGAATCCGTACAGAACAGCGACTCGGCGCCGGCGATGGCGCTGCAGGCGGGCCGGCGTGACCCGGCCGACATCGCGGAGCGGATACGGCACCTCGGGGAGCTGCACCAGGCGGGGCTGGTGACCGACGAGGAGTTCAGCACGAAGAAGGCGGAGCTGCTCGCGCGGCTGTGAGCGCGCCCGGGTCGCATATAGCGGGTGATCACGCAGCGGCAGGGCCGGTGGTGCGGGAGACCGTCAGTGGGGCAGTACGCGCACCGCCTCGAATCTCCGTGGGCGAAGGGAACGAACGCCCGCCGGGCAGTGGCAGCACTGCTCCCGGCGGGCTTCGTGGTCCTTACGCTCCGGCCGGTTCAGACCTCGCGCGCCGCCGACGTCGAGGACATGTCCGGGTAGCGGTCCCCCGCCACCAGTCCGGCGATCGGCTCGAGCAACGCCAGCTCCTCGGCGGCCAGCGTCAGCCGGGTCGCGCCGACATTCTCCAGCAGCCGGCTGCTCTTGCGGGTGCCCGGGATCGGGACCACGGCGAGCGAGTGCACCTCGGCCCGCTGCTGCACCCAGGCGAGAGCGACCTGCGCTGCCGTCGCGCCGTGCGCCGCCGCGATCTTGTGGACCGGCTCCAGGAGCGCCGCGTTGGTCTTGGCGTTGTCTCCGGTGAAGCGCGGCTGGAACTTACGGAAGTCGCCCTCCGACAGGTCCTTGCCGGCGTCCTCGAACGCCCCGGTCAGAAAGCCGCGGCCGAGCGGCGAGTACGGCACGAAGGCGACACCCAGCTCCGCCGCCGCGCCCACCGCGCTTCGTTCCACGTCCCGGCTGAACAGGGACCACTCCGACTGCAGGGCCGCGATCGGGTGCACGGCGTGCGCCTCGCGCAGCTCAGCGCCCGTGACCTCGCTCAGCCCCAGGTGCTTGACCTTGCCCTCCTCGACCAGTTCGGCCATCGCGCCGACGGACTCGGCGAACGGCACGGCCGGGTCGCGGCGGTGCATGTAGTACAGGTCGATGACATCGGTCTTCAGCCGCGTGAGACTCGCCTCGACGGCCTGCCGGATGTACGCCCGGTCATTGCGGATGCCCCGGTAGTGCGGGTCGTCCGTCCGCTCGATGGCGAACTTGGTGGCCAGGGTTATCTCGTCACGGTGCGCCCCGAAGAACGGTGCGAGGAACTCCTCGTTGGCGCCCCGCCCGTACACGTCCGCGGTGTCGAAGAGCGTGACGCCCGCCTCGAGCGCCGCCTCCAGGGTGTCCCTGGCCGCCGCCTCGTCGGTGTCTCCGTAGAACTCGCTCATGCCCATGCAGCCGAGGCCCTGCACACCGACCAGTGGCCCCTCGGTCCCGAGCCGCACCTGTGCGATCTTGCTGTTGCTCATCAGGGTTCAGACCCTCTCCGACGCCCGGTGGGCGCCCGCGTAAAACTCGATCTTGTGGTCAAGCACGGCGAGCGTGTCCTGGAGCTCCGCGATGCGCGACCGCACATCGCGCCGCGTCCGCTCCAGCAGCTCCTGCCGTGCCTCGAAGGTGTGCTCGCCCTCCCGCACCAGCTCGGCGTAGCGGACCATGTCCGCGACCGGCATCCCGGTCAGCCGCAGCTTGCCGACGAAGGCGAGCCAGTCCAGGTCACGGTTGGTGAAGCGCCGCTGTCCGGTGTGCGACCGGTCGACATTCGACATCAGCCCGATCCGCTCGTACCAGCGCAGGGTGTGTGCGGTGAGCCCGGTGAAGGCGACGACCTCGCTGATCGTGTAGCGGTCCTCCCCGTCGGGGCGGGGATGCGCACGGGGAGCGGATATGCAGATTTCCGTCCTTGCAGACGTGCTCTCGATCACCGTCATGCCCTCAACGCTAGAACCTTCGAGTGCACTCGAAGCAAGCAGAATCTGATGGCAGTTTCCGCGCAGTGCCGATTAGCCTCCTGCGCATGAGCCTCGCACGCCGCGCCACACCCGCAGACGCCGAAGAGCTGGTCCGCCTCCGCAAGGTCATGCAGGACTCACATCAGGGTCCCAGTTCCGACGTCAGCTGGCAGCCCGCCGCCGTCGAAACCCTCCGCAAGAAGCTCGCCGACTCCGACGCCGATCTGACCGCCTTCGTCGTCGAGCGCCCCGGAGGCCTCGCGGCCTGCGCGGTCGGCACCATCGAGTACCGGCTCGGCGGACCCGGCAATCCGCACGGCACGACCGGCTACGTCTTCAGTGTCGCGACCGACCCGGATCTGCGGCGCCACGGCTACTCCCGCGCCTGCATGGAGGCGCTGCTCGGCTGGTTCCGCGAGCGCGGCGTGTCCAGGATCGACCTGCGCGCCTCCTCCGACGGCGAGCCGCTGTACGCCTCGCTCGGCTTCGTCCGTACCCCTGATCCCGCGATGCGCCTCACCCTTTAGGCTCGTACGCATGCACAGCCTGGCGATGATCGAGAACTGGCCGGTACCGACCGCGGCGGCCGCCGTCGTACGAGCGGACGGAACCGTCGCCGGTTCGTACGGCCCGGCCTCGCACCGTTTCCCGCTGGCCTCCGTCACCAAGCCGCTCGCGGCGTACGCGGCGCTCGTGGCGTACGAGGAGGGGGCGATCGAGCTCGACGAGCCGGCCGGCCCCGAGGGCTCCACGGTGCGTCATCTGCTCGCGCACACCTCGGGACTCGCCTTCGACGAGCACCGTGTGACGGCCCCGCCCGGCACTCGCAGGCTGTACTCCAACGCGGGCTTCGAGGTGCTCGGCGACCATATCGCCAAGGCGACGGAGATCCCGTTCGCGGAGTATCTGAGCCAGGCGGTGCTGGAGCCGCTGGGCATGGCGGCGACCACGCTGGACGGTTCTCCGGCCAGGGACGGCGTCTCGACGGTCGACGATCTGGTGAAGTTCGCCGCGGAAGTACAGGCCCCGCGGCTGCTGGACGCCCGCACGGTCCTGGAGGCGATGACGGTCGTCCATCCCGGTCTGTCCGGCATCCTGCCCGGCTACGGCCACCAGAAGCACAACGACTGGGGTCTCGGCTTCGAGATCCGGGACGCCAAGTCCCCGCACTGGACGGGCAGTTCGTCCTCGCCGCGCACCTTCGGCCACTTCGGCCAGTCCGGCACGTTCCTGTGGATCGACCCGGACGCGCGCGCCGCGTGCGTGGCGCTCACCGACCGGGCCTTCGGACCGTGGGCGGTCGAGGCGTGGCCGCCGTTCACGGACGCGGTGCTGGCCGAACTGCGCCGGGGGTGAACCGGGGCGCCGCCCCGGACCCCCCTGCCTCACATACCGGCGGGGCTTGAATTCGCCTCGTTCAGCTCCCAGAGCAGGACCTCGGTAGTCCCCGCCGCAGCCAGTACCAAGCCGTCCGCGCCCGTGATGCGCGCCGCGTCACCCGGGCCCAACTCCTCGTCCCCCAGGCGGACTTCGCCCCGCACCACATGGATGTACACCGCGGCCGCGTCCGGCACCGCCGTGCGCTCGCCCGCGGTGAGGCGCCGTACGTGCAGCATCGCGCCCGCCTGCGGGAGCGCGTACGGCGTCGAGTCCGCGATGCCGTGCACTGTCTCGTACGACGGGTCGCCGCCCGGCGACAGCGGCGCGAGCCACATCTGCACAAAGACCAGCGGCGCGTCCCCGTCGTTGCGCTCCACATGCCGCACCCCGCCCGCCGAGCTGAGCCGCTGGACGTCCCCGGGCCGCACCACCGTCGCGTGGCCCGCCGAGTCGCGGTGTGTGAGCTCGCCCTCGACGACCCAGGTGACGATCTCGGTGTGGCTGTGCGGATGCTCGTCGAAGCCCGCGCCGGGCTCGAGCCGCTCCTCGTTGCAGGCGAGTATCGCGCCGAAGCGCAGGTTGTCCGGGTCGTAGAAGCGCCCGAAGGAGAAGGCGTGCAGGGACTCGATGCCCGAGGCGGGATCGCCGCCGCGGAAGCGGTCGGCGGAGCGCCGTACGTCAATCACGGGTCCACCGTAGCCCTGCGGCGCGGCCCGGGTGGGACGGACCGGAACCCCCGCCCCTCCGCTCACCCGTCCCGATAAGGCACTCTTGTCCCCGTGCCCGAACCTGCAGCGAACCCCGCCCACCCGCATTCAGCGACCCTTCGCCGACTGGAGCAGTCCTCCGGCCGGCTCGCCGCGAACGCCATCGCACGTATGGACGAGACGCTGCCCTGGTACCGGGCGATGCCCCCGGAGAACCGGTCCTGGATCGGCCTGGTCGCCCAGGCCGGTATCGCCGCGTTCACCGAGTGGTTCCGGCATCCGGAGACCCCGCAGGCGATCTCGACGGATGTCTTCGGTACGGCTCCGCGCGAGCTGACCCGGGCCATCACACTGCGCCAGACCGTCGAGATGGTGCGCACCACCATCGAGGTCATGGAGGCGGCGATCGAGGAGGTTGCCGCGCCCGGCGACGAATCGGTCCTGCGCGAGGCGCTGCTCGTCTACGCACGCGAGATCGCCTTCGCGACCGCCCAGGTGTACGCGCAGGCCGCCGAGGCCCGCGGTGCCTGGGACGCCCGCCTCGAATCCCTCGTGGTGAACGCCGTACTGTCCGGCGAGGCCGACGAGGGCGCGGTCTCCCGCGCCGCCGCGCTCGGCTGGAACTCACCCGAACATGTCTGCGTCATCCTCGGCACCGCACCCGACGGGGACAGTGAGCTCACCGTCGAGGCGATCCGCCGCGCCGCCCGGCACGCCAAGCTGCAGGTGCTCACCGGAGTGCTCGGCGACCGGCTCGTCGTCATCGCGGGCGGCAGCGACAATCCGCTGCAGGTCGCCAAGGCACTGATCGGGCCCTATGCGGCCGGACCCGTGGTCGCGGGGCCCGTCGTCCCCGACCTGCTCGCCGCGACCAGGTCCGCGCAGGCCGCGGCCGCCGGGCTCAAGGCCTGCTCCGCCTGGCAGGACGCGCCGCGACCGGTGCTCGCGGACGATCTGCTGCCGGAGCGGGCGATCGCCTCAGACCCTGCCGCGCGCGAGCAGTTGGTGGAGGAGATCTACAGACCGCTGGAAGAAGCGGGGTCGGCGCTGCTGGAAACTCTGAGCGTCTATCTGGAACAGGCGAGCAGTCTCGAGGGCGCGGCACGGATGCTCTTCGTCCACCCCAACACCGTGCGCTACCGGCTGCGACGTGTGACCGACGTCACCGGATGGTCACCCTCCGATGTACGCTCCGCGTTCACTCTGCGGATCGCGCTGATCCTGGGGCGTCTGGCCGACGGAGATTCGCAGTCCTAGACTTTTGTCGAACACCAACAATTCCCCTGACGGTTCTTCGTCCCTGTCCCCACGGGCGGTTGGGGCCGTCCGCAAGAGAGAGTGTGAGGGTGCTCGTACTCGTCGCTCCCGGCCAAGGCGCTCAGACGCCCGGCTTCCTGACTCCCTGGCTCGACCTCCCCGGCGCTGCCGACCGCATCGCGGCCTGGTCCGACGCCATCGGGCTCGACCTTGCCCACTACGGCACGAAGGCCGACGCGGACGAAATCCGCGACACTGCCGTGGCACAGCCGCTCCTCGTCGCCGCCGGGCTGCTGTCGGCCGCCGCGCTGGGCGAGATGTCGCCCGGTGCCGTCGCGGGTCACAGCGTCGGTGAGATCACCGCCGCCGTGTTCGCCGGTGTCCTCGACGACACCGCCGCGCTCGGTTTCGTACGCACGCGAGGCCTGGCGATGGCCGAGGCCGCCGCGGTCACCGAGACCGGCATGTCGGCCGTCCTCGGCGGCGACCCCGAGCAGGTCGTCGCCCACCTCGAGAAGCTCGGCCTGACCCCGGCGAATGTGAACGGCGCCGGCCAGATCGTCGCCGCCGGCACCGCCGAGCAGCTCGCCGCGCTGGCCGAGGACAAGCCGGAGAAGGCCCGCGTCATCGCGCTGAAGGTGGCCGGAGCGTTCCACACGCACCACATGGCTCCCGCGGTCGCGACCCTCCAGGAGGCCGCGGCCGGTCTGACGGTCGCCGACCCTGCCGTTCCGTACGTCTCGAACAAGGACGGGCAGACGGTCGCCGGCGGCGACGACGTCATCGCCCGGCTGGTCGGCCAGGTCGCCAACCCGGTCCGCTGGGACCTGTGCATGGAGACCTTCAAGGAGCGGGGCGTCACGGCCCTGATCGAGGTCTGCCCCGGCGGCACGCTCACGGGCCTCGCCAAGCGCGCGCTGCCGGGTGTGCAGACACTCGCGCTGAAAACCCCCGACGACCTCGACGCGGCCCGCACGCTGCTCACCGAGCACTCTGCCTGACAAGGAGCCGTAGAGCATGTCGAAGATCAAGCCCAGCAAGGGCGCCCCGTACGCACGCATCATGGGTGTCGGCGGCTACCGTCCGACCCGGGTCGTGCCCAACGAGGTGATCCTCGAGACGATCGACTCCTCCGACGAGTGGATCCGCTCGCGCTCGGGCATCGCCACCCGCCACTGGGCCTCCCCCGAGGAGACCGTGGCCGCGATGTCCGTCGAGGCCTCCGGCAAGGCGATCGCCGACGCCGGAATCACCCCGCAGCAGATCGGCGGCGTGATCGTCTCCACCGTCTCGCACTTCAAGCAGACCCCGGCCGTCGCCACCGAGATCGCGGACAAGATCGGCGCGATCAAGCCGGCCGCGTTCGACATCTCCGCGGGCTGCGCGGGCTTCGGCTACGGCCTGACCCTCGCCAAGGGCATGGTCGTCGAGGGCTCGGCAGAGTATGTACTTGTCATCGGCGTCGAGCGGCTCAGCGACCTCACCGACCTGGAGGACCGCGCGACGGCCTTCCTGTTCGGCGACGGTGCGGGCGCGGTCGTCGTCGGCCCGTCCAAGGAGCCGAAGATCGGCCCGACCGTCTGGGGCTCCGAGGGCGACAAGTCCGAGACCATCAAGCAGACCGTGCCGTGGGACGACTACCGCAACGGCACCGTCGAGAAGTTCCCCGCCATCACGCAGGAGGGCCAGGCGGTCTTCCGCTGGGCCGTCTTCGAGATGGCAAAGGTCGCGCAACAGGCCCTGGACGCGGCCGGGATCAGCGCCGACGACCTGGACGTCTTCATTCCGCACCAGGCCAATATGCGGATCATCGATTCGATGGTGAAGACTCTGAAGCTGCCGGAGCACGTCACGGTCGCCCGTGACGTGGAGACCACCGGCAACACCTCGGCCGCCTCGATTCCGCTCGCCATGGAGCGGCTTCTGGCGACCGGGGCGGCGAAGAGCGGTGACACCGCGCTCGTCATCGGCTTCGGGGCGGGTCTCGTCTACGCCGCGACGGTCGTTACCCTCCCCTAGGCACACCGGATCTTCCGGACGCCACACCCTCTGAAACAAACCGAAGGAGCGCCACATGGCCGCCACTCAGGAAGAGATCGTCACCGGTCTCGCGGAGATCGTGAACGAGATCGCCGGTATCCCGGTCGAGGACGTCCAGCTGGACAAGTCCTTCACCGACGACCTGGACGTCGACTCGCTGTCCATGGTCGAGGTCGTCGTCGCCGCCGAAGAGCGCTTCGACGTCAAGATCCCGGACGACGACGTCAAGAACCTGAAGACCGTCGGCGACGCCGCGGACTACATCGCCAAGCACCAGGCCTGAGCCTGAACCGCGTTTGTCGCCACCCGGCGGTGGCGCCGTGACAATTCAGCACCCCCTACACGTGGAGAAAGAATTCCTGTGAGCTCGACCAATCGCACCGTGGTCGTCACCGGTATCGGCGCAACCACACCGTTGGGTGGCGACAGCGCATCGACCTGGGAAGGTCTGCTTGCCGGGCGTTCCGGCATCAAAGCCCTCGAGGGCGAACGCTTCGCCGACCTCCCGGTCCGTATCGCCGCGCTCGCCGCGGTCGACCCTGGCGAGGTTCTGCCGCGCCCGCTGGCCCGCAAGCTGGACCGCTCGGCGCAGTTCGCGCTGATCGCGGCCCGCGAAGCCTGGGCCGACGCCGGCTACACCGCTCCGGCCGGTGAGGACGACAAGGTCCAGCCCGAGCGGCTGGGTACGGTCATCGCCTCCGGCATCGGAGGCGTAACGACTCTGCTCGACCAGTACGACGTGCTCAAGGAGAAGGGCGTACGCCGCGTCTCCCCGCACACCGTCCCCATGCTCATGCCGAACGGCCCCTCCGCCAACGTCGGCCTGGAGGTGAACGCCCAGGCGGGCGTGCACACCCCGGTCTCCGCGTGCGCGTCGGGCGCCGAAGCGATCGGCTACGCCGTCGAGATGATCCGTACCGGCCGCGCCGACGTGGTCGTCGCCGGCGGCACGGAGGCGGCGATCCACCCGCTGCCCATCGCGGCGTTCGCCAACATGATGGCGATGTCCAAGAACAACGACGAGCCCGAGAAGGCCTCTCGCCCGTACGACAAGGCCCGTGACGGCTTCGTCCTCGGCGAGGGCGCGGGTGTCGTCATCCTGGAGTCGGCCGAGCACGCCGCCAAGCGTGGCGCGAAGGTCTACTGCGAGGTGCTGGGCCAGGGCCTGTCCGCGGACAGCCACCACATCGCCCAGCCCGAGCCGACCGGCCGCGGCATCGCCACCGCGATGCAGAACCTGCTGGACGCGACGGACCTCAAGCCGTCCGAGGTCGTGCACCTCAACGCGCACGCCACGTCGACGCCGCAGGGCGACATCGCCGAGATCAAGGCCCTGCGCAAGGTCCTGGGCGACGAGCTCGACCATGTCGCGGTCTCCGCCACGAAGTCGATGACCGGCCATCTGCTGGGCGGCGCGGGCGGCATCGAGACCGTCGCGACGGTCCTCGCGCTGTACCACCGCACGGCTCCGCCGACCATCAACATCGACGATCTCGACGAGGCCGTGGACGCGGACATCGTGCGCGGCGAGCCCCGCAAGCTCCCCGAGGGCACGATCGCCGCGATCAACAACTCGTTCGGCTTCGGCGGCCACAACGTGGTCCTCGCCTTCCGGACCGTCTGAGTCTCCGTACTTTTCGTACGTAACCTCTCGTACGTACGGGAAAGGGCCCCCACCGCATGGTGGGGGCCCTTTCCCGTACGTCCGTCAGACGACCTGGTGCAGCCAGCGGACCGGCGCGCCCTCGCCCGCGTACCGGAACGGCTCCAGCTCGTCGTCCCACGGCTTGCCGAGCAGCTTGGCGATCTCCGCCTCGAGATCCGTCTCGCCCTGCGCCGAACGGGCCAGCGCTGCGCGCAGCCGGTCCTCGGGGATCAGGATGTCACCGTGGATCCCGGTGACGGCGTGAAAGATGCCGAGGTCGGGCGTGGCGCTGTAGCGCTCACCCTCCGCCGTGGGGCAGGGCTCCGCGGTCACTTCGAAGCGCACGAGATGCCAGCCGCGCAGCGCGGAGGCGAGTTTGGAGGCCGTGCCCACCTCGGCACGCCAGGAGAACTCGGATCTCCAGGTACCGGGCGACGCCGGCTGCCGGATCCAGTCGAGCTGGACCCGCACGCCAAGAACACCCGCGACCGCCCATTCGACGTGCGGGCACAGCGCGCGCGGTGCGGAATGAACGTACAGAACGCCGCGTGTCGTCACCGGGACCTCCAGTGTGGGACGAGGATCGCCTTCCCAGCGGCCTCAGTAAACAGCATCGAGACTCAAACTCCACAAAAGGGACAGTATGTGACGTGATGTAATTTACCGGAGCCGACGGGCACGATGCCTCTGGGTCGACGGGGGAAAAGCTACCGTGAGTAGGCGGCCAAGGGGTGACGTAGTGTCGGTCCAGGGGCCCGTACGCACCAAGCTTTCACTCGACAAGACGCCATGGGCCGGTGATACGGAGGGAAACCGGGGATGCGGGAGACCAGTCGGACACGCCGCTCGCGCGGCGCCGCGGCAGTCCTGACGGCAGCTTTACTCCTTGCGACCGGCGCGCTGGCCGGATGTGACTCCTCGTCGGATGCCAGAGGAAACGGCGCGCCCGCCAAACGGCGGCCGTCCCCACGCCCCACCCCGGTCTGGGACCGCAGCCCCGATTCGATCGCCGCCGTCGGTGACTCCATCACCCGTGGTTTCGACGCCTGTGTGGTCTTCTCGGACTGCCCGGAGGTGTCCTGGGCGACCGGCACGGACACCAAGGTGCGCAGTCTGGCGCTTCGGCTGATCGGCGAGCCGACAGCCGTCGCGGAGCGCAGCTGGAACTACGCGCGCTCCGGGGCCGATGTCGGTGACCTGCCCGAACAGATGGCGCTGGCGGCGGCGAAGAAGCCCGAATTGGTGACGGTGATGGTCGGCGCAAATGACGCCTGCCGGGACTCGGCGGAGAAGATGACGTCGGTGGACGAGTTCCGGGCGTCGTTCAAGGCGTCGATGGGACAGCTACGGCGTACCGCGCCGAAGGCGCAGGTGTACGTGTCGAGCGTGCCGGACCTGATGCGGCTGTGGTCGACCGGCCGCGGCAATCCGCTGGGCCGGCAGATCTGGAAGCTGGGAATCTGCGCCTCGATGCTCGGCAACTCGGACGATGTGAGCCCGAAGGCCCAGCAGCGGCGGACGATGGTGCATGAGCGGGTCGTGGCGTACAACCAGGTGCTGCGGGACGTCTGCGCGAAGGATCTGCGCTGCCGCTACGACGGCGGGGCGGTCTTCGAGTACCGGTTCAGCGGCGAGCAGTTGAGCCGCTGGGACTGGTTCCACCCCAGCAGGAACGGACAGGAGCGGCTCGCGGAGATCGCGTACCGCAATGTGACCGCCGCGCAGCCGCCGCGGGCCTGAACCGGGGTCCGGAGCCGCAACCCTAGAGCGCCTCGCCTGCCATCCGTTTGGCGCAGCGGCTCAGCAGGGTCACGGCTCCGAAGCTGACCAGCGCGATCGCGCCGGCCACGGCCGCCGGGACGAACGCACCCCCCGTGCCCGCGCGGAACGCGCCGATCGCGCAGAGCACCATGATGATCGAGTACAGCGACCGGCCCACCTTGGCGCCCGCGGGGACGCAGCGCAGCAGCTGTGGGATGGTGCTCGCGGTGGCGAGACCGAGGCCGAGCGGCAGTGCGGTGGCGAGCATCAGGCCCGCGAAACCGAAGGAGTTGCCGTACGCGCCCCAGCCGGCGCCCGCGACCAGCAGCGTTCCGGCGCCGCCGAGGGAGAGCAGTACGAGCAGGCCGTTGATCCACGCGGCCAGGGTCGCCGCCTTGCGGACGCTCGCGAGGTGGGCGACCGGGGAACGCCAGGCGTCCGGCATGATCCGGCGCAGTTCGCCCCGAAGGCCCATCAGCTTGAGGTACATGAACACCGCGCCGGCGAGCGCGGCGAGTCCGGCCAGGGCGGCTGCGAAGCCGAGCGGGGCCTCGGAGATGCCGTAGTGGATTCCGCCGAAGGTGAGCAGGATGCCGGGGACGAGGGCGAAGGCGAAGACCTTGGTGGAGTTCTGGATGCGGATGACCAGGTCGCGCTGGTCCGGGTTGAGGTTCGGGTCGATGCGCATACGGGCATCGGCGAGCCGCTGCTGGGGCGGCTGGGGGTGTTGGGGCTGCTGCGGGTGCGGCTGGTAGGGCTGTTGGGGTGCGTACGGCTGATGGGGGTAGCCCTGCTGCTGCGGATAGGGCTGGGGCGGCTGTTGCGGATAGCCGCCCTGCTGGGGGTAGCCGCCCTGCTGCGGCGGATACGGCTGTCCTTGGTACGGGCCCGGCTGGCTCTGGTACGGCCCCGGCTGTCCTTGGTACGGCCCCTGCTGGCCTGGCTGGCCCTGCTGACCTGGATACATCTGTGGTGCCTCCCCCGAACCCGACTGCTTCGGCGGGGAGTTTGCCATACGGCCCACGGGAGCGGTGTCAAGGGGCCCGCCACCCGCGCCGTACGGCCTGCTACGCCTGGGCGTCCAGCGTGGCGCGAAGGCGGCCGGCCAGATCGTGGGCGGTGTCGGCGGCACAGGCGGTCTCGACGGCCTCGGCCGGTTCTGGTGCGGCCTGTGTGGCCGGAGTGACGCGCTAGCCACGGCCGCGACCATGAAGCGATACTTCCGCCACCCGACGGAAGGATTCTCGTGTCCCGAATACGCGTCCGCCTGCACGTAGTTGGCGTCGCCGTCGTCACCCTCACCCTCGCCGGCTCACCGCTCGCCGCCGCCCAGCAGGCTCCCGCCCAGCAGACTCCGGCACAGCCAGGTCCCGCACAGCCTGCTCCCGCACAGCCGGGCTCCGTCGAGGAAGCCCGGCTCGACCAGGCCGTCCCCCAGGAGATTCTGCGGCGCAGCGGATTCGCTGCCGTGGCACCGGAGTTCATAGGTGCGCTGGCGGGTGCGAGGTCGTACCGGCAGGCCGAGCTGGCCGTCGAACGGCAGGGATCCCGGCTGTGGGACCGCGCCGTGGACCGGGCGCAGGGACGCGGCCCCGCGCGCGGCGATCTGAGCCGCGACGACGACCGGCCGCTGTACTGGGCGCGGCTCGGGATGACGCGTGAACTGCGGCAGTGGCAGCCGGAGTTCGGGCTCTCGGACGCGCAGCGGGCGAAGCTGCTGGACCGTCTGGAGCGCTCCTCGCGCGGCCAGGACTCGATGAACCTCCCGGCGGGCAAGGGCTTCAAGCGCATTGTGATGACGGGCTTCGACCCGTTCACGCTGGACCGCGACATCCGCATCAGCAATCCGTCCGGCGCGACTGCGCTGGCGCTGGACGGGACGTGGATCCGTACGGCCGACGGGTTCGCCCGGATCGAGACGGCCGTCTTCCCGGTCCGCTGGCAGGACTTCGCGGACGGCACGGTCGAGCGGACGCTGCGCCCGCAGCTCCCGATGGCGGATCTGTTCACCACGGTGAGCCAGGGCCGGGTGGGCCGCTTCGACATCGAACGCACCAACGGCGCGTGGCGGGGCGGGTTCCCGGACAACGAGAACCTCTCGCGTCTGGAGACGGTGCCGGTCGGCGACCCGCCGTCGCAGCCGCAATGGACGACGACCACGCTTCCGTACGCGGCGATCGTGGCGGCGAACACCGGGCGCTTCCCGGTGCTCGACAATACGTCGGTGACGGAGATCCCGGCGGGCGAGACAGCGCCGGTGGTACGCCCCGACGGCCCGACGCCGGGCTCTACGGCGCGCGCGGGCGGTGGCGGCAACTACCTCTCGAACGAGATCGCGTACCGCGCGACGCTGCTGCGGGACCGGCTGGGGCTCACCATCCCGGGCGGCCATGTGCACACGCCGGTGCTGCAGTTCGGGTCGGGCAACACGACGGAGATCACGGACCCTGAGTTCGTGCAGAACAGGCTGGACATCATTGAGCAGGTCCGGTCGATCATCCGCGTGACGGCGGAAACGACGGGCTGACGGGTCCGGGCCGCCTCCCTTCGGCGAGCCGCACCCAAGGCGCCGAGGGCGGCGGCCTCGCGCCGCGCTCAACCCACAGGCGGGGGCGGGCCCCAGCCCCGGAGGGCCTGCACGCCGCCCCCCGAAGACGCCGCCCCCGCCGGGGCAACCCCGGCACCCACGGCTGCGCCGCACCCCGCCGGGGCGGCGGCCGACCCGCCCCCGGCGCGCTCAACGCACGGACGGAAGCAGGCCCCAGACCCGACGCAGGCGGCCTCGCGCCGCCCCGCGAAAGACGCCGCACCCGCCGAGCAGCAACCCAGCCCCCCGGCGCGCTCAACCCACGGGCGGAAGCAGGCCCCAGACCCGACGCAGGCGGCCTCGCGCCGCCCCGCGAAGACGCCGCGCCCGCCGAGCAGCAACCCAGCCCCCCGGCACGCCTCACCCAGGCGGAGGCGGGGGCCGGACCCCGACGGCGACAGGTTGCGCGTCCACCCGCGAAGACGGCGCGTCCGCCGCGGCACCCGCGGCTGCGTCTCACCCGGCGGAAGCCGCCCCGCGGGCGGCAGCCTCGAGCCGCGCCGCGGCAGGTAAGGCTGACCGGCCGGGGCGCCAACGGCAGTCTCCCCACCCGCCGTTGAGGTGGCCGCCGCCGACGGGCTCACCGTCCCGCACGACCGTTGCCGGGCCCAAGCCTGCCTTGTACCGTTCAAGCGCGCGTTGCCCAGTTTTCCGCCAGTCGCTGTTCTACGCGCGCAGAATCGGCGCCCGCACCGCCTCTCCCCCACCCCTCATGGAGGTATGCCGGATGCTCGGATCCAGAAGCCCCAGAAGATACAGACGCGGATTCACCAGCGCCCTGGCCCTGATCGCCGCCCTGATCGCCGGAACCGCGGTCCAGGCAGCCACCGCCCCCACGGCGGCCGCCGCCACCCCGCACCGGATCCTCTTCGACAACAGCAAGGCCGAGACCGCCGGCAACGCCGACTGGATCATCGGCACCAGCCAGCCCGACCCGCTGGCGCAGGATGCGACCCCCTCAGCCGAGACCGACTGGACCGGCGCCCTCTCCGCCTGGGGTGTCGCGCTGCAGAAGACCGGCAACTATTCCCTGAAGACGTTGCCTTCGGGCAACACCATCACCTACGGCACCAGCGCCGCGCTGGACCTGCAGAACTTCGACACCTTCGTGCTGCCCGAGCCGAACGTCCTGCTCAGCGCCGCCGAGAAGACCGCGGTTATGAAGTTCGTACAGAACGGCGGCGGGCTCTTCCTGGTCTCCGACCACACCGGCGCCGACCGCAACAACGACGGCTACGACGCGGTCGAGGTCATCAACGACCTGATGAGCAACAACAGCGTCGACAGCACAGACCCCTTCGGCTTCTCCGTCGACACGCTGTCGGTCTCCACCGACAATCCGAGGGCCATCACCGACTCCACCAACCCCGTGCTCAACGGCTCCTTCGGCAAGGTCACCGGCAGCATCATCCGCAGCGGTACGACCGTCACGCTCAAGCCGGCCGACAACCCCGCCGTCAAAGGCCTGGTCTACCGGACCGGTTACTCCGGCAACACCGGCGCCTTCTTCGCCACCAGCACCTTCGGCAGCGGCCGGGTCGCGGTCTGGGGCGACAGCTCACCCATCGACGACGGCACCGGCCAGTCCGGCAACACCCTCTACGACGGCTGGAACGACACCGCGGGCACCAACGCCGCGCTCGCCCTCAACGCCACCGAGTGGCTCTCCGGCGGCACCGGCGGAGGTGGCGGAGGCGGCACCTGCACCGCCGCCCAGCTGATCGCCAACCCCGGCTTCGAGTCCGGCAGTACGTCCTGGTCGGCCAGCGCCGGTGTCATCACCACCGACAGCGGTGAGGCCGCCCGTACCGGCTCGTACAAGGCCTGGCTGAGCGGCTACGGCTCCGCCCACACCGACACCCTCTCCCAGTCGGTGACCGTCCCGTCCGGCTGCCTGTCCGCCACGTTCAGCTTCCATCTGCACATCGACACGGCCGAGACCACCACGAGCACGGCCTACGACACCCTCAAGGTCCAGGTCCTGAACAGCAGCGGCACGGTGCTGTCCACTCTCGCGACGTACTCCAACCTCAATGCCGCGAGCGGCTACGCCCAGCGCAGTTTCAACCTCGGCGCATACGCCGGGCAGACCGTCACCCTCAAGTTCACCGGCACGGAAGGCTCACAGCTGCAGACGTCGTTCGTCATCGACGACACGGCGCTCAATGTGAGCTGACCTGCGCGAGCGCTTCCGCCCGAAGGCGCTGAGGGAGTTCGGCACGGCCGCCGCGGTCGACATGCCGCGGCGGTCGACAGGGCCGCCGCGGTCGACATCGCCGCGGCGGTCGGCATCGCCGCGGCGGTCGGCATCGCCGCGGCGGTCAGCGGGCGAGTCCGAGCGTGACGCCCAAGCCGACCAGCACCGAACCGATCGAGCGGTTGAGGACCTTCTGCCACCTGAGCATGCCGGTGCGCAGACGGGAGTTGGAGAAGAACAGCGCGACAAGACCGAACCACCCGAGATGGGCGAGGGACATGAACAGCCCGTAGCCCGCCTGCTGCCACACCGCCGTTCCCGGGCCCACGACCTGGGTGAACGTGGAGACCACGAAGAGCGTCGTCTTCGGGTTGAGCGCATTGGTGAGGAAGCCGGTGCGGAGCGCGCCCAGCCGGGTCAGTTCCGGCTTCGACTCCAGATCGACGGCGAGGTCGGCGCGGGCGATGAAGGTGCGGACGCCGATATAGACGAGGTACGCCGCGCCGACCAGCTTGATCGCGGTGAACAGCGCGGTCGACGAGGCGATCAGCAGGCCGACCCCGAGCATCGTGTACGTGACATGGACGAGGACACCCGCGGCGACACCGGCCGCTGCCAGCAGCCCTGTCGTACGGCCGTAGAGATAGCTGTTGCGGACGACCATCGCGAAGTCGGCGCCCGGGCTGATGACGGCGAGGACGGTGATGACGGCGACGGCGATCAGTTCGGTCATGCGCCGATGCTCGCCAGCGCCGTACTCGTGATCAATCGAATTCGGCTTTCCTCCCGGATGGTGAGACAGCGATGATGGACCGCATGATCGTCGCTGCAGCGCAATTCACGCCCGTACCGGGCGATATCGATGCCAATGTCCAGTCGATGCACGGCCTGGTCCACTCGGCGTCCGCGCAGGGCGCCCGGCTCGTCGTCTTCCCCGAGCTGGCTCTGACGGGGTACGAGCTGGAGCCGATCGCCAAGGACCCGGACCTGTGGGTGGCCGAGGACGACCCGCGTCTCGAGCCCGTCAGGGACGCCTGCCGCACGACCCGCACGGCCGCGGTGGTCAACTGCGCGGCCCGCACCGACGGCGGGCGGCCCACCATCGCCTCGGTCGTCATAGGCCCGGACGGCGAGCTGCTCACCCGCTACGACAAGCGGCATCTGCACGGGGTCGAGCTCGATGTCTTCACGGCAGGCACGGCGGACGGCCGATTCACGCTCGACGGCATCCGGTTCGCGCTGGCGATCTGCTACGACAATCGCTTCCCGGAGCTCGCCGAGCGGGCACGTGCCGACAATTGCCAGGTGTATGTGGCAAGTTCGGCGCTCGATGCGGAGAACGACTCCTTCGAGGCGGTCTATCCGGTCCGTGCCAGGGACAACGGCCTGTATGTGGTCCTCGCCAACCCCGTGGGGCCCAGCGACGCCGGCGACTGCTGCGGCCGCAGCACCGTCTGGGGCCCGGACGGTGCGGTGCTCGCCACGGCGGGCACAACGGCACTCGAACTCGCGGTCGCGGACCTTCCCCTCCAGTCGTTGCCGGTCGTTTCCGGTCGTTTCTAGTCCTTGCTGAAGCTGTACGGCGCCGGGGCCGGGGCCGGGTTCGCGGTCACCGGCGGGTCCGACGGCTCCGACGGCTCCGACGGCGCCTCCAGATCACGCACCATCAGCGTCGCGCCCGCCACCGCGCCCGGCATCAGGAACACCGCCACGAACGGCACGAGGAAGGCCAGGGCCAGCGGCACGCCGAAGCCGAGAGTGAGCATCCGGCGGCCCCGCAGCAGCGCCAGGCGCTCCTTCAGCTCGACGCCGCGCCGCTGGAGCGCCACCGCCGTGAGCTCCTCCGCGAGGAAGAAGCCCGAGACGCAGAAGCCGATCGCCGGGACCACGGTCTGGCCGACGACCGGGATGAAGCCGAGTGCGAAGAGCAGCACTCCGTATAGCACCACCCGCGCCACGACCCGCAGCGAATCGCGCGCGGAGATCCACAGCTCCCGCCAGAGCGGCAGCCCGGACTCGGGGACGTCGCCGCCCTCGCTGCGGTCGACCTGCTCGGACAGGGACTCGTAGAAGGGCTGGCCGACCAGCAGCGCCACCGCGGTGAAGGTGATCACCGCGAGGAACAGCCCGAAGACGAAGACCAGCGCGGTGAAGAAGCCACGGAACAGGCCCTGCCAGGGCGAGGTCCAGTCGTCGGCGAACGGCGTCGCCCAGGCGGTCAGATCGTCCGCGCCGTAGGCGAGAGAGACGAGCGCGGCCGTGTACAGCACCAGCGTCACCAGGCCGGGCAGCAGCCCGAAGCCGAACCACCGGCCGTGCCCGCCGACCCAGCGTTGGCCTTTGATCAAGTAGCCGAAGCCCACCCCGAAATCACGCATACGCCCACCTTATCGGGGGCCGGAATCGGCATTCCGGGGAGGACGGCGGAGGGGTCTTATGAGTTCTCACGAGTTCCCACGAGTCCCTTTCCGCGCCTGCGAACCACGGGTTGGGCCGGACGCCGAACCGGGTGTCACATTCAAGCCCCCCTTGTTGTTCGGCAGTTGAACCGGTAGACCCCTGCGTATTGATCGTTGTGCCGATCGATCCCCACACTCCGGAGGCACGTACGCATGGGCCTGTCACGTCCCGTCCTGATCGCCACCGCCGTCCTCGCCGGGGCGGTGCTTCTCGCGCCCGGCGCGGCGACCGCCGCACCCGGTCGCGACGGCCCGCATCCCGTACGCGAAGGGGGCGGGCGCGACACCGCAGTCGCGAAGGCTCCGCTCTCGGCCGCCGCCAGGGCGCTGGGGACCGCAGCCCCCGAGCTCGCGAAGAGCGGCGGATATCCCCGCAGAACCGTCCTGGACACACCGCCCGCGAACCCGGCCGACAAGTCGATCAAGCTGGGCCTCGCGCCGTACCACTCGCTCGCCCCTCGGCTGAACGCCCTGCAGAAGCTCGGCGACCGGGTGAGCGTCGAGGTCGCCGGGCGGTCGGCCGGCGGGCACCAGCTGTATCTCGTCACCGTCACCGCGCCCGAGAACTCCCACCAGGCCCGTGAGCAGGAGCGGATGCGGGAGCTGATCGAGAACTCGCCCTCGGCCGCCGCCAAGGACAAGCGGGTCAAGTCCTCGTACAAAACACCCGTCTTCATCAACAACAACATCCACGGCAATGAGTGGGAGGGCACGGACGCCGCCCTGAAGCTCATCGAGGACCTGGCGAAAGCCAAGGACGGCACGACCGCCGAGCTGCTCGCCAAGAACCGGATCTACCTCAATGTGACGGCCAACCCGGACGGCCGGATCGCCGGGACCCGCGTCAACGCCAACGGCTTCGACCTCAACCGGGACTTCATCACCGGCTCCCAGCCCGAGGCACGCGCCATCCGGCAGATCGCCATCGACAAGCAGCCGGCCGTCATGCTCGATCTGCACGGGTACGTCAACGGCACGCTGATCGAGCCGACGACTCCGCCGCACGGCGAGAACTACGAGTACGACCTCTTCCTGAAGAACGCCTATGCGAACGCGCTGGGCATGGAGAAGGCCGTCAACGGGCTCGGCTACACCCCGGCGAAGGACGGCGTCGAGCCCGCCGTCATCCCCTTCCGGGACCAGAAGGAGGGCTGGGACGACTGGCCGCCGATCTTCACCCCGCAGTACATGCCCTTCCAGGGCGCGATCGCCGCGCACACCATCGAGTTCCCGATGGCGGTCAACAACGAGGAGTACGACACCCTCCCGGTCACCGAGCTGCGCCGCCGGGCCGGGATCAACAAGGACATCGCGGGCGCGGCCATGCGCGCGACCCTCGACTACACACGTACACACCGGGCTTCGGTGATCGCCGACCAGATCGAGACGTTCCGGCGCGGCGCGACGGGCGAGGCGCAGCGGCCGGTGTCGGAGAAGACCGTGCCCGGGGTGCCGGGCATCGGGCCCGAGGACGTGTACACCACGACCTTCCCGCGGGCGTATGTGATTCCGTCGGGACGCGGGCAGAGGTCGGCGACCGCGGCGGCCCGGCTGGTGGACCATCTGGTCGCCAATGACGTACGGGTGGAGCGGGCGATCCTGCCGTTCCGGCTGGCGGGCCGCGGTTATCCGGCAGGTTCGTACGTCGTCGACATGCGCCAGCCCAAGCGCGGCATCGCCAATGTGATCCTGGCCGCGGGCCGGGACATCAGCGCGGACGTCTCCACGATGTACGACATCTCGGGCTGGAGCCTGGGGCTGCTGTGGGGCGCGAGTGTGGACAAGGTCGCCGCCGGTGGGCTGCATGTGGTGGGGCGTACGGTCCATGCCGCGTCGCCGACCGGATATGTCGCTCCGTTCGGGGATCTGCGGCTGCGGCTCGACGACCCGAAGGAGCTCGCCGCTCTCAACTCGCTGCTCGCGCAGGGCGTGTCGGTGCGGCGCGCGGCGGACGGTTCGGCGATCGTGCCCGGCTCGGCCCGTCGTGCGGCGGCCGTACTCGCCGACCGTCACGGGGTCGCCTTCTCGGCCACCAAGGAGAAGGGCAAAGCCCAGCTGCACCGGACCAGGGTGGCCGCGGCCGTGACCCCCGGTGAGCTGTTCGCGCTGCGCGAGATGGGCTTCGAGACCCAGCCGGTCTCAACGGCCGTGCTGAACGCGGGCTATGACTGGTCGAAGGCGGATGTCCTGTATGTGTCCAGCGGTCTGGAGTACGGGAAGCTGAACCCGGCCGCCCGCGGCGCGCTGAACGCCTTCCTCGCGGGCGGCGGCGCCGTGGTCGCTCTCGGTGCGGACGGCGCGGCCTTCAACACCGAGGCGGGGCTGCTCGCAGCCAAGCCGGTGGCGGGCAACGGGGACGCGAACGGCGTGGTCCGGGTGGCCAATGCGGCCGGCAGCCCGGTCACCGGCGGCGCGCCCGCGCACAGCTTCGTGTACTCCCCGCGCTGGTTCACCGACCTCGGCCCGGGTGTACGCGTCGAGCAGTCGTACGGCTCCGGGAACCCGCTCGTCGCGGGCCACTGGCGGTCGTTGGAAGACGGTACGGGCGGACCGAAGGACGCGGCTGGCAAGGCGTCGATCGTCAGCGGCACGGCGAAGGCGGGCGCCCCGGTCGTGCTGTTCGGCACCGAGCCGCTGTTCCGCGACCATCCCAAGGGTGTCTTCGCGCAGATCGGCCGGGCGCTGCTGCTGTAGCGGCGGCGAAGTGACCCGGTGATACGGCCGAGGGCCCCACTCCCGCGCGGGAGTGGGGCCCTCGGTCTTCAGCTGTGCCGTTGTCAGGCGACGGCGAGCTCGACCTTGATGTTGCCGCGGGTGGCGTTGGAGTACGGGCACACCTGGTGCGCCTTCTCCACCAGCGCCCGGGCGGTGGCCTCGTCGACGTTCGGGATGGAGGCGGTGATCGCGACCTCCAGGCCGAAGCCGCCGGCCTCGTTCTTGCCGATGCCGACCGAAGCGGTCACGGTGGAGCCCGAGATGTCGGCCTTCTCCTGGCGGGCGACGACACCGAGCGCGCCCTGGAAGCAGGCGCTGTAGCCGGCCGCGAACAGCTGCTCCGGGTTGGTGCCGGCGCCGCTGCCGCCCAGCTCCTTGGGCGGGTTGACGACCACGTCGAGGTTGCCGTCGTGGGAGGCGACACGGCCGTCCCTGCCGTTCTCCGCGGTGGCAACGGCGGTGTAGAGGACGTCTATGTTCTGGATGGACATGCGGAAGGTTCCTCCTGAGGTGTCGCCGCGACTCGCGCCCACGGATCGCGGCGGTCTGGCGATGAGCCTAACGGGTGAGCGAAACGATCATCTTGCCGGTGTTCTCACCACGGAGGAGGCCGAGGAAGGCGTCGAAGCCGTTCTCGATGCCCTCGACAGCCGTCTCGTTGTACTTGAGCTCACCGGAGGCGATCCAGCCGGCGACCTCCTGGACGAACTGCGGCTGGAGGGCGGCGTGGTCGCCCACGAGGACGCCCTGCAGGCGCAGTCGCTTGCCGATGATCATCGGCATGTTGCGCGGGCCGGGGGTCGCCTCGGTGTTGTTGTACTGCGCGATCATGCCGCAGATGGTCGCCCGGCCGTGCACGTTGAGCGAGGAGATCGCGGCCTCGAGGTGGTCGCCGCCGACGTTGTCGAAGTAGACGTCGATGCCGTCGGGGGCGGCTTCCTTCAGCTGCTCGCCGACGGGGCCGTTCTTGTAGTTGAAGGCGGCGTCGAAGCCGTACTCCTCGACGAGGAGCTTGACCTTCTCGTCCGAGCCCGCCGAACCGATGACGCGGGAAGCGCCCTTGAGCTTGGCCATCTGGCCGACCTGGCTGCCGACGGCGCCGGCCGCGCCGGAGACGAAGACCGCGTCGCCCTCCTTGAAGGAGGCGACCTCGAAGAGTCCGGCGTAGGCGGTGAGGCCCGTCATACCGAGGACGCCGAGGTAGGCGGAGAGCGGGGCGAGCGAGGCGTCGACCTTGGTGGCGTGCTTGGCGTTCACCGTGGCGTACTCGCGCCAGCCGAGGCCGTGCAGAACATGGTCGCCGACCGCGAAGCCCTCGGCCTTCGAGGCGATGACCTCGCCGACGGCGCCGCCGTCCATCGGGTGGTCGAGCTTGAACGGCGGGACGTAGGACTTCACGTCGTTCATCCGGCCGCGCATGTACGGGTCGACCGAGAAGTGCAGATTGCGTACGAGGATCTGCCCCTCGCCCGGCGCGGTCACCGGAGTCTCACGCAGAGCGAAGTCCTCCGCCTTGGGCCAGCCGTGCGGGCGGGCGACAAGGTGCCATTCACGGCCGGATGCGGGAAGTGCGGACATGCTGCGTTCCTCCTAGAAAAAGCTTCACCTTCTGAAAGAACCATGCTCCTGGATATTTCATGTTGTCAAGTAACTGGGTATCCTGGTGCCCATGGCCACTCCACGAACTGATCCCCTGACCGTCGAGGTCGTCGAGCTCATCGGCAGCGTCGTGGCCCGTTACTACACGGAGTACGAGCAGGCCGCGGCCACGCACTCACTCACGGGGGCGCAGGCCCGGGTGCTGGGACTGCTGACCGTGGAGCCGACGCCGATGCGCCATATCGCGCAGAAGCTGAAGTGCGAGCCGTCGAACGTCACCGGCATCATCGACCGGCTCGAGGCCCGTGGACTGGTGGAGCGACGCCCCGATCCGAACGACCGCAGGGTCAAGCTCGCCGCCCCGACCGAGGACGGCAGGGACACCGCGCGCAGACTGCGGGAATCGCTGAGCTTCTCCCGCGAGCCGCTGGCGAAGCTCTCCGACGAGGAGCGGACGGTCCTGCGGGACCTGCTCAAGCGGATGCTGGGCGAGTAAACCCTCGCCGCGCCCTGGGCAGGGCTCCTACAGGCACCACCAGAGGAAGCGGTCGCAGGTCTGCGTCGGGGTCGGGTCCGGCGGCGGGTCGGCCGGAGGCTGTGTGGATTCGCCGGCCGAGGGCGAGGCGCTCGGCTGCCCGGAGGACGAGGGCTGCGCACTGCTGGAGGGCTGATCGGCGGAGGCCGAGGGCGACGCCTGGCCGCCCGCCCGGCTGCTCGCGGCCGGCTTTCCGCCACCGCCGCTGCCATCGCCGCTGCCGGTACCCGTGCCGGACCCTGTTCCCGTGGGACGTACCGCAGTGGACGTGGACACGGCCGGTTCCGTCACCGGATCCGGACCCTCGGGGGTCACATCGGCGTCCGTGGGCTCCGGTGCGGGCTCCGTCTCGGCGCTCGTGTCTTCCTTCACGGCGGTGGCGGCACCGTCGTCGCCCGGGTCCTCGATGGCCAGCTCCGCCAGACTCAGCGCACCTGCCGCCAGCACCAGGCCGACCGTACCGAGCAGCACCTTGCGGCCACGCCGCTTGCGCGCTCGGCGTGCGCCTGCGGCTTTGCGGCGCGGTGGAGCCTGCCGGCGCGCACGCCGATGACCCACGGGCTCGGACACCTCGTCCAGTTCGTAGACGTGGTTCTCCGCCGCGGGCACGCTGGGGTGGTGACGCCTGAGCTCCTCGACGGGCGTACCGCATCCGGCGCAGGCCAGGGCCCCGTTGAGGTGCCGTCGACACTGGTTGCAGTAATCCATGGCGCCCGCAGATTATGCGGCGCGGTGGCACCAGAGGTGGATGGCCATGTGAGGATCCTGTGTGGAATCCCCACTTCCGCGGCGCGGCAGCTCGGCCGGGGACGACTGTGGCCCGCCGTTGCCGACGGGGCAGGATGTCGGGCATGACCACTGCCGCACCATTCGGGCCGCGCGACTTCCAACTCGTACTGTTCCGCCGAATGGCCGACCACCAACCGGGGCTCGTCGAGGACGCCCGCCGCGAACTGGGCGCCTCGCTCGCCGAGATGCGTGAGGCCAACCGCCGCTGGCAGGCGATGGTCCGCTCCCCGAGAAAGCGCGGCGCGCTCGCACGCTACCGCTCGGTGCTCGGTGCGCCGGAACGGATCGTACGGCGGCGGATCGGCGACCTGGAGTGCGACGCGCTGCTGTGGCCCGTACCGCTCTGGCCCGATCTGCGCTTCGAGGTGCTGGCCACGGACGACGGAGCGGTGTGGAACGAGTGGCTGGTACGCGCGCCGGGGGCGGCGGCACCCCAACTGCGTACGGCGGAGGATCTGCGGCCCTGGTCGTGCACGGTGGACGAGGTGGCCAGAGCCTTCCCCCCGGCGAGGCCGATGGAGGGGTCGGCACCGACCAGATCGCGGCTGGCGTTCACCCTGCCCGGCGGCGAGGCATGCGTCGCGGAGTTCACCTGGGGTTTGTTGCAGCGGCTGACGGTGGGCTGAGGCCGATCGGCTGAACGGATCTGGCGGTGCGTCAGTTCCGTACCCCCGACCGGCTCACCCAGCGCGCGCACCGCTCGCGGCGATCGCACGATGCGAACAAGTACCGCACTCGGGAGGATCCGCTGTGACCGTCAGCCTTGAACAGTTGCGCCGTTGCCATGTCGCCGTCGACCTGGGGGCAGCGAGGACTCGGGTGTTCGTGAAGGGGGCCGGGCTCGTCGTCGACGAGCCGAGCGTCGCCGCCGTGAACACCCGCACCGGAGCGCTGATCGCCGTCGGCGCACTCGCCGAAAAGATGACGGGCCGTACGCCCGACTACATCCGCGTCGCCCGCCCTGTCTCCGGCGGCACCGTCGTCGACATCGACATGGCCCAGCGGATGCTCCGTCATCTCCTCGGGGAGAAGCTCAGCCGCCAGCTGCGCCGCAAGCCGCGGCTGCGCGCCGCCGCCTGCACCCCGCACGACAGTGACCCGCTCGCGCAGCGCGCCGCCGTCGAGACCCTGGTGGGCCTCGGCGCCCGCCACGTCGAGCTGGTCGACACCCTGATCGCCGCGGCCGTCGGCTGCGGGCTGCCCGTGGAGGAGCCCACCGCGACCATGATCATGGTGTGCGGGGCGGCGACCACGCAGGTCGCGGTGCTCTCGCTGGGCGCGATCGTGACCGCCGAGCGGATCCCGGTGGGCGGTAACGCCATCGACCACGCGGTGATCCAGCACCTGCGCCACCAGCACGAACTGATGCTGCCCAGCCAGTCGGTCCGGCCTCTCCAACTGGCCCTGCACGGCAACGGCCTGAACACCCATGGGCCCGCGTCGACGGAGATCCACGGCCGGGACGTGGCCACCGGCCTCGCCCGCTCGGTGAAGGTCGACACCGCCGCCGTACGGGACGCCATCCACACTCCGCTCACCTCTGTGCTCGACGGCATCGGCAAGGTGCTGCGCGACTGCCCGCCGGACCTGGTCGCCGATCTCGCCGACCGTGGAATCATGATGGTCGGCGGCAGCGCGCTGCTGCCGGGCCTGGACCAGATGCTGCGCGATGCGACCGGGATGCCGGTGGGCATCGCCGAACGGCCCGACATCTGCGCCGTCCTCGGCCTCGGCGCGATGATGGAGGGCAAGATCCGGCCGACAGTTCTCGATCCGCTGGGCGAAGCCGGCTGACGGCGGGCGTGAGCGGTGGCTTGAGCCGTGGTGTGAGCGGTGCCGTGAGCGCCGGCGTGCTCGGTGGCTCGAGCCGTGGCTCGAGCGGTACGGAACCGGCGCCCGGCTGTACGGCGTGCTCGGGGTCACCGACCCCGAGCGCGGCCGGATCAGCGGGCTGCCGCGCTAGCGGGCGGACCTCAGCGCGATCCGGGTACTGGACTGGGCGACGCCCGCCTCGCGCTTGAGCCGCCGCAGCAGGCCGTCCAAGGCGGGCGGATCGGCGGCTCGGGCTCGCAGGAGATAGTCGTGCTCGCCCGTCACATGGACGACTTCGGTGATGCCCGGAAGCTTGAGCACGGCCTTCTCGAAGTCCTCGTTGGTGGTGTCCAGGCGGAGCGTGACATCGATGAAGACGATCAGGCCCGCGCGGGTGTCGGCGGCCGGGTCGACCAGCGTCGTGAAGCCCCGGATCACGCCCTCGCGGCGCATGCGACGTACCCGGTCGGCGGCGGCGTTGGCGCTCAGCCCGACCCGTACCCCCAGATCACGGTAGGAGATCCGCGCATCCTCCTGCAGGATGCCGAGGATTTCGCTGTCCAGTCGGTCCATACCGCGATTGTCGCAGTACGGACCGGAATTCGGCCGCGCGGACCACAGGCAGGGCGTGAGGGTGTGCGGCATGAGCGAGATGTGGACGACGGCGATGGCGGGCGCGGCAGCCGGTCTGGGGGTGGCGATGCCCGTGGGGGCGATGGGCGTGCTGCTCATCCAGGAGGGCATGCGCGACCGCCGGGGTGCGGTGGCCGCGGCCGCCGCGGTGGCGGTCGTCGACTTCACCTACGCAGCCGTGGCGACCGCGCTCGGCCCGCTGGTCGCCTCTGCGCTCTCCGGCGTGGAGGCCTGGGTCAGGCTGGTGTCGGCCACGGTGCTGGCGGTGATCGCGGTGCGGGGGCTGCTCGCCTCACGGGCCACCGGGCCCGCCACGCCGGGAGAGAGCACGGGCGGCGCCGGGCCGGTGCGTACGTTCACCCGGTTCGCCGCGCTCACTCTGCTCAACCCCACCACCGCGTTGTACTTCGCCGCCCTGACCACCGCTCAGGGCGCGGATCTCAGCGACGGCGGGGCCGGGCTGGTCTTCGTGGGCGGGGTGTTCGTCGCCTCGATGGTGTGGCAGCAGCTACTGGTGGCGGCGAGCGGCCTCGCGGGCGCGCGGATCTCGGACACGGCCCGCGCCTGGACCTTCCGGATCGGATACGGCCTCGTCGCGGTGTACGCGGTCAAGGTGGCGCTGCCCCTGCCGTAACCGGTCGTTCCCCCGGGCTGACGAGCCCGGTACGCAGCGCCAACACCGCTACCCCCTCCCCTTGTTACGTTCGAGTAGCGGGGAGAATGATGCGGTCCGGGAGCGCGGACGACCAGTCCCGTGAAACGACCCATGGCGACAGATGGCGACAGATGGAGGACGACGAGTGAGTGACCTCTTCCCGGCGCTGGGGGCCGGTACGGACCGGCGCGCCCTCCGCTTCGGCGAACGCGCGCTGACGTACGGCGAGCTGGCCGGTGCGGCGGGTTCGCTGGCCGGCCGGATCTCCGCCGCGCGGCGGGTCGCCGTCTGGGCCACGCCCACGCTGGAGACGGCGGTGGGTGTGGTGGCTGCGCTGCTGGCCGGTGTGCCTGCCGTGCCGCTGAACCCGAAAACGGGTGAGCGCGAGCTGGCGCATATCGTCGCGGACAGTGCGCCGTCGGTGGTGCTGGCCGGGCCGGACGACCAACTGCCGTCGGCGCTCGGCGCATTGGAGCGGATCGACATCGCGGTCGCGGGTACTGCCGGCCCGCTGCCCGCGGAGCCGGACCCCGAGGCGCCCGCTCTGATCGTCTACACCTCGGGGACAACGGGCCCGCCCAAGGGCGCCGTACTCCCGCGCCGCGCGATCGCCACGACTCTGGATGCGCTGGAGGATGCCTGGCAATGGACCGCCGACGACGTCCTCGTGCACGGCCTTCCGCTCTTTCACGTCCACGGACTGATCCTGGGCATCCTCGGCCCGCTGCGGCGCGGCGGGGAGGTGCGGCACCTGGGGAGGTTCACGGCGGAGGGCGTGGCACGCGAGCTCGCGAGCGGCGGGACGATGCTCTTCGGTGTACCGACGATGTACCACCGACTGGCCGAAGTGCTTGATACGGACCCCCAGTTGGCGAAGGCGCTTGCGGGTGCGCGGCTGTTGGTGTCGGGTTCCGCGGCGCTGCCTCTGCACGACCACGAGCGGATCGCGGCGGCGACGGGACGGCGGGTGATCGAGCGGTACGGGATGACCGAGACGCTGATGAACACCTCCGTACGCGCCGACGGCGAAGCGCGTCCGGGGACGGTCGGCGTCCCGCTGCGCGGCGTCGAGCTGCGGCTGGTCGACGAGAGCGACGGCATCGGCGAGATCCAGGTGCGCGGACCGAACCTCTTCACGGAGTATCTGAACCGGCCCGACGCGACCGAGGCGGCCTTCGACGGCGACTGGTTCCGTACCGGCGACATGGCGAGCCGCGACCCGGACGGCTATGTACGGATCGTCGGCCGCAAGGCCACCGACCTGATCAAGAGCGGCGGCTACAAGATCGGCGCGGGCGAGATCGAGAACGCGCTGCTTGAACATCCGGGGGTACGCGAGGCGGCGGTGACCGGGGAGCCGGACGCGGACCTGGGTGAGCGGATCGTCGCCTGGATCGTGCCGGCGGACCCGTTGGCGCCGCCCGCGCCGGAGGAGCTGTCCGCACATGTGGCCGCGCAGCTCGCGCCGCACAAGCGCCCGCGCGAGGTCCGCTTCCTCGATGCGCTGCCCCGCAACGACATGGGCAAGATCATGAAGCGGGCGCTCCATGGGTGAGCGGGTGACGGCCCGCGAGGCGATCGCGCTGGTCTGCGACGACTTCGTGGAGGCCGAGCCGGTCGGCCGGCCTTGCGTGCCGGACGGCCCGATCGCCTGGGAGGGGTACGACGCGGCCCGCGCGAGGGCCGCGGAGCGTACGGGCTCGAAGGAGTCCGTCGTGTACGGCGAGGCCACGCTCGGCGGCCGTCGGTGTGTGGTGGTCTCCTTCGAATTCGGCTTCCTGGGCGGCTCGTTGAGCATTCGCGCCGGGGACCGCTTGGAGGCCGCGTACGGCGCGGCGCGTGAACGGAGGCGACCGCTGATCTCGCTGATCGCGACCGGCGGCAGCCGTATGCAGGAGGGCATGGTCGCCCTCTCCCAACTCCAGCGCGTGGCCCATGCGTCGGTGCTGCTGCGCGACGCGGGTGTCCCGCACATCGCGGTCCTCCGCGACCCGACGACGGGCGGCGGCTGGGCCACACTGGGCGCGGGCGCGGACGTGATCCTGGCCCTGCCGACCGCGCAGGTGGGCTTCGCCGGCTCCCGCGTACGCCCGCCGGAGGCGGATCCGGCGGCGTACACGGCGGAGGGCCAACTGGCCTCGGGTCAGATCGATGCGATCGTGCGCGGTGAGGATCTGCGGGAGGTGCTTGCGTACTGGGCGGGAGCGCTGGGCGCGGGGCTCGCGGGAGCGGAGGCCGAGGGCCACGCCGCGGGCGGGCACGTGGTCCCGGGCGCTGCGCCGGCAGCGGGTACCCCGGGAACGGGCAGCGGCGCCGGGGCGGGGCTCACCGCCGAGGACGAACGCGGCGGCCACGGTGCGAGCGCCCCCATGAGCGGGCCCGTCGGCACGCCCGGCAGCACGCCCGGTGCCGCTGGGCCGCAGGCCGCCGCCCCGGCGGTAGCCGACCCGCCCCGTGTCGAGCCCGCTCCACCTCCGTACGCCCTCGGCGGGGCTCCCCTCCCCCTCACCGGATGGGACGCCGTCCAGCAGGCCCGCGCGCCCGGACGGCCCCGTGCCGAGGCGTATCTCGATCAGTACTTCACGCACCGCCGCCCCCTCCACGGCGACCGCTGCGGCGGCACCGACCCCGGGCTGCTCTGCGGTGTAGGGCTGCGCGACGGGCGGCCCATCGCGTACGTCGCCCAGTGCGGCACCCCGACCCGGCCCGCCGGGTACCGGACCGCCGCCCGTGTCGTACGGCTCGCCGACCGGGCAGGGATTCCCGTGCTCACGCTCATCGACACCCCGGGCGCGGCCAATGACGCCGAGGCCGAGCGGGCCGGTGCGGGCGCGGCGATTGCCGAGCTGTTCTCGGCCATCGCCGCCGCCCGTACTCCGCTGACCAGCCTTCTCATCGGTGAGGGCGGCTCGGGCGGGGCGCTCGCGCTCGCCGCTCCCGGCAACACCTGGGCCACACCGGACAGTTACTTCTCCGTCATCGCCCCGGAGCTCGCCGCCGCGATCCTCAAGCGCGGGTCCGAGCAAGTGCCCCGGACCGCGGACCAGTTGCGGCTGCGGCCCCAGGACCTGGTGGAGCTGGGCGTCGTACGCGGGATCGTCACCCCGGCCCCCGTCAACCGGAACGCAGCGCCGACGGACGGTCCAGCATCCCCAGCAGGCTGACAAAGCTCGACTCCAGGAACGCCGCCAGCTCCTCGCGTGCACCCGGCTCGTCCACCGGCCACCCGGTCACCGCCTCCTCGACGAAGGCCATCCACGCCCGCGCCGCGAGCCCGAGGCGCGGCGAGTCGGGCATGCCGAGGCGCCGCTGGCCGTCGGCGACCCGCTGGGCGACTCGCTCGCGGGTCTCCCCCACGATGTCGGCCACCGCCGGGTGACTGCCCGCCGCGCCCCTGACCAGCGCGAGATAGACCTGTCGGTGCTCCAGTACGTATGTCACGAAGCCCGCGATGAAGGAGCGCAGCCACTCGACGGGTGGCAGCGACGGGTCGGGTTCCGCCGCCGCGACGAAGCGGCGGCACTCCGCCTCCACCACGGCGCGGTAGAAGTCGCGTTTGGAGTCGAAGTAGTGGAAGAGCAGCCCGCGCGAGATCCCGGCCCGGCGGGCGACCTCGTCGGTGGAGAGCTCGTCGAGCGAACGGTCGGCGAGCATCTCAAGACCGATGTCGACCAGCTGGGCCCTGCGCTGATCGGGCGTGAGGCGGGTGCGCTTACCGGACATGACCGCAGTGTACGAGCGCGGGCATGTCGTCAGCGGTTCCGGGCGGGATGATCGACGATCTCCGGGACGACGGCGTCCGGCACTTCCTCGGGCAGCCAGTGGCCCGCACCCTGAAGGATCCCGAAGCGGTACGAGCCGTCGGCCCGGTCACTGGTGGCCTCGGCAGCGCCGCGCCCCAGCGCGCCGCCCTCGCTGCCCCAGGGGTGGCGCCTGCGGACGTTGTCCTCCGCCATTTCCAGGCCGATCCGGCCGTCGTACGCGGCGCGCAGCCGTAGCGCCTCTTGGGCGAGCAGCCTGGTCTCCGCCGAATCCGGGCCGGCCGTGCAGCAGCAGCACCGGCTCCCCACCCCCTCTTGTTGACAAATGCTCAATAGCAACCGTACAACATTATTGAGCATTGCTTAACAGGCTTGCACCGAGGAGAACCGCCATGAGCACCATGCGCGCCGCACGCTTCGACCCCGCCACCGGCGAACTGACCGTCCAGGACGTACCGGTCCCCCGGCCCGCCCCCGGCCAGGCACTGGTGAAGGTCGCCGCCTGCGGCATCTGCCACTCCGACCTGAGCCTGCTGAACGGCGTCTTCAGGACCGCCCTGCCCGCCATCACCCCCGGTCACGAGGCCGCCGGCGTGATCGCCGAGCTCGGCGGTCCCACCCCCGGCTGGCAGCAGGGCGACCGGGTCGTCCTGCACGCGGGCCGCGCCTGCGGCGCCTGCCCCGCCTGTGTCTCCGGCGTCGCGCCCGACGACTGCGAACGCCTCCAGATCATGGCCTTCGACTTCGACGGCGCATGGGCCGAGTACGTCCTGGTGCCGGTCGCCTCGATGGTCCGGGTCCCCGAGAGCATTCCGCTGGAGCAGGCCGCTGTCCTCGCGGACGCCGTCTCCACCCCGTACGCCGCCGTCGTCTCCACTGCCGCCGTCCGCCCCGCCGAGACCGTCGGCGTCTGGGGCCTCGGCGGCATCGGCACCCACGCCGTACAGGCCGCCAGGCTCGCCGGAGCCGCGCCGCTCATCGCGCTGGACCCGCTGCCCGCCGCCCGGCGGCGCGCCCTCGAACTGGGCGCGGACCACGCCGTCGATCCGACCGCCGACGACGCGCTGCAGCAGATCGCGGAACTCACCGGCGGCCGCGGCCTCGATGTCGCGATCGACGCGGTCGGCCGCGGCGTCACCATCGCCCAGGCCAACGCCGCGCTCGGCCACCGCGGCCGGCTGGTGATGGTCGGCATGTCGCAGGACCCGGTCGCACTGGGCCCGCAGACGCCCTTCACCCGCGGCCGGCACACGGTCATCGGCCATCTCGGCTACCGCAAGGAGCACATCGAGCAGCTCGTCGGCCTGGTCTCCACGGGCCGGCTGGACATCAGCCGCTCGATCAGCGCGCAGCTGCCCCTCGAGGACATCGCCGAGGGCGTGCGCCGCCTGGAGCAGCACGAGGACAACCCGATCCGCATCGTCATCCGCCCGTAATCCCTCGAAGACCCCTCAACCACCGCATCACAGAAGGACATCGACATGACCGTCCGAGGCAAGGTCACCACCGACGGACTCGGCTCCGCCCTCCCCCTCAACCGCCCGGCGTACGGCTACGGCCGCCCCGCCTGGACACAGACCGACATGCTCGCCTTCCGGTATGTCACCGACGGGCAGAAGGCCGCCGCCGTGCTCCCCGAGCACCTCGAGCTCGACGACAATCCGCGTGCCGCGCTCGTCTTCTACAACTACGGCGTCAGCAGCGTCGGTCCGTACCGCGAGGCCATCCAGCAGATCGAGGTCACCCTGGAGGGCCGCAAGGCCAACTGGATCCGGCACATCTATGTCACCAACGACAACGCCCTGGTCGGCGGCCGTGAGCTGATCGGCAATCCGAAGCTGCTCGCCACGATCGACTTCGACCGGTCCCGCGAGGGCTCCAGCGGTCTGTTCCACGCCCGTCTTGAGCGTCCGGCCGGTGTCCCGCTGGCCTACGGCGTCTTCCAGCCGCAGATCTTCGAAGGCCCGTCGGAAGGCGTACGGGAGACCTGGCTGGGCCTGCGCCGCGTGCCCACGCTCACGGCCGGGCCCACGCCGCTGGACGAGTTCGTCCTCACCGACGTCGAGGTGAAGGCCGAGGAGATGTGGCGCGGCACCGGCACACCGGCGTTCACCGGGTACTCCGCCGTCGACCCGCTGCACGAGATCCCGGTCGTCGAGCCGGTCGAGTCCGTACTCGGCATCAATATGACGCTCACTCCGGCGGGCATGGAGACGGTCCCGGTCAAGCAGGCCTGACCGCAGGTCAGGGCGTCGGGTCGCGGGCGTCGTACCGGGCGAAGCCGCGCCAGCGCAGCGCGAGCAGGGAGATCGCCAGCACACAGGCGATCCCGCCGCCCGTCACGGTCACGGCCGGCGAGGTCAGATCGGCGACGCAGCCGGCCAGGAAGTCGCCGAGCCGCGGGCCACCCGCGACGACGACGATGAAGACACCCTGCAGCCGGCCCCGCATCTCGTCCGGGGCGGCCGTCTGCATCATCGTGTTGCGGAAGACCATCGAGACGGTGTCCGCGAACCCGGCGAGGGCGAGGAAGAACAGTCCGAGCCAGAGGTTGCGGGTGAGCCCGAAGACGGCGATCGCCGTACCCCAGGAGCCGACGGCGAGCAGAATCGCCAGCCCGTGCCGCCGGATCCGCCCCTGCCATCCGGAGAACACCCCGCCGAGCAGCGCCCCGAGAGCGGGAGCGGCGGCCAGCAGTCCGGTGGTGCGTGCGTCGCCGCCGTACCAGACCACGGCGACGGCCGGGAAGAGCGCCCGAGGATGGGCCAGGATCATGGCGCAGAAGTCCGAGAAGAACGTCATCCGGAGGTTGGGCCGGGTGGCGAGGAAACGCAGCCCGTCCAGGACGGACGCCTTCTTGGCGCCTGCGAGACGGTCCGGGCGCATCGAGGGCAGTCGCCACATCGCGTACAGGGACGCGGAGAAGGCGACGGCATCGATGAGATACGCGGTCTGATAGCCGGCGAATCCGACGATGAGCCCGCCGAGCATCGGCCCGAGGAGTGTCCCGGAGGTCATGGTCATCGAGGAGAGCGCATTGGCGGCGGGCAGCTGCTCGGGCGGCAGCAGCCGGGGGATCATCGCGCTGCGGGCCGGGGAGTTGACGGCCGCGCACACGGCCTGGAGCGCGACGACGGCGTACAGGAACCAGACGCGGTGGAACTCTGCGAGGGCGGCGGTGGCGAGCCCGGCCGACAGCACGGCGGACCCGCTCGCGGAGACGAGCCCGAGCTTGCGCCGGTCCACGGTGTCGGCGATCGCACCGCCGTAGAGTCCGAACGCCAAGAGCGGCACGAGGGAGCAGAGCCCGACGAGGCCGACGGCGAAGGTGGAGCGGGTGATGTCGTAGACCTGGAGGGATATCGCGAGCGCGGTCATCCCCTGACCGACCCAGGAGATCGTGTTGCCGAACCAGAGCCGCCGGTAGTGGACGGAGCTGCGGAGGGGAGTGAGGTCGGCGAGTATCCGACGGTGCGGAGGTCGGGCGGTCTCCGTCATATGGCGTGGCTGTGGCGGGCCCGGTGCGCTTGGAGGGCAGTGCGTCCGGTGAGGCTGGTCGTCGGCATGACGGGCAGTATATGGACGCCCCGGGAGCGGGCCCCTTACCTGTCGGCCCCTCACCTGTCCGGTTGTCCGTCCGGGGAGCGGTGCGGGTGGGGACGGTGGTCCCGGCGCCGGCCGCCGCTGTACCGGCGGTGATGCGAAGGGCCGGGCGTACGCTGGGGACACCGAGGACATTTCGCACACCGGCCGTCGTGCCGGCGCGGTTTTCGGCGGTTCACCCACATCGGCGCTTCAACAACGCCCGGCCGGTTCGCGCCGGTCCGGGGCAGGGTGGGAAGTGAGGCCATGGACAACCTCGTCACCGTGCTGGCAATCCTCGCGATGATCATCGCGGCCGCGCTCGCGATCCATCTGCTCAACGGCTATCAGGACGAACGCATCGCGGAATTCCCCTTCGGCGGCCGTAACAGGCCGGCCGTCCGGCACCATGCGCGCCACGAGCGCCGGCACACCGCACGCGAGTGGCTCCGGCTTCACCGTCACGCGGGGAAGTGACGGCCGCGGCCCATACCCCGCAAGTGCGCCCTTGGCCGGGCAGCCGGCTCGACGCGCGCCGACACTCCTCGGCGAATAGCGTGAAAGAACGGGAAGTTTCCTCGAGCTGGAGGCTTGGACCATGGCCGCGCTACCGGAAGGCACGCCCTGTTGGGCCGACGCGATGTTCCCCGACCTGGAAGCCGCGAAGAGCTTCTACAGCGAGCTGATGGGCTGGACCTACGACGAGGGCTCGGAAGAGTTCGGCAACTACACGCAGGCGCGCTCGGACGGCAAGCTGGTGGCCGCCGTCGTACCGCAGATGCCCGGCATGGAAAGCCCGGCGGCCTGGAACCTCTACTTCGCCTCTCCGGACGCGACCGCGGCGGCCGCGAAGATCCGTGAGAACGGCGGAACGCTGCTGATGGAGCCCATGCAGGTCGGCGAGTTCGGCACCATGGTGACCGCTCAGGACCCCGGCGGCGTGTCCTTCAGCGTCTGGCAGCCGGGCGCCCACGAGGGCTTCGAGAAGACGGGCGAACCCGGCTCGTTCGCGTGGGCCGAGGTCACCACACGGGACGCCGCCAAGGCGGACGCCTTCTTCACCGCGGTCTTCCCCTTCGAGGTGCAGACGATGAAGCAGGTGGGCGTCGACTTCCACCTCTGGAACATCGGCGGCCGACCGGTGGCGGGCCGGATGAAGATGACCGACGACTTCCCGCCCGATGTCCCGCCGCACGTCAATGTGTACTTCGCCGTGGCGGACTGCGACGCAGCGATCGCCACGGTCGACAAGCTTGGCGGGCAGGTGCACTTCGGCCCGATGGACAGCCCCTTCGGCCGCTTCGCGACGGTCGCGGACCAGCAGGGCGCGGTCTTCTCGGTGATCGACCTGCAGACCACGAAGGGCGAGATGCCTGAGATGACTTGACCGCGGGAAGGCACGGGCAGCCCGCGGACAAACGGTCGTCATCCGGCGGCGTAACCGGTCTCCGCCCGACCGGCCACTGCCCGACCGGCCTCCGACCGACCGGCCTCCGCCCGACCGGCCTCCGACCGACCGTGGCGCGGCCGCATGTGGCCCGGCCGCGCCGGGTCGGCCCTGTCCGGGAGGCGCAGGCCGGCCGAAGCCGGCTCCGGCACCTTGGCGGGGCGCAGCCCAAGAGCCGTTCGCACGGGCCGGTCGTGCCGCTTCTCATCGGACGAACCGTTGCTGACACGCCGGAGGCTGGACTGGGGCTGCGCGGCGTACGGATCCGACGGCACCGAATCCGGCTCCGTCCCACCCTCGGGCGGCAGGGGCGGCGGGCAGCTCGGGGAGGCGCAGTCCTCGCCGGTCTGCGGCGAGGTGTTGACGTCCTTGGTGAACGGTGAGCCCACATCGGCACTCGGCCGGACCTTGGGGGTGCCGGCGGCAACGTTGTCAGTTACCCATCGCTGTGCCGCTGATCCGTCACGGACCTTGACCACCACGGTCGTTGCCGGATCCGGCGAGATCGGGACGAGTGCCAGTCCGTCGTTCCACCGGGGGATCACATTGCCCTGGATGGTCAGGTCGTAGCGTACGTCCGCGGCGTTCGCCGCCGACGCCGCCGTGCAGACGCTCAGCACGGCCACGCCATCCATCTCGTGGGAGTTCAGGCACAGGTCCGGGGCGGCGGAGCTGCGCAGCAGCCCGTCGTCCTCGTACACCCACGTCTGCGTCACGGTGGTCGAGCACACCGCCATCACCGCCTCGGCACCCGGCGCAGCCCTGCGGTCACGGATGTCAAGACAGAGACCGGCGTCGGCATTGCGCAGTCTGGTGTTCAGCGGGCCCGCCGGGAGTCCGGCGGATGTGGTCGACGGCTGCGGTGAGTGGCCGGACGGCACCTGGGATCCGGCTGCGGGAGGCGTGTCGGTGGTGACCGAGCCGCTCGGGACGGACGGTCCCGCGTAGTCGCTGTCGTTCGACCAGAGCGCCGAGACGGCGGTCACGACGAGCGCGCCGGCCACCAGCAGCCCGAGACCGGTGAGGACGACCTTCGGCCGGGCCAGCAGCAGGTGCCGGCCGGGGAAGGTCATACGGGGCAGTGCGCGCGGGCGCCCGGCCTTCGAGTGCCGGCCCGTACTGCGGACCGTGCCTTCTCTGCTCTGCGCCCGGGCGCTGTTGCGGGCCGGTCGCGATTCCAGGTAGCCGCGGGCAGCCTGACCGAGCAGGCCCTCGGCCAGCAGCACGGCCAGCCGGCCGTCCAGGTGGTTGAGCTGTTCGGCGGCGTAACGGCAGTACTGACACTCCGCCAGATGCTTCTGGATGTCCGGGATCAGAGTGCCGCCACGGCGCAGTGACACATCGAGGAGACGGCTGTAGTGGCGGCAGTCCTTGTCCGGCGCGAGTTCGACATGAGCCCGCAGACAGCCCGCGCGGAAGAGCTCACGCGCCTGTTCGAGTTGGACCGCCGCACCGCGCGGGTCAATAGCCAACAAACCTGCCGGTACGGATATGCCCTCTGCCTCGACCTCCCCATGCCAGAGCAGGCATTGGAGGGGACCCGGCATTGCGTGGAATGCGCGGGAGACCAACTCCCGATTCTCCGGCAGAGTGAACATGTCGACTCTGAGGGTGCGACCGCCGTCCGGATACTGGAGTTCGGGCAGTGCGAGGACGTACCGGTCGTTCGCCCACCCCTTGGCTATTTGACGCGCAGTCAACAATAGAAGCGGACGAAGAGCCGCTGTCGACCTTGCCTTCCGGAGATTCTCCAGCACCTTGCTGAACGCCGCCGTGGCCAGCATCGAGGCGGCTTTCGCCGACGGGGTGCAGATCGAGGCGTAGTCGAACACCGATTGCCAGTGCCTCGCCAGCAGCACTGCTACGGGCCGCGCCTCGTCCTTCCCGCCGCTGGTCCGCAGCGCGGCCGCGAGCCCTTCGTCGGAGTCCCCGGAGCTGAGGCCGGTATGGGAGGGAGGGACGGGACCCGGGGTACGGGGATTCTGCATAGAAGTCTTTCCATCCAGGGCATTGCATGGGGGGTTGCAGGCCTCTTAGTCCCGGTCAACCGCCGGTGCTTTCAAGGCAGTTGAAAGGGCGCAACTGATTGGTACATACCTTCCGGAGGGGCCACACCGATGTTTTCGCAGTGACTTACCGCCGGGTAATTAGAACGGTTGAGCAGAATCGTCATGTTAGGACGTGAGGAAGCACACCCTGACACAACCCACCTGCATGGAACAAGAGTTCCGGACAGCATCCATTCCCGGTGCACCAGAACAAGAAAGGACCACACTTCACGGCGGCGCACAGCGCGTGGCCGGGGTGCGCAAGTGCATCCGCTTCCACGCCCGCCCTTGATCAGAATTGAGCGCTTTTGGCTGCCGAGTGTGGAGTACAGACCGCGACGAGGTACTCACACTGACGCGGCAACACGGCTCGTTCCAGCTCGTCGGAAACAGCCACAACTGGGGCTGCGGCCGGGGCTCGGGCTGCGGCCGCGGCCGGGCTCGGGGCTGCGACTGCGGCCGGGCTCGGGGCTGCGGCTGCGACTGCGACTGCGACTGCGACAATCACAGCGTCACGGTGACGACCTCCGTCGCCTTGACGCTGGTCCATACGGAAGTCCCGTCGGCGAGGCCCAGTTCGGCGGCGGCCTGCGGAGTGATCTCGGCGACGAGGTCCGGCGCCCGATCCGAGGTGACCAGGATGCGCAGCCGGCTGCCGGTGGCGGTGATTTCCCTGACGGTGCCCGGCCAGACGTTACGCGGGCTGCCGCCGGGCCTGTCGCGGTGTACGGACACCGCCTCAGGAGCGATGATCGCGAGGGCCTCGGTGCCCGCGGGCACCGGATCCGCGACGATGAGCAGCCCGCCGCCGGAGAGCGCGAGACCGTCCGCCGTCGCGATCCCGGGCCAGGCGTTGCGGCCGAGCATCCGGGCGACCCACGGGGAGCGGGGATGCCGGGTGACCTCGGTGGGCGGTGCGTCCTGCAGGGCGCGGCCCTCGTCGAGTACAAGAACCCGGTCGGCCAGCGACACGGCTTCCACGGGGTCGTGGGTGACGATCAGGCAGACGCCGCCGAAGCCGTCGAGGTGGGTGCGCAGGGTGTGGCGCACCTGGGCGCGGGTGGTCTGATCGAGTGCGGCGAGGGGTTCGTCCAGGAGCAGCAGGCGGGGCCTGGCGGCCAAGGCCCGTGCCAGGGCTACGCGTTGGGCCTGGCCGCCGGAGACCTGGGCCGGTTTGCGGTGTGCGAGGTGTCCGACGCCGAGCCGGTCGAGCCACTGCTGGGCGGCGCGGCGGGCCTCGCCTCGCGGGACGCCATGGGCGCGCAGCCCGTACGCGGTGTTGGCGAGGGCTGTGAGGTGCGGGAAGAGCGCGCCGTCCTGAGGGACCCAGGCCACCCCGCGGCGGTGCGGGGGCAGTTCGGTGACGTCGGTGTCGCCGAGGCGAAGGGCTGCGTGCGCGCGGGGCGTGAGGCCGAGGAGCGCGCGCAGCAGAGTGGTCTTGCCCGCGCCGTTGGGGCCGACGACGGCGATGGTGGTGCCCGGTTCGGCGTCCAGGGTGAGCCGGTTGAAGCCGGTGACCTCGGCGTGCAGCGACCAATGCTCCTGCGAGGCACGTGACTTGAGGTCTTCGGGGGTCACCGCCGGTGGCGGTTCTGCGTCGTCCGCCGGAGGTGCGGGCTTGCGTGAACGGTCGCTCGGCGTTCCGGTCCAGCGGCCGCGCAGGGCGATGAGCACCATCATGGCGATGGCGAGCAGTAGCAGGGAGACGGAGGTCGCCGCTTCCGGCTGGTCCTGGAGGAGCAAGTACACCTGGAGCGGCAGGGTCTGCGTCGTACCGGGCAGATTGCCGGCGAAGGTGATGGTCGCGCCGAACTCGCCGAGCGCCCGCGCCCAGGTGAGGGCGGCTCCGGCGATGAGTCCGGGGGCCACCATGGGCAGGGTGACGGTGAAGAACACCCGTACCGGCGAGGCTCCGAGGGAGGCCGCGGTCTCCTCGTAGCGCGGCCGCAGCCCTGCCAGTGCGCCTTCGAGGCTGATGACGAGGAACGGCATCGCCACGAACGTCGCGGCGACGACGGCGCCCGAGGTGTGGAAGGGCAGGGTGATGCCGAAAGTGTTTTCCAGCCAGGGGCCGAGCAGTCCACGGCGGCCGAACCCGAGGAGGAGCGCGACGCCTCCGACGGTGGGCGGCAGCACCATGGGCAGAAGCACGAGGGAGCGTACGAGCACCTTGCCGGGGAATTCGACGCGGGCCAGCAGCCAGGCCAGCGGCACCCCGAGCAGCAGCGAAAAGCCGAGCGCCCAGAAGGAGACGAGCAGCGACAGCCGCAGGGCCTCCGTGACGCCGGGACTGGTCAGATGACTGCCGAGGTCGCCCCATGACGTACGGGCGAGGATGCCGATCAGCGGCATCAACAGGAACGCGATCGCGAGGAGCGCGGGCACGGCGAGCGCGACAGGGGGGCGGTTGCCGCGGGTGCGGAGGCGTCTCATCGGGTGTTCCTGGGGTATCGGGTGTTCCCGGGGTACCGGGGCGTTCCTGGAGTATCCGGTGTTCCTGGGATCGAGTGACGGTTGCGGGCTGCCCGGTCCCCCGCACCGGGCAGCCCACGCACGGCGGTTACGGCTGCTGGAATCCCGCGTCCTGGAGGATCTTCTGCGCCTCCGGCGTGGAAAGCCACGCCACGAACGCGGCGGCGGCCTCACTGTTCTTGGACGTCTTCAGGGTCGCGGCCGGGTACTGGGCGATGGCGTTCTGCGCGTCGGGGATCTCGACGGCGTCGACCTTGTCGGTGGCCGTGGCGGCGTCCGTCTTGTAGACGAGACCGGCATCGGCCTCACCGAGCTCGACCTTGCCGAGCACGGCGCGGACGTTGGGCTCCTGCGAGACCGGCTTCACGACGATCTTCTGCGCGTCCAGGATCTTCTTGCTGTAGCGGCCGACCGGGACCTCGGGCGCGGCGAGTACGACCTTCAGCTTGGTGTCGGCGAGGTCCTTCAGCTCGTCGACCTTCTTCGGGTTGTCCTCGACGGTGGCGATGACCAAACGGTTCCTGGCGATGACCGTCGGCGTGCCCGTGTCGGACTTCAGACCGTCCATGGTCTTGGTGTCCGCGGTGACCAGCGCGTCGGCGGGGGCGCCCTGCTTGACCTGTGCGGCCAGTTCCTGGGATCCGGCGAAGGAGAACTTCACCTTGGTGCCCGGGTGCGACTTCTCGTACGCGGCGCCGGCCGTCTTGAAGACGTTGGTCAGCGAAGAGGCGGCCAGCACGGTCAGGTCGGCCTGGGGAGCGGAGCTCGCGCCCTTCTTCGAACCGCCCGCGCTGTCCTTCTTGCTGTCGTCGCTGCCGCAGGCGGCGAGCGGCACGAGCAGGGCCGCGGTGAGTACGGCGGCGGCGGTACGGCGCCCGTTGAAGGCGTACGACATGGCGGGTCTCCTTGGTGAAGCGGTGGGAACAGGTCGCGTCGGGGACGGGCGACGCCGCTGCAAGGGATGGATACGGAGGGTGCTTCAGGCGCGGTCGATGTGCACGCTGGTCGACTTCACGCGGGCGGTGGCCTGCATGCCGACTTCCAGCCCCAGCTCCTCGACGGCTTCCCGGGTCAGCAGGGAGACCAGTCGGTGCGGGCCGGCCTGGATCTCGACCTGTGCGGCGACATCGCCGAGCTTGACCGCGGTGACGATGCCGGGGAATGCGTTACGGGCCGAGGTGTACGAGGCGTCCTCCTCACCGGTGCCGCTCTGGGCGACCTCGATGGAGAAGGCGGCCAGGTCGCGGCCGTCGATGAGCCGGCGACCGCTCTCGTCGCGGTGGGTCGCGACCCGGCCGGCATCGGCCCAGCGGCGCGCGGTGTCGGGGCTGACGCCCAGCAGACGCGCCGCCTGGCCGATTGTGTAGGACTGCATATGCGACACGGTAGGCAGCATCAGCCAGCATTCACAAGCCATCGCGCTCCACTCCGTAGCAAATGCCAGAGCGGCTGGAGGAAACCCCAAGCGCGGCGCCCGACTGCTGCCCGGTCCCGTGGCTACGGTGGATTCATGAGCCTGAGCATCCGCAATCAGATCCCCGGCACGGTCGTCTCCGTCACGTCCGGCGAGGTGATGGCGACCGTCAAGGTCCGGCTCGACGGCGGCCAGGAGATCACGGCCGCGATCACGCTGGAGGCCGTCAAGGAGCTGGGCCTCGCCGCGGGCTCCTCCGTACGCACCCTGATCAAGTCCACCGAGGTCGCTCTGGCCACCGGTGCGATCGAGGGCCTGAGCATCCGCAACCGGATCCCCGGCACCATCACCGAGGTCACCACCGGCGGCGCCATGGCAGGCGTCAAGGTCATCGTCGCCGGCGGCGAGCTGACGGCCGCGATCACCAAGGACGCTGTCACCGACCTGGGTCTCGCCCCGGGGTCCTCCGTCATCGCCCTGATCAAGTCGACCGAGATCTCCCTCGCGAGCGTCTGAGGTCGGCTCTGCACCGCCGGCTCCGCGGGGACGGCGCAGGCTCCCACCCGGACGCTGGTGATCGCGCTGATGCAGAGCGCCCCGCACCGGCCGAACGGCACGGTCGAACGGCGCCACCGGCAGGCCGGCCGCCTCGTCGAGGCGCTGCCGTCCATCGCGGTGACTCGAGCGATGTGCCGCGGCGCGGCGTTCGTCGGCCTGCGGGTCTCAGCGCCTGACGCTCTGTCGGCGTCCGCCGGCAAGCCCTCGGCAGATCGAGGCGACGATCACGGTGGACAGCGTCGCCCAAGCCACTGCCCGGGTCAGGGAGTTGGCTGTCCAGGCCTCCGCCGGGGCGCGTGGCGTCGCTTCGCCCCCGCCGGCTGAAACGCCGTTCCTTCGAGACCCGCCGGATCGCCGGAGCGCCACCCTGTTCGAGGTGCCCTCAGGGGCGGGTGGCTCACCACACCCGACGAGCAGGTGGCCGAGTACATCACAGGGGCGAAGAGAATCACCGCGCCGAAGAGGACGTTCAGCGCTAGGAGGTGAACGCCGTTGACCCGGGGTGAGCCGTGGCTGTCGGCTCGGACGCCGAAGCGGGGGCGCTGGTGTGACCAGCCACTACCTCCAAGGGAGTTGCGTGGCCCACGTTTCAGCCGCTGATTGAACACTGCCTCGCTCGGGCCCGTTGACCTCGGTAACCGGTGCCCCGCCCAGACCGGCGAGTAAGTGAGGTTCGCACATGCCAAGGATCCTTCCGAAAGACACCGAGCGGCGCCTTCCAGCCGTCGGCTGCCGCCCAGCCTGGTCGGCCGACCACGGTTCCTTCCAGCGACTCACGCACTGAGCGGTCGAACCCATGGACTATTGCTCCCCCTGCCGCCGCGACCTCAACGGCGCCGTGACGTGCCCGGAGTGCGGGGCATACGACTCCGACATGGCACCGCCGAGCGATCGGAGCGGCGGTGCTCGGGCAGCCGACCTGGCGGTGCTGGATGCCCTCGACATCGAGGGACCGGACACCTTCGAGTCCCCCGACGTTTCCTGGTCCCCCACTCCCTCGGCCGATGCGCCCGCAGCCCGGCGCCGCCGTCCGCCGCGACTGAAGAAGTACGGCGGTCGGACTCTTGCCGCGGCCACCTTCGCCATGCTCGGCGGCCTGGCCGCTGCATCGCTGCTGCCCCAGCAGTCCGCCGGCACCCCACAAGCAGCGCCGAGCCCGGAACAGGCATCCCCCGACGAGCCCCATGTCCCCGTCACCGAATCACCCAGGGCCTCACGTCCACCGGAACGTCCGGCCACGCACCCGGCCAGAGGAAGCGTCCGCGACCGCAACGGTGGTGCGCCTCGGCGCCCTCGCCCGACGGCCACTCAATCACCGACTTCCCAAACTCCCGCAGCCCCCACCAGTCCACCCGTGAAAGCCAGGCCGACGCCCCGCCCCTCCAGTGGCCGCCCCAGCCACTCGGCCTCGCCGACGGCGCCCCCTTCCGCAAGTCCTACCGGCAGTGCCAGCGCCTCGCCCACGAGCAGTCCCGCGCCGAGCACCACGGGTGTGCCATTGACCGATGCACATGGGGAACGGACGGAGCAGTTGCTGCCCGGCCGACTCCGAAGCGGGGCGGTCGTTGGCACGATCACCGGATGGTGACCGATGCGATGGCCGAGCCAATCCCCCTGCCTGTGGCCCGTAGCGCCCTCGTTCGCCGTCAGAGTCGGCAGCTGATCTCCATGCCGTCCTCGACGGGGAAGGTCACACTCTGATAGCCGTTCGCGGGGGCGCGTACGTAGTCGAGATAGGGCTGCAGACTGCTCAGGTCGACGTCGTCGGCCACGACGAGGGTGCCGGGCTCCATGCGCGGTTCGAGCAGGCGCAGTACGGGTAGGCACAGGTCCTTCCAGCCGTCGAGCAGGACGAAGTCCGCGGAGCCGTCGATCCCGCTGAGGGTCTCACGGGCGTCTCCCTCCAGCACGGTGATCACGTCGTCCAGGCCGGTCTCGTTGAAGGTGCGGCGGGCTGCAGCGATCTTGTGCTTGTTCAGTTCCGTGGTGATGACGCGTCCGGTGCCGTTGTCCCGTACGGCGGCGGCCAGGTGCAGCGTGGAGATCCCGAAGGATGTGCCGAACTCGATGACGGTGGCCGGTCGAACAGCCCGTATGAGGTTGTAGAGCAACGGCCCGCCCGCGGCGGAAATCGGCATGTAGATCTCCGCCGCGGCGTCGGCGTGTTCCTGCGGTGTTCCGAAGTCGCCGGGCCGCTCCGCCCTGACGCGGGCTGCGGTGGCTTCGTCATGCGCGGCATGCGCGAACATCCGGCTGAGGGCGGCCTCGACCCGGGGGTCGGCCAGCGTGTGAGTGACTGTCATACGAGCTAGAGTAGACGCAACGTTGCGTCGTATCTAGAGTGGCTACCCTGAGGCCAAGGGAGGCGACATGGGACCTGCAACAGGAGCCGCTGAGGAAAGCGCCACGGGCCGACCAGGCCGGCGTCACCACGGCAACCGGCACGGGCGCAGCGAAAAGGCCCGGCAGGCGGTCCTGGAAGCGGCCGACGACCTGCTCGCCGAGAAGGGCTTCGCGGGCGTCACGATGGAGGGCATCGCGGCGAGAGCCGGTGTCGCCAAACAGACCATCTACCGCTGGTGGCGCACCAAGACGGACGTCCTGGTGGACGCCTTCCTGCAGGACCTGGCCGAGGAGCTGACCCCGCCCGATCACGGCGACATCGCCCTCGATCTACGCGCCTATCTGCGCCAACTGGGCCATTTCCTCAGCCAGTCCGATGCCGGAGCCGTCTTCAAGGCCCTGATCGCACAGACACAGCACGATCCGGTATTCGCCGAGGACTTCCGGGCCAGGTACCTCGACGAGCAGCGCCGCCGCGACCGCCTGCCACTGGAACGCGCCGCACAACGGGGCCAGCTGCCCGCCGACCTCGACATGGCGGCCGAGACCGACCAGCTCGTGGGACCCCTCTACTACCGCGTCCTGGTAACGAACGAGCCGATCGGCCAGGACTTCACCGACCGACTTGTCGATGCCTTCCTCCGCCGCATGCGCTGACGACACTCACCGCCGCCCGAACTCACGAACACCGGAACACGCCGGCGCACCCCGGGCAGAAGCGGTGGGGTCGGACCCCACTGACCGCTGGTCTCAACACCGGCGAAGGCCGCGGCATGCGGTGCGACCCCCGGCAGCCCGGTGCGCTCGCGCGTGGCGCGAGCCGGCTGTTCGGAACCGCCCGCACGCTGTGGGCTTTCACAGCCGAAGTCACCGGCACCGGCACCCAACTCCCCACCGCCGCAGCCTGAGCAACGTCCTTCACTACTTGGTTCGCAACATGAGGGCGAGGCGCGTGTTGTCGCCGTAGACGCCCGTCTCGTCACCGCGGACGCCGTACCACTGCTGGAATCTGGCCACGGCCGCTCGGACCTCCTTGTCATAGCGACCATCGATCGCGCCGCCGTCGTACATGTTCGGGACCTGGAGCAGACGGACCTGCAGCTCGTATACCCCATGGCCGCTGGCGCCCTGGCGCAGCACGCCCGTGCCCGGGATCTCGGGGAGCGTGGGAGCGGGGTTGTCGGGCAGCGGCGGCCGGTCCAGTTGCCCGGAGGGCGCGGACGGGACCGGCGGTGCGGGGTTGTCGCGGACCATCAGCGAAGAGGCGAGGATCAGTCCGCTCAGGGCGCCCAGCCCGAAGACTCCGGCGACACGAGTGTCCCGCCGGTCGGTGAAGCGCCGCCATCCTCGGCCTCTGTTCCTCGCGTGCGCGCGGACGGGTGGCGGTGGCGGTGGCACCTCCGAGGACGGGGCGAGGAGTTGGTCCGAGGGCGGCGCCGGGCGCCGGGGGGTCGCCGACCGGTTGGTGTACGAGCGCGGGCCGGTCCGGCCGCGCGCGTCCTCCTGCGGGGGAGGGAAGGTCAGCGGCGGTGCGGCGTACGTCGAGCCTGCGCCACTCGCCGTCGGCGGCTTTCCCACCGGCGGTGGCGTTCCTAATGACGGGGGCGGAACAGGCTCCAGATGCGTCGCGCGCAACCACAGCGGCTCCACCACGACTTCCTCCGGAGCGTCGACCTGCCGTACGCCATCGGTCCGCGGCGGCTCCACCACATACGGCTCGACGGCGTGCGGAGGATCCGGATCCAGGCACTCGGGCCCAGGCCCCACCGGCTGTGTCCGTCGGGGTGGGGGCGGAGCCGAGTGCAAGGACGGGGGCGGATGAGTGAAGCCTGCGTCCCCGGTCGGTTCGCTGGGTTGTGGCCAGGACGGCGGCGGGGACTCGGGCCAGCCCTGCTGCTCGTCGACCGCGTAGAGGTCGGCGCGTGCGGCGTCCAAGGCGTCCAGCACGGCCTGGAAGGAGTCTCGTATCTCTTGCGGGAGATCAGGACCTGGACTGTGAGCTCGCTGAGGTTCGGTGTCGTCGAATCCCACCGGCAGTCCTCCTCAACCAACGTCCGTGGAATGTCTCGTCATGGACAGGCCAACGATGTTTTTCATGGGGCGGATACGCATCAAAACGTCGGATGGTGGTTGTAGGGGTGGGTCTGTGATGGAGAGCCGGGCGGCACGGGTCGGGCTTCGCTGTTTCGTTGTGAGGCGATACGCAGCCCGTGCGGCCATGTCTCAACCTGCCTTCCGGGATGTGGTCCACATCTCGTCGATTCCTCGAGGAGTTGACGCCTGCAGCAGCCCGCCGAGCGCCGACTCGGACGTGGACACGCGGTCGTGGGTCCGCCGGAGCGTGGGATGTCCGCGTGGACCCGATCGTTTTGGTCCGGGACAACCTCAACACCCACCAGGCCTCCGGCATACGGGAGTTCATCGCCGGTCGCGAGTGGCTGACCGTCTACCAGCTGCCGTCATACGCGCCCGGCCTCAACCCCCTCGAAGTCATCCGGTCCCCGCTGCGACGCGTCCGGCTGACCAATCACGACGCGCTCATCCGGCATTCGGTCAGCAGCGGCCGGCCTACTCCGATGGACGCGCGGCACCCCGCCCGCCCGGGGCCAGCAGGACGACAGTGTCCCCCGGCCCAGCCAGCGGTGTGCGCGCTTCCGTGACCGGATCGAGGCGACCGTCCGGGCGTACCAGGAACAGCAGGTCGCAACCGGGCGGCAGGGCACCGCCGGCGGGCTGCGTCAGGACGGCCGCCCCGTCCTCGTATCTGCGGGAGAGGGTCGGCCAGGTCAGATCCGCGCCGAACAGGGCCTCGCCACCGATGAACGGCGCCACCACGCCGCGGCTCTCGGGCGGTGCACCGAGGTGGTGGACCACCCCCTCCACGCTGCCACGCAGAATCGCTGCCGCCAGTGCGTTGAAGTCGTCCTCGGCGGTGAGGAAGAACACCGCCGTGATGCCCTCCAGCTCTGGGCCCTCGCCCGTGACGGCGGCCAGTAGTTCACCGGGCGCAAGCTCGATCCCGGCCTGCCTGATGCGTTCGCGCTGCTGCTCCTGCCCTGCCCACATCAAGACCTCCAGCCCCGCCGACTTCAGAGCCACACCCAGGTCGACCACCCACGGGTCACCGCCGACCAGCAGCGGACGCGAGCGGGACGGGCGCACGACGCCCAGGCGCCGGGCCACGGGCGAGGCGGTCAGACCGTAGAGCGTCACGGTCGCGACGATGACCACGAACGTGGCGGGAAGGATCTTCGACGCACCGCCGATCCCCTTGGCCACGAGGCCGGCCGAGAACGTCGACGCGGTAGCGGCCGCGACAATGCCGCGCGGCGCCATCCAGCCGATGAAGCCCCTCTCGCCGCGTGTCAGGTCCGTGCCGAGGGTGGACACAGCCGCGACCAGCGGTCTGACGGCCACCACCAGAACGGCGGCGAACCCGAGCGCGGGCAGGCCCACATGGCGCAGCGACTGTGGAGTGACGGTGGCCGAGATGGAGATGAAGAGCAGGCCGATGATCAGGCTGACCAGGGTCTCGAAGAACGGCCGGCGCGCCGGGACGTCGATGCCGGGGAGGTTGGCGATAGCCAGGCCCATCATCACGGCGGCGATGAGCCCCGTGTCCTCGCGGAGGACGTCGCAGAGCGCCGCCACACCGATCACCGCGGCGAGCTGCGCCGTGGTGCCGAGCACCTCGCCGAGCCGCAGCACCCGGAACAGCCCCCACAGCAGAGCCGCCCCCACCACTCCACCGGCCGCTCCGATGCCCACGCTGCCCAGAAAGCTCGCGGCCCCGCTGCCGAAGTGGTGCTTCGTGCTCGCCGAGACCGCATGGAAGACCAGTGCTCCCAGAATGCCTCCGACCGGGTCGATGAGGGAGCCTTCCCAGACAAGGATGTGCTGGAGCCGGTCCTTGGGTCGCACGAAGCTGAGCAGCGGTCCGACGACCGTCGGCCCCGAGACCACGAGGATCGCGCCGATCATGACCGCCGCCCGCTGGGACATGCCCAGCAACGGCACGGCGAGGAGCGCGCCGAGCAGCCAGGTGATCAGAACCCCGATCCAGATCAGCCCGACAACGACGCGACGGGTGTGCCCTCTCAGCCTCGCCAGGTCCAGCCCGAGGCCCGCGTCGTAGAGGATCACGGCGACGGCCAGCGACACCAGCGGTGAGAACGCAGCCCCCAGCAGCCGCTCGGGGTTGACGTCGTCGATCAGCGCGCCGGCGGCGAAGCCGACCGGCAGCAGGACGATGAGGGCGGGGATACGCAGGCGGCTCGCCAGGATCTGCGATCCGACGGCGAGGACCAGGGTCAGGCTCACTCCGATGAGCACCTGGTTCGTCGTCACGGGTGGCCCTTTCGGTGTGTGGTGATGAGGCGGGTTGGTGCTTTCGCCGGCCGGCCGGAGGCGGAGCAGCAGGGACAGTGCGGCCCACAGGCAGCGGAGCCGCCGCTCCGCCCGGCTGCGAGGTCGGCCGGTCGGCGCATGAGTGATGTCCCGCTCCCGGACGGGACGGCGGCTTCATCTGCCGTCGGAGCGCCCGCTGCGCCGGCTGATGTACCGCCAGACAGCCCGCTGGAATCTGAGCATCAGCACGCCCACCACGATCAGCAGCACGATGTTGAGCAGGAGTTGGACCAGGGATCCGCGCGCCTCGCTCCAGCTGGAGAACGCGCAGGAGACGCCGATGTCGGCGGCGGCGGGGATGGTGGTGACCGAGATGAAGACGCCGAGCAGCGCACTCGTCCGGGCCTGGGTCAGCGACACGATCCCGACGATGCCGGCCAGGACCGCGACCACGACCGAGAAGAAGTTGGGAGCGTCGATCAGTGTGGAGACCGGCCTGATGCCCAGGTCGAATGCCTTGGGCTGGAGGCCGAGGCCCCGGATCGCCCACGAGAACAGGAACGTCAGCAGGACGGCAAGCGAGAATCCTGCGGTCAGGGCGAAGAGGCCCTGCCGGATCCTGATGCGGTTGCCACGGTCGATGCCCAGCGCGACGCTGGTGATGGCGCCGTACTCCGGTCCGACGACCATCGCCGCGACGATCAGGATCTGGGAGTTGGTGATGATTCCCACCGCCCCGATGACACCCGCGATGACCAGGTAGACGTAGAAGCTCGGCAGATAGGTGCCCTCGGCGCGAATGCGCGCTTCGACCTCCTCCCAGACGGGCGCGTGCGCGAGCGCCCCGAGCTGCTGCTGCTCCGCCTCGGCCGCGGTGCCGGAGAAGGCCATCTCCACCGGCTCGATGACGATGGATCCGCGGCGGTCGAGTTCCAGCTCGCGCAGACCGCGCAGCACGGCGTTGGCCGCACCCGCCAGGATGTCGCACTCGACCGCGTCGCCGTCGGGGTTCTGCGCCAGTCCGGGAAGGACGACCAGGTTGAAGACATAGCGGTCACCGGTGAGCAGCCCGACCGCCCGAGGGGTGAGATCAACTGGGCTCACCAGGCGGACATGAATCATCTCCATCCACAGCCTCCGTCGCTCGGCTGACGGCCGAACGGGAGCGCCGCAGTGCCCGTACGCCGGGGTCGGGGCCTACTTGTGTTCGTCGACCACAGTCAGTAACCCCCACCGGGAAGGTGGACAGCAAGCCGAGGGCGGCGCTCAGCTCCGGCGGCCGAGGTGGCTTCGGTCCCCCGACGCGGCGCCGGCCAGGGCACGCCTGCGGCCGGTCGCCGTTGCACCATACGGGTGTCGGCCCGCGGGCCGTCGTCGGTGGTGGCCCTTGGCAGGCAGGCGGTCCTCGACTGCGTCGACATGGCAGGTACGAGAGGGGTGCCGGATAGTGGACGCAGGGGACATTCCGAGACTTCGGAGCAGCAATGGACCGCTACCCTCCCATCGCCGAGCACGGCCTGGTGGGCGATCTGCAGACCGCCGCGCTCGTCTCGTCGCAGGGCGTCATCGACTGGTTCGCCGCTCCCAGGTTCGATTCGCCCAGCATCTTCGCCGCCCTGCTCGACCACGACGGCGGCGGTTATATGCGGCTGGCCCCGGAGCACTCCGACGGGACCTGCAAGCAGCTCTACTACCCTGACACCGCCATCCTGGTAACCCGGTTCATGTCACCGGACGGGGTGGGCGAGGTAATGGACTTCATGCCCCCGGACCGGACCCGCACCGCCACCGACCGGCACACCCTGATCCGCGTGATTCGTGCCGTGCGGGGGACAGTCGAGTTCACACTCGAGTGCCGGCCGCGCTTCGACTACGGCCGGGCCGAGCACGAGCTCCAGCTCGGCGAGAACGGCGCTCTGTTCCGGGCCCCCGGGATCGACGGGCATCTGCAGTCCACCTTCCCGCTGGAGCGGGACGGCCAGGATGTGCGCGGAATGGTGACGCTGAAATCCGGTGAGTCCGGCGGCGCCGTGTTCACCGTCTGCGCGTCCGGCGGCGAGGCGCCCGCACCCCCCACGGTCGACGGGCTCACCGAACAGATCGGGGAAGTCGGCGAGTTCTGGCAGCAGTGGCTGCGCCAGTCCCGCTACCGGGGGCGGTGGCCCGAGCTGGTGCACCGCTCGGCCATCACCCTCAAGCTCCTCACCTACGCCCCCACCGGCGCCCTGATCGCGGCGGCCACCATGGGCCTGCCCGAGCAGGTCGGCGGAGAGCGGAACTGGGACTACCGGTTCACCTGGGTACGCGACGGCTCGCTGTCCGTGCGGGCCATGCTGGACCTCGGCTTCGTCGAGGAGGCCACCGCCTTCGTCCACTGGCTGGTGGACAGGTTGCGAGAGCGCGAGGGCAAGGAGGAAGAGCCGCTCCAGACGATGTACCGGATCGACGGCAATCCCGACCTGCCGGAGGAGACACTCGATCACTTCGAGGGCTACCGCGGCTCCTTCCCCGTCCGCATCGGCAATGGCGCCGCCGACCAGCTCCAGCTGGACATCTACGGCGAGGCCCTCTACGCGCTGTCCCAGGGGCGCGAGATCGCCCAGCAGGCCAGCTTCGAGGGATGGCAGACACTCACCAGGACGCTGGACTGGTTCGCCGACGCCTGGGACCGGCCGGACGAAGGCATCTGGGAGACCCGCGGCGGCCGCCAGGACTTCACCTACAGCCGGGTGATGTCGTGGGTTGCCTTCGACCAAGGGCTGCGCCTGGCCGATTACTTCCGCAGGCCCGCCGACGTGGAGCGGTGGCGCAATGCGAGGGACGCCGTATTCGATCAAGTCATGGAACGCGGTTGGAGCGAGAAGGAGCGTGCCTTCGTCCAGCACTACGGCGGCGACGTCCTGGACGCCTCGCTGCTGCTCATGCCCAGGGTCGAGTTCATCGCTCCCCGGGCTACGGCCTGGCTCTCCACGCTTGACGCGATGGACCGCAAGCTCGTCTCCGACAGCCTTGTCTACCGCTACGACCCAGCGGCATCGCCGGACGGGCTGCGCGGCTCGGAGGGCACCTTCAGTCTGTGCACCTTCCTCTACGTCGACGCGCTGGCCCGGGCGGGGCGGCTGTCCCAGGCCCGTTACACCTTCGAGAAGATGCAGACCTACGCCAACCATGTCGGGCTCTTCGCCGAGGAGATCGGTCCGAGCGGGGAGCAACTGGGCAACTTCCCCCAGGCGTTCACCCATCTGTCCCTGATCATGGCCGCCACCACCCTCGACAAGGCGCTCGACGCGGAGGACGGGCGCTGACGCATGGTCACGCATGCCCGTCCGGCAGGACCGCCACGGCTGACGGCGGCCGCGTTCCCCGTGCTGTACCGGCGCCTGGTCTCGCGCGCCGCCTGAGCCAGGGGCGACCGGGGTGCTCCGGACGCACTCACTCCTGCCCGGGTGCCGGCCGCAACCCGCGAGGTGCGGACCGGCCGGACGGTCACGCCGGCCGCGCCGGTGGAGACGTTGCCCGGTCCGGACAATCCGGAGCCCGCGAGGCATCCAGGTCAGGGCTTGCGGGGCAGCACGATGTTCTCCAGCGGCTCCCCGGCCAGGTAGCGCAGCAGCTGGGTGCGGATCAGCCGCAGCGCCCGGGGCACAAAAGCCGAGCTGTTGCCTCCGACATGAGGGCTGATCAGCGCGTTGGGCGCGTGCCAGAGCGGATGCCCGGCCGGGAGCGGCTCGGGGTCGGTGACGTCGAGGGCCGCGCTGAGCCGGCCCGTCCTGAGCTCGGCGAGCAGCGCGTCGGTGTCCACCACCGCGCCCCTGGAGACGTTCACCAGCAGGGCACCGTCCTGCATCAGGGCGAGGAAGCGCGCGTCGACCAGGCCACGGGTGTCCTGGGTGAGCGGGACGGTGAGCATCACGATGTCGGCGCGGGGCAGAAGCTCGGGCAGATCGACGAGGGCGTGGACGGTCCCGCGCGCAGTGGTGCGGGCGGTCCGGGCGACTCGCAGGACCTCGCACTCGAAGGGGGTGAGCCGGTCCTCGACGGCAGCGGCGATGGAGCCGTAGCCCACGAGCAGGACGGTGCGGTCGGCCAGCGCCGGGCGGAAGCCGGTCCGCCACTCCTCGGCGTCCTGGGCACGCACGAAGTCGGGGATTCCGCGGAGCGACGCGAGAGCGAGTGACACGCCCAGCTCGGCGGTGCTGGCGTCGTGAACTCCCCTGGCGTTGCAGAGCACGGCACCGCTGGGAACGTACTTCACGAGGTCGTCGACGCCGGCGGACAGGGACTGGACGACTCGCAACCGCGGCAGGCGCGGGAGCACCGCTACGGCAGCATCCGCAAAGGCGTAGGGGATGACGAAGAACTCCACCGTCGCCAGGCTCTCGACGCCGGGCGGACCGCCGGTACCGTCCCACACCGCGACAGGCAGACCCTCGGGCAGGCCGCCGACCCGCGAAGCCGGGTACGGGAGCAGGAACCGGGCGGCGCTCATATCGGCGGGACGCTCCATGGTGCTCATGGGCCGAATCTAGCGTTTGACCAGCAGGTTCCCCCGATCTCGTCGTCGGACTTCACCTAAAGTACGGCCGAGAGGGTGTTCAGGTCTGTCGTCACACACGGGTCCGGAGCCTGCCGGGGCTCGTTCGGGTCCCGTGCTGTCGGCTGGAGTCGTACAGGCGCCACCTCGGAGGAACGTCATGCGGACAACTCCCAGGGTGCCCACGGTCGTCGTGGCGACCACATCGCTGCCCGGCTGCGCTGACGGGGGTGTCGCACGCCCGCTGCGCCAACCGACGGAGCGGCGCTACAGGTTGTCCCCGGGTGTTCTGGCGGCCCCGGTGTCGGCGTCGGTGAGCGGCTCCAGCTCACCCATTGTGTCGAGCCGGTAGAGCAACACCAGCGCCGGGCCGACCAGCACGATCGCGATGACCGTGACGATCACCAGCCAGCGCAGGGTGTGAGCGGCGCCGGCCGCCTGGGCCACCGTCAGCGAGGTGGGCAGCACGTAGGGCCGCTGTGCGAAGCCCCAGGCGCCGACGGTCAGGGCGACGCTCGCCACCGAGGTGTAGCGGGTCCAGCCATAGGACCGACGTACCAGAAGCAGCACCGTGGCCAGACCGCAGACTCCTGCCAGGACGATCAGCAGCAGGCCCAGGCCTCCGGTGAGGCCCTCCCAGACGTGCCGGGCATCGTCGTGGGTGACAGGCAGGGCGATGAGCGCGAGGATGACGATTGCGGCGAATGCGAGCAGCGCCCGCAGACGGAAGTAGTCGACGAGGTCTTCCGCGCCGAACCGTCGGGCGTCGGAGCAGAGGAACACCGCCCCGAGAAACGCGGTGGCGGCAATGGCCAGCAGACCCGTGAGGACTGAGGTCGCGTTGGCCCAGGCGTCCGCGGAGGCAGTGGTCCCGACCACGACCCGACCGGCAGCAATGCCGCCGAGCACCGCCCCGAGGAAGAACGGCGTGAGCAGCGACGAGATGGCGAACGCCGCGCCGTAGAGCCGTCGTTGGGCCAGTCGGCGGGAGGGCTTGCGCAGGGCGAATCCGGCGCCGCGGAGCACCAGGCCGACGGCCGCGAGGGTGAGCGGCAGCCACATTGCCTCGAAGACGGCCTGGTACATCGTCGGAAAGCCGGTCCACATGACAACGAAGACGAAGATCAACCAGACGTTGTTGACCTCCCAGACCGGTGCCATGGCGTGGTCGATGAGCCGGCGGGGCCGCCGGCCGCGATCCGCGCCTCCGGCCAGGAGGTCCCAGAAGCCCGCGCCGTAGTCGGTGCCCCCGGCGCAGGCGTAGGCGGCGATCGCGAGCACCATGACCCAGGCGATGAGATCGGCCATCATGACGCACCGCCGGGAGTGCGGCCGGACCCGCCACCAGGCGGGGCCCCGGTGGCTGTGGGTTCGGGTTCGCTTCTGGGCCCGTAGGGGGTGTCGATCTCAGGGGGCAGTGCGGCGCGCGCGGCGGCCGAGCCCTCGTCGGCGATGCGCCACCGAGTTCGCATCTTCAGGACGATCGCGAGGAACGCGCCGAAAACGGCCACGTACACAACGATCACGATGCCGAGCATCGCCCACAGCGATCCGGCGCGGGTGGCGGTCACTGCCTCCGAGACCCTCATGTGGTTGTAGACGATCCAGGGCTGGCGGCCGACCTCGGTGGTGATCCAGCCGCACTCCACGGTGACCAGGCAGGCGACTCCTGCGATTGCGGCGCAGCGGAAGAACCAGCGGCTGCGAGGGAGGTCCCGGTGTCGCAGCCAGGACCACGCGTACCAGAGCGCGAGCAGGATCAGCAGGCTGCCGATGGTGACCATGATGTCGAAGGCCCAGTGGGCGAGGGTGGCCTGGACGACGGTGGGGCGGTCGGCGGCCGGCACCGACGTCAGCCCGGTCACCTGGGTGCTGGGCTTGAATCCGGCGAGGATGGAGTCCAGCTGGGGGATCTTCAGTCCGCCGGAGATCGTCCCATCGCTGTTCAGCCGTCCGAACATGTACTCGGGCACGTGGGTGTCTGTCTTCCAGACGATCTCCGTGGCGGCGAACTTGATCGGCTGCTTGTGGAAGACGGCCCGGGCAGCGGAGTCGCCGAGCATGAACTGGACCGGTGTGAGGATTGCGGCAACGGTGAACGGCAGCGTGAAGCCGAGCCGGTGGTATCGGTCGCGGCGCCCGCGCAGCCAGCCGACCGCGTACACGCCGGCGACCACATAGCCGGCGGTCAGGAACATCGCGACCACGAAGTGCCAGTACTCCGGGCCGAACATCGGCGTGAAGACCGCCTGCCGCACGTTGACGTCGACGGGATTGCCCTGGGCGTCGAGGCGGAACCCCTGCGGGGTGTTCATCCAGGAGTTGGCCGCGATGATGCCGAACGCCCCCATCAGGGCGGCCAGCGGCAGCGGTACGGCCAGCCAGAAGTGCGTCCAGGGCTTGAGCCGACGCCAGCCGTAGAGGTAGATCGCGATCAGGACGGCCTCCAGGAAGAACGCCCATGCCTCAACGCCGAACCCGAGGCCGAAGACGTCGCCCCAGCGGCCCATCATGCCGGGCCACAGCAGTCCGAGCTCGAAGGACAGCACAGTGCCGGTGACGACGCCGATGGCGAACTGGACAGCCATCACCGCCGACCAGCGCCGCGCGAGCTGAAGGGCGACGGCGTCGTTGCGGCGCAGCGCCCGGTGGTGCATCAGCACCGTGATGAACGGCAGCGCCACGCCGAACGGGACCAGCAGGATGTGCGAGGCCAGGGTGAAGGCCATCAGCTCCCGAGCCGGCAGGAGTTGGGGCGGGGTGTCCGCCAGAAGGGACGCTGTGCTGAACATGTGCGCCTCGATGGTCTGCCCCGCGGGGCGCGGGGGGTGAGGAACGACAGGGTGCGAAGGGGTGGCGGCCGGGACGTGTCGGCCGGGCGCCGTGGTCAGGGAGGCGGCGGGGGCGCCTTCTGCCCGGGCGCCCGGCCGGCCGGCGCATCGGCGTCGGCGTCGGCGTCGGACGAGGTGAAGGCACGCTCGCGCCGCGAGCTGGTGGCGAAGGCGACGGACCAGCTGAGCACCGCTCCCAGCCTGCTGCGGAATCCGGTGAGGAAGGCCAGGTGGATGAAGAGCCAGGCGAGCCAGCCGATCGCGCCCGACAGGTGCAGCGGGCCGGCCTTGACGACGGCCCGGCCGCGGGAGATGTAGGCGGCGCTGCCGAGGTCCAGGTACTTGAAGGGCTTCTGCTCCTTCGTCCTGCCCTCCACCGAGTGGCGCACGACCCGGCCGGCGTATGCGCCCGACTGCATGGCGACCTCGGCCAGGCCCGGCAGCTTGTTCAGGCTCATCACGTCGCCCGTGACGCGGATCTCCGGATGGCCGGGGACGGTGAGGTCGGGTTCGACGACGATGCGTCCGGCCCGGTCCTGGGTGGCACCGGTTGCCCGGGCCAGCGCGCGGGCGAAGGGCGGCGCCTCGACCCCGGCCGTCCACAGCACGGTGCGTGCCTCGAACCGGGTGGTCGCACCGTCCTGGGTTTGTACCGTCAGGCCGCGCGCGTCGACGTCGGTGACCTTCGTGCTCAGGTGGAGCTCCACACCGAGGCTCTGCAGGGTTCGGGCCGCGCGATCGGCCAGTGGGCGGCCGAACGCTCCCAGCACCTCGTCGGACCCCTCGAAAAGCAGCACCCGGGCCTGGGCGGAGTCGATCGTCTGGAACTCCCGGTCGAGCGTGTGGCCGGCGATCTCCCGGATCTGTCCGGCGAGTTCGACGCCGGTCGGCCCGCCGCCGACGAGCGCGAAGGTGAGCCACTGCTGCCGTTCCCGGGCGTCTGCGGCCGTTTCGGCCATCTCGAACGCCTGGTAGATCCGTCGGCGGATGTCCAGCGCGTCGCTCAGGGTCTTCATGCCGGGGGCGTGAGCGGCGAACTCGTCGTGCCCGAAGTAGGACTGGCGCATGCCGACTCCGACGATCAGATCGTCGTAGGGCAGCTCGACAGCTCCGCCGCCCGGTCGCCGGGCGTGGACCAGCCGGGCTTCGACATCCACGTCGATGGCTTCAGCGAGCAGGCAGCTCACGTTGTGGTGTCGTCGCAGGACTGCGCGGAGCGGTTGCGCGATCTGGCCCTCGGACAGGATTCCGGAGGCGCACTGGTAGAGCAGTGGTTGGAAGAGGTGGTGGGCACGGCGGTCGACCACGGTCACGGCGACCGGTGACCGACGCAGGGCGCGGGCGGCGAACAGCCCGGCGAACCCCCCGCCGAGGATCACCACCCGGCGGGGCGTGACGTAATCCTGCATCGGAGATCAGCCTCCGGTGGCGAAGCCGGGAAAGAGCGTCATTCCACCGTCGACGTAGAGCGTGCTGCCGACGACGTAATCGAGCAGGTCGGACGCCATGGCCACGACGGCGTTGGCGATGTCGTCCGGGTCGCCCACGCGGCGGTACGGGATGAGACGCAGCAGGTCGGCCTCGGCCTCGGGGGTGGACCAGGCGTCGCGGTTGATCGGTGTGCGGATGGCGCCGGGTGCGATCGCGTTGACCCTGATCCGCTGGGGGGCCAACTCCTGGGCGAGGGTCTGCATCAGCATGCCCACACCGCCCTTGGAGGAGGCGTAGTTCACGTGCCCCGACCACGGGATGATCTGGTGGACCGAGCTCATGCAGATGATCTTCCCCGCCGACCGGGACACCTCCGCCACCACACCGCGCCGCACGAACTCCTTGGCGGCCTCGCGCGCGCAGAGGAACTGGCCGGTCAGGTTGACGTCGATGACCTTCTGCCACTGGGCGAGCGTCATGTCCAGCACGGCCGCGTCCCGCTGAAGGCCCGCGTTGGCCACCATGATGTCGATGGTGCCGAACTCCTCGACCATCCGCGCCACCATGGCGACGACCTGGCCCTCGTCGGACACGTCGGCCTCGTGGGCGTAGGCGCGGACCCCGAAGTCCTTGATCTGCCCCACGACCTTCTCGGCCTCGTCCCCACCGACGACGTAGTTCACCACGACGTCCGCGCCGGCCCGGCCCAAGGCAATGGCGGTCGCCATGCCGATACCCGAGTTGGCACCGGTGACCAGAGCCTTCTGGCCCCTGAGGAGCTGCGCGGTGATCGTCCCGCGGTTCTCGTCGGCGCTTCCCGCCACCACGATCTCTCCTTCGGCGTTCTGGACAGCACGCACGCCGAGAAAGGGCGACGCGCATGAGGAGGGCCGGGAGCCGGCCGGCCACCAGGACAGACACAGGAGCCGTCGTATGCCCGGCGCCCCGACCAAAGCACCCTGCGCCGCAGGTGGGACAGACCGGCGCGCCACGTAGACGTATTGGGCCGGGCATGTCACACAGTCGGGCTACAAGCGTGCTGCGAGCTGCCCCCGAACCCTGCCCCGGCAGGACGCTGACTACCCGCTCGCGGACGGCGACGTGACGGGAGGGTGACCGCCGTCATGGGGAAGGGCGGCTGGGGAGTCCCGATGCCGTCAGTGGTTCAGGTAGGTGAGGACGGCGAGGACGCGACGGTTGTTGTTGTCGTCATCGGTGATGCCGAGTTTGCCGAACATGGAGGTGGTGTACTTGCTGATGGCGCTGTCACTGAGGAAGAGCCGCCGGCCGATGGCCTGATTGGACAATCCTTCGGCCATGAGGCCGAGCACGGAGTGTTCGCGTTCGGTGAGCCGTTCAAGTCGTCGGTTCGAGGACCCGCTGGACAGCAGTTTCGCGATGACGGCCGGGTCCATGGCGGTTCCGCCGGCGGCGACGCGTTCCAGGGCATCGATGAACTGATCGGCGTCGAACACGCTCTCTTTGAGGAAATAGCCGATACCACCGGCGCCGTCGGCCAAGAGCTCGCGGGCATACAGCTGTTCGACATACTGAGAAAGGATCAGGACCGGCAGTCCGGGTAGTTCGCGGCGGGCCGCGAGAGCCGCCCGCAGGCCCTCATCCGACTGGGTCGGCGGCATGCGGACGTCGACGATGGCAACATCCGGCCGCCACGTCAGCAGCGCGTCGAGCGTCTCGGGCCCGGTGGTTGCCGTCGCCACCACCTGGTGCCCGCACGCCTCGATGAGGCGGACCATCCCGTCGCGCAGGAGGTAGAGGTCTTCGGCTACAACGATTCGCATGGCACCGTCATTCTCACGCGGGTCGGACCGCCTGCCGGGCTGGTGATCTCCAGGGTGCCGTCGAAGACCGCGAGGCGGCGGCGAAGCCCCTCAAGTCCACCGCCGGCTCGCACGCCGGCTCCGCCTCGGCCGTTGTCTTCGACATCAACGACGATGCCGGTGTCGTCCCGGGCGATGGAGATCCGCGCCCGGGCCGCATGGGCGTGCTTGACCGCGTTGGTCACCAGTTCGGCGGTTCCGAAGTACACGGCGGATTCGACCGGCGGGTCCAGGCGTAGCTGAACGTCGGCGCTGACAGCCACTTCGAGGGGGCTGTCCAAGGCAAGAGCCCGAACGGCATCAATGAGCCCTCGGTCGTTCAGCACCGGCGGGTTGATTCCCTTGACCAGTTCGCGGAGCTCGGTCAGTGACGTGGCGGCGCCGGCTCGCGCTTCCCGCATCAGCGCCTTGGCCTGGTCGGGGTCGGTTTCCATCAGCTTCTCCGCAGTCGCCAAAGAGAGCCCGAGCGCGACCAGGCGGGCCTGCGCTCCGTCGTGCAGGTCCCGTTCGATCCGGCGGATCTCGGCGGCCTGCGCGACCGTCGTATCCGCGCGCTGGGCCGTCAGCTCATCCACCCGGTCCGCCAGCACCATCGCAGACGACGCGCGCAGGAAGCGGGCGGCTACCGGCTCGACGGACCGCCAGGCATACGGGGCGCCGGCGATTGCCACGACCAAGCCGAGCACCCCGAACGTGCGTGCGGTGAGCACTGATTGGGAAAGCCCGAGGACCGCTCCCGCGACTCCGACCGGCGGGATGGCCGCGACCAAGCCCGCGGTGATCGGCGCGATCGCCGTGAATCGCAGATCACGCCATGTGGCGGGGTCGCTCCACCGGATCCGCCACCGCTGATCCAGGCGGGCGTCCCGACTGCTGCGCTCATAGGAGAAGCCGTTCCACCAATACCCGGTGGACATGCGCACCACCGGACCAGCCTGCCGATATCCGGCGGGAATGACGGTGGCTGTCCACGTCGCGACGAGGAAGCGGAACATCCGACAGACCGGGCGGGACAGGCCGAGCGTGCCCACACACGCAAGGACGAACGCCGGCACCCACGACCACGGGTTCCCCGCCCCCCACCAGATCGCCAGCGCCACGGCAGCGGCCCACACGGCCGGGACCAGCATGCTGACCGCCACCACCACGCACGCTCGCACGAACCCCACGCAGGCACTGGCCACCCACGACACCACCTGTCGCATGACCCCTCCTTCTCCTTCATAACCCCGACCGTGGCACCCGCGGATCCCGCAATACGCCGGTCCGGCCGGTACGGCTTGGTGTTTCCACGGTGCACCGCACGGAGCCCGATACCCCTCGGATCGGCTCTGAAGTGGGTCCAGACCCACCCACCTCTACGTCCAGGCCCATACCGCACCGCCCATGCGCTCCCTAGCGTCGACACCACGCAGACAACACGAGGGAAGAAAGAGACATGAAAACCGCCAGCCACACCACGGCCGAGGCCGCCGACCTCAACCATCCGCACACCCAACGGGCCTTCGGCCAGGTGAAGATACTCGTCGCGGCCTACGGCGCGCTGAGCGCCGCCGTCCTCATCACGGTCGCCATCCTCGCGATCACCGAACAAACGGTGACCTCGTTCATGTGGGGCCGATCAGCCGGAGTACTCGCGAGCGCCGCGCTGACCTACTGGCTGACCGTCCTCGCCTCACGGGGAGCACGATGGGCCCATCTACGCGTGCGCATCATCTCGATCACCATGCCGATCGCGATCATCGCCATCGACATGATTCCCGGTGCCCTCCCGCCGTGGTTCGTCGTAACGCAGGCCATATGCGCCCTCACCATCGGCGCGACCGCTTTCATCATCAACGGATCCAGACTGCGCGCCGCTTTCCCCAAGAATTCCTAGGGCGTGAATCTGTTCAATCAGGGCACAGCGACTGCCGAATCAAGGTGAGCTGGATCGTCGCCTCATAGCGGCAGGCGAGCTTGTCGTACCTGGTTGCCACGCCCCGGCCTGCTTCATCACGCCCCGCCGGCTCACCGACCGAGCAACGCCCCGAGGTCCCACAGCCGCATACGGCGGTCCCGGCCCGCGGTGACGGCAACGGGACGGCCGTCGAAGTCGGTGACACGGACGGCGAAGACCTCCTTCTCATGCTCGGTGAGCGGCACCCCGAGCAGCCTCCGGCCCACCAGATCCCACGCGCACACCGTGCCGTCCTCACCGCCGGTCACCGCCACCGGCAGCCCATCGACGACACCGACGTCCATGCACTCGATGTCGTCCCCCGGCACGGCAAGCGGCGCTTCCCATGCACCGGTGTCGGGATCGCCCATGACAAGCGCCCGGCCCCCGGCGGCGACCACGCGCGCGTGCCCGTCCACAGTCACAAGACCGACCCCGCGAACCACGAAGTCGAGATCGTCGAATTGAGTAAGTGGCTCTTCAGCGCTGATGTCCCACACAAGAACGCTGCCGTCATAGGCGCCGGACACCACAACCGGCCGGTCCCACAGCCTGCCCGCGGTGACACCGCCAACGCCGTCACCGTGCCCGGCCAGCTCCACCTCGTCGGCAGCAGGGTCGGGATCGCGCTTCGAGGCGTCCCACAGATGTACGGCCGGGCCAGTGCAGCCGCTGACGAACAGCGTCCGGCCGTCAAGCTCCATCGTGGCCGTCGAGGCCACCCCGCCGTGCTCGTAGCGGGCGTACGTCCGTATCGCACCGCTCTCCAGATCCCACTGCGCGAAGGGCTGGTGCTCCCCGCCCCCGCCCACCACGACCCGCCCGTCGACGACCGCGGCACCGATCGTGAGGATGTCGCTGAACTCGTACTCGTCCTCCGGCCGCCACGGCATGTCCAACCGATGCCCGGCCCACTCGTCCCGCAGCGGATCCCAACTGAAGACGTCACCGCCGAAGTCGGTGCAGACAAGGAGCGGGCGTCCGCGGGCGACGACAATGTCGAAATCCAGGATCGGCGAACCGGAGGGGATCCTGCTGACCAGCAGGAGTAAGGATGTGGACATGCCAAGATACTAGTGCTGTGACCGGGAATGTTCGCCGGGTTGCCCGTTGTGCTGGTGGGAAGTACTGGGCCGTCCATCGGAGGATGTCCCGGGCCACTTCAGCTCGGGGACGGTGTCCTCGGCCGTCCGCACGGGGAGAAGAGAGACCGGTGCGGGCAATCACCACCCCTTCCGGATCGTCCCGGCGTTGATATCGATCTCTGAATGCTCTGGCCAGGAGTCCCGGTTGCGGGTGCCATCGCACCGAGGCAGGCTCAACAGGCACAAGTGGTGGGCCGGAGGGAATCCATCGCTGGCCGTCCAGTCGCGAGCAGCAGGAGGTATCCATCATGTTGACCGGTGACTCGTTCAGCAGCAGTACCTTCGCCATCGAACTCGGAAAATTCCAGGTCGAGACCGTCCAGGACGTATCGGGGCTGACCCTCGAACAGGACGTCGTCGAGGTCCGGCAGGTCTCCTCGACCGGCGAGCTGATCGTGCGCAAACAGCCCGGTTCCCGCCGCACCGGCGAGATCACCATCACCCGCGGCATGGACAAGAGCACCGCATTCACCGACTGGATCAAGGCCACCCTGGTCAACGCCGACCTCGACAGTGCCCGCCAGAACATCACCATCTCCTTGAAGAACGCGCAGAAGGAGACCGTCCGGCGCATTCATCTCACCAACGCCTGGGCGTCCCGCTGGGAGGGGCCGCAGCTCGGCGCCGCCGACTCCGGGACCGCCACGGAGACGGTGACGATCACGTACGAGGACATCTCCGTCGAGTAACCATTAGGCCGTCACGATCACCAGCAAGATCCGTCCGACCAGCGAAGAAGCTGCAGGCGACGCGGCGCGGGCGCTTCAGGCGTGCGGTGCCGCCCCGGGGCCCGAAGGTCTGCGAAAAGCCTTCTCAGCCAGGATGAGCGGGACATACGGGCGGACGCCCGCCTTTGACGGCCGACAGCTGGGTGACGGTCGTGCGGCGGCGCCTGGACGGTTTGCGGGTCAGGAACGGCGCGGCAGCACGGCACGAGCAACGGCCTTGCTTATCGCGGTACTCGCCGAGGTGACCGAGAGGACGGTGGTGCTCTTGAGGACCTCCTCCGGCACTGGCGGAATCGAGCGGTGACGTTCCCCTGCGGGAAATCGGTGGCGTGACGAAGCGGCTCGATACGCGCGAGGGCGCCTCACTCAGTGCCACCTTCCACCGAGGGAATCCGGCGCTTCCGGAAGTTCGAACCAGACTTCCTTGCCCCAGGGTGTGGGGTCGGCGCCCCATTTGCTCGCCATCAGGTCAACCAAATGCAGGCCGCGGCCGAATTCGTCGGTCGTCTGCGCCGAACGGAGCTGCGGCAGTTCCCGGCTGCCGTCGCGGACCTGGCAACAGATGACCTCGCGGCGTACCACGGTGAGGCGGACGGGACCGTACGCGTGCAGCAGCGCATTGCCGACCAGTTCGCTGACCAGGAGTTCGGCCGTGTCCACAAGATGATCCAGGCCCCAGTCGGCCAGGGTGCTGCACACCGCTCCGCGGGCCTGACCACAGGCGTCCGGAGCCCGCGGAAGCCGCCAGGGGCCGGCGACGGTCAGCTCCCGGTCGGGGGCGAAGCCCAGGGACGGGGCAGGGACGGGGCGCGTTGCGGCGGTCGCGGCGGGCCGTACGAGGTGAGTGTGGTGCATGAAAGCCTCCACAAGACCCTGGCCGGTTCTCCAGTCAGGGAGTCGATCACAACCGCATTTACTCTGGAGTAAAACCGTAATCCGGGTTTACCCGGAAGTAAAGTGGTGGACATGGCTGATCACCCGCCCAAGGCCGGCGCCGCGCCACAGCGTCCAGCGAGCCGTCGCCGCCTCCCTGCGGCACGCCCGACCGACGACGACATGTTGGACGCGGCCTCCGCGGTCTTCAGCGAGGCCGGATTCCATGCGGCGACAATGGACGTCGTCGCCGCGCGTGCGCGATCCACCAAACCCACGCTGTACGCACACTTCGGCAGCAAGGAGGATCTGTTCGGCAAATGCGCCGACCTCGCAGCCGACACCTTGGCAAGCGCGCTCTTCGAGGCCTACGCAGCAGCGGCCGATCTCCCGCTCGAACAACAGGTTCGAGCGGGCGTGGCCTCGTTCTTCGATTACGCGGACGTCCATCCGGCGAGATTCCGGCTGCTCTTCGGCGCGCACGCGACGGGGTCGGCGGTCGAGGCCAGACAACGGCTGATGTCGGCCGCCACCCAGGAGATCACGCGCCGGATCCGGTACTTCACCAAGCGCCACGGCCGTGGCACCTGGGGGACGAGTGCGGAGCTCTGTGCCTCCTTCGTCGTCGGCACGGTCGTCGAGGGCGCGCGGTACACGCTGGTCGCCGACTCGCTGGATCCGGCATCGGCCGCCGAGTTCACGACCCAGTTCGCCGTGGCGGCGCTCAGACACATCGACCCCCACCTCGCCGACGCGCTCGACGCACGCGACTGAGCAAAGCGCGTCGGGGAGACGGCCCGGGGCGGCGCCGCCACGCCGTGTCGTTGCGTCGACCAAACCAGTTGGAATGTACGGCCCGGTGCCGGTCAGCTCAGGTCCGCGCCCGCCACCCAGCCGTGGCGAGGTTGAGCCGACTCCAGACGATGACCGAGACGTTGAGTACGGAGCCGTCGGCAACGACGCTGATATCTCAGTGATTTGGGACCGCACCGACTCGGTGTGTTCTCGGCCCGCGGCCGCTCACCTTGTCCACGTGGCGCAGCACAGCCAACCGGTGCCTGGCGCCGTGAAAGCTCGCGTTCGGTGAACATACAGGTTTCCTGGATACGAGAGGGCCCCGGGTGGTTTGCGGGGGCTGGTTCTCAGGCGAGGACGTTCACTGCCGCAAGGAGAAGACCAGTTGTGCATTTACTTTGACGGGTCAGGGGCGCTCGAAGAACTGGAACACGCCTCCGACGGAGAAGCACAGTGCTCCCGTGAGCGTTCCCCAGTTGGCGATGTCGACGTTCACAACGCTTCCGGTCGCGGGACGCGTGAAGGCAGCCAGTGCCGAACCCAGGAAGAGAACGGATCCGAGCTGATTGATCGCGACGATCCACCAGCCCAGGTCTCGGAGCCGGACGTCTGGCCGGCCATGGCAGACCTCGACCAGTGCGAGGTGCCCCGAGACCAGGAACAGGATGCACCCGACCATGTCGGGGGCCCAGATCAGCCTGTTCACCTGCTGGACCGAGAGCCCCTGCAGCAAAGAATTCAGCAGGTTGATACCGAACACGAGCGTTCCCACGAACAGCAGGAAGGTACTGAGCCAGTCGATCCGATCGGGCTCGTAACTCCACCATCTCCAGCTCCGTGCGGTCAGCGCACCAGCCCCGCTGTCCCGGCGAGGAGCGTTGATCGCCTGGAGCAGTGAGGCGTAGCCGCCGGTGTTGAAGAACAGGCCGCCGGCAAAGTAGATCCAGGCGCCCGTCCCGTCGCCCGAGCCGAACTGAGCGACCCCTGCCCCGAGAGCAAAAACGGCACCACCGACTGTGAACGCACCCGCGGCAATGGCATTCAGCCTACGCAGACGGCCAACCGACACGCTGTCCGCTCTTCGGGAACGGGGCTCCAGCTCGCCCGCGGCCTGCACGGTGAGCAGGCCACGTTTGCGTGCCAGGCGCGACTCCCAGACCGCAGTGCCCCCATCCATGAGGCGCCAGGTCAGCCGAGTTGTGAACGGCCCCGCGCCCTCCGCGCGTTCAGTTTGGCTCACCTGCCGACCTTAGCCCTCTGGTGCGGAAAATCCCTTTTGCGGTTACCCCTCGCAAGTCGGCAGGGGCGTAGTCGAGCAGGCATCCACATAGGCGAACCTTCAGACCGGAGCTCCCGACGGAGCGGCCGGGGGTGGCGGGGTGGGGTCCCTACGACTCCGTGATCATCCTGCTGCGCCACCCGGCGAGCCGGCATGCCGAGAGAACGTGGCGTGCATGTGGGCGCGATCCGTCGTTGTCCGGTGGAAGCGGGCCTTCAGGCTGCCTCGGCGGACCCGGGCACCGCGGCCTGCTCCCTCTTCCTGTGGATCCGAAGCCAGCAGCCCCGGCGCGGATCACGCGCGCGAACGCTCGGTGACCAAGGCTGAACGGAAGGCAACAACAGCGCGTGTGCAACTGTCGGCCCGCCGCCGCGCACGTTCATCCCGGAGGTGTGGCTTCCGGGTGTCGCCAGCCGCCGATGCCCTGCGGGTCGGCCGTGCGTGCCATGGCGTGGCGGCGGGGGTCGGTGAACTCGCGTTCCACAGCCTCGTCGAGGAACTCAAGCTCCATGCGGACCGCCGGCAGATGCTGGGCCGACAGGGTCTCGAGCAGGCCGTCCAGCAGCGCGCGCAGCCGTCTGCAGATCTGGAGGGACGTCGCCCCGTACTCACGGATCTCGGTGACACCGACCTGGAGGTACTCCTCCCACGTGCGACCCGGCACCACGAGGCGTGGCCGGCCGTGGTCGTCGGCGAGCACGTAGCGACTGCGGAGTCCGATATCACCGACCGTGTACAGGAAGGACTCGATGTGGTTGAGCACCTGCACGGCAGTCGTGGGGTCGTTCACTGCGGGCGAGAGCGCACGGATGGCGATGTCGACGAGGATGCGCAGGGCGAAGGCAGGGTCCTGTTCGATGGTCCGCTCCGCACCCAGGGCGAAGTGTCCGGTGACCCGGTGCGGATCGAGCGCGGACGTGCCGCCATGGACCTCGACGAGGGTCGCGCCGGGCGCCACGAAGTCGCCGACCGGGTGGACCATCACGAAGACGCAGTCGTGGCGGGTGGCGGCGTCCATCAGCCCCGCCGCGTCGATTGCCTGGAGCACTCCGCCACGCTCGGATCGCATGTGCGCCACCGGGCCGGCCGGCAGCAAGGATTCCCCGCCGCGTACAGCGGAGCCCTGGACCTTCGCGGCTCCGTGGACCAGGACCTTCGCGCCCATGCCTCCCACCAGGTCTGCGATGGCCACTGGCCGGAGGTTGTGGGTGAAACGGTTGAGGTAGATCAGCAGGAGCAGCAGGCTGACGGCGACGGCCACGCCGGCCAGGGTCACCCCCAGGTGGGGTACGGAGTCCGACTCGATGCTCCGCAGCAGGGTGTAGGCGAACGCGAAGGTTCCGGTGAAGGTGGCGAGCACGGCTTTCTGCAGGCGGTCGCGGTACCACAGGCGCATGTAGCGCGGGGACAGCGTGCCCGTGGCCTGCTGGACGACGAGGACACCGATGGTCACGACGAATCCCAGCAGCGCGATCATCGCGCCGACGACAGAGCTGAGCACCGTGCTGGCCGTCGTCGCGGAGTACTGCCAGTGGTACGGCAGCCAGTCCACTCGGTCCAGAGCAGCGGCACACTCGGCAAGTACCGCCCCGAGTAGGAGTCCGAACAGCGGGACGATCCATAGGCTCGCCTTGACGTACTGCCGCAGCCGGAAGGCGGCGGCCCACGAGATCATCGTGCGCACCCGAGGATCGAGCTCTCTGCGGGCATCGGCTCACGGCTCGACACCACAGGCACCTCCGGTTTCGGCCGTTCGTCTCATCGGTCCCGCGGGCCCACGGTAAGCCCGCCGACCGGCGGCTCAGCAGGATCGCAGGCCGACGGGCCTGCGAGTCCACACGGGAGGCCCTTCGGAGATTCCGTGCCTAAGCTGATCGGGTGGCATCGAAAGGGGTGCACCATGGACGAATACCCCCTGATCGAGAACCACGGCCTGATCGGTGATCTGCAGACAGCGGCGCTGGTGACCTCGGAGGGAACCATCGACTGGTACTGCTGTCCGCGCTTCGACTCACCCAGTGTGTTCGGCGCATTGCTGGACCTGGAAAAGGGCGGACACTTCTCGGTCCGACCCGCGCACACGACGTACGCGACCAAGCAGCTCTACTTCCCCGACACCGCGTGTCTGGTGACCCGCTTCATGACCGAGGCGGGTGCCGGTGAGGTCGTCGACTTCATGCCGGTCACCGGGAGCACGGCCACCGATCGGCACCGTCTGGTCCGTATGCTCCGGTGCGTGCGCGGCAGTATGTCCTTCGAGGTCGACATCGCTCCCCGGTTCGACTACGGCCGCAAGCCGCACACGCTGCACATCTCCGAGCACGGCGCGGTGTTCGCCTCGGAAGACCTCGAGCTGACGGTTCACGCCGTGCGTGAACCGGAGGACGAGCGGCTCCTCAACGCATTGACGGGCGACCGGGACCTGCACTGCTCGCTGACCCTGCATGCCGGTCAGCAGCGGGGCCTGGTACTGGAATCGTCCGCCGACGGCCCGCCACGTGAGATCCGGCTCTCCGACTTCCAGGACCTTTTCCACAGCACCGTTCAGTTCTGGCGGTCATGGCTCGGCCAGTCCCGCTACTCGGGGCGGTGGCGCGCGGCGGTGGAGCGCTCCGCCGTGACGCTGAAGCTGATGACGTACGCACCCAGCGGCGCCCTGGTCGCGGCCCCGACGGCGGGGCTGCCCGAGCAACTGGGCGGCGAGCGCAACTGGGACTACCGGTTCACCTGGATCCGCGACGCCTCGTTCTCCGTGTACGCCCTGCTGGGACTGGGGTTCAAGGAAGAGGCGACCGCGTTCATCGGCTGGCTGCGCGACCGGGTGAAGGAGCGGGTGGGCAGTGACGGTGACACGGGCCCGCTGAACATCATGTACCGGGTCGACGGCTCCTCCGACCTCTTCGAGGAGACCCTGGAGCACTGGGAGGGATACCAGCGCTCCGCCCCCGTGCGCATCGGCAACGGCGCGGCGACGCAATTGCAACTGGACATCTACGGCGAGGCGCTGGACAGCATCTACTTCGCCCACCAGCACGGAATCCAGCTGGACATCAACGGCTGGACCGCCCTGCACACACTGCTCGACTGGCTCGTCGATCACTGGGACCAGCCCGGGGAAGGTCTGTGGGAGACCCGGGGCGGCCGCAAGGACTTCACTTACGGCCGGGTGATGTCCTGGGTCGCCTTCGACCGCGCGCTGCGGCTCGCGGCCGCACACGGCCGGCCCGCCGCCCACGGCCGCTGGAGCAGTGAGCGGGACAAGATCTACGAGCAGGTCCTGACGCGCGGATGGGACCCGGAGCGCAACGCCTTCGTCCAGCACTACGGCAGCGATGTGCTCGACTCCTCGCTACTGCGGATGCCGACGGTCGGCTTCATCACCCCCGACGACCCGATGTGGACATCCACTCTGGACGTGATGGACCGGGAGCTGGTCACCGACAGCCTGGTCTACCGCTACAACCCCGAAGCCTCGCCCGACGGTCTGCGCGGCTCCGAAGGGACCTTCTCCCTCTGCACGTTCATGTACGTCGACGCCCTTGCCCGGGCGGGACGGACCGATCAGGCCAGGCTCGTACTGGAAAAGATGCTGACGTACGCGAACCATCTGGGCCTGTACTCGGAGGAGATCGATCTGACAGGGCGCCAGTTGGGCAACTTCCCCCAGGCATTCACCCACTTGGCGCACATCGATGCGGCGATCACGCTGGACGCCACACTGAACCGCACGAGGATGGGCGGCACATAATCCGTTCAGGCGGGGGACGACGCCGGGCCGAGAAGTACGACGGTGTCGCCCGGCCGCAGGGTGGGGGACTGTGTCTCGGTGACCGGATCCAGCCGGCCGTCAACGCGGATGACGAACAGCGTTTCGTAGTCCGGCGGGATCGGCTGGGATGCGGGTTGCACCAGGTAGCGAGCCCCCCGCTCGTAGCGCGCTGCCAGGACGTGCCGGACCAGTGAAGCGCCGAAGAGGATCTCGCCGCCCGTGTAGGGGGCGACGACGCCATGGCTTTCGCTCGGGGGGCCGACCCGGTAGACCGGGCCCTCCACATTGTCCTGCGCCACGACCGAGGCGAGCGCGTTGAAATCGTCGTCGTCAGTGAGCAGGAACACGGCCGTGACGCCCTCCAGCCGTGCCCGGGGGTTGGTGGCCGTGGCCAGCATGTCGCCCGTTGCCAGTTCGATCCCGGCATCCCGGATCCGGTCCCGTTGCTCGTCGAGTCCGGCCCACATGAGCACGTCGAGCCCGGCAGACCGCAACGCGCTTCCCAGGCCGATCACCCACGGATGACCGCCCACCAGCAGCGGCCGGGTGCCCGACGGTTTGACCACTCCCAGGCGTCGGGCCATCGGCGCGGCGGTCAGCGCGTACAGCAGGACCGTTCCCACGATCACCAGGAACGTGACCGGAAGGATCCTGGTGGCGCCGGGAATTCCCTTCTCGACAAGGGCAGCGGAGAAGGCCGACGCAGTCGACGCGGCGACGATGCCGCGGGGAGCCATCCACCCGGTGAAGGCTCGCTCCCCGAAGGTCAGGCCCGTCTTCCGGGTGGCGGCGAAGGCCACCAATGGCCTCACCACCAGGACGAGGATCGCGATGAGGACGAGCGCGGGCACGAGCACCGGCACGACCGACGCCGGGGTGACGGTGGACGAGATGGAGACGAACAACAGCCCGATGATGAGCTGGACCAGCGTTCCGAAGAAGGGGCGGCGGGCGGGCATGTCGAAGCCGCGGATGTTGGTGACGGCCAGTCCGGTGACGATCGCGGCGATGAGCCCCGTGTCGTCCCGGACGATGTCGCATCCGGCCGACACTGCGATCACCGTGGTCAGTTGTGCCAGTGTGCCGAGCGTTTCGCCGAGCCGGAGGGTGCGCAGCGTCAGCCAGAGCAATGCGGTGCCCACCGCCCCGCCCACGAGACCGACGCTCATGCTGATGAGGAACTGGCCGAGTTGGTATCCCCTGCCGATGTCGATGCGGTGCGTCGTGGCGATGGCGTGGAAGACGAGTGCTCCGAGAATGCCACCGATCGGGTCGGTCAGTGTCCCTTCCCAGATCAGGATGCGCCGCACCCTTTCCGTGGGCCGCACATAGTCCAGCAGCGGACCCACGACGGTCGGACCGGACACCACGAGGATCGTGCCCAGCATCGACGCCACCCTGAGCGGCATGCTGAGCAGCGCCGGGCCGACCGTCGAGACGACCAGGAAGGTCAGGACCACGCCGAACACCAGCAGCCTGCCCACGATGGCACGGGTCCGGCCGGTGAGGTTGCGCAGGTCGAGTCCGAGACCGGCGTCGTACAGAATCACCGCCACGGACAGCGACACCAGCGCGGAGAAGTCCGGCCCCACCAGCCTCGCTGGGTGGATGACGTCGGTCAGCGCGCCCGCGGTGAAGCCGACCGGCAGCAGGAGAATCAGGGCGGGGACTCTCAGCTTGTTGGCCAGGATCTGCGATCCGGTGGCGAGCACCAGCGTCAAAGCGATGCCGAGGAGGATCTCGTCGTCCGTCACAACCGCTTCCCTCCTCGATCGCCGGGCGCCAGGTGGGAGTCAACCGGCTTTGCCGGAGCACCGCGCGCTTCCTGCGTAGGACACCGGGATCGGCCACCCGGTCGGCCCACGGCTCCGCCGATGCCCCGGCCGCGGTCCGTGCCCGATCGTGGGGCGCGCGAATGCGCCCAACTCAGGGAAGCGCCCTGCGGGACTACTGGTGCGTCTCGCTGATCAGGCTGTGAAGCCATCCGCCGTTCCATGGCCGCCCGAGTTCACTGATCGCCCGACCCGAAGCCGTCCGGCGGGCTTTAGCTCGTTCCGAGCAGATCCGCGCCCCTTTCTCCGATTTCTCCGATGACGACGGCGGGGGCGTTCCTGTGGCCGCGAATGATCGTCGGCATGATGGACGCGTCGGCGACACGCAGACCCTGCACCCCTCGTACACGGAGTTGTGGGTCCACGACGGAGGCATCGTCCCTGCCCATCCGTGCCGTTCCGACAGGGTGGTAGACGGTATGGGCGTGATCGGCCGGAGCGAGCGCGTCACGCCGGTCACGGGACAGTGCCTCGGCCCACGATCTCCGCCGGACCGCGATCATGCAGGTCCCACGGATACGAGAGGGCCCCGGTGGTTTGCGGGGGCTGGTTCTCAGGCGAGGACGTTGACGGCTCGGGCGATCACGAGTCCCAGGATGAGCAGGGAGATGAGGGACTGGACGGCCATGGCGATCTTGGCCCACGGGGCCAGTGGCATGACGTCGGTGGGGCTGAAGGCGGTGGAATTGGTGAGTCCGAGGTAGAGGTAGTCGACGTAGCGGGGGCGCCAATGCATGGCGTTCAGTTCAGGGGTGAGCTGCTGCGGGAAGGCGAGTTCGGGGGTGGTGGGCATGTGGTGGGCACGGGCGGCCGCTCCGCCACTGTCGAGTTCGAAGTACAGCAGGGAGAAGGCGAGGACAGTGGAGGCCCAGACACTGCCGCCGGCCTGCAGCAGGCCGGCGGCGGAATTCGTCTCGGTCCCGCCGTGGATGAGGTCGTCGATCAGCCGGACGGTCGACCAGATGGCGCTGAGTGCCAGCACGCCGACCAGGGCGATGGATACTGCGCGCAGGGCGGCCGAGCGGCGGCTGATCCGGCCTGGGTCGCCCGCGATCAGCGTCACCAGAAGCAGTCCTTCGACAAACGGGAACAGCCAACGGGGCCCCAGGCGCAGGTCGTCGGGCATCAGCAGGAGCAGCACCATGCCGACGATGACGGCTCCGGCCATCGGCCAGCGGGCCTCACCGAACGCCGCCTGCTGCGGCTCCGGCTCGTGCGGATTGCTCGGACCGCCGGCATCGGTGGGGTGCTGTCCGGTCATGTTCGGCTGCTGCGCGGGGTCGAGGCGCGAGTGCTTGCCTGCGGCTGCGGCCACAACCCACAGAGTGCCGTCGCTACGGAGGCGGCGTGCCGGTCCGCCGGGGCGACACGCCCCGTGCCGGGTCCCGTGGCGGGATCGACGAATGCCGCGACCGCCCACCTGATAGCGCCGTCAAACCAGCGGGTCAAGGCCTCGGGCGGCATTCCATCACCCCAGTCTCCTCAGGGGGCCGGGCGGCGCCGCCGCCCGCTTTGTCGCCGAACGTACCTCGAAGCCACGCGAGGACACCTCCTGCCGGATGCGCGTGTCCGTATCCGACCGATGCAGGCGGCGTAAGCGGTGCGTCCCTGGTTTGGGAGGCCCCCGGCGGCGACCTGAGGCTGGGGCTGCTCCGAACGCGCGACGCGGCGCGTACCGGTGCTACGTGAAGCCGGGGTCTCCGTATCCGATGGACCAGGTTCGGCGGGTGGTTTCCCTGTCGGGCGACGAGGGAGATGCAGTGGGCTGGCGACCCGGTCCGGCTGCGGCTGTGCCGTGCCCGGTGCGGCGTTTGATACTGGGAGGGTCCCCTGCGGGCGTGAGGTCCCGACGATGAGCGATGACATTCCTCCGATCGAGGAGTTGACCGGCGACGCTGGTGCGGCCACAGATGCCGGCGGCTGGCTGGGTGTGCTGCCGGTGGCGCTGGTGGCCACCGGCGCCGACGGCCGCATCGTGCGGTGGGATCCGGTGGCGCAGGAGCTGCTGGGCTACCGGGCGCCGGAGGTTGTGGGGCGGCATGTGGCGGAGCTGCTGCATCCGGGCGCGGACCGGAGCCTGGGCCGGTCGCTGTGGCAGGCGGCTGCCGCGGGCCACGGTGTGATGGGCGTGGTCACGGCCTGGCACAGGGACGGGCATCCGCTGGAGCTGGAGATCTGGGCATGTCCGGTCCCGGGCGGTGATCGCCGCCCAGGGGTGCTGGTCTTTGCCGCCGACGCCTCCGCCGCCCGCCGGGTGCGGGGGTCTTCGGCCGTGTGGGACGGACTGTTCGCCCGCTCTCCGGTCGGGATCGCGGTGTTCGACACGCAGCTGCGGTTCTTGCAGGCCAACCCTGCCTTGCAGGCGATGAACGGCCTCCCGGAGGCTGCGCATGTGGGGCGGCGCCTGGCGCAGGTGCTGCCGGAAGTGAATGCGGGGGAGATGGAGGAGGTGATGCGCCGGGTTCTGGCCGACGGTGAGCCGGTGCTGGACTTTCGCCGCATCGGAAGGACCCCGGCCGACCTCGACCGCGACCGGGTGTGGTCGTGCTCGTTCGTCCGACTGGAGGATGCCCACGGCCTGCCGATCGGGGTCACCGCATCGATCATCGACATCACCGCTCAGCAGCAGGCTCAGGCGGAGGCGGCAGCAAGCCGCCGCGGGCTCGCTCTGCTGAACGAAGCCGGCGTCCGGATCGGGACAACACTGGAGCTGGAACGGACCGCGCAGGAGCTCGCCGAGGTGGCGGTGCCCCACCTTGCCGACGTGGTCATCGTCGATGTTCTGGAAACAGTCGCCGCCGGCGCCACACCTGGCCCCGGGCTGGTCGGCGGCGCAACGCTGCGCCGCGTGGGCAAGGCACCACTCAGCGGCTCCCCGGTCGCCGATGTCCTGGCCCCGCTGGGCCAGACTCTGTCATTCCCGGCTGCCGCCCCCTACACCCAAGCCCTCGTCCAGCGGCAGCCCTTCCTGATCGCCCACTTGGACACTCGGGCGGTAGTGGGTGCGGCTCGCCACACCGCCAAGCCCGAGCGGCTGCTGCAAATGGGCGTGCACTCGTTCATGATGGCGCCCATGGTCGCCCGTGGCGTGGTGCTGGGCATGGCGTCCTTCTGCCGGGTCGGCACAGCGAGACCCTTCGATTCCACCGACGTCACACTCGCCGGAGACCTGGCCGCCCGTGCGGCGGTGTGCGTCGACAACGCGCGCATGTACAGCCGGGAGCATGACACCGCTGTGATCCTTCAGCGCAGCATGCTGCCGCAGCATGTGACGCCGCCGCCGGGGATCGAGATCGCCCACCGTTACCTGCCGGCCAGCGACGTCAACGAGGTCGGCGGGGACTGGTACGACGTGATCGCGCTCCGTGACGGGAAGACCGCGCTGCTGATCGGGGACGTGATGGGCCACGGCACCACCGCTGCGGCTGTCATGGGGCGGTTGTCCAGCTCCGTGCGGGCGCTCGCCCGTCTCGACCTTCCCGCCGTCGAGCTCCTGCACCACTTGGAGGCCGCACTTGCCGACCTCTCCGACCCGCTGCTGGCCACCTTCCTCTACGCCGTCTGCGACCCGCGCACCGGCCACTGCCAGATCACCCGGGCCGGTCACCCGCCGCCTGCCGTCGTCGCCCCCGACGGCACCGCGCACCTGCTGCAACTGCCTGCGGGAGTACCTCTGGGCGTCGGCGGCATCGACTTCACCACCACCGAGGTGGACCTGGCTCCGGGCAGCCTTCTCGTCCTGTACACCGACGGCCTCATTGAAGCCCGAGGCCGCGACATCGACGAACGCCTTGCCGAACTCACCCACCTGCTCACCGGCACCACACCGCTGGCCGACTTGTGCGACACCCTGCTCAGCCACCTCGCCCCCGCCTCCGCCGACGACGACATCGCCCTGCTCATCGCACGCATCGGCAGCCCCGACGCCGGGCAACACGGGAATGCCGGTGCGGCGACCACGTGGGGAGGGTAAACGGCCCTCGGGCGCAGTCGGGGCGCGGCCGACCTACGCCCGGCACCATAAGGGAGTTGAGAGATAGGAATGGCGCTCACTGCGGTGGATCCCGAGCTCGGGCTGCTGGACGTGACGTTGACGGATCTGGGGTGTGGGCGGGACTGGGCGACGGTGCACCAGGCGCGACCCCGGCCGCTTCTGACTTGCCCGGTCTGCCAGCATCGCGTCCACGCACGACACCCTGCCGTCCCCCTCACCTCAGCGGCAGCGAAGCACCGCATTGATACCCGACCAGCATCGAGATCACGGGTGCGAGGGACAGTCCGACAGCCCGGTGCCGAGCCGCCTGGCCCCAGAAATGGGCTCAGTCGAAAGGCAGCCGCCATCCGCAGCTGGGCGGCACCATCATCCACTCCGGTCAAGGGGTACCGTCCGGGTCCTGACGCTGTACCGAACACAACTCGGGACAGTCCGGAGCTCCCATCCGACCTCATTGTCCTGCTGGGCTCGCACCCGCACGCCGACAGCGATCGGCGTTACCGGGGTCCTGACCGCGTCCCGGTAGGACGGGATCGAAGTGCACGAGAGCGATCGCCCGCAATCCTCAAGAACCATCGCTTGTGAAGATCGGCGACCCCGCGCGGCCCGGCTGGTGGTGCCGCCGTTCACGAGCTGGACCAGGTCGTCCCACAGTGTCCAGCCAGTCAGTTGCTGGCATTCTGGGTGCAGGCCCGGAGCTGTCCGGAACGAGGTGGCGCAGATGCTCGATTTGTCGACCAAGTTGTCGGGGATCCCGGCGGGACGGGGACGGGCCCCCTGGCCGAACCACGAGTACGTCAAGGGTTGGGGCGTGTTCGGGCTGCCTTTCGACTCCGGTCACGTGCTCGCGCTGCGCGTGTTTCCGGAGAGCTCCTTCGGTCCTTATCGCACGGTGTGGCATCGCGACCCGAGCGGCAGGTGGTCGATCTACGTCGACGGGGAGCGACTCGACACGGCATGCCCGAGGTATTACGGCGCGGCCTGCGATCACACGGGCCACGCCCGGATCGGTCTCACGTGGACGGCCCCGGCCTCCCTGCGGGTGACGATGGATTCACCCTCTCTGAACTGGACTCTCACCGCCTCCGTGACCCGACTCCTCGGGTTGCTGAACCATGTCAGCGTGGCGCTGCCGCTGGCGACATGGCGTCTCCGAGCTCTGGTGGGGGCGCGCGAGCGATTGGCACGGGCGCTGGGGCTGGGCCGCCTGGAGCTGACCGGCGTGATGCCGAGCGGCCACCCCGGAACGCTGATGCCACAGCAGATGTACTTCATCGACGCCTCACGAGCCACGCTTGATGGCGCAGACCTCGGACGCCCCGTTCAACTGCAGGAGAATCCGCGGATCGGTGGCGTCCCCCTGCCGGCCCGCGGTGTCCTCGCCATCGGCCAGGCCGCCTGGCAGATCCTGGACCAGGCCGAATACGAGCGCACCCGCGGCGAGACAGCCCAGCAGCCCTGAACGGCGCGAAGCTGCGGTCGGGAACTTACGTCCCCTCACCGTCCCCTGGACGTCCCCAGGCGCAGCCGCTGGAGCTCCTCGCGTTCCGCCGTGGTCAGCTCGCCGGACCGGGCCCTCGAAAACACAAGCCAGGCCCGCCGCTACGGGGGGAAAGCCTGCTCTCTCACCGGCCCCAGAGCGTGACGTACACCGGCGGCCGGAACCGGGAGGGCGGGACGCCCGCGCCGGGCGCGCGCATGATGCGGGTCGCCGCGGGGGTGTGCAGGAAGTGCAGGAACGCGTCGGTGGCCGGGGAACGGTGCTCGGGCTGCAGGACGGTGGCGTGCCACGTGGCGTCCGACGGCGTGGCTGGGGTCTCCAGTATGCGCAGCTCGTCACGCCGGATGCGGGGCGACACCAGATGGGCCAACGCTGGTGCCACCCCCGCGCCCTCGGCGGCGGCCGCCCAGGTCGCGGCCTGGTTGGGGAACACCCACACGTGCCCCTCGGCCACACCGAGCCGACGCAGCAGCCGCCCGGAATCCGCGTCTGGATCGGTTCCGGAGGAGTCGACCAGCCACGACCACTGCGGCGGCGGACCGGGCGGCCGCGGCGACCTGGCGCCGGTCACTACGACCAGCTGGGTGCGGAACAGCGGCTCGCTGACGAGTTCGCCCCTGCGAACGGCGCCAAGGTACGGCCCGAGGGCGACGTCGGCCAGCCGGTTCTCCACCAGCACGCGTATCTCGTTGCCGACGGCCACCCCGAACGAGGTCTCGGTCCTGCGCCCCGAGCGGCCGTCGAAGGCCTCCACGAGCGACGGGAGCACGAACTCGGCCAGCGTGCTCGTGGCGACGACCCGCAGCTCGTCGGGCGCACCCCGCGCCGCCCGCACCGCCGCCTCGGCATCCGCGCTCAGCGCGACCATCCGCGACGCAACCGGCAGCAGCCGCGCCCCCGCGGGCGTCAGGCGCATCCCACCGCCGCCGGTGCGCCGGATGAGCGGATCGCCGAAGTGGGTGCGCAGCGCAGTGAGCGCCTGCGACACCGCTGACTCGCTCACGTCCAGAGCCCGCGCGGCGGCGCCCACCGAACCGAGCCGGGCAACCAGCACGAAGGTGCTGAGCTGTGTGACGGTCACCTTTCGATTTTCCCTCGTTTAGAGGGATAAGTGAATGCTTATCGACCCATTGCATGGCCGGTGAGGAAGAGCGCAGCATCACTGCACAACGGGCGCAGCATTCCAGGAGGGCCCGATGCAGGTTCCAGCTGCCTTCCAGTACGAGACGGCCACCAGCCTCGAGCAGGCGATCGAGCTGCTCACACGGTACGGCCCCGAGGCCCGGGTGGTGGCGGGCGGACACAGCCTGTTGCCGATGATGAAGCTGCGGCTGGCCCAGCCCGAAGCCCTGATCGATATCAACGGCCTCGGCGAGCTGGCGTTGATCCGGGTGGACGGGCACGAACTGTCCGTCGGAGCGATGGTCCGACACGCGGAGCTGCTCGCCTCGCCGGTCGTCGGCGAGCACTTCCCCATCCTGCGGGACGCGGAACGGGTCATCGCCGATCCGCTCGTACGCAACCGCGGCACCGTGGGCGGCTCGCTGTGCCAGGCCGATCCGTCGGAGGACCTGTCCGCGGCGTTCTCGGCACTGCGGGCGACCCTTGTCGCCCAAGGCCCCGGCGGCAGGCGCACCATCGGGATCAGGGAGTTCTTCCTCGGGCCGTACGAGACCGCGCTCGACGAAGCGGAGCTTCTGGTGGAAATCCGAGTGCCCATCCGTTCGCACGCCAGCGCCTACCGCAAGGTCGAGCGCCGGGTCGGCGACTGGGCGGTCGTCGCCGCAGGAGCGGTGCTGGAGATCTCCGACGGGGTCATCACCGAGGCCGGGATCGGGCTGACCGCAGTGGGTGCCCCACGGTTCGTGGCCGAGCGGGCCGAGGACTTCCTGCGCGGCAGACGGCCGGACGACGAGGGCTTCGCCGAGGCGGGCCGGATCGCCTCGCAGGAGTGCAAGCCGACAGCAGACCAGCGCGGCCCGGTCGACTACAAGCGGCATCTGGCCGGGGAGCTCACTGCGCGGGCGCTGCGCGCCGCGGCCGCCCGCGCCCAGGGGCAGGAGGCGTGACATGCGGATCACCGTGACCGTGAACGGCGAGCAGCACACGAGGGACGTGGAGCCCAGGCTGCTGCTCGTGCACTTCCTGCGCGACGAACTCGGGCTCACCGGCACCCACTGGGGCTGCGACACCTCCAACTGCGGGGTGTGCGCCGTCTGGTTGGACGGGACGCCGGTGAAGTCCTGCACCGTGCTCGCGGTGATGGCCGACGGCCATGAGGTGCGGACCGTCGAGGGCTTGGCGCACGGGGCCGAACTCGACCCGGTGCAGCAGGGATTCGTCGCCTGCCACGGGCTGCAGTGCGGCTTCTGCACGCCGGGGATGATGATGACCGCCCGCTGGCTGCTCGACCACAACGCGGATCCGTCCGAGGACGACATCCGCAAGGCCATCTCCGGACAAGTGTGCCGCTGCACCGGTTACGAGAACATCGTGCGCTCCATCCGCTGGGCCGCCGAGCACGACGGCGGGGCGCGGACCGCCGATACGGGCGCCGAGCAGGCGCCCGGCCGCGAGGAGGTGCGGGCATGACGACCACCGGGGAACGGCCGGTCGGCTTCGGACGGATGACCCGCAAGGAGGACGCGAGGTTCGTCCGCGGCCACGGGACCTACGTCGACGATGTCCAGCTGCCCGGGATGCTGCACGGCGCCGTCCTGCGCAGCCCCATGGCGCACGCCCGGATCGTGTCCGTCGACACCAGCGCCGCCGAGGCGCACCCGAAGGTCAAGGCCGTGATCACCGGGGAGACCCTGGCCGGTCTCGGGCTGGCCTGGATGCCCACGCTCTCGCACGACACTCAGGCGGTGCTGGCCACCGACAAGGTGCGCTTCCAGGGCCAGGAGGTCGCCTTCGTCGTCGCCGAGGACCGTTACGCCGCCCGGGACGCCCTTGAACTGATCGATGTGGAATACGAACCGCTGCCGCCGGTCGTGGACGCCCGCCGGGCGCTCGACCCGGACGCGCCGGTGATCCGCGACGACAAGGAACAGCAGACCGACAACCACATCTTCGACTGGTCGGCGGGCGACAAGGAGCGCACCGACGAGGTCTTCTCAGCAGCCGACGTCGTGGTGGAGCAGGACATGCTGTACCCGCGGGTGCACCCGGCGCCGCTGGAGACCTGCGGCACCGTGGCGGACATGGACGCCATCACCGGGAAGCTGACGGTGTGGTCCACCACCCAGGCCCCGCACGCACACCGCACGCTCTACGCAATGGTGTCCGGCATCCCGGAGCACAAAATCCGGATCATCTCCCCGGACATCGGGGGCGGCTTCGGCAACAAGGTCGGCATCTACCCCGGTTACGTGTGCGCGGTCGTCGGTTCGATTGTCACCGGCAAGCCGGTCAAGTGGGTGGAGGACCGCTCGGAGAACCTGATGAGTACCTCCTTCGCCCGCGACTACCACATGCACGGGGAGATCGCGGCGACGAAGGACGGGAAGATACAGGCCCTGCGGGTCCATGTGATCGCCGACCACGGCGCCTTCAACTCAACCGCGCAACCGTCCAACTTCCCCGCCGGCTTCTTCGGCGTCTTCACCGGCTCGTACGACCTGGCCGCCGCTCACTGCACCGTGACGGGCGTCTACACCAACAAGGCTCCCGGCGGTGTCGCCTACGCCTGCTCGTTCCGCGTCACCGAGGCCGTGTACCTGGTCGAGCGGATGGTCGACCTGCTCGCGGCCGAGCTCGGCGAGGACCCGGCCGAGCTGCGGCTGCGCAACCTGCTGCGACCAGGGCAGTTCCCCTACCGGACGCAGACCGGGTGGGAGTACGACTCCGGCGACTACCCGCGGGCCCTGCGGCTGGCGATGGAGATGGCGCACTACGAGGACCTGCGCAGCGAGCAGGCCGAGAAGCGCGAGCGCGGCGAGCTGATGGGAGTTGGGGTCAGCTTCTTCACCGAGGCCGTCGGCGCCGGCCCGCGCAAGCACATGGACATCCTCGGGCTGGGCATGGCCGACGGTGCCGAACTGCGCGTTCACCCGACCGGCAAGGCGGTGCTGCGGATCTCCGTGCAGACCCAGGGCCAGGGCCACGAGACGACCTTCGCGCAGATCGTCGCCGAGGAGCTGGGCATCCCGCCCGAGGACGTCGAGGTGGTGCACGGCGACACCGACCAGACCCCGTTCGGGCTCGGTACCTACGGCTCCCGTTCGACACCGGTGTCCGGAGCGGCGGCGGCAATGGTCTCCCGCAAGGTGCGCGAGCGCGCGAGGCTCGTGGCCTCGGCGATGCTCGAAGTGAACGCGGACGACCTGGAATGGGAGAAGGGCCGCTGGTTCGTCACAGGAGACCCCGACCAGGGAAGGACCATCACCGAGATCGCCCTCGCGGCGCACTCCAACCTGGAGCTGCCCGAGGGTGTCGAGGGCCAGTTGGACGCGACCTGCGTCTACAACCCGCCGAACCTCACCTTCCCCTTCGGCGCATACATATGCGTCACCGACGTGGACGCGGACACCGGTCAGGTGAAGGTCCGCCGGTTCATCGCCGTGGACGACTGCGGCAACCGGATCAACCCCATGATTGTCGAGGGCCAGGTGCACGGCGGACTCGCCGACGGCCTCGGCATGGCGCTGATGCAGGTGATCGCCTTCGACGAGGACGGCAACTGCCTCGGCGGGTCGTTCATGGACTATCTCCTGCCCACCTCGGTCGAGTGCCCGTCCTGGGAGCTCGGCGAGACGGTCACCCCCTCCCCGCACCACCCCATCGGAGCCAAGGGCGTCGGCGAGTCAGCCACGGTGGGTTCGCCCGCCGCGGTGGTCAACGCCGTGGTCGACGCGCTGAAGCCGCTCGGCGTACGCCATGTCGACATGCCGCTGACGCCCGCCGCGGTGTGGCGGGCCGCCCAGGGCCGGCCGCTGCGCACCGACCTGGCGATCACCTGAGGCCACCGCGATGACGAACACCGAACTGCTGGCCCGCGCGGACGTGCTCCGGCACGGCCGGACCCCGTTCGTCCTGGCCACCGTCGTCCACGCGGAACGGCCCACGAGCGCCAAGCCCGGGGACAGCGCGCTGGTGCTGCCCGACGGCACCGTCGAGGGCTTCGTGGGCGGCACATGCGCCGAGACGACGGTGCAACTGCAGGGCCTGCGGGTGCTGGAGACCGGCGAGTCGCTGATGCTGAGGATCACGCCCGCCGCGGACACCGGGGCCGAAGGCGCGCAGGAGCCGGGCGAAGGCCTGGTCACGGTGGCCAACCCCTGCCTGTCGGGTGGGACGCTCGACATCTTCCTGGAGGCCAACCTCCCCCAGGCGCTGGCGTACGTCTACGGACACGCCCCCATCGCCCGCGCTCTGCTCGACGTCGGTCGTGCGCTCGGCCTCGACGCCCGACCAGCCTCGCCCGGGGAGCCGCTGCCACCCGATCTGTACGTCATCGTCATCGCCACGCACGGCCGCGACGAGGAGACTGTGCTGACCGAGGCTGCACGCGCCGGGATCCCGTACATCGGGCTGGTGGCCAGTCCGAAGCGCGGCGCGGCGGTGCTCGCCGGGCTGGGTCTCACCGAGGAACAACGCGCGCACGTCCACACCCCGGCCGGCCTGGACATCGGCGCGCGGACCCCGGGAGAGATCGCGCTGTCGGTGTACGCCGAGATCATCGCGTTGCGGCCGCAGGTGGCCCGAGCCGTGCGCCCCGGAGCCGACTCCGCCGCGCCGCAGGCCGTAGTCCAGGACGTGGATCCCGTGTGCGGCATGGCCGTGGCGATCACGCCCGCCACCCTCTCACTGGACCGGGCCGGCAGCAGGGTGTACTTCTGCGGGCCGGGGTGCCAGCACGCCTTCGCCGACGACCCCTCCCGTTACGCTCATGCCTGACCTCGACCCCCTCGTACCCGACGTCCCCGCCCTGCGCTCGCGTCTGGACGCCGTCGGCTACCTGGCCGACGACGCCCTGGCCACGGCGCTGCTGCTGGCCGTGCGCATGCGGCAGCCGATCCTGCTGGAGGGCGAGCCCGGTGTCGGCAAGACCGAGGCGGCCCGCGCGCTCGCCGCCGTGCTCGACACCCCGCTGATCCGGCTGCAGTGCTACGAGGGACTGTCCTCGGCCGAGGCCCTCTATGAGTGGAACTATCCACGGCAACTGCTGGCCATCCGGCTGGCCGAGTCCCGCGGGGAGCCCCTGCGGGACGCCGACCTGTTCGCCGAGGACTACCTGCTGCCACGGCCGCTGCTCGCCGCGATCTGCCACCCGGGACCGCGGCCGGCGGTGCTGCTCATCGACGAGGTGGACCGCGCCGACGACGAATTCGAGGCGTTTCTGCTGGAGCTGCTCGCCGATGCCGCGGTCACCATCCCCGAACTGGGCACCCGGACGGCTGCGGTGCCGCCGGTGGCCGTACTGACCTCCAACCGCACCCGGGATCTGCACGACGCGCTCAAACGCCGCTGCCTCTACCACTGGATCGACTACCCGGACACCGCACGAGTCGCCGCGATCATCCGCAGACGGGTGCCGGAGTCGGCCGAGTGGCTGGCCGCGCGCGTGGCGCGCGGGGTGGCGCGCCTGCGTGCTCGGCAGGAGCTCACCAAGCCGCCCGGCATCGCCGAGGCGATCGACTGGGCGGGCGCGCTGCACGCGCTGGGGCTCTCCGTTCTCGACGCCGACGCCGCCGACCGCACTCTGGGGGCGGTACTCAAGTACGCCGAGGACCTGGAGGCAGTGCGCCGGGCCGGACTGGCGGAGCTGGTCGACGCGGAGGCAGGCTCCGATGCCTGACCTGCCGGAACTGGCAGCCTCGTTCACCGCCGCCCTGCACGACGCAGGGATCGCGGTGGGCCCCGACCGTACCCGGAGCTTCGCTCGGGCGCTCACCCTGCTGGCACCGTCGACGACGCCCGAGCTGCGGCACTGCGCGCTCGCCACCCTGGTGTCCGACCGCGAGCAGATCGAGCCGTTCGACGCGGTCTTTCGTGAGGTCTTCGGCGGCCCGGCCGACCGCGAAGCACAGCGCGGGCAGCCCGGCGACCCGGCCCGATCGCTCCCGGACACCGTTCCCGGCCGCGTCCCCGGCACCCGGAAGGCCACCGCGGACAGACGCGGCCGGGAGGCCGACGCACAGCCGCGGGAGGCTCCCGTACCCCTCGCCGCCAGTCCGCTCGACCGCCTCGCCGACCGCGACTTCGCGGACCTGTCCGCCGAGGAACTGGCGCGGCTCTCCGAGGTGATGCGCACCCTTGTGCTTCGCACCCCGACCCGGCCGTCCCGTCGGCGCCGCACCGCGCTCCAGGGTGAGCGCATCGACGTGCGCCGCACCCTCTCTGTCAGCCGGCGCACCGGCGGATATCCGCTGCAACTGCGCCGCTTCATGCCGCGCACCCGTCCCCGCGACCTCATCGTGCTCTGCGACATCTCCGGATCGATGGAGCCCTATGCCCGCGCGATGCTGCAACTGCTCTACTGTGCCGTCCGCGCCGCCCACGCCGAGGTCTTCACCTTCGCCACCCGGCTCACACGCCTCACGCCCTCCCTCCGGCGGGCTGGCCCGTACGACGCCCTGGCACGGGCCGGGCGGGCGGCCCCGGACTGGTCCGGGGGCACCCGGATAGCGGAGTGCCTTGCGGAGTTCAACGAGCGGTTCGGCCGGCGGGGCATGGCGCACGGCGCCGTGGTCGTCATCATCTCCGACGGCTGGGACACCGGCGGGCCCGCCGCCCTCGCCACCCACATGGCGCGGCTGTCCCGGGTCGCCTACCGCGTCGTATGGGTCAACCCGCGCACGGCAAGCCCCCGCTACCGTCCGCTCGTCGCCGGCATGGCCGCCGCACTGCCCTACTGCGACGCCGTCGTCAGCGCCCACAACCTCGCGGCCCTGGACGACTTCACCGCCGCACTGTCCGCCCCGCGCCACCGCCGATGACCTTGCCCGTCCTCGCCGTTGCCGAAGGCAGGGGGGCTCCGCTCTGCACCGTCGGCACCGGGCGGCGGAGTTGATGCCCGCATCAACCCGGGCGTTATCCCGCAGCCATCGCTGACACTCACGCGTCGGCGGTAGCGGTAGCGGCCGGCTGCCCCGTCAGCAGAGACTCGTCGACCCACGGAACCAGCGGTGCGCAGACCGCCCTCGGTACTCAAGCCAGGGCGCCACACGACCCGATCCGGTCGTTGCGGCACCCCGAGCCTTGAGGACGCCGCCCTGCACCGACGTACCGCAGTCGGGACCCCTCTGATCTCCACCCGCCGCGGCAGCCCGCCGCCCTCGTCAGACGCCTGGGCTCTGGGTATGCGCATCGTCTCGTTGCTGCCGGCAGTCAGGCTGCGGGGATGTGGGCGGCCGCCTTCTTGTCCGGGCCGCCCGCCTCCAGAAGGGCGACCGAGGCCGTGCTCTTCTCGGTCAGCCTGCCGGCGAGCGCGGCTCCGGCCGAGCCGGCTCCGACGACGACGTAGTCGACGTTGTCGGGCGGCGTACTCATCGGGCCCCCTCGATCGCGCCGGCATCCGCGGTACCCGCGTCCCGGAGCTCGCGCTTGAGGATCTTGCCGGTGGCGTTGGTGGGCAGGACAGCGAAGAACTCCACCAGGCGGGGGTACTTGTAGCCCGCCATCTCCTCCTTGCACCAGGCGATCAGCTCCTCCTGGGAGAGCGTCGCTCCCGGGGCGAGGACCACGCAGGCCTTGATCTCCTCACCGTGGCGCTCGTGCGGCATGCCGATGACAGCCGCCATGCTCACGGCGGGATGGGTGAGGAGCACCTCCTCGATCTCCCGGGGGTACACGTTGAAGCCACCACGGATGATCATGTCCTTGGCGCGGTCGACGATGTAGAGCCACCCGTCGGCGTCCCGATGGGCCAGGTCCCCGGTGCGGAACCAGCCGTCGCGCATCACCTCGGCGGTCGCCTCGGGCCGATTGAAGTAGCCCTTCATCACGTTGTGCCCGCGGATGACGATCTCGCCGATCGCGTCGGCACCCTGAACTGGGGCCCAGTCCTTGCCGACCAGGTCCACCTCCACGCCCCAGACCGGACGTCCGATGGAGCCCGGCCGCACCTTCTCGCCGCGTGGCGAGAACGTGGCCACCGGGCTGGTCTCGGAGAGGCCGTACCCCTCCAGAATGGTGACGCCGAACCGCTCGGCGAACCGGCGGTGGATCTCGACCGGGAGCGCCGAGCCCCCCGAGCCGGCCATCCGCAGATTCTTGGCGATCTGCGGCAGATCCACGTCGGGCGCTTCTTCTTCGAGCAGGGCCCAGTACATGGTGGGGACGCCCGCGAAGAAAGTGACAGCATGGCGCTGCATCAGGGCGAGGGCCGAGCGGGCGTCGAAGCGCGGCAGCAGTACCAGCGTCGCCCCTGAGGCAAGGCCGGCGTTCATCTGGACGACCTGGCCGAAGGAGTGGAACAGCGGCAGGGTGATCAGATGCACGTCGTGCTCGATCTCGCCGAACAGCTTGTGGCAGGTCAGCACGTTGAGCATCACGTTGGAGTGGGTGAGCTCGGCGCCCTTGGGGCGGCCCGTGGTGCCGGAGGTGTACAGGATGACTGCCGTGTCACCGGACTCGGTGGCCACCGTGTCGAAGTCCGTGCTCTGCCCGGCCAGCGCCGCCGTCAGGGTCTCGGCGCCGGTGATCGGGGAGTCCTCGGTGGGGGCGGCAGTCATCAGGAAGAAGTGCTCGCACCCTGGCGTCCCGCCGAAGCCTGCCCAGCCCTCCTGCCCCAGCGGGAGCTCGGCGCCGCCCTCGAAGCAGAAGTAGGCCTTGGCCTCGGAGTCGGCCAGGTGGTACGCGATCTCCCGGCCCTTGAGCAGAACGTTGAGCGGGACGACGACCGCGCCGGCCTTGAGGATGCCGTAGTAGACCATCGGGAACCAGAGGAGGTTCGGGCAGGACAGCGCGACCTTGTCGCCCGGCCCGATGCCGCGCGAGCGGAGCAGGTTGGCCACGCGGCGGGCCGCCGCGTCCAGCTCCGCGTAGGTCAGCCGCTGGACGCCCAGCACGACTGCCGTGCGGTCGGGCACGGCACGGGCACTGTTCTCCAGCGTGGTGGCGAGATTGAGCATGTGAGGTCTCCGTGGGATGTGTCGGTGTAAGCGGCGGAAGAGCGGAATCGGCCACCGGAGCCCGTCCGTGGAACGGCAACGTCACGGCAAGGGCAGTGCGCAGGCGAAGCATCCTGGTGCGCTGCGCTGAACCGATGCCTGCGCCATCCGCGAAGGAGTCAGCCCCGCAACGCGGATGCGAGGAGAGCAGGCAGTTTCATCACGCTCGGCGCGGCCGTGAAGCGGGTGACGCGCTCCACGGTGGTCAGTGCGGTGCGGTTGGTGACGAAGTACGGCGGGCGAGGGGACAACGACGGGTCGCCCGTGACCAGGCCACGCGGGGCGGGCGTGAACGGGGCGCGCAGCACGGTCTTCTCGATGTCCTCGAGCATGAAGGCGTTGTGCACGAAGCCGATGCCGCTGCCGATGTCCTGGCGGGTGTGCCCGGGGTAGGCGCCCCACGGTGTGAAGCCGAGCAGGAAGCCGACCGCCGACCAGCAGTTGACGCCCAAGGTGCCGTAGCGCAGGTCGGCGATCGCGCTGCGCACCGCGTCCCGGTGGGCCTTCTCGGTCCTCGGGTGGACGATCAGAGTGGCGCCGAGCGTGCCCGGGAGAGTGTCGTTGGCGAAGTCGACGGCGTGGCGCAGGAATGCGGCCGGAGCCTGTCCGGGCAGGCGTACGACGCCCAGCGCGCTGCCGAAGACCTCGTCGGTGATGAGGACGTCGTCGCTATCGGTGATGTCGGGGACGAGCAGCCGGCAGCCGTCGCCGTGAATCTCCGCCTGCGGGTGAGCGGCGAGGACGGAGGCGAGGCGCCCGGCGGCGCCCGGGTAGTAGTCGGTGCGCGGAGGCAGTTCGCGCAGTACCCGCCGGATCTCTGCCAGGAGCCGCTCGGTGCCGTCCCAGTCGCGCGGCAGAACAAGGATCTGGCTGGCGATGCAGTTGTGGCCGGAGTTGTTCATCTTGCTGGTGACGATGTGTTCGGCCTGGAAGCGGAAGTCGGCGTCGCTCCACGGCCCCGGCACCACGATGCAGGGGCTGACGCCGCCCAGTTCACTGCTGAAGGGCTTGTCCAGAAGCGGCCGGTCGTCGTGGCGGCGCTGCTCGGCTTCCTCGTCGGTGCCCCAGACGATGGCGTCGTGGGTGCGGTCGCTGCCGGTGACGTGAATGGCGTCCACGCTCTTGTGGCCGGCGAGGTAACCGCCTTCGGCCGCGCCGCCGTCGACGAAGCGCACCCAGCCGCGTTCGACGAACTCGGCGAAGACGTACTCGAAGTGGGGGCGTAGATAGTCGTTGACCGGGTTCATCTTGGCGATGACGACCTGGCCCTCGGCGAAGAGCTTGTGCAGGATGTCCAGCGCGGTGATGGCGGCGACATTGCCGGCGCCGAGCACCAGAGCCACGGCCGGGCGCCCCGGCCTGCCCCGGTACTCGCCCGCCGCACGGCTCCGTGCCTGCTCCGCAGAGGTGCCGGGGCGCATCCACACCTGGGCCGTGAAGCCGTTGAGCAGGAGGGTGTCCCAGCCGGTGGCGGGGAAGACATCGACTCGCGTGCGGCCTTCCTCCTCGTGGACGGCCTTGGCGCCGACGGGATCCTTGCCCGCGGCGATCCGCTGCAGCACGTGCAGATACGCCGCGGCGTTCTGCGCCAGGGCCCACGGCCCGCCGATCCAGTCCTCGGCGGCCCACGGCGAATCGGGTGCGTACCCCTTCGCGCGGGCACCGGCAGCGGCCAGCTCGGGGGCACGGGAGACCACGCGCGGCAGCAGCCGCTCCAGGAGGGCGATGCGTTCGGTGAGCGGGGTGGCGGACCAGGACTCGGCGGTGCCGCGTACGGCGGTCACGGTGCGGTCGAGGAAGGAGGTGTCGAGGGTGCTGGTGTTCACGTCATTCCCTGGGGAAGGTCGGGAGTCGGGCGGGCGGGGCCGCTTCCCGGCGCTGTCCGGGGAACCGGCCCGGGCGCCGAGAAGACGGGACGAGGGTGCGTCGTCACGCGGACAGCAGGCGCGCGTCGCGGTCCGGGTCGATCAGCGTGACGGCGGCGGTTCCGCTCAGCAGAAGCACGCCACCGGTGATCAGGACGGCGTACTGGTAGCCCCCTGCTCCATGGGTGTCCACGAGGCGCCCGATCAGCGTCGGGGCGATCAGACCGGCGATGGTCACCACGGCGTTCATGATGCCCAGGGCGCCGCCCCGGCGATCGGCCGGGGCCAGTTCTGTGACAGTGGTGGCGGCGACGCTGCTCATCGCTCCGGCGAGCCCGAATCCGGCGACCAGAAGCACGACGGTCGCGGCACCGGCCGGGGCCGACGGCAGGGCCAGGCATGCCGCGGCGCCGATGAGCAGGAGGATTCCGCCGACCCGGCCGCGGGCCCACCGGCTCGCGATCCCGCGGCGCAGCAGCCATCCGGTCAGGCCCGCCTGTCCGAGCACGACGACGCCGCTCACACCCCAGAACAGCATCAGCAACTGGGTGGACACGGCCGAGGAGTAGCCCAGCCCGTCATGGAGGTAGGAAGGGAGCCAGACCAGGGCGAAGGCGATGACCCAGTAGGTGCCGAAGTAGGCGGTCGTCGCACCGATCCAGGTACGGGTCGCGAGGATCCGGCGGTACGGCGTCCTGTGCCGGGCCGGCCCCGTCCCGGTTCCGGCCCCCGCCCCCTCACCCGTCCCCGTCCCCGTCCCGTCGCCGGAGCCGGCCGAGGCCGGGGAGCCCTTGTCCGACGCGGCCGCGTACGGTCCCTCTCCGCCGAGGGGGATCCACAGCAGAGCCCACACCACACCGGCGAGTGCCACCACGGCGACGGCCGAGCGCCAGCCGTGGTGGTGGATCACCCACGTCAGTACGGGAGCGGCGACCAGGACTCCCAGGGTGACCCCCAGCACGATCAGCGCCCCGGGCAGGTTCCGCCGGTGGTTGGGGAACCAGGACAGCGTGGCCTGCTGGGCGACGGGGAAGGCGGGCCCCTCGGCGGCGCCGAGGAGAACTCGTGAGGTGATGAGCACCGCAAACCCTCCGCCCACGGCCAGAGGAGCCTGGGAGAGGGACCACAGAACGGCCATCGCCAGCAGCAGCCACTTGGGCCGTATGCGGTCGGCGAGCAGCCCCACCGCGGCGCCACAGATCGAGAACAGCAGGAAGAAGGCGCTGTTGGCGAGTCCGAAGGCCGATGCGGACAGGCCGAGGTCCTCGCGGATCTGGTCTGCGGCCAGACCGAGCACGGACTTGTCGGCGAAATTGATCATCATGAAGACGACGAGCAGCGCGGTGACGATCCACGCACGGCGTCTCGATCTGTTCGTCGGCTTCGGGAGGCCGGCGGGCACAGCGGGTGCGACATCGGTGTCGGTCACAAGGGCTCCGCGGAGACTGGATGGGGAGGGGAGGTCCGGTGCCTGTTCAGGAGAGCGGGACGCCGGCGATCGCGATGCGCTCCATGACACGGCGCTGCGGGAAGTAGTCGCTGATCGCGTAGTGCTGGGTGGCGATGTTGTCCCAGATCGCGACGGAGCCCGGCTGCCAGCGGAAGCGCACCTGGTACTCGGGGATCCGGGCCTGGAGGACGAGCTCGTCGAGCAGTTCACGGCTCTCGGGGTCCGACAGTCCGACGATCCGGGTGGTGAAGGGCTCGTTGACGTAGAGGAGCTTGCGGCCGGTGCGCGGGTGGTGGACGACCACGGGGTGCTCGACGGCCGGCAGGTTCTCGCGGTGCGCGGCGATCTGGCTTTCGGTCATCAAGCAGCCCCAGCTGGGCACCCAGTCGTGCACCGCGGTGAGCCCCTCGATCCGGGCCTTCATGGCCTCGGAGAGGTTGTCGTACGCGGCCGACATGTCCGCCCACATGGTGTCGCCGCCCGCGGACGGGACCTCGACGGCACGCAGGACGGAGCCGAGTGCCGGCGCGGCCATGAACGAGTGGTCGCTGTGCCAGATGTTCTCGGTGCCGATGGCCATCGCGTCCTTGGCCAGGCGGGAGACGCCGACGGTGTCGCCCTTGGGGAAGAAGGGGTTGGGCTCCGGCTCGCCCCACAGGCCGGCGAAAGCGAGCTGGGGCTGCGGGGCGAAGGCGTGCTGATCGCGGAAGAACAGCACCTTCCACTCCAACAGGGCCTGCCTGATCTCGTCCGCGAGGTCCTCGCCGATCGGGAGCGAGAGGTCGACGCCTTCGATCTCGGCGCCGATGTGCGGGGTGAGCGGGCAGACGTCCAGGAGCCGGTAGTCGGGCTGGGGCATGCCGGGCGCGATGCGCTCGAGCGTGCGCTTCCCGTAGTGCATCAGGGGCTTGTCGAGCGTGGGGGCGGGGGCGGTGACGACGCTGTCCATGAATCCTCCGTAACGGGGGCCGGGAAATCGTTACCGGAAGTATCGTTATTAGAGTGTGCGGAGGCAAGGGTCCGCAGCCATCAAAAATCGAGCCGGAAATCCGGGGCGGAAGGCCGCTCAGACAGCCGAGCGGACGGCGTGGCTGACGAGGTCCACCAGCGTGTCCACCAGCGCGGCGTCGGGCAGCTCCTGCTCGACGATCAGCCGGAAGAGCAGCGGTGCGGCCACCAGGGTCGCCGCGGCCCGGACATCGGTGTCGGGCCGCACCTCACCGCGTGTGATCCCGCGTTCGAGGATGCGCCTGGTCTCGCTCGTGATCCGTTCGGTGTACTGCGCGTACTGGCCCCGCACCGCGCCGGTCTCGGCCGCCGCTCCGATCAGGCCCGCGATCAGCCGGTCCGACCCCGGCAGCCGGTACGCCTCCAGACGAGTGGTGAGTACAAAACGGAGCTCCGCGCGGAAGTCGCCCAGATCAGGCACCGACAGGACGCCGATACGGGTCTCGGCAGCGGCGATGATCAGGTCCTGCTTGGTGGGCCATCGCCGGTAGATGGCGGGCTTGCTCACCCCGGCCCGTGCGGCGACGGCATCCATCGTGACGGCCCCGATCCCCTGTTCGGTGACCAGGTCGACGACCGCGTTCAGGACCGCCCCGGTGACCCGCTCCTCCCGCGGCCGCCCCGGTCCCCGCTCCGACCCGCGACCCTGTGTACCCACCATGCCCAGAGCCTACGATCTCGCCGGACCACGCCGGAACGTAGCAGTGGCGCGGCATCGCCACCCGCTACGAGAAGACCGCGGCCATCTACCTGGCCGGGCTCCACATCGCAGGCATCTTCTTAATGGTCCGCGCGGTGAGCCAACGCCCGCCGAGCAAGTCGTTCCGACGAGTGCCACGTCCGGGGACGCGACGGCAGGGCGAGTGCGCGAGCCTTGTCGGCGGACGACGTCGAAGACGTTCTTCTGCAGGCCGTTGGCGTAGACCTCGTGCTCGACGAGCTTCACTTCTGCGTGTCCTTGCCCGTGGCGCTGAAGAGCCGCTTGCCCGCACCGAGCAGCAGCGGGAAGACGATCAGGTGGTAACGGTCGATCAGGCCGGCGTCCGAAAGGGCCTGGTTCAGGGAGGCGCTGCCGTGGACGATGATCGGCCCGCCCTCCGTCTCCTTCAGCGCGGCGACCTCGTCAAGTGAGCGCAGGTGCCGGTGGGCGAGCGTGCCGCCGCCCGCTCCCGTACCGATGATGATGACGTCATAGTGGTGATCACCGGCCATGCGAAGGTCCCGTTCTAGAAGTCGTTGGCTGCACTGGCCGTAGCACCGGAGGGCGGTGCTGCACCGTGCCGGACGCACATCCGCGCTATCCGGACGTTCAGTGCCGATTTTGAAGCTATCGGTCGATCTCGGGGCGGCGATCCGACGGGCCGACGGGAGCCGAACAGGTGCACAGTCACCGGATCGCCCGCACGGCGTTCGCCGCCTCGTCGGCGATGGCCTACTCGGTGACTTGAGTCGATCACTCGGGAAGGTACGCCGTTCGCGTGCATGCTGAGCCCCATCCACAGGTTCTGAGCATGGCTCCCGCTCCGGACGTGGTTGAGTCGTCGATATGACTAAGAGTGACGTCGCGGCTCTGTTCGGCAACCGTTTCCTGACCGCGCCCGCTCCCTCGGAGAAATTCCCCGAGGGGGGCATGACCGCGACGGACGCCATGAGGCTGCTGGATGAGGACCTCGTCATGGAGGGCGACCCGCAGCGCAACCTCGCCACGTTTGTCACCACCTGGATGGAGCCGGAGGCGCAACGGATCATCGCCGAGAACCTCCACCGCAACTTCATCGACCACGCGGAGTACCCCATCTCCGCCGAGATCGAGCGGCGCTGCGTGCGCATGCTCGCCGACCTCTTCCACGCTCCGGGCAAGACCACCGGATGTCGGACCCAGGGCTCATCCGAGGCGATCATGCTCGGCGCGCTGTCGCTGAAGTGGAAGTGGCGGGAGCGCCGCCAGGCGGCCAACCTGTCGGTCGACCGGCCCAACCTGGTCTTCGGCGGCGACGTCCACGTCGTGTGGGAGAAGTTCTGCCGCTACTTCGACGTCGAGCCGCGGATCGTGCCGCTTGCCGAGGACAAGTACACGATCGGCCCGGAGGACGTGGAGCCCCACCTCGACGAGAACACGATTGGCGTCGTCGCCGTCCTCGGCACCACGTTCACCGGCCACAAGGACGACGTCGTGGGGATCGACAAGCTCCTGCGGGACGTACGCAAAGAGCGGGGCCTCGACATCCCGATCCACGTTGACGGCGCCAGCGGCGGCTTCGTGTGGCCCTTCCTCTACCCGGATTCGAAATGGGACTTCCGGCTCGAGCAGGTCCGCTCGATCAACGTCTCGGGACACAAGTACGGTCTGGTCTACCCCGGCATCGGCTGGCTGGTCTTCCGCGAGGAGTCCGACCTGGCCAAGAACCTCGTGTTCTACGAGAACTACTTGGGCAAGACCGACGCGACGTTCACGCTGAACTTCTCTACCGGCGCGTCGATGGTGCTCGCGCAGTACTACAACTTCGTGCGGCTCGGTCGCCAGGGCTACACCTACGTCATGGAGACGATGCAGGAGAACGCCCGCGCATTGGCGGACAACCTGCGTAGCAGCGGCCGCTTCGAAGTGATCGGCAGCGACCTCGAGCAGCTGCCACTGGTCGCTTTCCGCCTCGCCGGCAAGCACACCTACGACGAGTCCGACATCGCCTGGCAGCTCTCAGCCGAGCGCGGCTGGATGGTGCCGGCGTACACGCTCCCGGCCAACGCCCAGCGGGTGAAGATCCTGCGTGCCCTGGTCAAGGAGACCCTGAGCCGCGAGCAGATCAAGCGCCTGACCCAGGACATCGCCGACGCGTGTAGCACCTTGGATCACAAGGGTGCGACCACCGAGGTCGAGCGGGACCAGGTCCACCGTGGCACCGGCTACTGACCCGCAACCGGCCACCCCCAGGGAAGGAAGGCGCCGGGCCCCGGCCGGACAGCCCGAGGGCGACGTCGTGGCATGCGGTGGCCGACGCGTGCAGCAGGCGGATCCGGACGATGAAGGCCATGTCGAGGGTTATGAGCGCTGTGTTCAGTCCTGACAAACGCCAAGCCCCGCACTCCGGTCCGGAAGAGTGCGGGGCACGTTACAACTGGGCTTGTCGTTGGTGCTGATGTCGGGAGGAACCGTCGTGGTGTCGGGGTGTCCCTTGTTCGCGGCCCAGCCGTCCGGGCAGATGACCCTCCGGTTGGCGTCCGGCCGACTCGTCCGCTCCCTGACCGCGGATCTCCGCCGCCCCTGGGAAAAGCCCGTCCTGTCCGAGCAGTTGACCCCGGCCCGAGTCCGCCGCGGGTTCAGGAACATCCGCGCACATGCCCTGTGCCCGGCCAGTGTTCTCAAACCCCGCGGCACCGGCCCCGGACGGCCACTCGGTGCGAGAAACCGGCAGCGTGCACCCCGCTACGACGTCGGTAAAACCGTCAGACGCCCCGAGTCGCTCGTCGCTCTGCGTGACGCACGAAGATAAAAAACAAGATAAGTCTCTGTCGCTCACGATCGTGTGGCGGTCCCGCACTCCCCTTCCCCGGCCTCCCGCATGCGTGTATCCATCGGCGTGCTCCGGTCGTACGGGTCGACCTCATGGCCGTCTCCCGAGCCTGTGACCGCTCGCTCGGCCCTGAACTCGGGGGTGAAGTAGCCGGTGGAGTTGTCGCAGCCGCCGTTGGTCGTGTCCACCTTGTAGGAGACAAGGGAGAACGTCCCCGGCTCGGTGACCACCTTCGCCGGGTTGTCCCAGCTCATCACTATCTCGCGGCGCACGATGGTGCGCGCCACTTCGTCGCTCCCCGCTGCGGGGCGTACGACCGGATAGACGTACGTGACGTCGGCAGTCACCTCGACCGCGCCGCGCTCGCCTTCCCGGTACGTGATCCGGCCTCGTGACTTGATCACGTTCCCGACAAGCCGCACCTTCGTCGTGGTGAAGCGGCTGAACAGCAGCAGGGGATCACTCTGCCGACTGGGCGCGCGGAGCGCGGCCGCCAGGTAGTCCTGGACGTCACGTTGATGCGGATTGATCAACGCGATCGCATTCCCGGGGCGCTCCCCGCGCAGCACACCGGGATCCAGATTGGTCCCGGTCAGGAAGTCCTGCGTCCGGGCGAGCGCCTGCGCGACCTGCTCCCGGCTCATCCAGCCGGTCGGCCGCGCCTCAGGCAGGTGGACACCCTTCGCCCCGTTGCCCCACTGATCCGCGGGCGATCCTCTGAACGGCTCCTCGATGGTGGGCAGCTGAGCTGGACCCTGCGCCGCGGGCGGCCCACTTGGACGGTCCGACTCCGCGGCGAGCGGCGCTTTCCCACCGTCTCCGCCACCGAACCAGCCCACCACCCTGCCCGGGTCCAGCGCCACGGCCAGCAATCCGACTGCGACCAGCAGACCGACCACGTACCAGCCTGCGCCCCGTCGCCGCGGGGCTGGCTGGTAAGTCCGCCACCCCTGTGGCTGGCCGCTCTCCTTACGCAGCCGCCGCGCCACCATCCGGGCCCGCGCCGATGGCTCCTCAGGTGCCCCGGAAGTCCCGGCCTCAGCTTCCCGCAGGAAGCGCTCCCACTCCTCGTCCGGTATGGACGCCCCGCCCTTGCCCACGATCTTCCCTACTTCTCTCTCCTGTCCCTTCTCAGGGACGGTCACCACGTGGTAGGCCCACACAGTTTTGCCGCACCACCAGGAACCCAGACTTCCCGGCACACGCCAGGCCCTTGGACCCTGCTGTTCCCTTCGGCACGGTCAGGGCGAGTCCTCTGGCCGCGCTATTCGATGAGCCGGCCAAGCCCCCGGGGCCGGGTTTCGCTCCTGGCGGGGGCGGACGGGTACGGCCCGTCGTCGAGCGCGGCACGCTGGTCGTCGCGCAGCAGCACCGTGACCAAGGGGCCGCAGAGCATGGCGTCATCAACGTCCCGCCACGGGCTGCCGGTACCGAACCGCCAGATGATCCCCTCCAGCTGGTCGCGCAAGTGTTCCGGATAGGGGCCGTACTGCCCGATCGGCAGGTGAGGGCGAATTGACTCCCAGTCAGAATCTCTCAGTTCACGTCAAAGCACACGAGAGATCTACCAGTTCGATCGTGGTTGCGGGAAGCGATCACCGGGACTGAGATCACGACTCCGAACAGGCCCTAGCGTGGGGTCTTACAAGATCTCGACAGTCCCGGGCGGAACCGGTTTCGTGCAGGTGTCGCCCAGCGGCGCCGACGGGGCGTCGTCCTCGGCGAGCGTCAGGCTGGGCCAGGGCCCGGTGAGGGCGGCGTCGTCCAGAGTGATGCCGAGATGGTCCAGTACGAGGGCCACCACAGGCGCCATCCCGGCATCCTCGCCTTCGTGCGCGGCGAGCGCCGCTTCCACCCGATCCCACCAGGGGCCGAGCGGTTCGGACCGGGTGTGCTCCATGCCGGGCTCGAAGTACTCGACGCACTCGCCGTCACACCAGTACTGGAAGACGTCGATTCCGTCGGTAGTCGCCACGCTGTACGTCTCAGTGCCCCGAGACAACTCCGCGAGCGATTCTTCCCCAAGGCCGATGCCACCTTCCTCCTCGACGCAGAAGGCCCATTCACCGATCCTCCCGGACCGCAGCAGCGAGACCATCCCGTCGCCGCAGTCGCCCGAGGGCAGATCCGAGGCCGCGTCCCAGTCGAGCAGGCGCGCCTGGGCCGCATCGGCCCCGTACCGGGCGAACACCTCCTCGGGGCCCAGACCACGGGTGAAAGTGACGCACATCCAGGCCGTCGCCCAGTCGAGCGAGCGTGCGTCCGCGCCTGCTTCCATGTTCTGCCTCCGCCATTCACGCCCGGCATCGCCTGCCGGATCGAGCCTTCCGGGCCCCGCAGCGCGCGCGGTGCTGCGGGGGGCCCGGTTCATGATGCCTGGTTCAGGTGGTGAGATCAGTACCGGGCGGGACGCCCGGCCGGGTCCTCATGCGGTGAACTCGATACGGAAGGGGTCGCCATCCACGAGGCGCTGGAGCTTGCGCAGGGATCCTAGAACCCCGCCGGCGGAGTACTTGACGCGCCCGGTGACGTGGAGCCGCAGGCAGGTCTTCGTGCCCGTGGCAGGACGAGCGGGCCAGGTCGCCGGGGCGGACCACACACCGTTCGCTATTTGAGGGGTCAGCTCGGCGCACAGGTCACCATTCTGACCGCCCTCCCTCGTGCTGCCAGTCGGCGAGCCCATCGTCCTTGAACTCCGCCGCCCTGCGCTTGAGCACCGCCCACCACGACTTCTTGTGCATCGCGGTGGGCTGATCCGGGGCATCGCGCTCCACCTGCGGATCCGGCCGCACGCCGCCGACCGGCTCGTCATTCTCCCCCGGAGAAGAATGAGCCCCGGAAGGAAGGTTCCTTCCGGGGCTCGCACCCGCATGGAACTCAGGTCACGAGGTCCTGGATGATGTCCTAGCGGATCGCCGTACCGAACGCCACGCCCGCGGCGGGGATCCCGTTCAGGCCGGGCTGGTAGGTCGTCACCGCGGCGGTCGTCCCGCCGGTGACGTTCGCCCACGGGAGGGCATGCACGGCGCCGTACGCGGAGGGGCCGTTGGGCATGCCGATGTAGAGGTGCGTGGCGCCGGTGGTGATGTTGTTGCCGACCTGCTGCGACGCACCCGCGGGGCCGGGCAGGCCCGAGGCGTTGCCCGCCTGGATCCAGTAGTCGCGGTCACCCGCCGCTCCGAGGAGCGAGAAGGTCTGCACCGCGCCCGCGTCCGCCAGGGTCCCGACGTCCTCGCCCGGGATACCGACCGCCATCAGCATGGTGGAGGCGGTGCTCACCGCGTTCGGCGCGGTGTTGAAGACGGACACCTGCGAGCCGAATCGGTCGCCGGTCTCGGCGCCGCCGTCCACGCCGTCGGCCTCCTGTTGGATGTCGCCGAGCTGGCTGACCACTCCGGCCGAGGTCACCCGAAGGGTGACGACGCGGCCTGCGGTGGTCTTGCTGCTCGTGCCCACCGTGATGGCCTCGCCGGGCGAGCCGACCGCGATGATCGAGTCGGTCGCGGCGAGCGCGCCGGCCGACCGGTACGCGGCCATCGAGAGCGACGCGCCGAACAGGTCGCCGGCCTCCGCCGCACCGTTGATGCCCTCGGTGTCCTGGTCGACGCCCGCCTTGGGGTTGGGGATACCGTCCGCGCTCAGCTTGTGCTCGAAGATCTGCAGTCCGCCGGAGTTCGCCAGGGTCCCGATGACCTCGTTCGGGGAGCCGATCGCGAGGTGGTTCGGCGAGGCCGCCATGGAGGTACCGAACCGGTCACCCTTCTCCGCGGTTCCCGCCACGCCCGGCTTGTCCTGGTGCACGCCGATGTTGGTGGCGCCTCGCAGGTAGAAGGCGGCGCCGGCGTCCGCGACGGTGCCCAGGTCCTCGCCGGGCACGCCGATGGCCAGGTACGGCTCACCGTCGGCGGTGTGGCCGGCCGCCACGGCGTGGCCCATCCGGTCCCCGGCCTCCGACGCCGCACCCAGGATGGCGCCCGCGCCGCTGCCCTGCTGCAGGTAGACGGATGCCTTGCCCTTGGTGAGACCGGCGGGGGCGCCGTAGAGGATGTTCACCATGCCGGCGTCCGCCTCGGTGCCGATGTCCTCGGCGGGGATGCCCACGACCAGGTCGCTGCAGCCGTCCTCGTTGTGGTCGAAGACCGCCAGGGTCTGGCCGAACCAGTCCGAGGGCTCGGCGTCGCCCGGTACGGTGGCGAGGTCCTGGTTGATCTCCTCGTTGCCCTTGCCGCCGCCGTAGATGACCCGTACGAGTCCGGCGTTCGCGTCGCCGCCGACGGTCGCCTTCGGGTCGCCGACGGCGACGTCCTGCACGCCGTCGCAGTTGAAGTCGGTGACGCGGGGCGCCGCGACCTTGGCGGCGACCCAGTCGCGCAGGTCGTCGACGCGGGTGTTGACCGCGCCGGTGCGGGTTTCGGCCGCGTCGATGCCGAAGCAACCGCCCTGGAAGGACCGGCTGTTGACAGCGACGAGTTGGGTCGTCGTGCCCACCGTACGCAGAGCGGGGCCACCGGTGTCGCCCATGCAGACGGCGGCGCCGTTCTGCCCGGTGATGCCTGCCTCAACGGCGTTCACGGTGTCCACGGTGAACGTCCCGGTGTGCAGCAGCAGAGGCGCCCACTCGCCCTTGGTGCGGCCATACCCGGCGACCCGCAGCTCCTCCCCGACGGCGGGCGCGGTGCTGCTGAGGGCGACGGGGGTGATGGCGGGGACTGGTCTCGCGAGTCTGGCCAGGACGACGTCGCGGGATGGGTGGGGTACGAGCTCCACGACGTCCCGCACCTGCCCGGACGTGGTGGTGAGATCCCTACGGCCGATGGTGGCGGTGGTCTTGAGCTGCGGCTTGCCCGCGGGCACCGCCAGGCTCGCGGCCGGGTTGTCGGCGAAGCAGCTGGCGGCAGTGAGCAGCCACTGCGTGTCGATCAGCGCGGCCGAGCAGGCGCGCTGGCCGTTGCCGATGTCCAGACGCGCGGTGAACGCGAGGGACTCGTCGGCCTGAGGGGTGCCGGTGACGGCGTGGGCGGGCGCGGCGGTCAGCGCCAGCGGAGCCGCGATCAGGACCGCGGTCAGCGCGGCGAGCCCGGCGGAGCGGGCGTGGTGTGGACGATGCATGACCATTTCCTTGAGACGGGGTCGGGGAGTTACTTGGAGGACCTGATCTCGACGAGCATGTGATCGCGGCCCTCTGTGTCCGCGGCCTCACCCACCGAGGTCCAGGCGTTCTTGGTGATGTCGAACGACTTCTCCTCGGTACCTACGGTCATGTCGACCGCGGTCGTGTAGTCGTTGCCCTTGATCGCGTAGACCGCGGGGATCTCCAGGGTCAGCCAGCCGGAGTTGCCCACCACCTTGAAGCAGATCTTGTCCGCCTTGTCGCGGGCCATGATCTCCAGGAGGCCGGTGCCACCCGCACAGTCGGCCAGGGTGATGTGCCCGTCGCCGCGCTTGAGGACGATGTTCTTCTCGGCCAGGATCTTGTCCGCCTGCGGGTAGTTGAAGTCCTCCACCGCGTAACCGGGGGCGTCCCCCGCGACCAGTGCGGTGGGGCCCGTCTGCTGCGACGCCCCGCCGGGGATGCCCGTGGTCGCCGTGATCCAAGCCAGGGCGCCGACCGCGGCCGCGCCCAGTGCGCGCCGCGCAAGCCGCTTGCGCTGCGGCTTCAAGGACATTCTGCTGTATTCCTTCATTGCATCCCCAAGTTCGTCACTGACGGCCGGATGTTCATCACCGGGCTCGAATTCGGGTGCACAGGAATGCGATATCGACATCGCTCTGCCGGGTATACCCCAACTCCCTTGGAAAGCAGTTCCCTTACCTCTCGAAGCGAGAGGCCCCCCTGCCCCGGTGATCATCATCCGCTTCGCCATACCAACATGAAGTGACCCTCAGGTCGAGTGCAGAAAACCACGCATACTGCGGCAATCTATGCGCTCCATTCGTGATCTCCGCCACACTTCGTAAAGGTTGTACGGAGGACTGTGAAGGGCATGCAAAGAATCCCTGAGGGACAGTCAAGGACTTTAGTTCCAAGGTGCGTTGAGGAATCGGACTCCCCAATTGGCTTGTCTTGTAGGAGCAGTTGATATGGTCCAGCACTACAAGAAGCGCCGCCTACGCGCTACTTCGCATCCATTGGCATTCCATCCCGCGGGCACGTCGGAAACCGCCCTGCCAGTGAGATCCGACATGTCCTGTCAACAGCTCACACGAGGACAACGCTCTTATGCAGACAGTTTTCTGGAGCCGGCGCCGCGTGCTTGGTGCGCTCGCCGCCGCCACCGCCGTAGCCTCCACGCCTTCGGTGCTCCTCGCCCCGGTCGCCGCCGCGGCACAGGGCGCGGCGCCGGATCCGGTCCCGCTGCCGGACACCGAGCGGGCGAAGGTGGTCAAAGCCTGGATATCGGGCGGAAGAGGCGTCAAGGCGGCAGCCGCCGAGGCCCTGTTCGGCTCCGACAGCGAGATCCAGACCTTCCTGGCCGAAACGCTGTCGAAGCAGACCGTGCAGGACAACCGCGTCGCCATCGTCAGCTGCCTGGACCGCGCGGGCAAGGGCCTGCGCCGTGAGGCGGTCGCCGCCCTCGACAACGGTGACGCCGCCATCGCCGACTTCCTGAGGGACGGCTTCAAACCCGCCATCCTCGAGGACCTGCGGGTGGCCACCACCATCGTGTCGGGCACCGGCGACAGGGCGGTCCAGCGAGACGCCACCGCCGCCCTGAACGCCAACACCCAGTCGACCCTGACCGCGTTCCTCACCGACACCCAGTACGACGCACGCCTGGAGGACGCCCGGGTCCAGGTCACCACCATGCTGATGCAGGCCGGCCCGGAGGTGCAGAAGTACGCCGACCGTGCCCTCAGCGGCACCGCGTCCGACGTGGAGTGGTTCATCGAGACCGGGCAGCACATCGCCCGTGCCCGGGACCAGGAGTCGGCGACGATCGAGGAGCTCGTCGCCGTCGTCGAGCGGGAGGGCAAGCGCGCCGAGCGCCAGACGAACCTGGCCGTCGAGGCCTCCGCGCGCGCCCAGACCGCCGCGGAGAAGGCAAAGGAGGCGGCGGATAAGGCCTCCGCCGAGGCAGCCGCTGCCAAGGAGGATGTGCAGAAGTCCGGGGCGGCGGCCCGCAAGGCGGCGGGCGCCGCGAAGGGCGCGGCGGATGCCGCCCGTAACGCCATCAACGCCTCGAACGCCGCTGTGTCGGCGTCCCGTCGCGCCTCCTGGGCCGCCACCGGCGCCGCCCAGGCCGCCGCGAACGCCGGCAGCGCCGCGGCCCGCGCCTTCCATGCCGCGATCGGTGCCTCCAAGGACGCCGGCAAGGCCGAGGCCGCCAAGAACGCGGCGGTCGCCGCCCGCAACGCCGCGGCCAAGGCGCGTACCGCGGCCAAGGCGGCCGACCAGGCCGCCGTCGCCGGAACCAAGGCCGCCGCCGCCGGTTCCGCCGCCGCCTCAGCCGCACGCAACGCGGCCGCCGCCGCGAACGCCGCCGCCCAGGCCGGCAACGCCGCCGGCGCCGCACAGTCGGAGGCCGCTGAGGCCAAGCGCCAGGCCGCGATCGCGTCCAGCGCCGCGAACCGGGCCACCAATGCCGCCTCCACCGCCCAGACCCTCGCCACCATCGCGGCCGCGGCCGCCCGCACCGCACGGGACGCCGCCAACTCCGCGGCGGACCACGCCGACAAGGCGGCGGCCGCCGCCGAGGAGGCCGTGAAGTACGCGGGCAAGGCCGTCGACTACGCCAACAGGTCCACCGCCCACGCGGCGGCGGCCGTGCTGGCCGCCAACACGGCCACCAAGGCTGTCTCGGACGCGCTCCTGGTGGAGCAGAACGCGCGGAAGGCCGAGGCGGAAACCCTTGAGCAGGACAAACTGCAGGCCATCGAGGAGGTCAGGCTGCTCGCCGAGATCGAGACGAAGGAGCTGACTGCCTATCAGAACAAGGCCGCCCAGGCCCAGCAGACCGATCAGGCGACCAAGGATCTGATCACCAAGGCCGAGCAGGCGCTGGCGGCGAACGACATGGCGCTCGCGGCGGTCCAGGGGCGCAAGGCGGCCATCGCCCTGCTCAGCTCCAGGGGTGCCTGGACCCGGCAGGCAGCCCAGTTCGCTCTCTCCGGCACGGACGACGACGTGTACGCCTGGATCGACCTCGACCGGCTCCTGGCCCAGGGACAGGACGACCGGGAGACCACGCTCCACGTGGCCACGATCGCCGGTCCCAAGATCGCCGAAGCGGCCCAGGGTGCCCTGGAGAGCCCCGATTCCAAGGCGGTCGGCGACTTCCTCACCGGCGGCATGAAGAAGGCCTCCGACGAGGACAACCGGGTGGCGATCGGTCGCATCCTGGCCTCGAAGCCCGGCAAGGCCGTCACCGCCGCGGCGAACAAGGCACTCGACCTCAACACCACCGAATCGCTGCAGAAGTTTTTCGACCACGACTACCCCGAGGCGATACGGGAGGACGACGCGGTCCTCACCGTCACGCTGATGAACACCGGGGGTGCCTTCACCAAGGCGTACGCCGAGGTGGCCATGGAGGGGCCCACCTGGATGCGCCGCAACTTCGTCTCCCTGGTGCAGTTCCGGACGGCCCAGCTCGACCACGACACCGCCACCCATGTCGCCGCGATCCGCGGTGCCATCGCGGCTGCGGCGAAGATCGCCGAGAAGGCGCAGGAGAACGCCGCCCTGGCATCGAAGGCCGGCGCCGACGCCCGTAGCGCCGCCGCCGAGGCCAAGGACTGGGCGGCCAAGGCACTTGACTCCGCGGCCAAGGCCGACGACTACGCCGACGAGGCCAGGCGGAACGCGGACGCGGCCGACAAGTCCGCGGCCGACGCCAAGGCGTCCGCGAACAAGGCGAGCGCGGCGGCGTCGACCGCCCGTGGTGCCGCCCGCTCCGCGAACTACTCGGCGAACAAGGCGATGGACTCCGCCCGCTCCGCCCTCAAGTCGTCCTACAGCGCCCAGGCCTCGGCCGCCGATGCCCGCGCCTCCTCGATCGCGGCGGGCAAGGACGCGGCGACGGCGGCGGCTGCGGCCACCGAGGCCAGGCAGATCGCTGCGGCCAAGCGTGAGGCCGAGGTCAAGGCGGCTGCCAAGGCGGCTGCCGAGAAGGCCCGACGTGAGCGGGAGGCCAAGATCGACCCGGCCGACAAGGACACCAACGACCAGATCAACCCCAACGGCACCGGCGCGGACGCCGACGAGTGGTGGAACGACGCCGGCTTCTACGCCGACGCGTTCAACGCGATCAGCGTCGGCGCCGGGTTCCTGGCCGCGGGCTGCGCCCTCGCCGCCTTCGTGTTCCCCCCGGCGGCCGCGGCCGCCGGCTTCTTCGCCGCGGTCTCGATGGGCGCCGGCGCCCTCGGCACCCTCTTCACCGGCATCGAACACGGCTTCTCCAGCGGCGAGTTCATCGAATCCGCCATCGGCACCGGCCTGAGCCTGGTCACCTTCGGCCAGTCCAAGTGGATCGGTGCCGCGGACAAGGCACTCGGCGGCAAGCTCATCAAGCCCGTCGTCGGCAAGATCGCCGACGTCGGCGAGGACGTCGTGTCGGGGGCCACCAAGGTCCTGTCGTCCATCTTCTGACCTGCGTCGCAGCGCTCGGCGACCCGGCCGACCCGAACGGCCTCGGCCCGAGCCCGGACGATCCCGGCGCCGGCGAGCCCGGCGGCCCGGCCGGTCCCCACCGCACGAGAACGACTCTCACGCGGGCGAACTGCCGACCGTGCCGGTCCGGATCCCCTGGATGTCCGGCAGTTGTCCGCTGCCCGGGGGCATCGCTGTGCCGGTGCCCCATTGCCCCTCGCCCGAAGCCATCGGGGCACCCACACCAAAAGGAGAGGTATGACGATCACGCATGCAATACGACCTGGACGGCCCGGCCGAAGACGTGCCCGGTCGACCGTTCTGGCACTGCTGACCGTGGTGACGCTGGGGCTCACCACGACCGGCATGAGCCCGGCGCAGCAGAGGGCCGAAGAGAAGCCGCAGCGGGTGGGCAGGCTCGACTCGGCGGACCTGCCGGCCACCGCGCCCCTCACCGAGACCGCCGCGTTCCGGGCGGAGTCCGGGGAGCACTGCCAGCCCACGCAGGCAGGCTCGAAGGAACGCCGGGCAGGCGCCGCGAAGGCGTGTGTGAGCACCAGCCCCGCCACCGCGACACCACAGCAGACCCGGGCCGCAGTCGCAGCCGCCGACACCGGCAGCTGCGACATCACCAACCCCGGCAACTACACCTACAAGCGCTTCGAGTACTGCGTGACGGGGGTGAACGTCCTCTACATCCTGCGCGACAGCAACGGCAAGGAGATCGGACGCGGCACCCTGCAGGTCTCGACCAGCGCGACCCTTCCCGCGAAGGGCACGGCCTGGAACGAGCAGATCACCGCGAAGATGACGAGTGCGAGCGGCGATGTCACCGCCCTCAACGCCAAGTTCCGCGCCTCCTGCACGACCGGCTGCACGACGACGAAGACCGCGCCCTGGTACGGCGGTGACCTGATCCTGGGCCAGTCCGTCAGCGGCTCCGTCGCCTACTCCTCGACCCCCGCCGCCAACACCGACGTGGAGTTCACCACCTCGTACAAGATGTACGTGACCTCCCCGGGTGCCGCGGCCGTCGATCCGAACGCCTCGTGGGACAACCCCCGCAAGATCCGCTGCGACGACGCGGTCGGGGGCACCTCGTCGGCCGGCTGTGCCGTCCCCTCGGTGATGGCCGTCGTGCCGATGAGCGCGCAGGGCTCCGACCCCGGTGGCGCCGTGGCCGCGTATGAGTGGGCCCAGAAGAACCTCGACGGTGCCTGGGGCAAGAAGGGCAGCCCCCTGACCAGGTCGACGAACGGCGTGGCCGGCCGCACGGCCAGCACGTGCAGCGGCTTCGTGGCGCAGACGGAACTTGTCGACACCGACACCTGCGGCGACTTCCCGTTCGGCGAGGCGAAGGAGGGCGGTGCCGCCGGTACGCAGTGCGTCGAGGTGATCCCCAACCTCGGCAACGGCGAGTGGGACACGTACATCCTGAACGACGGCCATGAACTGGACCGCACCGCACCCTGCGTACAGGCCCATGTCACCGCCGCCGACACGCAGTTCGCACAGACGCAGCTCGCCGACGGCTTCAAGGACCAGCGAGTGATCGACACCGACCCGTTCGAGCTGACGATCTCGACGCCGGACACCGGACCGCAGGCCGGCTGCCTGAACGACCCCGCGCCGGCCGACTCGCTTCCCAGCGGCGACGGCTGGTTCAAGAACACCACCGAGTCGGTTGTTCTCGTCCAGCAGACCGTTCCGACCAGCGGGGCCGGACAGCGGCCGACCCAGGCGCAGGCCTGCCTGGGGCGGAATCTCGGCAAGGGCACCGAGACCTCCGGTGACATCACCGGCTGGCTGGACGCCCAGGCGTTCAAGACGGCGAACTCACCCACGTCCTCGCTGGCCCGGTGCCATCTCATCCCGAAGGTCCTCGGCGGAAAGGGCACGAGTGCGGTCACGCGGTTCAACCTCGTCCCCTGCTGGCAGTCCGGGATGAACACGGGCACGCCCAGCATGCGGACCTTCGAGTCCAAGGCGCAGGACCTGATCAAGGGCCCCATCGCCGATTTCGGGGCGAACGACGCGGTCTTCTACCAGGTGACCCCCGTCTATAAGGACGCCAAGAGCACCATCCCGGTGAGCGTCACGATGACCGCTAATATCGAACGGGCCAACGGGACGGTGGAAGAACTGTTCCCCAACGTCTATGTCACCAACACCCTGGGGAACACCGGGACGCTCAACCTCGGTAACTGATCCCCCAGTTCGCGCCAACGGGAGCCGGCATGAGTTTCACCACCCCGCCGCGGCCATTCGACGTGACCGCGCTCTTCCCTCAACTGGCCCCGCTGGCGCGTACGGCGACCCGGCTGCACCCGCGCCCCGGGTCGCCGACCGTGCACGACAGCTCCGTCGGCGGGCCGCTCCTGTGGCCCGCCGGCGAGCCGTGGCCGTACTGCGACGGTCCGCACGACCGGCACGCGTCGCCGACCGTCCTCTCTCCGGACGACGTCCGGCTCCTCCGCCGCGACTTCGCCGCATCGGCCGAGCGGCTGCGCCTCGACCCCGAGGCCATCGCGGCCACCCCCGAGGAACGGGAGACCTGGGAGCGGATCAAAGCCGGCCGCCCGTGGTCCGACGCCCCGGTCCCCCTCCTCCCCGTCGCCCAGCTCTACACCCGCGACGCCCCCCTTCCGTGCCCGCCGGGCGCGGACCTCCTCCAGGTCCTGTGGTGCCCCTTCGACCACGAGGAGGCCGCCCACCCCCGGACCACCCTCTTCTGGCGCTCCTCCGCCACGGTCGCCGACGCCCTCGACGCACCGCCCGAGCCGCCGGTCATCCAGTCCCGGCACTACCTCCCGGAGCCGTGCCTGTTCTCGCCGGAGCAGGTCACCGACTACCCCCACCCCCTGGAGCTGAGCCAGGAGCTCCGGGACCAGCTGGACGACATGGACCGCTGGTCGGCGATCGACCCTGCCGACTACAACTCGTACGCGGACGACCCGGGCGAGCTCTACCTGACCAACCTCAGCACCGCCCCCGGCTGGAAGACCGGCGGCTGGACCCGCTGGAGCCCCACCGACCCGGTCGACCGCTCCTGCCCTGAGTGCGGCACCGAGGCGGTCCCGCTCCTCACCATCGCCTCCTCGGAATGGGACGGCGCCGGCGAGACCTGGATCGCCGAGGAGGAACGGACGACCCCGGCCCCGCATCATCTGGGCGAGGAGGACGGCAACTTCACCTTGATCGACATCACCGGCGGCAACAACCTCCAACTCCACGCCTGCCCGGCGGACCCGTCCCACCCGCACATCGAACTGATCCAGTGAGCAAGCCCGACGCCCAAGTACCGGGACGCCACCAGCACGATTACCGTGGGAGTTACGGTGAGCACCGATATCGAGCGGGAGGACGGATCGGTGGAGGAGCTGTTCCCCAACGTCTGCATCCCCAACACCCGGGCCGACACTGGGCTGTTCAATCTCGGTAACTGATCTCAGCCTGTTCGTGCCATCGGGAGCCAACATGAGTCCCACCACCCCGCCGCGGCCGTCGCTGGTCAGCGTCTCTTCCGTGAGGTTCGGTCGGGGTGCTCCTGCTGGTCGTGGGCGGCAGTCTGCGACTGAAGGTCATTTGTCGGCTGTCAGCGGTGGACTTCGAGGTTCGTCAGGACGAGCAGCGCGCGCAGGAGCTGGGTGGCGCGGGCGGGGTCGGTGCGGAGTTTGGTGAGTGTGCGCCAGTTCTTGAGGTGGGCGAAGCCGTGTTCGACGGGGGCGCGTCCGGCTACCAGGGGCCTGTTGGCGTCCTTTTCGCAGGTGGTGAGCTTGCGGTAGCGGGTGGCCTTGGTAAGCCGGTGACGACCACGGGGTCGTCCGCGTCGTCGTCCAGGCCGAGGAAGCCGAGGTCCGCGAGGGCGCCGAGGTCGGTGGCGCGGAACTGGTCGCGGCGGGCGGCGGTCATGTAGTGGGTGCGGCCGGGCCGGGCCGCGGAGATCCAGATCAGGCGGCCCTTCTCGTCGGTCAGGGCGAGGAAGTGCAGGCCATTGGGTGTGGTGTTTGCCGGAGTAGTTAGAAGCTGTTGTCTTTCCGTACGTGATCGGTAGGTTTCCGCTGGTCAGGCGTAGTGTCCGAGATCCGGTGGCAGGGATGGCGCGTTGTGTTGTCCTGGCCTGGGAGGGGGCTGATGCCGTCGGTGATGGGGTTGTTGGAGGACGAGGAACGTGCCGCCCGGCAGCGGGTGGAGGTGCTGCGGGAGCAGACCGACCGTCTGCTGGCGGAGTTGCACGAGGCCGAGACTGACTGGCAGGAGCTGGTGAACTCCCAGCGGCGGGTCAGCGGGGTCCTGGCCGGGCAGGTCCAGGAGGAGGGCATGGCGGCGGACGTGCCGACGGTTGCCGGGGTCGATCCTCCGGCGTCCGGATCGACCGCGGGAGCGGAGGCGAAGGGCGCGTCGAAGACGCAGGCCGTGACTCCCGCCCGGCCGGGATCGATCGTGCCGCGGTGGCGGACGGGGGCCGATGTCCGTGCGCTGGCGGTGGACCATCAGCGGATCTTGGCGGTGCTCACCGAAGCGAGCCACGCGGGCCGGAAGCCGATGGCCTGCAAGGAGATCGCGCAGGAGTTGGGAATCGAGCTGACGCCTTCGAGCATCGAGGGTGTAGTGCGCTCGCGGGCCCGCCGACTGGCGGAGGGGGGTGGCTGGTGCGAACCGTAGCGGGGAAGTTCAGCCTCGCCGACGGGCCAGCCGGCGCGTCATCAGCCTGACCATGGACCAGTGGACCATCGCTTCGGATGTGTCGCAGCGGCGCTCGTAATCGCGGGCGAGCCGACGGGAGTTGAGCAGCCACCCCAGTGTGCGCTCCACCATCCACCGCCTCGGCAGCACCACGAACCCCTGCATGTCATCGCTGCGTTTGACGATCTGCAGGGTGAGCTGGAGTGCAGCGTCCCCTGCAGACGGGCCAGACGAGGGAAAATCCCAGGCCGCCTGACCCTGCGTCCCCTGGACCACGTTTCCGTGATCCAAACGGGCCGTCACGATCACCAGCAAGATCCGTCCGACCAGCGAAAGCGCTGGTCAGATCGTTTCTCCACGCGTAGCGCTTTGTGGGGCGGGTGGGACTCGAACCCACGGCCGACGGATTATGAGTCCTTTGGGGAATTTGGCGGCCCTTGTCGATCTACGCCGATCCACGACGTTTTTGCTGGTCAGAGCGGGCGAGCTGTGTCGGTGTTACTTCGTCTCTGTCAGTCTGTTCCTGTCCTTGTGTCCTGACCGCGTCCCGAATGCGTCCCGGTTGGACAGGATCGAAAGGGACGAAAGCGATCTCGCCAGCTCGAAAAAGGGACCCGAACCTCGGCGCAGCGGATTTCCCTTCCTCTAGGATCCGCGACTCCATTAGCAATGAAGACAGTTCGTTACAGCAAATCCGCAGCTTCCTAAGCAATGACTACGAGCAGTAGCGGTCGGTTGTATGGCGCTTCCGCCAGCCTGCGGGTCGCCGGTTCGACACGATGGTTCGGCGGTGGCGGCGAGCAGGGCGGTGTCGTCGTCGACCCGGTCGGGGGTGTTCAGCAGCTCCAGAGCCCGTTCGGTGATCTGCTGGGGGTCGGCGCGGGCGGCGGCGGGCAGCGCGCCGCAGGTCTGGCGCAGGGCCGCCAGGCAGTCGTCCAGGGACAGCGCCCGGTTTTCCACCAGGCCGTCGGTGTATAGCAGCAGGCTGGTGCCGGGCGGGAACGCCACCTCGCGGTCGACTGGGGTGCTGCCCAGTCCCAGCGGCAGCGCCGGGGGCAGCTCCAGGTAGGCGGTGTCGGCGGCTACCAGCAGGGGCGGCAGGTGCCCGCTGGCGGCGTAGCGCAGGCGGTGGCGGTGTGGGTTGTAGACCGCGTACAGGCAGGTGGCGAAGCGTTCGGTGGCGAGCGACTGAAGGTAGGTGTCCAGCCTGGCCAGCACCCGGGCCGGGCCGGCGCCCTCCATCGCGAGGCTGTGCAGGGCGGAGCGGAGTTGGCCCATCACGGTGGCGGCTTCCACGTCGTGGCCCATGACGTCGCCGATGGCCAGCCCCACGGCGCCGTCGGGCAGTGCGAGCACGTCGTACCAGTCGCCGCCGACCTCGGCGCCGCGGTTGCTGGCCCGGTAGTGGGTGGCCAGGCGCACCCCGGGCACCTGGGGCAGGCGGTGGGGCAGCAGGGCGCGCTGCAGGGTCAGGGCGAGGCGGCGCTCGTTGTGGTACCGGGTGGAGTTGTCGTAGGCCAGGGCCAGGCGGTGGGCGAGGTTCTCCAGATACTTGTGTTCGACCGCGGAGTAGTCGGTGTGCCGGACCAGTACCAGGGCCCCCAGTGTCTGGTCGTGGGCGTGCAGTGGCAGGGCCAGCACGGCGGCGGGCGCCGGGTGCGGGCTGGCTGGGGCTGGGGCGGTGCCGTTGATCGCGTGGGTGGCGGCGGTGGCCAGGGCCTCGCGGGCAAGAAGGGGGGTGCCGGCGATGTATGCCGGGGGCGACTGCGCCGGGGCGGGTGCCGCGGCGGTGAGGTGGATGCTGATCTGGTCGGCGAAGTCGGGCAGCAGGATCTGGCCGGCAGTCTGCAGTACCTGGTCCGGGTCGAGCGTGGCGGACAGCCGCAGGCCCGCGTCGGCCAGGGAGGCCAGCACGGCCAGCTGGTTGCGGGTCTCGGTCAGGACCTGTTCGCGCAGCCGGGACAGTTCCAACCCGGTGCGGACGCGCGCCAGCAGCTGGCGCGCGGAGAAGGGTTTGGCCAGGTAGTCGTCGGCGCCGGCGTGCCGGCCCTGCACGGATTCCTCCTCGCCGGCGCGGGCGGTGAGCAAGACGATGGGCAGGCGGGCGGTGCGCGGGTCGGCTCGCAGCGCCCGGACCAGCTCGAAGCCGTCCATGCGGGGCATCATCACGTCGCTGAGCACCAGCTCCACCGGCTGCGCCAGGGCCATCTCCAGGGCGGCCCGGCCGTCGGCGGCGAGCAGCACGTCGTAGTCGGGCTGCAGGAGCTGGGTGAGGTAGGCGCGCATGTCGGCGTTGTCGTCGACGACCAGCAGGCGGGCCCGGTGGGGGCGGTCGGTTTCGTGCGGGCCGGGGCCGTGGGGGGCATCGTGGGTCGCGGGGGCGTGCGGGGTGCGTGCCGCGGCGGGGACGGGGTCGGTCGCCAGCCAGCCCCGCGCCTCGTCCACGTAGGCCGCGGCGCGGCCGGGCCGGCCGCCTCCGCCTTCCCTGGGGGTTTCCCCGAGGGATCCGGCGCCGGCCGCAGGGGGGTCCGGGCGGGGCCGGTGGGCGGCGGCGAAGGGGAGGTCCATGGTGACGGTGGTGCCCTGGCCGAGCCGGCTGTCCACGCCGACGGTGCCGCCGTGCGCTTCCACCAGGTCCTTCACCAGCACCAGGCCGAGGCCGCTGCCCTCGTGGGAGCGGGAGCGGGCGCCGCGGACCCGGTGGAAGCGTTCGAACAGGCGCGGCAGCTCGTCCGCGGGGATGCCGATGCCGGTGTCGGTCACGGTCAGCCGGGCGCGGTCGTCTGCCGCGGCCACCTGCACCCGGGCGCCGCCGGTGAAGGTGAACTTCAGGGCGTTGCTGAGCAGGTTGAGGATAATCTTCTCCCACATCTCCCGGTCCAGGGACACCGGCTTGGGCAGCGGCGGGCAGTCCACCTCCAGCGTCAGCCCGGCCGCCTCGAAGGCGGAGCGGAACACCCCGGCCAGCTCGGCCGTGGCACCGGCGAGGTCGACCGGCTCGAGGGCCGGGCGCATCTGCCCGGCCTCGGCCCTGGCGACGTCCAGGAGTGTGTTGACCTGCTTCAGCAGGCGCAGGGCGCCGCGCTCGGCCAGCTCCAGCTGCTCGCGCCGCTCGGGCCGGTCCTCGTCGGCCAGGGCCTGCTGGAGCGGGCCCAGGAGCAGGGTGAGCGGGGTGCGGAACTCGTGGCTGACGTTGGCGAAGAAGGTGGTCTTGGCCCGGTCCAGCTCGGCCAGCGCCTCCGCCCGTCGGCGCTGCTCGTCGTGGGCGAGCGCGGCCGTCAGCGCCCCGGCCACGGCGGCGGCGAGCACCTCCAAAAAGTCCCGGTACGCCCCGGCTGGCGGGAAGCAGGGGTTGACGCCCACCACCAGGACGCCCTCCACCTGGCCCGCGCAGTCCAGCGGCAGGGCCAGCGCCTGCTCGACGGGGAGCCGGAGGGCCGCGGCGTGCTGCCCGGCCGTGTTGCCGCCGGTGAACGCGGCGGCTGGCAGCGTGGCAGGGGCACCGTCGGCGACCACCTGCGCCAGCCGGGCCGCGACCTCCGACCCGTCGGCCGCACTCAGCGAGACGGCCTCGGGCGCCGGCCGGAGCCCGGCGGAGGCCGCCGGCCGCAGCATCCCCGGCTCGGAGGCCAGGTACAGGCCCAGGAACGGGATCTCCTCGGGATAGGAGCCCAGCACCTCCGCGACGACGCGGGCGACCTCGCCCGGGGTGGGCAGCCCGGCGGTGCGGGCGCCGGTCTCGCTCAGCAGGCGCAGCCGGCGCTCGCCCAGTACCCGGCCGGTGGTCTCGGTGATGATCTGCAGCACGCCGCCGGCGGTGCCGTCGTCCAGCAGCACAGGCTGGAAGGCGGAGTCGAAGTAGCACTGTTCCGGAAAGCCGTGGCGCTCCATGATGAGCGGCTCATCGGGGATCAGCAGGGGCTTGCGGGTGTCGGTCACATAGTGGAAGTGGGAGCTCACGGGGTGGACCCAGACCTCGGGGAACACATCCTTATAGGGCCTGCCGAGCGCCCAGGGGTGTTTGGCGCCGACAATGGGTGAGGAGCCGAGGTTGTACAGCGTCGTGAATTCGGCGCCCCAGTACAGAGCCATCCCGTGCTCAGAGGTGAGCATGAGGCGCAGGGTGTCCACCAGGGGCCCCGGCCAGGACTCGGGGGGCCCGAGCGGCGTCGCCGCCCACTCGATCCCGGCCAGAAGCTCGCCGAACGCGCCGGCCTCGGCGAACATCCGGGCCGCCGCGGTGCGCGGGTCTTCGGGGCGGGTCATCGAGAAATCTTCCTCCTGGCGCCTATGTGATCCGCCCGCGCCCTCCCGAGGCTGCCGACGGCCTCGCTGCGGACCTTCCGGGCAGATCGGACCCGACGGTGTCGGCCGCCCACAGGGACTGCGAGTACGCGATCGCCGCAGTCGGCGTGCGGCTGCAAGCCGCACTTCTGGGCAAATCACAGTTTTAATTATTTTAACCTTGCAATTCTGGCAGGGAACGCAGCCAGAACCTCGGATCCGGCGCCGACGGTGTCGGCCGGGACGGCGGGACCGAGATCGAGTCCCAGGGCTGAGAACAGACGCCCGCCCGGCATCGGTGATCCACCCGGCCGACATCGGAGGTGGCCACGGAGCCCTTCTGTCCGCCGTGCCCTGTGCCGGGCGTCCCAACAGCCGCAGGGCCAGGCAGGAGGGTCTCAGATGTCACAGAAAGCGACCACGGCGCTGCGCGCGGCACCGCACGCCACGCTCGAGGAACGCGCGGCTCTCGGCAAAGAGGCGCGGCGCCGTTCGCCGCGGTCGGGCCACGCCGTGTACAAGCCGTCTCCTGACCGGCCGGACCCGCTGGGCGATCCTGGAGGCGCAGTCCGCGGCACGGGTGCCCGAACTCGTTCCGATCCGCTACGGCCGGATGATGGAGTCCCCGTTCCGCTTCTACCGGGGCGCCGCGGCGATCATGGCGGGCGACCTCGCCGGCACCCCGCGCTCGGGACTCACGGCCCAGCTGTGCGGGGACGCCCGCGGGCGCTCGTACAGCCGCGCCCCGTAAGGCGTCTCCGCGCGAACCGAAGTGTTCCTTCGGGCCGTTTCCAGTACGGGCCGTTTCTCCCGCGCCTCGGTCGGGCGACAGCCCTCCGGTCCAAAGGCTGCGCAGCACCCCGGCCGCCTGCCGCCACACCGCGCGGACTACACCACCCACGTCCGGAGCGGTGTCGGGCAACATGGTGCCGAAGCAGTCGCTTCCGATTCCCTGCGTCCTGCCAGCGTCCCGAATTCGCCGTCCAGCCGCTCACACTGGCCAGATGCGGTGACTTCCCGGACTGTCGGGCCAACACATCCGCGAAGGTCAGGCCAGTTCGAACTACCGCCGACGGCAACGCTGTCGAACTCATGGGCAGCGGATTCAGTCCGTTGGGCCAAAGTCCTGAATCCACACCCGCGATGAGACGTTTCTGCAGGTCAGAGGCCTGCGTAGTGGGGCGGGTGGGACTCGAACCCACGGCCGACGGATTATGAGTCCTTTGGGGATCTTGGCGGCCCTAGCAGATCCACGCTGATCCATGTCGTTCTAGCAAGTCAAAGGTGCTTAGCCATGTCGGCGTCCCCCAGTCGTTGTCAGTCTGTTCCTATCCTTGCGTCCCGACCGCGTCCCGAATGCGTCCTGGTTGGACGGGCTCGACGGACCATGGAATTGACCGAGCACCGCCGATTCGACCTGAGGATCCCCCCAGGCAGCGACGGCCCGCCTGCTGGTAGTCCTTCGGGCTGCATAGCTGCCCTCCTCAGCAAGAATTCCTTCCACAGAGGAGAGCGCGCCGCATGTAAGGGCGTTCGTCATTAGGCGGGGGGATCGAGTCAATACGCGTCCTGTAAACGGGCGTTGGAATGCGCTACCGGGTCGTGCGTACCGAAGGGGCCTGGCCCGAACCAACGCCGCTTCCTGCGACGCGCAATGGCCTCACCCATACCGGGCTAAACGATATCCGGATACGGTGTCGACGCTACTGCGGCCGCGGGGAGGTCGTCGCGCGTTTGCCAATCGCCGCGGTCTGGCTGACCGTGGTCTCTGGGGCCCGAGTTCTCCCGATTGCTTCTCGTTCAGACCCCTGGAGGATCCTATGGCCGTGCGCCACCGGCTCATCACGAAGCCGCCAATGGCAGTGTGGGGCGTGTTGGAGGACGGGAGCCGCTACGCGGACTGGGTCGTGGGCACCTCGGAATCCCGACCGGTCGATGACCACTGGCCCGAGCTCAATTCGCAGATCGAGTACACGGTACGACTCGGACCGTGGACCGCAGTGGGCCGCACCATCGTGCGCCGGGTCGAGCGGCCTCGCCAGCTCGAGCTGGAGGTGGACAGCGGCCCACTCGGTACCGCGCGAATTGCAATCGAAATCCGACCCTGGGGGGCGGATGCTCTGGTCATTCTCGACGAGCACCCTCTGCGCGGGCCAGGCGGCGCGCTGCACAATTCGCTGATCGATGCACTGCTCCAGGTACGGCATCGCAGCATGCTCAGTCGTCTCGCCGACGTCGTCGAGCAGGCAACGGCCGCCGATGCCCGCCCAACTGGCGACGTCACTCAGGCATGACGGCAAACGATCTCGCTGCAGACTGCCTGGTGCTGAGTCCGGGATTTCTCGGTAGTAGGGGGGTTGCCTCCGGCGAGCAGCGTGCAGGCGAACAGCCGTCACAGGTCCTCAATCGGCACCCTGGACGACGTCGGCTGGCCGCTGGCCTCGGGCCCCGATCTCTCTCGCCCTCTCGGAGGCAGCCGCTTTCTCTCACGGGTGTGTCGCGCGTCGCTCTCGCTGTGCTTGAGCGGGCACGCCAAAAGAGGTCTCCCGCCGGAAGATACTGCTCGACGCAGCCGCTGCTTCGGGTATTCACGACTCTGGCGGGCTGGCGACGCCACCGCGGGGTGCCCTTGCGAACCGGGGCCGTGGCGTCGGCTCGGAAGGCGCTGTGAAACCAAGCGAGAGTAGCCGGACGGCAATGCCGACGGCTTCGGCAAAGTATCCTTCCGCGCCGGATCCGCTGAGCCCGTATCAGCGCTTGAAGGCGTCCTTCATCTTCTCCTTGGCCTGACGAACGTCACCTTTCGCCTTCTCGGCGCGGCCCTTGGTAGTCAAACCCTCGTTGCCTACCGCTCGGCCCGCGGTCTCCTTCACCTTACCCTTAGCCTGTTCCGCCTTGGCCTTTGCCTTCTCATCCTTTGCCACGTCACTCACATCCCGCTCCCTCAAAACTCAATGGATAACTTCAACCTCACCCGAAAATAGCTTCCTAAACTTGCAATAGGGGCTGCGATCCGGCCGGAGAAGCCAAAATGCCAATGCTGGCCATGTTGCCGATGACGAACAGGATTGACAGCAGCGCGCACGGACTTTCTGGCGGGTTCTCGGTCTTCGGCTACGAGGTCACGGGTTCCACCGGCACGCTCTTCCTCTACGGCATCGCTATCGGAGGGGCGGCTGTGCTCGGACTGGCCCTGCGGCTGATCGGCGCGCGGCGCGCCAAGCGCCGCAGCCTGTCCCGCCGCGGACTCACCCTGTCACGTGGCGACACGCCTGTTGCCGACCGGGAGCGCCATGATCAGATCAATCAGCGCGATACCCTGACCGCCGAGGCGACCCGGGCGCAGACTAGGGATCGCCCTGCCGCCACAGGGCCACATCACCGTAGCGGTATGCACTGGTTTGGCCATCGGTCGGTTCCGCGATGACTTCGGTTGCCGTTTCGGCTATCTAGTCGGCGCTCCGCTTGCCGGGCGGGTCCTGGGGGTCCACACCGGTCGTGGCAGAGGCGTCCTTGGTTCCGCTGGGGCGCTGTGAGCGGCCCTTGGGGCCCTTGTCGTGCATACCCTTGTCGCCAGAGCCCTTGCCCTGCTGTTCCCCGCGGCGACTGATGCTCTCAACGGTGCCACCGGGGACGGATTTCGACTCCTCTTTGGAGACCTTCCGGCCGCTGCCCTTCGCGGGGGCATATTCATCCGGGTGGAAGGAGCGATGGGCGCTCGGGTTTTCCTGTTGACGCGTCTCGTCCAAGTCTGGCGACCAGCCGTGCTGATCACCCTTGTGCCGACTCGGCCCCTCGCCATGCGAAGGCTGGGACGGCTTCGACTGCTTGGGCATGACCTCACCTGCCTGTCCTTCGAGGTTGCATCCACACGCTTTGCCGACGGTATGGCAATACTCCCACCTGCAGCCGTAGCGGTCATATCAGGCTCACTGACGTTGCTGACGGTGCCTGTAGGAAGGTGGGAGCGGTTTTCCCGTCCGGAGAGTCCCGGCCGATGTCTGAGCCGCTCGCTTCAGTCTCGGACTGCATGAGCCCTCGCGACTGGACAGTGGTCGCCCTTCAAGCATGATCGCAATGCTGCTGTCGGGAGGCGCACGCGCTGGCCAGGGCTAGCCCCGAGTTTGCTCCGCAAAAAGGCGGGGACCTGTGAGAAGAGGGGGTCGCCCGTCACGGGAGGTCATCATGATCATTCTCGGAATCATTCTGCTCATCATCGGTCTCTTGGCCGGCATCGGTATTCTCTGGACTATCGGGATCGTCCTGGTCGCGATCGGGGTTGTGCTGTGGATTCTGGGAGCGGTAGGACACGCGGTCGGCGGACGACGGCACTACTGGTAGCCGCGCTTCCATCAGGGCATTCGGCTGAGCATGTTGGCGATGCCCTCCCCGCACAGCATCGAACGTCAGCATGGCTCGGTCCTGCTCCGTCGCGCTGCCAAGCAACCCACCGCCGCATCCCCTTCTGACGGAAGGCTCCGGTCTCGATGGCAATTCACGCTCCTGTTCGTCCCCCTCCCTCCCAGGCGTCCGGCAGTGACTTCGCCAGGCTGTCGAAGGAGATCGCCGACGCCGGGCTGATGCGCCGCCGACCCGGCTACTACGCGGCCCGTATCACGACGGTAGGCGTGCTCTACGCCGGCGGCTGGACCGCGTTCGTACTCGTCGGCTCCAGCTGGTGGTCACTGGCCATCGCCGCCTTCCTCGCCCTTGTTTTCGGCCAGGTCGCCCTCCTGGCTCACGACGTGGCGCATCGACAGGTATTCCGGCGGCGCAAGGCCAGCGAGCGGTTCGGCCGTATCGCCGGGAACGCGGGCATCGGAATGGGCTACGGCTGGTGGCAAGACAAGCACACCCGCCACCATGCCAACCCCAACCACGAAACCCTCGACCCCGACCTGATCCCCGATCTGCTGGTCTGGTCCCAGCACCAGGCCCGCGCCGCCCAGGGCCTTCCCAGACTCATCGGCCGCTCACAGGCCTTCCTCTTCTTTCCTCTTCTCACGCTTGAGGGCTACAACCTGCACGTGATGGGCGTGAAAGCCCTGACCAACCGCTCGCTGAAACATCGCGTGCAAGAAGGCACCCTGCTCTTTGCCCACTTCGCGCTCTTTCTCACTGCGCTTTTCCTGGTGCTGCCCCCAGGTATGGCCATTGCCTTCCTCGCCGTTCACCAGGGCCTGTTCGGCCTCTACCTCGGCTCCATCTTCGCCCCCAACCACAAGGGCATGCCGATTCTGACCGGCAAAGACCGCCCCGACTTCCTACGCCGTCAGGTCCTCACCTCACGCAACGTGCGCGGCAGCCGATTCATCGACATCGCGCTCGGCGGTCTCAACCACCAGATCGAACACCACCTGTTCCCCAGCATGCCCACCCCTCAACTACGCGACGCCCACCCCATCGTCCGCCGCTACTGCGGGGAACTAGGCATCCCCTACCTCGAGACCAGCCTCATCGCCTCCTACCGGCAAGCCCTCGCAAGCCTCCACCAGGCAGGAATCCCCATCCGCAACGCGCGCCACATCTGACAGCCCGATCATCCGGTTCCGGCGCACGCGGGTCCATGCTCGGGTCGACCGGATCTCACGACGGACCGGACGAAGCCTTGTCCGAGGTGAGTGGCGGCCAGGCCTCGCGAGTGGTGCTCGGTCGTTCGGGAAGAGCCGACCAAGTGGTGGGGACCGCATGCCTGCTACGGAGAGCCGCCGGTCTACGCGAGGTGACAGCGAACCCGTGAACGGCAGCAGAGGGCGGGCCGTCACAGAAAGTGGTTTTGGCCACCTGCCTCTGGTGACGTCGCTTACCGGGATCGATCCTCCTCGTCTTCATCGGCGGGCTCGTCCTCCCACTCGTCTTCCTCTCCGTCCTCCTCTTTTTCTTCGTCCTCTGCATCGCCGTCTTCCGCGGTTTCGTACTCGCCGTCATTCTCCGAGTCCTCGGCCTGTGCCGCTCCTTCCTCTTCCATAGCTTCGTCGTGCGACATGACGACTTCGCCGTCTCGGATCTCGCCGCGCCAGCCGTCCGGCTCTTCCTCGGTGAGAGTGACGTACCGCTGGAAGTGCTTGAAGTCCAGCCGCATACGGCGGCCTTGGGCCCGCCACAGATTTCCGGTCTTCTCGAAGAACCCGGACGGGTAGTACTCCACGACCAGGACAATCCGCGTCAGGGTCGGCGCCAGTTCGTGGAAACTGACGGCACCACGAGTGCTGCCCTTCGCACCTTCGGAGGTCCAAACGATTCGGTCGTCCGGGATCTGCTCCTGAACAGTCGCTTTAAAACTGCGGGAGGAAGGGCCAACCTTGACCTTCCAGTCGCTGGTCACCTCGTCGCCCATCGAGACGTCGCGAACACCCTTGGTAAAGCTGCTGAACTCCTCGTACTGCGTCCAGTAGTCGTAAGCCGTACGCAAGGGCACGCCGACATCGAGGACTTCAATGATGTTCATGCTCTTGTTACCGCTGGACTTGCCCTTGCCGCCGCCGAACGCTTCCTTGGCCTTGTCCACAACGCTGTCCTTGACGCCTTTGGCCTTCTCGGACACGAACGCCTTCACGGGAGATTCACCCCCGAGGACGCGCGAGCCGACCTTGAGCAGTGACCCGCCGTTGTCAGCGACATCAGTGAGCTGACCCGTGACGTCCGTGAGCTTGTCGCTGGCTTTACCCGCGAGCCGCTCCACCTGTGAACCGAGGAAACCCGACAGCTCCTCACGCAGTCGGCCCGCCCCCGACTCCTCCGCCTCCGGCTGCTTCGTCTCCTTCGCGGCCATGGTGGGCTACCTCCGACGATCGGCGCGCTTGGATGTCTTCTTCGCCGCCCGCCCTGAAGAAGACGCCTTCTTGGCGGGAGCCTGCTTCTTAGCGGCGGACTTCTTGGCTGGGGCTGCCTTCTTCGCGGCCGGCTTCGTCGCAGAGGACTTCTTCCTCCGAGCCGGCTCCTTCGACGCTGCCCCGGATGAACTCCGGGCAGAACCGGCCCGCTCTCTCCTTGACGCCGTACCTCGATCAGGCTGAGCCGGCTTCCGGGAGCTTCTGCGGCGCTGCGGACGCTTGTGTTCAGGCTCCTCCTCGTCCTCCTCCTCTTCCTCGTCCTCGTACTCCTCCTCGTCCTCCGGCTCCTCCGGCTCCTCCTCGTCCTCGTACTCCTCCTCGTCCTCCGGCTCCTCCTCGTCCTTCTTGCCGGAGCCAGCCGTGCGGTCACGAAGCGTGTCCGCGAGCGTCCCCATGCCGCGAGTGGCAGCAGCTGTCACGGCCTTTCGGCCGGCGTCGAGGACCTCCCCCTTCAGCTGCTCCTGCAGTTCGGCGACCTGCGGGATCTCCCCCAGCCTGCGCATGCCCTCGGCAGCGAGCTGGCGCGGATCGAGGTCGAACCGTCGGCCCGCCACATAGGTCGCCACGCTCAGGGCGAGCTTGCCTTTCTTCGTACGGCCCAGCACGTAACCGGCGACTACGGCCGCGGCGAGAGCCACCTTGGTCTGATCGTCCATGCGCACGTCACCTTCATCGTTCCCTCGGGAACCCACCCGTGCCGCGCAACTGCTGCTGCCCGTGGTCTCTGCTCCAACAGGGGGCCGCTGCGGCCGATTCGTGGAGCGCAGCAAAGAGGGAACCTGGTCCGTCTCACTTCGGGCGGGGCCGGCCATCTACTGCCCGGCGATTCCGGCCGCGACGGGCGGTCGCCTCGGCACGAGAGCCATCACTCGATGCCGGTCCTGCACTCACCAGTCTCGCCCGGATCATGCCGGTCGCATCTTGAGAAGCCCCCACTCCTGCTGCGGAGACGGGCCGCTGTGGCAGTCCGTGGTTGCCGGTCGCTGGTGATGCCAGTGCTGACCGCGGCAGCGGACCCGTGTGTGGTCGATGCTTGATGTGCGGTGACGATCTCTCCGCAGTTGTGTCCTTCTACTGCCCGGCGCTGTTCGGCCGGTGTCCAGCAGGTCCGAGGGAAGGGCCGAGAGCATGCCTGGCGCAGGAGGGTTGTGCAGGTGACATCGCCTGCTGACATGGGCCCACAGCCTGCCGCCCACGTGCGGGAGGCTGTGCTGGACGATGCGACCTTGGTGGCCCGGGCACGTGACGGCGACGTGCGTGCCTTTGAGGTGCTCGTGTGCCGTTATCAGGGGCCGATGTACCGCTTGGCACTGCGTATGCTCTCCAGCCGTGGCGACGCCGAGGATGTGGTGCAGGAGGTTTTCCTGACCGCATGGCGGCGGCTGGGGCAGCTAAGGGAAAACGCAGCACTCGTGGGCTGGCTTTACCGGACGACGACCAACCGGTGCCTGAACATCATCCGGGCACGCAGGCCCGTCACGGACGCTGACCTGGACAGCCGCGAATCCGTCGACGCGGCGGGATCGCCGGAACGGGCGGCACAGGTCGGCGAGCAGCTGACCGCGCTCGCGGCGGCTCTGAAACGGCTGACGCCCGAGCAGCGGGCCTGCTGGCTGCTGCGGGAGGTCCACGGGCGCTCCTATGGGGAGATCGCGGTGGTGATGGGCACGACCCAGGCGGCGGTACGTGGACGCATAGCGCGCGCTCGAGCGCAGTTGGCGGAGGTGATGGCTCCATGGAAATGAGCGACGCTCAGAGCTACATGCTGCCTTGCGGCCGCGATGTCGAGGCGGTGTGGGAGCGGCTCGACATCGTCGACACCGGCGTGGCGACCACCCATGACCTCCGCTGTGAGTACTGCTCTGCTGCCCGGGACAGCCTGCTTGTGCTGCGGGAGGTGACCGGCGAGTTGGCCTCGGAGGAGATCGAGCCACCGCTGGGCTTGACCGGCCGGATCATGTCCGCGGTGCGGGCAGAGGTGCGCCGTCACAGCATGCTCGCGCTGCCCACCGCGGAGCCGGGCGGGGTGCGGATCAGCGAACAAGCGGTCGCCGCGGTGCTGCGGTTCGCAGCCGATACCGTCGACGGCGTGCGCGCGCGGCGCTGCAGGATCACCGCTGCGGAGAGCGACGGTGCGGTGGAGGTGGCAATGAGTCTGGCGGTCAGCTACCGCGACTTCGCCGCCGCCGCTGTCGACGAGGTACGCGAGCGGGTCCAGGCAGCCGCTGCAGCACGGATCGGGATATCCGTGGTGCGTCTCGACCTGACCGTGGAGGACCTCTACGACGAATGACACCCCCGGGTTCGGGCAGCAGAGGGTTGAGAGGGGCTGAAGCACAGGGACAGGGTGCTCGCTATGAGAATGACAGTGGCAGACGACAGGGCAGGGGTTCCCCGCTGCCAGTGGGTCATCGCCGAGCCCGTGATCGCCGCAATCGTCGCCCGTGCCGCTATCGCGTCCGCAGGCGTTGTGCGAATCGAACCCGGCCTGACCGGGCTCGCCTCCCAGGTGGCCCACTTGGCACGCCAGAAGATCAACGGCCTCACCCCGGCCCCGACCGAGGGCGTAAGAGTCACAGTCGACCAGTCGGCCGTGCCCTCAACCCTGCGCGTGTCCGTAGACCTGGTCGCCTCCGGGCAGGACCAGGCTGCGGCTGTGGCGCAGGCCGTTCAGCGCGAGGTCACGCGCGCGGTCGCCGATGCGACGGGCATCACCCCGCAAGCCGTCACGGTGTCGATCATGGACATCGGCTCGTATGAGGCTGGTGCGTGGTGACACCGAGAACAGAGATGACGCGCTCACTCCTGGCCGTCCTGGGCAGGCTCCCTGGTCTGCGTCCAGCGACCCCGTCCGCCACCCGCATCGGCTCACGCGTACCGTGGAACGTCGACACTCTGGCCGTCCGTATCGACGCCGAACTCATCGAGATTCGTGTCGTCGCCCTCGCCCTCCCCCTTCCTCCGATCCTGCGCGAAGCCGAGGCCGCCCTGCAAACGGCGCTGGAGGAGAGCCTGTGGAAGGACGTCCGGTTGCGCCTGGTCGTCACCGACATCGATGCTGCCGCCCTCAGTCGTCGCGTTCGCGATAACTGACGCCGGTGTCTGAGGGGCCATGACGTTCTCCCTCGCCGCGGGTCCTTCTGGTGTGACGAGGGCGCAACCGCCTCGTCCAGAGCCAGGAACCCGAGGAGAGCACGATGACGAACCCGGCCACCACAAAGATTGCCGAGCACTCCACATTCGCCGCTGGTGACGCAGACAGCACCGCCACCAGCACACCGGCAGCCTCCGACCAGGGCTCCACCACCATCGCCGACGTCGTCGTCCAGAAGATCGCCGGGCTCGCCACCCGCGAGGTGCCCGGCGTATACGAGCTGGGCGGCGGAGCGTCACGGGCGTTCGGCGCAGTAAAGGGGCGGATCCCCGGAGCCTCCGCCAGCGCCGGACAGGGCGTCTCCGTCGAGGTCGGTCAGAAGCAGGCAGCCGTGGACCTGCAGATGGTAGTCGAGTACGGCTCATCCATACCCGAGCTGACCAAGGACGTCCGCAACAACGTCATCGACACCGTCGAGCAGATGACCGGCCTGGAAGTCGTCGAGGTCAACATCAACGTCAATGACGTCCACATCCCCGCTGACGACAACGACGGCGACGACCAGGGCATCAGCGACCGCCTCCAGTAGCCGTCCATAGCCCCAGCGTCGGCACGACGCCGCGGAACACCAATGCGCACGGTGCCTCACCACGGGCTCGGTGCAGCGAAGAGGCCATCTGCGCGCCTATGCCCGCCCGGCTCATCACCGTACGACCACCGCAAATGCGATGTACGGCATCATCGCGCTCAGCGGCCAGAGGTAGGGCCCGCTGCTGGACAGTTGGAGGGGCTGGGTCGAACCGCCTCGCCCACCGGTCGCAGGTTGCAGGTGGATTGGCGGTCCGACATCTAGCACCAGGGGTCAGTGGGCCGGGCGTCGGCGCGAGCGCGATACCGAGCGCACGAGCAGGTACAGCACGGCGACGACGAGAAGCAGCACCCCGATGGAGAGCAGGTACAGCATGCCGTCCACGACAGCGCCGATGATGACCAGCGCGATGGCGCTGCAGAGCAGAACCAGGAAGAGGACCATGGCGCTACGCCTCCTGGGGTCGTGGCGGAAGGAAGGACTGGACTACGGGCAGCACCAGGGCGGGAGGCGGCTCTGCTTCCCTGCGAGTTCTGTGAAATTCCGTCCTGGTATGTGGCGAAGAGTTGTTAGGTGACGCGGTGGGCGCGGTGGCGGACTTCCCGGAGTCGCACCTTTGACGGGAGGCGGTCCAGGCCTGCCGAGTCCCGCGCGTGTGCGAGCGTTTCCCGGTTGAGTTGCCTAAGGGTCTGCGCTGGTTCCGCGGGAGGCTCCAGCCACAGCCGCACTCGTGCGACCGGAGCAGTAGGCCGGCCCGTCAGCCGGACATGAGCCCGCGAGACCCCGTCCAGGGCTTGCGATTCTGCTTCGATCACGTCCTCCAGCGCGCGGCCGTTGAGTTGGGCCGCCGCGCCGTCTTCGCTGTCGACGAGGACTTGGCCCAGCCGGTGTCGGAGTTGCGCAATAAGCCACCACAGCAGCAGCGCCAGCAACACGGTGAGCACCGCGATGACGGCCGGCCACCACCAGCCCTCTTCCCGCCACCGGGTGCGTCCCACGGTGGCCAGCACCACATCGTCCGGCCCCCGGAAGGGCCACCAGCCCGGCACGTCGAAACCCCAGCGGCGCTGAAGATCCAGCCCGCCCAGCAGCACGCCGCCACCCAGGGCGAACAGTCCAAGGCCGAGCAGCCCCAGCAGCACCCGGTTCACTGTCTTGATCATCGGGATCACCTCAGCCCTTCTTCGGGCGCCGAACGCGCACGGCCAGCGTGGGTTGCCGGGCGAGCCCCAAAGTCCTCACGGCTTCGCCCAGCGCAGTGCCCAGGTCCGCGCGGACCTCGTCGAGATCGCGGAAATGGACCTGTGCCCGGGCCTTGACCTTCCGGCGGCCGACATCGACCTGTGCCGATTGGACACCGGACACCCGCATGGCCCGGTCGCGCAGAAGCAGGGCAGCTGCGCGGCGGTCGAGCCCGCCGCGGACCTCATCTGCTCTGGGGGTACCGGTGGGCTGCCGCATGGGTAGCAGCCTGCGCAGTCCCGGCGTCACCGCCAGCAGGAAAAGCCACAGGCCGAGGGCCATCGCCACTGCGGCCCCGACGATCATCCAGATGTCCTCCAGCGGTCGTGTCGCCAGCTCCTCGGCGAGCCGCCGTCGCCAGCGCATCGCAGGCCCACCTGCCCGCACCGAGACCACGTCGTACAGGAGCAGTCCAGTGGCTGCGACGGACAGCAGGGCCACAATGCCCGCGGGGATCCGCCGCGCGGACCAGAAACGGCGCGCCGACCGGCCCGATTCCTGGACCGCCGCCGTCGCGTCTGTGCCCGGGGGGTCACCCGTGGACGAAGCTGCCTGTCCCGTACCGGAGGGAATGTCGCCATCGCTGGTTGGCTGCCGCCAGGTGTCCGCGCTCATGTCACCCTCTCCTGGTCTGTATGCCGCGAGTGCACCGAGTGCAGCCTCTCGACCGACACCGCCAGGTCGGACACATCCATGTCGGCCCACGCCCTGAGCCGTTCGGTGACCTCTCGGCGCACCGCAGCGCACTGCGCCCCGATGTCGGACGGATAGCCCAGCTCCACGGCGATGCGGATCCGCGCTTGGCCGAGCACTGCCGGCCGGCCTTCGGCAGGATCGGCGTCTCGTCCTGCGTCGTTCCGCTCGGGTGCCCGCCGCACGGACGTCGTCACGCGTGGTGTCCGGCGGCCGGGCGGTACGAGACCGTCCGACTCGGTGAACCGGCTCAGCGCCTCGCGCGCCACCTGGGAAGCGATCTTCGCGACGACCCGGTCGGCGATGGTGACCGCACCCCGCTCCCTGCGGGGGATGCCCGGGCGCCGATCGGTGTCAGTCGTCACCGCCGCCAGTCCCCCTGAGCCCGTCGCCGGTCGTCGCGGTTCCGCTGCTGGTCGTCACGGGGCCGGAAGAAGTCGCCCAGTTCCAGGTCACCCTCCATCAACCGCCCGGCCACAAGTCCTACAACACCCAACGCCAACACCAGCAGGAATGCCCCGAAGCCGCCGAAATACCCAGCGAAACCCAGCGCCATCCCCGCAATCAAGCCCACCACGGCCCTGCTCATCGCGCGCTCCTTCGCTCAAGCGGCCTACTCCTGCCCCGGCTACTGGACCCGCTGCCGCTCTTCTTCTTCGTCTTCCTCGTCGGGCAGCTTCACATCGCTGACCGCGATGTTGACTTCCACGACTTGCAGGCCCGCCATCCGCTCCACAGCGGAAATCACGTCTTCCCGAACGGCACCGGCCACGTCGGTGATCGAGACGCCGTAATCGACGACGATCTCCAGATCGATGGCCGCCTGCACCTCTCCCACCTCGACGCTCACCCCACGGGTGGCGGATTTGCCGCTGCCGCCGCCAGGCATCCGCTGCCGCATCGAACCCATGGAGCGCGCGAATCCGCTGCCCAGAGCATGGACGCCTATCACGTCCCGTGCCGCCATTCCGGCGATCTTCTCCACCACCACATCGGCGATGGTCGTCCGGCCGCGAGAGCCGGGCGCACCGCCGTGCTTTACGCCGGCGTTCTCAGTCATCGGGAATTCCTCCATAAAGGCACCTGGCACCTTTTATTCAGATCATAATCGTATTAGTACGTTTTGGCCGGTGTGTGAACCATGAGACGGGGTGGCCAAACGGGTGGCATGAGCGGCGCTGCCTGGAGCCCTTGCGGACACTCCGAGCGCAGTGGGCAGGAAGATCCGCGGCCGTGGGAGAGGGTGAAAGGCCGGTGAAAACTGAGGCGTGGATGCAGGCAGTACGGCGCCAGCTCGACCTGGGTCGGCTGCTCCCGCTCGGAGGGCCCGACGACGGGACATGGATCACCGAGCAAGCGGCCGTCCGGCCCCTCAGGCGCACGGCCGCTGAGATTCCCGGCGTGTGGCTGGAGACCCTGCGCATCGGGCCGGCACCGCTCGAGCCCGTGTCCGAGCCGGCCGTCCGTCCGCCGGCCAGCGCGCTACCGCCTGGCCCGCTCAGGATCGAGGCTGCCTTCACCGCATCCATGGGGCAGCCGCTGCCCCAGACCGCCGAACAGTTGAGGAGCACACTGCTCGATGTGGCCGCTGAACGGCTCGGCCTGGCCACTGTGGCGGTTGATCTGCGTGTCACGGATCTCCATGAGGGCCCGGAGACAAGCGTCAGGTCGCGGACCGCAGAGAAGGCCATGAGGCCCCCGCCGGAAGTCGTAGCCGCGCGAAGCTCGGCCCCAGCGACCGGAACAGGACCCATGCCGGGGCCCATCGGGGAGCTGGCCGACGTCGCGGCGGCCGTTCCGGGCGTCTTCCGCCTCACCGCCGTGCTGGGAGGCCGCCCGGTCAAGATGGATCAACGTGACGATCCACCCGGCCGACACATCGAGGTCCAACTCGCGGTCGCGCCCGGACACCATCCACTGGAAGTCTCTCGCGCCGTCCGGGCAGCGGTAGCCGACGCAGCCACCAGTGACGCCCCGGGCCTGGTAACCGCCGCCGTCCTCATCACAGAAACCGCGGCCTAGCAAGCGTCAAACGGCACTCGACGCGCTGGGGCTGGTCCGGTCCCATTTTTCTGGACTCTTCCGCGGAGACGTCCATGCAGCCCAACTCGTCGCCCATGACCGTCTCGGTGTTCTTCGGCGGAGCCGTCGACGGCTCCGCCTTGGAGGAAGGCGTCGCCGGTGCGCCAGTCCGCGCCCACGACGAGCGTGACGCCCAATGCAGTGAGGTCTGTCGGCTCGGCTCGACGACGGCAATATCTCTACCGCGCTTGGATAGGTGCCGCTGGCCGGGCGCGAGGTGCCTACTCCCCGAGAACACCGCCCGCCCTGCCGTGCCCGAGCGTGCCGGCCTCCTGGTCATCGGCAACCGCGAGCGCACCGGCCGCCACCACGGTATCTGGCCGGACGTCGTCCTCGTCGAACGCCGCAGCAATGTCATCACCAGACTCTCCCCCGGACCGTTGCACAGCGTCGGTACCGTCGCCCCTTTGTCAGTCTGTTCCTAGACGGGACCCGCGGTGAGCCCTGGTCCTCCTGGCCACGGCGAAGGTCAGCGTCCCCCGGCCCCAAGGCTCCCGCCGACATCCCGTGCAGCCCCGTTGGCAGCGATCGCTCCAGCCTCACCCGTATGCGAGGCGTGTAGGGGCTGGTGTGTCACCACGGGTTAGCTGACTCGTCCCTGACCCGGATCGCCAGACTCCCCTTCGGGAAAGCCGCCCCGCGCCACCCGCACCGTCTCCACCGGGACATCCCCCGGCACCTTCGCCTGCATCGACACCCACAGCACCGTCAGGGACCCCACCATGTCAGCTCGAGGCGAGGGCCACCGTCGGAGAGACCCGCGCCGCACGCATCGCCGGATACAGCCCGGCCACGGCCCCGATGACCAGAGTGCCCGCCGCTGCTGCCAGCACGGCGGTCGCCGGCAGGACGACCGGCCAGCCCCGGTGCTCCGCGTACCCGATGGTGATCAGCAGTCCGAGGACCGCGCCACCGCAGCCCCCGAGCCCGGACAGCACCAGGGATTCGGTGAAGAACTGGTTGCGGACCTGGCCCCGGGTGGCACCGAGTGCCCTGCGCAGCCCGATCTCGCCACGTCGTTCCAGCACCGCGATGACCATTGTGTTGGCGACACCGATGCCGCCGACGAGCAGGGCGACCGCTCCGATACCGAGCAGCAGCCCGGTGAACGCCTCCTCGGCGGCTAGCTTCGCCGCCAGTGCGTCCGACGGTCGGGCGACCCGTACCGCGTCGGGCTGTTCCGGATTGACCGTACGGGCCAGCACATTGCGGACGTCGGTCACCGCGTGCTCCTCGGCCCGGAGGTAGACGGCCGTAGGGTGCCCGTCGAAGCCCAGGTTCTGCTGCGCGGCCTTGAACCCGACCAGCGCCGAGCTGTTCAGCTCGGGTGCGAGCACGACCGGTTCCAGGATGCCGATCACCGTGAAGGAACGACCGCCGATCAGTATCTGGACATCCGGATCAGCGCGGACGACGCCCAGCCTGCGGGCGGCGGCGGAGCCGAGCACGACCGCCGGATACCTGCCCGTGGCCTGGTTGAGCCAGACTCCACTCGACGTACGTACGCCCAGGGTGGCCAGGAGGTCGGGGTGGGTCGCGGCGACCTCCAGGGCGTTTGTCTCCTCCTTCGGGATCAGGTCCGAGCGGTATACCTTGGCGTCGACCGTCCCGACGGCACTCGCATCGGTCACCGGTGGCACCCGGCGCACCATCCCGGTCACCCCGGTTGGCAGCTTCGCCGCACCGCCGGTCAGGGACTCCCCCGCTTCGACGTGCAGCAGATTGGTCCCCAGTGTGTCGAGGGTGGCCTGGAGCTCCGCGCGGCTGGAGGTGGAGATGCCCATCACGGCCACCATCGCGGCGATACCGATGGAGATCCCGGCCGCCGAGAACACGGCGCGCATGGGTTTCGCGCGCAGCCCGGACAGGCTCAGCCGCAGGACGTCGAGCGGTCCGAGGCGGGCCGGGCGCAGCGCAGGTCGGGAGGGTGTCATCGGGCGGCCTCCTGCGCGGTGCCGGGGGCGGTGTCGGCGGTCGCACCTGGGGCGGTACGGCCACCGTCGGGCGGGCGATGACCGCCGTCGGGCGCGGGGCGACCGCCGTCCTCGACCATCCGCCCGTCGCGCATGGTCACCCTGCGCGGCAGCCGGGCGGCGAGTTCCGTGTCGTGGGTGATGACGACGATCGTGGTGCCGTCGGCGTTGAGCTCCCGCAGCAGTTCGACGACGCTCGCCCCTGACGCGCTGTCGAGGGACCCGGTGGGTTCGTCCGCGAGGAGCAGGGAGGGCCGGCCTGCCACCGCGCGGGCCAGGGCGACCCGCTGCCGCTCTCCGCCGGACAGCTCGTGCGGGCGGTGCCGCAACCGGTGGCCGAGGCCGACCCGGCGCAGGCTCTCGACGGCGGCCGCGGTCCTGGCGCGCCGGGACAGTCCGGCGTACAAGAGCCCCTCGGCCACGTTGTCGACCGCGCTGACCCCGGCGGTGAGGAAGAACTGCTGGAAGACGAAGCCGATGTGCTCCGCCCGGAGCGCCGAGAGTTCGCGGTCGGACAGCCGGTCCACGGCGTAGCCCGCGATGGCGACGCGGCCATCGGTGGGCCGGTCGAGGGTGCCCATCAGGTTGAGCAGGGTCGATTTCCCGGATCCCGAAGGGCCGACCACGGCGAGCAGTTCGCCCGGCAGGACGCGCAGCGACAGGTCGCGGACGGCGTGGACGGGCGGGCTTCCGGGGTAACTGCGGGTCACCCCGGTGAGCTCGATGACGGGATCGGTGGGCGGTGCCGACCCGGCGGCGGCCGGTTCATTCGTCACCTCAATGATGGCGTTCACAGCGCGGGCATCCCGACCTTGAGTCCCTCGGTGATTCCGGTTCCCGACACTTCGACCCTGCCTCCGCTGAACATCCCGGTGGTGACCGGGATGATGCGTGTGGTGTCGCCCTTGACGACCTGGACGCCGTATCCGCCTTCCCGCAGGGCGAGCAGCGCGGCGACGGGTACGGACAGGACGCCCTGGCGCCGTTCGCTCTCGACCTCGATGCGGACCGGGGCGTAGGTGAGGGTGCCCGCGGCCTTCTGGTCGAGGAGGGCGATCTTTACGACGACGGTCTGGTCGCCACCCTCGGGGTTCTTCCCGCCGCCGCCGTTCCCGCCGCCGCCTTTGTTCTTGTCGTCGTCGCCTCCCCCGCCGCCGCCTTTGTTCTTGTCGTCGTCGCCTCCCCCGCCGCCCACCACCGTGCCGACCGAGGTGACCTTGCCGGCGACGGGTTTGTCGCGGCCGGGGAGAGTGACCAGCACCCTCTTGCCCACGGGCAGCAGCTGCTGCTGGGACATCTTGGCCTTCACGGTCACGGCCCGTTCGGCCTTGGTCGTGGCCAGGACGGGGCTGCCGCTCTGCGTCTCGTCACCGGGTTTGCGGTCGGCCGCACCCGCCCGGACGGACTGCGGCGCGAACAGGACACGGCCGAGTTCGAGCCTTCCGGTCTTCGGCAGACCGAGGTCGCGCTGCCAGCGTTTCACCGCGTCGGCCGTGTTGTCGGTGAACTCCTCGTCCACGGTGAAGCCGGTGTAGCCGAAGGCGGCGAGGTTGCTCTCCAGCTGGCGTACGTCGCCTCCGTCGGACATGTCCGGTCCGAAGGCGCGGTAGGCCGGGATCTTTCCGTACAGGAGCACCACAGGTTTCTCGTCGACTCGGTAGAGGACGCCGCCGCGGGAGACCGTCTCGCCGGGGCGGACCACCCAGGTCACGGTGCCGGTGAGGCGGTTGGGCAAATACACCTCGTCCGCGTACTCCAGTGTCCCGTCGAGCTTGTCCGTCGCGGCCAGGTCGCCCCGGGTGACCGGTGTGGTCGCGGTCTCCGAGAGCCGGGCCGGCGGCTCGTCGCCCGGCCGGTCGCGGAGCACCACGGCGGCGACCGTGCCTGCGGTGAGTACGACGGCGATGGAGACCAGCAGCACGCGGGAGCGCCGCGGGCGGGGGGCGTGGTCGTCGGCCCTGGTCACGGTGTCGGTGTGTGCCTGGGGCCGAGCGTGGACTTCGGTCATGGCTTCGTGCTCGCCGCCACCGTCTTTCACTGCCCCTCATCCGGAAGCGGACCGGCCTCCTTGTAGCACTCCTTCGACGCCTTCTCGTGCTCCGCCTTCTGGTTCTCCTTGACGTTGCCCATGTCGAAGCCCTTGGCGCGCATGCACTTCTCGACCTTGAGGCGCCAGACCTTGCGCTCCTCGCTCTCTTTGCCGCCGGAGGCCGCGCCGCCACCGCCGCTGCCGCCCTGGTCCATGAACTGCTTGCAGGCGTTCCGCGCCTTGTCGATCTTGGCCTGGTCCTGGGTCTCGGTGACCTGGATCGACAGGTTTCCGTCCTTGGCCGGGTCGTCGACCGTGAGGCCGTTCCGGCGCAGGCAGCGGACGAACTTGAGGACGCCCTCCTCCGGCTCGCCGCCACCCGGCTTCTTCGCGCTGCTGCTGGGCGCCTTCTTACCGCCGGTGGAGGGGATGTCGCTCTTCTCGCCGGACTCGCAACCAGTGAGCACAACGAGCGGGAGCAACGCGGCGACGGAACTCATCGCGATTCGATGTAATCGTTGCAGTTTCAACGTCGACTCCTCGTCGAATACTCTCTGGAGAAATTCCGCACTTCGGGTGCGACAGTCATTATTGCCGAGGGCCACCGAGAGGCCGATGAGAGGTTCATGAAATTCCTCTGAGAAGAAAGGGACGAAATCATTCCGGTGCCGGTGTACAAAAAGATCGAATTCGTGGGCTGTCCGGGCAGTCCACGAATTCGATCTTCAGCAGTTGCGAGCGGCCCTGGTCAGCCGCCGATCGAACCGCCCCAGATGGCGTACGTACCCGACGGGCACCACATCGTGTGGTTGAAGGTGCCGTAGTAGTACGTCGAGAAGATGTACCGGTAGCCGTTGGAGCAGTCGATGTAGACCCGGTAGCCGTTGCCGGAACAGGTCATGTACATGTATTGGCCGGAAGTGGAGCCGTTCCAGCAGCTGGCCATGGTGTTGACGTCGCCCTTGGCGGCAGCCTTGACACCGGTGGACTTGTCGAGCGACTTCGAGGCGACCTCGGTCCTCGTCTGACCCTGGGCGTTCTGCGCAACGGAGACCGCCTGACCGTTGCCGGTCGAGGCCGCGCTCGCGGCGGGCGCCAGGCCAACCCCGGAACCGAGCATCAGCAGGGCGCCGGCCCCCACAAGACCAAGATTCTTTCGAATACTCATCTCTCCCCATTCACTGCGTTGGTTTTGCACCAATACCAGTCGGCATTTGACTTGCACCAAATGCCCACTCGCCGAGCGAACGCCCTTATTCTTTCCAGAGCCTCAGAAGCATGTCAATTCTCATGCACCTCTCATGATCACCCCTATGCGATGAATAAGTCATTCCGCACAATCGCCCGGCCGTCGAGCGAAGATCACCCGGAATCGAATATGCGCCGGTCACCACACCGGGCGACAATATTGAGTCGCACATTCCCTTTGAGAAACTGTCGTTAATCAGCCATTAATTAACGGTCAGCTTCGGAAATCCTTCGGGGGTTGATCATGCTGCCAAGTCGACGGAGGATTCTTCCTGGTGATCGGTGGTGTGCCGGTCGAGCCTGGCCGGACGACGGCGGCGCCTTCACGCTCCTGCAACAGGCGGCGCACCGGCTGCGGCAGGGCGCGGACGGGGCCTCCGGGTCAGGCGCGACGGGCCCGGACCTCATGGGGCGCGTGATCGGGCACCTGGACGCCTGGCTGAACCGGCATCCGGACGCCGAGCCGAAGCGCGTGTGGCCGCCGAGGCCCACATACGCGACCTCGGGAGCCGCATCAATCGAACCGCTGCTGCCGGTCAGCGCCGACATCGGTATCCGGGCAAGGACTGCGCTGATCACCGCAAGGTGCTGTGCGCGATCCCGTTCGTGTGGCACCGGCATCCGGTGGAAGTGGCTATCCGTCAATTGTTCAGGGCCGTGAGGTCTATCCGACTGTGTACACGCTGCCCTGTGGGGAGATGGCCAGGACTGGTGGTCGCTACCAGGGGCCGGTGCTTCCCCCAATCGCGGGGGGGTAGTGCTTCCAAATCTGCTCGCCGCTGCGGGCATCCAGGGCGCCCTTGGTGGGTGGCTCAGGCAGCCTCCGGCATGCGGGGTCCGGCGGTAGAAGTGCGGCGTGGCCGTACCGAGTTGCTGCTTCAGTGGCTCGACTGCAAGGTCGAGCGCCGCCTGGCCGACGCGACCGGTTCACCGCGGTGTTCTCGTCCACGCCTGGTTTGGGTCAGCGGCCGAAGGGGCCCTCTTCGTCGGGGCGGGTGGCGCCGAGCACGGGCGCGTTGCCCTTGGCGCGGTGGTAGCCGTAGTTCACGTCGTGCTGCTTTGAGCTGGGTGGAGGTGCGAGAGGAGCGCAGTTCAGGGAGGGGATGTGGTTGTAGAGGGTGCAGGCGCTGACGCCGAGCAGGCGCGCGAGGAACTCGATGCTGTTGCTCGGGGTTGGGCAACATGTCGCGGGCGGCCAGGCCTCCCTGGTGCCGGCGACGATGAGTTTCCGCCAGGGCTATCGGATGGGGTGGCGACCGGAGGATCGGGACCATCGCACGGCGATGAAGGCCAGATCGGCCCCGAGGAGCACGATGCCGATGATCAGCAGGTAGCCCAGCCCCTCTCTGCCACCGCGCCGATGATTCCCACCACGACGGCCGCCATGGCGAGGAGCAGGAAGAGAGTCATGACGCAGACGCCTCCTTCGGAAGTGGTGAGCCTGCGCGTCAGCGGGCCGGGCGTCGGCGTGAGCGCAATGCCGAGCGAACGGCGAGGTACGCCATAAGCGGCCACGAGGAGCAGTGCGCCGACGGAGAGCAGATAGAGCATGCCTTCGACGGCTACGCCGATGATGCCCAGCACGATCGCCACGACGAGGACGACAAGGACAGCACCGTGACGCGGATGCCTCCTTCGTAGGAGCGGGCGCTCAGCGCCGGGCGAGTTGGCGCTCGCCGCCGGTGCCCGGCTGGTAGGTCAGGCCGTAGTGCTTGAAGATCGGTTCCTCTTCCTCGGCCGGCAGGACGTCGTCCGTGCCGATCGAGGGGCACTCCTTCACCAGCGCCTTGTCGTAGGTGACCTTGACGTAGCCGGGTCCGACAGTCGCGCCGTCCAGCGGTACGAAGACCAGGCGGTGACGTGTGGGCAGACCGGTCTGGACGGTCGCCATGGCCGGCTCGTCGGTGCTGGTGTCCACATAGATCGATTCCAGCATGCCGATCTTGTGTCCGTCGCGGTCAATGACATCGTGGCTGCGCCACTCGCGGATATCGCCCACGTTGATCATCCTGGATCCCTCCCGGAGGCCCGACCGCTCGGGGCGTGCTCGCCGACCGGGGGTCGCGCCCCGCCCCGGGCCTGTGACCTCAGCACTTCTCAGTGTGCCCCCATCCGCTACCCGAAACCAGCGCGCACCCTGTGACTGCTCCTGGGCGCCGCACCGGTCCAGCCGGTGCACCCGGCGCCTGGCAGACCGGGATGGGCTTCCCTGCGCTCCCGCCCATCGGATTGACCTCTGCTCAGCCTCCCCAGCCAAGTGGAGAGCCCCAATGCGACGGGGAAGAAACCGACCCTCTGTGCGGCACGAGCTCCTCGGAGCGGAACAGGTCATGGCATCCGGGGGCTGGGGACTCTCCGGCCAGCGTAGTCCTGCGTGTACGCCGCAAGACAGCCCTGCCGGGCGTCGGATGGCCGCCTGATGCCTGTTCAGGGAGTGCCTCGGCGACTAGCGTGCGTGGTGCGGCCCGGGCCCCCGGCAGCGTCGAGAAGTTACCGCGCTCCCTCGGGGGCGCACCTTGCGCATCGATGCCGGAACCTGCCTCGTCACGAGCGTGGCCGTCCCGCAGTCGCCGTCGCTACGCGATCCCGGCGCAGCCTCGATGCGCCACCGTGCGGGCCGCTTCCGCTGCCCGCCGCGTCGCACGTATCCGACAACTGGCAGTACACATGTACGCGCTGATCGTTCCGGCTTCGGTCCCCTTCGTCCTGCTCGGCACCGTGATGGGCCTGTCCTGATGGGAGGATCACGTCCTGCCACCGGCCGAGGAGCCGGCGGAAGCCCCCGAGGCTGCGTTCACACCCGAGGCCCCGGACCCCACGCCGCAACTCCCCAATAACACTGGTCCGTTGACAGGGACCTCCACCCGGCGTTGACTGACAACGACGGCGTAGGGCTGTGGTGCTCCGGATTTCCCGGGCAAAGCCTTCACCTTCGCTTCGCCCAGCCCCCGCGGAACGCAGGACATGTCCCTGTGACCGCGTGGAGGCGCAGCCATGCTGCTCTGGATACTTCTCCTTCTGCTGATCCTGGCTCTCTTCGGGTTCGGCTTCACCATGCAGATCCTCTGGTACGTCGCGGTTGTACTGCTGGTCGTCTGGATCGCCGGGTTCGCCATGCGCGGCCGCGGTCGCAGTCGCGGCGGGCGCCGATACGGCCGAAGCCGCGGGTAATCCGTACCAGGCCGCAGCCCCACCCGCAGGAATGGCGAGTTGGACGGCAATCCCGCATCGGGAGCCCCACCCCATAGGCGAGCAGAGGACAGTCATGAGCTTTGAACAGAAGATCAGGAACAAGGCACAGGAACTCAAGGGCCGGATCACCGAGTCCTTTGGCCGGGCCACCCGCAACCCGCGGCTGAAGAGGCAGGGGAAGACCGACCGAGTCGTCGGCAATCTGAAGCAGTCCGGTGGGAAGGCCAAGGGCGCGTTCAGGCGCTGACCACCTCCGCCCCGGGTGGTGTTCACGTCGCGTGAACACCACCCGGCAGGCAACGATGCGGGGCACGAGCCGACAGGGGTTGATGGGAATGAAGCAGAGCGGATTACGACACGAGAGCCAGAGAGGGCAGCCATGTTCATGGCCGTGATCATTGCCGTGGCCGTCGTTGTCGTGGTGGCCGCCCTCTTCGCCGGACTCGGCCGGGACGGTGGCGGCCGCGGGTTGAAGCGGCGCTTCGGCCCCGAGTACGACCGTGCCGTCGCCCGCCACGACGGCGACACCAAGGCGGCAGAGCGGGAACTCGACGAGCGAGTGAAGCGGCACGGTTCCCTCAAGGAGCAGCCGCTGCCGCCCGAGGCCCGCGAGCAGTACGTGGCCCAGTGGGCCGGAACCCAGGAGCAGTTCGTGGACTCGCCGCAGAAGGCGGTCACCGAGGCCGATGCACTGCTGGCGCGGCTGGCGAAGGACCGGGGCTTCCCCGACGGCGAGCAGTTCGAGGAGCAGGCGGACCGGGCAGCACCGAGGACCAGAATCACGGACGAGACCGGAAACGAACCGGACGCCGACGAATACGACGCCTCCGCGAAGGAACCCGATACTGCCCCGCTTCTCGGGCCCCAGGAGACAGAAGGCCTCCGCACCAGGTGGCAGGAGATCCAGCAGGGATTCGTCGATGACCCGCAGCAGTCGGTGCTTGCGGCAGACGGGCTCGTCGCCGAGGTCATGCAGCTGCTCGCCACCACATTCGCCGACCACAAGCAGGGACTGGAAGGCCAATGGCACCGCGGCGAGGAGGTCGCCACCGAGGACCTGCGCCTGGCCCTGCGCCAATACCGATCCTTCTTCGACCGCCTGCTCAGCACCTGACAGTGAGGATGTTCATGAACGTCCTCCGGCGGGTCTGACCCAGCACCTGACTGACTCAGGGTCCTCAAGTGGATCTGTCGGCTCTGTCCGGGAACGCTCGCGTGCATCCGCCGGGCGGGGGCCGTGACTTCATAAGAGCCTGGCCAGAGGCCCCATCACTGTCTTGTCCGCCCGACGAGCAGGACGACACCGAGGATGATCATGATGTCCTCCGATCGCGCCGAGTGATCCCCCTGCCCAGCAGGTCCCCCACCCGCCATCAGCGCAATCCCACACCTGGACCCCTGGAAGTCGGCACGGGCCACGGCCGAGCGGCATCTCGGTCGGTCGATGGTCTCCAGCAAGTGGGCCACCAGTCCCGGCGAGCCTGCCATCCCTGTCGCGGTGGCTTTGTGGACGGTGCGGTTCTACTGGGGGAGTAGTAGGTAGACCCTCGGAGCGCGTCATGATCGTCATCCTGGGACTCATCATTTTGATCGCCGCGGTGGTCTTCGGCGTGGCCGGTGTACTCACCAACAGCGGCAGCGGGCATGAACTCACCGGCGGGTTCTCGGTATTCGGCCACGACATGACCGGCTCCACCGGCACGCTGTTCCTGTACGGCATCGTTGTCGGAGCGGTGGCGCTGTTCGGGCTGATCCTGCTCTTGACCGGTGCACGCCGCCGCCCTTCTCGCCGTGGCAGTGTCTCGCGCCGCGGACTGAAGCAGTCGCGCCGCGAGACGGCCTCTGCCGGGAGGGACCGCGACGACCCGGTCGACCAACGCGAGCCCGCCCGCGGGGACAACGCGAATGCGCGGGCGAACGACTCACCCCGCGGTGATCGCACTCGAGCCCCGGACAGCGGTCGCCGCAGCAGGCTGCACTTCGGGCACCGATCCGCCCCCCAGTAGGTGTGCGGCACGCGCAGATCGCTGACCGGCCGGCGCCACGGTATTCCTGCCACCGAACCCCAGCAGACAATTCACCCAGGGTGGCCACCCATGAGTATCGCGAAGAAGATCGCGCACAAGGCCGAAGCGATGAAAGGCAGCGCCAAAAAGACAACCGGCCGCGCCACCGGCAGTCGGCGCTTGCAGGCCGAAGGCCACGGAGAACAAGTCAAGGGCAACATCAAGCAGGCCGGGGCGAAGATCAAGGACGCCTTCAAACACTGACCATTCCGCCCCGTCGACCCAACCAGGGCCTCGGTGCACTTCTTGTGGCGGGCACGCTCCAACATGGGAGGAACTTCCGTCTTGGGGCGTTCAGGTCAGCATCTCCGCCCTTTAACTCTTCCGTCGCGCCCTGGTGCGCCAACCGTGCAGGCCGTCGCTCGTATGGCCGCGAGGCAGCTTCACCTTGCACATGGAACGCCGGCGGGGCGGCAGTTGGGTGGCACCGCCACGGGTCTCGCAGGCTCACCTCTGGGGGGCAGGTGGGTTGTGTCGCGGGTTGGGCCGCGGTCTGCCGAGACGGGCAGGCCCCAAGCGTGACCGCTCGGTCCTACATCCTGGGGCGGCCGGGTTCCGGCACTGCGGTCTCGGTCGCCATCTCCGGCGCGAATACCCACCACAGCCAAGCACTTGAGCTGCTGGTGCGTGGGATACCGCCAACAGGCTCGCTCGATGGAGCGGGCGTGGAGGTCCTGGCGCCCACTCTTGCCTACGACTCGGCGGTCATGTTCATGGCCGTCTGACGACTCTGAGGGCCACTCCGGCGTCGCGGATGCGGCCGTTCCTTTAAGCGGAAGACCGTCATCGACCAGGACGGTGTCGAAGGCCGTGAGAGGGGCGAGGGTACGCGCCGTGCGGCGGAGTCGATCAGGGCGCGTCCGACGTGGACGGTCTCCTGGGGACTGGTGGTAGCAGCGGCTGAAACACGTCGTGGTCAGGCGCGGACGTCGCGCTGCTGCACTTCCTTGAGGACCGTGGCCACGGTGGCGAAGTCGTTGTCGACGTGGAGCACGGTGTGACCGTGATGGACCGCGGTCGCACACACCAGGAGGTCGATGGCTCCTGCGGCCCGGTGCTGGCCCCGCTGTGTGAGCTTGTACTGGGCGGTGTCGACCCAGCGCCAGGCGTTCTTCGAGACCGGCGAGAGCTGGCACAGCGCATCCAGTTCCCCGGCCAACTCGTCGCGGTGAGACGGGCTGGTGGCCGAGTACAGGAACTCGGTGCGCGTGGGCTCGCAGATACGGAACACCCCGGCGGCGATGTGCCCCTCCCAGGGGCGCAGTGCCCCAGGGGTACGGAACAGGTGCCACAACGCAGAGGTGTCAACGAGATACGTGATCACTCAAAGGCCGCCCGCCGCGCGCGCTTGGCAGCGTCGTACGCCGCTGCGGCCTCCTCGAACTCGCCGCGCTCGCCCCGCTCAGCCAACTTCTCCGCGGCCTCAAGCCTCCGGATGCGGGCCACATAATCCCGCAGAGCCGCGTTGACGGTCTCCTTCTTCGTCGTCACGCCCATCAGGCGCATCGCCTCGGCCAGCGCCTCGTCGTCAAGGTCGATCTGGGTAACAGACATGCTCACCACCCCACCCGAGAGTCCACGATGTACATATTCAAGGTACATCACCAACATTCACTATCGGAGCCCCGAGAGGAGCGGCGACACGAAGCCGAATCAGCGAGCCCACCCAAGACCCAAGTCCTGATTCTCGACGCACGCGACGGCATCTACCTTGATCACTTTTTAGGGCACATGAGACTCATCGAGCATCAGCCCCATTTCGGACACGCCGCATCCACTGCGTGTCCACTGGATCTTGTTCCGGGGAAAGAGATGGCCCCTCACGAGATTCGCGAGGGGCCTCACTACTGCGTTTGAGCAGGTCAGATCGTTTCTCCACGCGTAGCGCGCAGTGGGGCGGGTGGGACTCGAACCCACGGCCGACGGATTATGAGTCCTTTGGGGATCTTGGCGGCCCTTGTCGATCTACGCCGATCTACGACGTTTTGCAGGTCAGACGGGGCAAGCCGTGTCTGCGCTACTTCGTCTTCGTCGGTCTGTTCCTGTCCTTGTGTCCTGACCGCGTCCTGACCGCGTCCTGACCGCGTCCCAGACGGACGGCCCCGACGAGTGCGAGCGCGATCGCCCCAGCTCGGCAAAGGGTCTCGAACTCGCCCGCAGCGGATTTCCTTTCCAACGTGAGCGTTCGCGCTCTGCCGGCGCGCGGACGACGACAAGCACATCTGCCGCAGCGTATGACGCTGCCCCTCTGCCGATCTCGGTGACACTGCTGGCCGCCGCGATCCTGATCCCACGCTTCTTCCCGGCCGTCTCGCCGCGGCGGATCGTGCGGCTCGGGATCCTCGCGTTGCTCGCGTTGCTCGCGGGCGCGGTGGCCCTGATGGCCGCGCTCGACGCAGACGTCGGCGCGGAAATCGCCACCATCCCCCTCCTGTTGATCGGGCCCGGCATGCGCGCGCTGGCGTCCCAGCTCGGGTCGGTCAGCGTGTCCGCAGTGCCGGAAGAAACAGAGCGCACATGGCCAGGCCAGCCAGCCCCACGCCGACGCCCCTCGCTCACGTGGCGCCCTGGAACAGGGCGAAACCGGCGAGAGACTACGCCCGTGATCAGATGGATCCAGCCCCATCCGGTGAGATTGAACTCAAACACGTAGTTGCGGGTGGCGACGCTCGGGACGCCCTTTACTGCCGGGCACCGGAACGGTGGCGGCCGATGTAGAGCTGGACGTGCCCTGGTGTGGCCCTTACGCTCTGCGCAACATGCCGCTCCCCACGATGCAGGGCCCGGGCAGCCCAGTGCCGACCGGTGACGTGGCCATTGACGGGGAACGTCACCAGATATTGCGGAGGGCTTTTCCGATGGTGCGGCCGGCTTCCTTGAGCGATGCGCGCGTGCGTGCAGTGAGCGAGGCGCTGAGCCCGTACGCGTGGCGGAGGCTCACCCCCGAAATGGTCAGCCGTCGCGCGCTCGCCGCGATCAATGGACACGGAGCGGCCGACGCGGCGCCGGTGGCCCGCCACGACGAGCGGATCGGGGTACTCGTCGAGTTTCTTACCGGCTGCCGGTGGCGCTCGCTGACGGCCGACGCCGTGAGCCGCCAGCTGGTGACCGCCCTGGACACGTGGCGTCACGAGAGCCAATGGCTTGAGATCGAGTTGCGCTGGCTGCTGGACGGAGACGGCTGAGCCACGCGCAATGCCGTGATGCAGCGAGCTCGGGCCGCTGCCTCACATCTCGGGCGGGTCCGGGGGATCGAGCCTGCGGCGCGCGGGGCTCTCGGGTACGGGTGTGCCCTCGCGCAGGTCGCGGGTGGTGGCTGCGGCCTTCTCGTACCAGCGGCCGTACCGCTCGGCGAGGGCCACGGCCGAGACGCCGTGCAGGAGGACGCTGAGGCCGACGGTGATCGCGACCACCCTGCCCAGCAGTTCCACCCCGGGGACGTTCTCCTCCACCACGAGCAGCGCCAGCACGACGGACGCGAGACCGCGCGGCCCGAACCACCCGATATACGCCACCGTGGGGGGCCGCAGCCTGCTCCCGGCGAGCGAGAGGGCCACCGGCAGCATCCTGACGACGGTAAGACTGAGCACCGCGTACAGGATGACCCGCCAGCTCAGGTGCTCCAGCGCAGGGCCGAGCAGCACCGCCCCGAAGACCAGCAGGCTGATCGACGCGAGGAGTCCTCCGAGATTCTCGGCGAACTCGGCCGTGCGGTCCGGGTCTTCCTGCTTGTGGCCGGTCCGGTGACGGCGCAGGACGAACCCGAAGGCGAATCCGGCGACCCAGGCGGCGATGAAGCCGCTGCCGTCCGTCACGACGGCGAGTTCGTACGACGCTGCCGCGACAGCCAGCGGGTAGACCTGCCGCCACTCCCCCGTGGCCCATTCCCTTGCCCGGGACCACTGCAGCAGCCGACCGCCGAGTCCACCGACCAGGAGGCCCAGCACGGTACTCAGCACGAGTGCGCGCCAGAAGACACCCGCCACGCCCTCTTCCGCATACTGCGTGCCCGGGATGGCTGCCAGGAACAGGACGAAGAACGGCAGCACCATGCCGTCGTTCAGGCCGCTTTCGGCATTCAGGCCGTGACGTACGAGCGCCGGGACGCGGGGACTGGAGATGGCGGTCTTTTCGAGGGCGGCGTCGGTGGGGACGAGGATGGCGCCGACGAGTGCGAGCTCCCACACCGTCAACCCCGGGAGCAAGGGCCAGGCAAGCAGCCAGCCAGCCCCGAGACTCAGCGGCAGTCCGATGCCCAGCAGGCGGCCCGGCAGAAAGCCGCCGGTCACCAGGTCCCGTCTGCGGACCGCCATGGCATCGGTGAACAGCACGAGCGTCAGGGTGGCTTCGAGAAGCGCGATGATCGGTGCGGCGTCGTGCTCCAGGTCGACGATGTCCAGCACAGCCGGCCCGAGGAGGATCCCGGAGCCGACGAACACGATCGCCGACGACAGCGGCGTCGAGGACAGCCGACGCGAGCCCAATGCGTACGCGGCAGCGACGCCCGCCACCGCCACACCGGTCCAGGCGCCACTGCTCATGTTCTCGCCCTCCGGATCCACCCACCGGACGCTCCCGGCAGATTGTCGACTTCTGCGCCGCTGCGGCAGCCCCGCTGATTCCGCATGAACGCGCCGGTGGCCTCCTTCTACAGGTCGGCGCAGGGCTGCCCGCTGACGTCGACGAGGACACGCCGGGGTGCGCCGCCAAGGCAGTGGAACAGCGGGGCGTAGTCGCTCCAGACTGGCCAGCGGCTGGGGCTGCTGATGGACGAAGGCACCGGCTGAGCAGCCCCGGCCGGACGGACGGTTACTGGCGGGCCATGTGCATGCGCATCTCGCTCGGGGCGTCGACGATCAGGTCACCGGACAGGTCGACGGTGACGGTGTGCAGGGTGCCGGTGAACCGGAACGGTGCCGGATAGTCGGGGGTGACGGCCGATCCCGGGTTGGCGCCGCAGGCCATACCGCCCGGGTTGAAGATGACCGGGGTGGTGAGTGGCATGTCGGTCTCGCCGACCAGGCGGCCGTCGATGTACAGCTGGGCCCGGCCGGGTGTGCCCTTGCCATGGGCGATGTCCGGCGCGCCAGTGGGCTCGAACTCGAAGCGCAGCGCGTGCCGTCCCTCGGGGACGGTTTCGCTCGAGGCCACGTGGTGCAGGGTCCGCTGGACGTAGTTGTGGGCGTAGTGGAGGTGCCCGTCCTTGACATAGAAGGTCCAGCCGCCGGCGTTGGTGCCCTGACAGAGCAGGACGCCCTCCGCGCCGCCGGGCGGGATGTCGACGTCGGCGGTGACGCTGTGCGGGCGGTTGAGGACCCGTGGGGCCACCGCGGCCGGCAGGACCTGAGTGCCGGGACGGAAGGTGTAGCTGCTCCGGGCCTGGGTGATCTGCGGGCGCTCGATCATCACGCGCTCAAAGGCGCTGCCGTCGATCGGCAGCACGTTGTACTTGCCGGCCTCCACGTACCACAGGGCGATCATCTCGATCAGTTTGCTGCGGTGCTCTTCGGCGAGGTTTCTGGTTTCGGCGACGTCCGCGTCGACGTGGTACAGCTCCCAGTGGTGGGCGTCGATGTCGTCGAGGTCCGCCATGGTGATCGGGGCGCCGAACGGCCGCTCGGCCTCGGCGAAGGAGGGGCCGGGCCAGGGGCAGACCGCCCGCCATCCGTTGTGGTCGATCGCCCGGTGTCCGAATATCTCGTAGTACTGCGTGCGGTGGCGACTCGCCGCGGTGGGATCGTCGAAGGTGTGGGCGAAGCTGACCCCGTGCAGTGGCGACTGGGTGACGCCTCGGATGGTCGCGGGCGGTTCGATGCCGAGCACGTCGAGGACGGTGGGGAGCATGTCGATGGCGTGCGCGAACTGGTTGCGGATCTCGCCGCGGGCCCGGATGCCGGCCGGCCAGTGGACGAGGAAGGGGTCGCTGACGCCGCCGCGGTAGGTCTCCCGCTTCCAGCGCCGGAAGGGGGTGTTGCCCGCCCACGTCCAGCCCCAGGGGTAGTGGTTGAACGTCTCCGGGCCGCCGAGCTCGTCGATCCTGGCCAGACTCTCCTCCAGCGGCTCGGGCGCGTTGTTGAAGAACTGCAGCTCGTTGGTGGTGCCAGTCACCCCGCCCTCGGCGCTCGCCCCGTTGTCGGAGATCACCATGATCAGTGTGTTGTCGAACTCGCCGGTCTCCTTAAGGAAGTCCAGCAGCCGCCCGATGTGGTGGTCCGTGTGGCTGAGGAACCCGGCGTAGACCTCCATCATCCGCGCGGCCAGCCGCCGCGCGTCCGCAGACAGCGACTCCCAGGCGGGCACGTCCGGATCGTGCTGGGACAACCGCGCGTCCGCCGGCACCACGCCGAGTTGCTTCTGCCGGTCGAAGGTGTGCTCGCGGTAGGCGTCCCAGCCGTCGTCGAACCGCCCCCGGTAACGGTCCGCCCACTCTTTCGGCACATGGTGCGGGGCATGCGTCGCACCGGGGCACAAGTGCAGGTAGAACGGCTTGTCCGGGGCGACCTGCTTGGCGTCGGCGATGAACGACATCGCCCGCTCGACCAGGTCCTCCGTCAGGTGGTAGCCCTCCTCCGGCGTCGCCGGCGGCTCGACCTGGTGGTTGTCGTACACCAGGTCCGGATACCACTGGCTGGAATCGCCGCCCAGGAACCCGTAGAACCGCTCGAAGCCCCGCCCCAGCGGCCACCGGTCGTAGGGCCCCGCGGCCGACTCCTGCTCCGAGGGCATCAGGTGCCACTTGCCGACCATGTACGTGTTGTAGCCGTGCTGCAGCAGCATCTCCGACAGGAACCCGTTCTCGGACGGGATCTGCCCGTTGTAGCCGGGATAGCCAGTGGCCAGCTCGGTGATCGCCGCCATGCCGTTGGCGTGGTGGTTGCGGCCCGTCACGATGCACGAGCGCGACGGCGAGCACAGCGCGGTGGTGTGCATGTTGCTGTACAGCAGCCCGCCCGCGGCCAACGCATCAAAGTTCGGCGTCTCGATCGGGCTCCCGTAGCAGCCGAACTGCCCGTACCCGGTGTCGTCCAACACGATCAGCAGCACGTTCGGTGCACCCGGCACCGCCCGCACCGGCTGCGGCCACGCCGGGGTTGACTCATCCGTCGTCCGCCCCACCACTCCCGGGAACCCCTGCCCCGGCCTGTACTCACTCCACGATGTCTGCGACATTCCGGCCTCCGTCCCACCAGCCGGCACGAGAACCGGTGATGTTTGTGCATGCGGCTGCCACAACAGAGCCCTGTCGCCGACACGGGATCCCTATCGGATGGCCGAACAGGACACCCTGTCGTCGGCCGTCGGCTGGGGCGCGACCCGGGCACTTCCACGCTAGGCCGACAGCATCACCACGGCGACCGGGGCGCGGAAATACCGGTCCTCGCTGCGAGCGAGCAGGGGACCACGGCGCACCTGGGCACAGCGGCGGGCACCGCCCTTCGTGCGGTTCGCTGCCCAGGATGCAGGAGTAGAACAGCACACCGCCGGGGCCGGTCATGGTGAGAAGGTTGCCAGGCCACGTCCAGGACGGCGTTCCAGCCGGGGGCGGGCTCGGCCCAGCCTTCGAGTTCGTCGGACTTCGCCCAGCCGGTGGTCGCCAGGCCGTAAAGGTGGGGGTCGGGACCGAGGCCACCGCCCGGCGTGAACGTGGTGAACACGGCCTGTGCCCGGATGAACCCCGGCGACCGCATGCAGGCGGCCGACCGGAGCGCAGACCCCTCGCGGACACGTGCCAAGTTACCGAGGGCCCCACGCTGTCCCCACATCACGGCTCCGTCGTCGCACGGTCGTCTGCCGCGGCTCGCGCCAGCCGGAAGGTGATCCACAACCTCAGTCGTCCGCGGCATCAATCACATCCACCACGAGGTGGACGGTACGCCCAGCAGGCCGATGTGCTCGGACCCCTCGTTGACACTTTCCGGTACCCGCGTCCTGCCAGCGTCCCGAATTCACAGTGCCGACCGTCAGGCCAGCCACCTGCGGTGGCTCGCACCAACGCCGGGTCGATACATCCGCGCAGGTCAGCGAATTGCCAACCGGCACAGACCCCTCCGGGACCGAACTCGCGAGCAGCGGATTCAGTCCGCTGAGCCGGAGTTGACGCTCCAACACCTCGTGAGAAACGTTTCCGCAGGTCAGAGCATGCTTCAAGTGGGGCGGGTGGGACTCGAACCCACGGCCGACGGATTATGAGTCCGCTGCTCTAACCGGCTGAGCTACCGCCCCTAACGGCGCGTCGCGCACATATGTGCGCGCCGTCTGCCGCAGCATAGCCGCTCATACGATCTCCTGCCTCGGATGGTCGGCAACGCACAATCATGAGGACTGTGCTGCCCGCTGCCCGGTTCCAGAAGACATCGAAGAGTCGTGCAGGACACACGAAAAAGGACCCCCAAGGGGTCCTCTTCCGGTATCTGCTCCCCCGGCTGGACTCGAACCAGCAACCCTCCGGTTAACAGCCGAATGCTCTGCCAATTGAGCTACAGGGGATCGCGCTCCCCCGACTGGACTCGAACCAGTAACCTGCCGGTTAACAGCCGGCTGCTCTGCCAATTGAGCTACAGGGGATTGCTGCATGTGCACCGAACGTACCCACCTCAGGGCGTCCCGGGGGGCGTGTGCTCGCTGCGACACATACATTAGCGCAAGCAGGGGGGTGTTCCGCCAATCGGTATGCCCGGGGTGATCTCGGGCCGCGCCGGGTAGGCGGGCAGCACCGACGCAAGGGAAGGGTGGCAGCCATGCGGTACAAGCTGACGTTCGTCATCGGACTGGCAATCGGCTACGTGCTCGGCACTCGGGCCGGCCACGAGCGCTACGAGCAGCTCAAGAAGTCCGCGCGCCAGTTCGCCCAGAACCCCGCTGTGCGCAATGCCGCCGAGTCCGCTGCGCACAGCAGCCGCGAGGTGGCGGGCAAGGCCTTCCACACCGTGAGCGAAAAGGTCGGGGAACGGGTACCCGACTCGGTTGCGGAGCGGGTGCGGTCCCTGCGGGAGCGGACCGCGGCCGGTGAGGACGACTGGGGAACGAGCAACACGTGACGGGATACCTCCACGGGTGCGGCAGAATCTTCTGACATGGGGATAGTCGCCGGGCTGGACAGTTCGTCTGCATTCACGCGCATCGTCGTCTGTGACGCGGACACGGGCGCCGTGCTGCGCCAGGGGTACGCACCGCACCCCGTCGAGGCGAAGGCCACCGAGATAGATCCGCAGGCCTGGCTGCTGTCGCTCGGTGAGGCCGCGACCGGCGGGCTGCTGGAAGGCGTACAGGCCATCGGGGTGTCCGCGCAGCAGCACGGACTGGTGGCGCTGGACCGCCAGGGCAATCTCGTACGGCCCGCGCTGCTCGGCAACGACAAGCGGGCGCAGGTCGCGGCGGCGGATCTGATCGATGCGCTGGGCGGGCGGCAGGCCTGGGCCGAGGCTGTCGGCTCGGTGCCGCAGGCCGCTCAGCCGGTGGCGAAGCTGCGCTGGATGGCGCGCTCCGAGCCGGAGCTCGCGCAGCGGGTCGCGATGGTGATGCAGCCGCACGACTGGCTGGTGTGGCAGCTGCTCGGCCGACCGGCCCGCAGGACCACGGACCGCGGCGGCGCCTCCGGCACCGGGTACTGGTCCGCGGGCAGCGGGTCCTACCGGCCCGATCTGGTGGAGCTCGCGCTCGGGCACCAGTGCGCGCTGCCCGAGGTGCTCGGCCCGGCCGAGGCGGCGGGGACGACGCCCGAGGGGCTGCTGATCTCCGCCGGGACCGGCGAGACGATGGCGGCGGCGTTCGGGCTCGGCGTCGGGGCCGGCGACGCGGTGGTGTCGCTGGGGGCTTCGGGTTCCGTGATGGCCGTGCACCATGAGGCGCTGGCCGATCCGAGCGGGATGATTACGTCGTTCGCCGATGCGACCGGGATGCATCTGCCGGTCGTGCACACGCTCAATGCCGTACGGGCGCTGCGCGGAACGGCCGAGCTGCTGGGTCTGGAGGGCCTCGACGAGCTCTCCGCGCATGCGTTGAAGTCGACGCCGGGATCGTCGGGGCTTGTGCTGCTGCCGTATCTGGAGGGCGAGCGGACTCCGCAACTGCCGCACACCGCGGGGACGCTGAGCGGGCTGCGGCGCGAGTCGATGAAGCCCGAGCATCTGGCGCGGGCCGCGTTCGAGGGCATGCTCTGCTCGCTCGCGGACGCGATGGACGTACTGCGCCGGCGCGGGGTCGACGTGCGCAGGGTCTTTCTGCTGGGTGCGGCCGCCGGGCTGCCCGCCGTACAGGCCTCGGCGCCCGCGATCTTCGGGGCACAGGTCGTCGTACCGCAGCCCGCCGACTATGCGGCGGTGGGCGCGGCCCGGCAGGCCGCCTGGTCGCTCGGCGTCTCGCAGGGGACGCTGTCGCCGGCCGCTCCGCCGGCCTGGCAGGGCGCGGCCGCGCAGGTCTTCGAGCCCGGTGAGGATCTGGCGGTGGGTCAGGCGGTGCGCCAGCAGTACGGTGCGACGCGGGATCAGATTCATCCGGGGGCGTTCAACCCGACTTCTTGACCCCGCCTTGGGTTAATGGCTTGAGATTCCAGGGGTGGAGTGTCGGAAGATGGGGTGACCCCCCGATCTTGCCGACCTCGAGAGACTGCGTGTGCTAATACGACTACTGCGGACGCACCTGCGTCCGTACAAGAAACCCATCGCCCTGCTCGTGACTCTCCAGCTGCTGCAGACCAGCGCCACCCTCTATCTGCCCACCCTGAACGCGGACATCATTGACAACGGTGTCGTGAAGGGGGACACGGGTTACATCCTGGAGCTCGGCGCGCTCATGATCGCCGTCAGCGTCGTCCAGGTGTTCTGCAATATGGGAGCCGTCTTCTACGGCGCACGGACCGCGGCCTCGCTCGGGCGGGACGTCCGCGCGGCCGTCTTCGACCGGGTGCAGAGCTTCTCCGCGCGGGAGGTCGGGCAGTTCGGTGCGCCGTCGCTGATCACGCGTACGACCAATGACGTCCAGCAGGTACAGATGCTGGTCCTGATGGCGTTCACGCTGATGGTGTCGGCGCCGATCATGTGCGTCGGCGGCATCATCATGGCGCTCGGCCAGGACGTGCCGTTGTCGGCGGTGCTGCTGGCCGTGGTGCCGTTGCTGGGCATCGCGGTGTCGCTGATCGTCAAGAAGATGCGGCCACTGTTCCGCACCATGCAGGAGCGCCTGGACACCGTGAACCGGGTGCTGCGGGAGCAGATCACCGGCAACCGCGTCATCCGCGCCTTCGTACGGGACGAGTACGAGAAGGAGCGCTTCCGCGAGGCCAACAACGAGCTCACGGACGTGTCGCTGTCCACCGGCCGGCTGATGGCGCTGATGTTCCCGACCGTCATGACGGTGGTGAATGTGTCGTCCATCGCTGTCGTCTGGTTCGGTGCGCACCGGATCGACAGCGGCGCCATACAGATCGGCGCGCTGACCGCGTTCCTCGCGTATCTGATGCAGATCGTGATGGCCGTGATGATGGCCACCTTCATGTTCATGATGGTGCCGCGCGCCGAGGTCTGTGCCGAGCGGATCGAGGAGGTTCTGGGCACGGATTCGAGCGTGGTCCCGCCGACCGAGCCGGTACGGCAGCTGCGCAGGCACGGGCATCTGGAGATACGGAACGTCGAGTTCCGCTACCCGGGGGCCGAGGAGTCGGTGCTACGGAGCGTCGAACTGGTGGCGCGGCCGGGCGAGACGACCGCGATCATCGGGTCGACGGGCAGTGGCAAGTCGACGCTGCTCGGGCTCATACCGCGGCTGTTCGATGTGACGGGCGGCGAGGTGCTCGTCGACGGCGTGGATGTGCGCGAACTCGATCCGGCGCTGATGGCGAAGACGGTGGGGCTCGTGCCCCAGAAGCCGTATCTCTTCTCCGGGACCGTGGCCACCAATCTGCGGTACGGCAAGCCCGGCGCGAGCGACGAAGAGCTGTGGCAGGCGCTCGAGGTGGCGCAGGCCGCCGACTTCGTACGGGAGCTGGAAGCCGGGCTGAACGCGCCGATCGCGCAGGGCGGGACCAATGTCTCCGGCGGCCAGCGCCAGCGGCTTGCGATCGCCAGGACGCTGGTGCAGCGGCCCGAGATCTATCTCTTCGACGACTCCTTCTCGGCGCTGGACTACGCCACGGACGCGGCGCTGCGCCGGGCGCTGGCGCTCGAGACCGCGGAGTCGACCGTGGTGATCGTCGCCCAGCGGGTGTCCACCATCCGTGACGCCGACCGGATCGTGGTTCTGGACGAGGGGCAGGTCGTGGGGACGGGAAGCCATCACGAGCTGATGGAGAGCAACGAGACCTACCGCGAGATCGTGCTCTCGCAGCTGACGGAGGCTGAGGCCGCATGAGCGGGCCGGGCGGACGCATGATGATGGGCCCCACCGAGCGGTCCATGGACTTCAAGGGCTCGGGCAAGCGGCTGCTGCGGCAGCTCGCGCCGGAGCGGGCCACGCTGTGGACGATGCTCGGCGCGTGTGTGCTGAGCGTCGCACTCTCGGTGGTCGGGCCGAAGATATTGGGGCAGGCGACGGACCTGGTCTTCGCGGGGGTCGTCGGCCGTGGGATGCCGGCCGGGACCAGCAAGGATCAGGCGATCGAGAGCCTGCGGGACAAGGGCAGCGGCGGACTGGCCGACATGCTCTCCGGGGTGGACTTCACGCCCGGCAACGGCATCGACTTCGACGCCGTGGGCAAGGTGCTGCTGATCGCGCTGGCGGTGTACGTGGCCGCCGGGCTGCTGATGCTGGTGTCGACGCGGATGTCGATCCGGGTGATCAACCGGACGATGTACCGGATGCGCGCGGACGTACAGGCGAAGCTGTCGCGGCTGCCGCTGTCGTATTTCGACCGGGCCAAGCGCGGCGAGGTGCTCAGCCGGGCGACGAACGACATGGACAACATCTCGCAGACCATGCAGCAGACCATGGGACAGCTGATCAACTCGCTGCTGACCATTCTGGGCGTGCTGGCGATGATGTTCTGGATCTCGCCGCTGCTGGCGCTGGTCGCGCTGGTGACGGTGCCGGTGTCGGTCTTTGTGGCGACGAAGGTCGGCAAGCGTTCGCAGCCGCAGTTCGTGCAGCAGTGGAAGTCCACGGGCAAGCTCAACGCCCATATCGAGGAGATGTACACCGGCCATGCGCTGGTGAAGATCTTCGGACGGCAGGACGAGTCGGCGCAGGCCTTCGCCGAGCAGAACGAGGCGCTGTACGAGGCCGGTTTCAAGGCCCAGTTCAACAGCGGCATCATGCAGCCGCTGATGTTCTTCGTCTCCAACCTCAACTATGTGCTGGTGGCGGTCGTCGGCGGGCTGCGGGTCGCGTCCGGGTCGCTGTCGATCGGCGATGTGCAGGCGTTCATCCAGTACTCGCGCCAGTTCTCGATGCCGCTGACGCAGGTCGCGTCGATGGCGAATCTGGTGCAGTCGGGCGTCGCCTCGGCCGAGCGGATCTTCGAGCTGCTGGACGCGGAGGAGCAGGAGCCGGACTCCTCCTCGGTCGAGCGGCCGGAGCAGCTGCGCGGTCAGGTGTCGCTGGAGAAGGTGGCCTTCCGGTACGAGCCGGAGAAGCCGCTGATCGAGGATCTGTCGCTGAGCGTCGAGCCCGGTCACACGGTCGCGATCGTCGGACCGACCGGCGCGGGCAAGACCACGCTGGTGAATCTGCTGATGCGGTTCTACGAGGTGACGGGCGGCCGGATCAGTCTGGACGGCGTGGACGTGGCGAAGATGTCGCGCGAGGAACTGCGGTCCGGGATAGGCATGGTGCTCCAGGACACCTGGCTGTTCGGCGGCACCATCGCGGAGAACATCGCCTACGGAGCCTCCCGCGAGGTGACCCGGGAGGAGATCGAGGAGGCGGCGCGGGCCGCCCACGCGGACCGGTTCGTACGGACCCTGCCCGACGGCTACGACACGGTGATCGACGACGAGGGCTCGGGCGTGAGCGCGGGCGAGAAGCAGCTGATCACCATCGCGCGGGCGTTCCTCTCCGACCCGGTGATCCTGGTGCTCGACGAGGCGACCAGCTCGGTCGACACCCGTACCGAGGTGCTCATCCAGAAGGCGATGGCGCGCCTGGCCCACGGCCGTACGAGCTTTGTCATCGCGCACCGGCTCTCCACCATCCGGGACGCGGATGTGATCCTGGTGATGGAGAACGGCGCGATCGTCGAACAGGGCACGCATGACGAGCTGTTGGCGGCGGACGGTGCGTATGCGCGGCTGTACGCGGCCCAGTTCGCGCAGGCGGTCGTGGAGGTGGAGTGAGCGGCTCCGCCCCAGACCCGTACGGCCTTCGGCCGTGTCCGCAAACGCCGAACGGGCTTGGATTTCCAGCCTCGGCGGCGAAACTCAGCCCCTGCGGCGTTTGAGGAGCGGGGCTTGGGGAGGAGCCCCAACAGGAGCCTCGCCGGCGACTGAGGCGCAGGGTCCCCACTAGTCCGGACAGCCGCTAGTCCAGATAGCCGCGGAGCTGGTCGGCGAAGGCGTGGTCGCGCAGCTTGTTGAGGGTCTTGGATTCGATCTGGCGGATACGTTCGCGTGTCACGCCGAAGATCCGGCCGATCTCTTCGAGCGTGCGCGGCCGGCCGTCGGCCAGTCCGTACCGCAGCTGGACGACTTTCCGCTCGCGCTCGCCGAGGGTGGAGAGGACAGCCTCGAGGTGCTCGCGCAGCAGCAGGAAGGCGGCGGACTCCACGGGGGACGCGGCGTCGCCGTCCTCGATGAGATCGCCGAGTGCGACGTCGTCCTCCTCCCCCACCGGGGCGTGCAGGGAGACCGGCTCCTGGGCGAGCCGCAGCACCTCGCTGACCCGCTCGGAGGGCAGGTCGAGGTGGATGGCGACCTCTTCGGGAGTGGGTTCGTAGCCGCGCTCCTGGAGCATCCGGCGCTGGACCCGTACGACCCGGTTGATCAGCTCGACGACATGGACCGGCACCCGGATGGTGCGTGCCTGGTCCGCGAGGGCCCGGGACATGGCCTGACGGATCCACCAGGTCGCGTAGGTCGAGAACTTGTAGCCGCGGGCGTAGTCGAACTTCTCGACTGCCCTGATCAGGCCCAGGTTTCCCTCCTGGACGAGATCGAGCATGGTCAGTCCGCGGCCGACATAGCGCTTGGCGACGGAGACGACGAGCCGGAGGTTGGCCTCGATCAGCCGGCGCTTGGCCATCCGGCCCATGACGACCAACTTGTCCAGGTCGATGGCGAGTTGGGAGTCCAGGTCGGGAGTGCTGACGAGCTTCTCCTCGGCGAACAGGCCTGCCTCGACGCGACGCGCGAGATCGACCTCCTCGACGGCCGTGAGCAGGGGAATCCTGCCGATCTCCCGCAGATACTGCCGGAAGAGATCGGACGAGGGCCCACCGCTGTCCGCCCGGCTGCGGGCCCGCGACTCGGGAGGTTCGGGCACTTCCACCGGATCCTCGACAACGGTCTCCGGGACCGCTTCTGGTACCGCCTCGGGGTGATGTACGGCCCGGCTCTGCGCGGGGACCTGCGCGGAGACGGCCGCGACAGAGTCGGTCTCGGTCAGGGTCTGGGTCTGCACGGGGGCGACCTCCAGGGTGATCGCTGCCGGTTCGGGGGCGTGCGGCAGCGGGACGGAGGCGGCCGGGCCACTTTCCGTCCCGTACACGATGAGCGGATCCGCGGGGGTCAGGGGCCCACTGTGGGTGGACCGGCCGCGCTCCGAGGACTCAGGCACCGCACCCCAGTGTGGGGTACGACACATCGCTGCCACGAGGGGCGTGCGGTGACTTTTTGAGTCCCGTGCGTGACCGGGTGGTTACCGAAGGGGGATCCGCGGGGGCCGGAGATGCGCTGGAGATGGGCTGGAGATGGGCTAGAGAGCGTCCGCGCCCTGGTTGCGGAGGGACTGGGCGTACTGCTGGAGCACCCAGAGTTCGTTCGCCACGGCCGTGTGGTGCTCCGGGTCGGCGTTCGGGCCGAGGCGCGCGAGGGTGCCCTGGACGTCGCCGATGCGGCGGTCGACCGCGCGCAGGCGGACCTGGACCAACTGGGTGCCGGCGTAGGTCTCGTCGACCGTCCTGGCGTGGATGGCTTCCACGGCGAGCTCGGTGACTATGGCGCGCACCGTGTCGTTCGGTGCGGCGTCGCGGACCCGGGCGAGGTAGTCGGGGCTGTCCTGGGTGCCCTGTTCGGCGCCGCCCGCCTCCGCGATGGTCTGGCGGACCGCGGCGTACGGCGGGGCGGTGAACTCGTCGACGCCGTACGCGTCGAAGGCCGGGGAGACCAGGCCCGGGTGCTGGAGCGCGAGCTTGAGCAGCTCGCGTTCGGTGCGGTGGGCGGGGCTGCGCAGGTTGAGGGCGGGGCCCGCCGGGGTCCGCGGGGCGCCCTGCTGCTCGTACGACTGCGGGGCGCGGGACGGCGTCACCGGGCCGCGGCCGCCGCGGTCGCGGGCCCAGCGCGCGAGCTGGGCAACGCGCTTGACGACGAACTGGGTGTCGAGGATGCCCAGGATGCCGGCGAGTTGCACCGCCGACTCGTGCTGGATGGCGATGTTCTTGATGCCGGCGACGATCGGCGCGGACTCGTCCAGCGCGGCGGCCCGGCCCGCGGGCGTCTCGAGGTTGTGGCGCATCACGCTGTGGCGGATCGCGAACTCGAAGAGCGGCGTGCGGGTTTCGACCAGCTTCTGCACCGCGTCGTCGCCCTCCGCGAGGCGCAGCTCGCAGGGGTCCATACCGCCCGGCGTGATCGCGATGGAGGTCTCCGCGGCGAACTTCTGGTCGTCCTCGAAGGCTCGCAGCGCGGCCTTCTGGCCTGCCGCGTCGCCGTCGAAGGTGAAGATGACCTCGGCGGTGGCGTTGTCCATCAGCAGCCGGCGAAGGATCTTGATGTGGTCGCCGCCGAAGGCCGTGCCACAGGTCGCGATGGCGGTGGTGACGCCGGCGAGATGGCAGGCCATGACGTCGGTGTAGCCCTCGACGACCACGGCCCTGCTGGTCTTGGCGATCTCCTTCTTGGCGAGATCGATGCCGTACAGCATCTGGGACTTCTTGTAGATGCCCGTCTCAGGCGTGTTGAGGTACTTCGGGCCGTTGTCGCTCTCGTACAGCTTGCGCGCGCCGAAGCCGACGACATCGCCGGAGATGTCGCGGATCGGCCACATCAGCCGGCCGCGGAAGCGGTCGATGGGGCCGCGGCGGCCGTCCTGGGAGAGGCCGGAGAGGATCAGCTCCTTGTCGCTGAAGCCCTTGCCGCGCAGAAAGCGGGTGAGGTGATCCCAGCCCTGCGGGCTGTAGCCGACGCTGAAGTGCTGGGCCGCGGCCTGGTCGAAGCCACGCTCGGCGAGGAACTTGCGGCCGGTCTCGGCCTCGGAGCCGGTCTCCAGCTGCTCGATGTAGAACTGCGCCGCGATCTTGTGCGCCTCCACCAGGCGGATGCGCTCGCCGCGCTGATGAGTGGGGTTGTACCCGCCCTCCTCGTAGCGCAGGGTGATGCCCGCCGTCGCGGCGAGGCGCTCGACCGTCTCCGAGAAGGAGAGATGGTCGATCTTCATCACGAAGGCGATCGTGTCGCCGCCCTCCTGGCAGCCGAAGCAGTGGAAGAGACCCTTGCTCGGGCTGACCTGGAAGGAGGGGGACTTCTCGTCGTGGAAGGGGCAGAGCCCCTTGAGGTTTCCGCCGCCGGCATTGCGCAGCTGGAGGTACTCGGAAACGACGGCGTCGATCGGGACCGCGTCCCGTACCGCCTTCACGTCGTCATCGTTGATCCTGCCTGCCACGCGTGAAGTCTACGGTGGCGCTGTGACACTCCCGTCAGCTGTTGAGGGAAGTGAGCGGTACGGACGGGTCGCCGAGGGCCTCGGGGTCCACGGGTGTTCCGCTGCGGATCAGCTGCTGGATGGGGTCGGTGACGTCCCACACATTGACGTTCATCCCGGCAAGCACCCTGCGGTCCTTCAGCCAGAAGGCGATGAACTCCCGCTTTCCGACGTCGCCGCGGAGAACAACCTGGTCGTAGGAGCCGGGCGGCGCCCAGCCGGAGTACTCCAGGCCCAGGTCGTACTGGTCGGAGAAGAAGTACGGGATGCGGTCGTACGAGACGTCCTGGCCGAGCATCGCGCGGGCGGCGGCGGGGCCGCCGTTGAGGGCGTTCGCCCAGTGCTCCACGCGCAGCCGGGCGTCGAGGAGTGGATGGTGGGCGGCCGCGACGTCGCCCGCGGCATAGATGTCGGGGTCGGAGGTGCGCAGGCCCGCGTCGACGGCGATACCGCCGCCGTGGCCCCGGTCGGCGAGCGCGAGGCCGGCGCTTTCGGCGAGTGCGGCGCGGGGGGCGGCGCCGATCGCGGCGAGGACGTCGTGGGCCGGGTGTTCCTCGCCGTCGTCGGTACGGACAGCGAGCACCATGCCGTCCTGCCCGGTGATCTCGGTCAGGCGGGCGCCGAAGTGGAAGCGGACACCGTGCTCACGGTGCAGCTCGGTGAAGACCTGGCCCAGCTCGGGGCCGATGACCTGGTGCAGCGGGGTGGCCTCCGGTTCGACGACGGTGACCTCGGCGCCGTAGCCGCGGGCGGCCGCCGCGACCTCCAGACCGATCCAGCCCGCACCCGCGATGACCAGCTTGCCGTTGTCGCGGCCCAGGGCCGTGAGCACCTGGCGCAGCCGGTCGGCGTGGGCGAGGCGGCGCAGATGGTGGACGCCGGCCAGGTCGGTGCCGGGGATGTCGAGCCGGCGCGGCTCGGCGCCGGTGGCGAGCAGGAGTTTGTCGTAGTGGAGGACGGTGCCCTCGCCCATCCGTACGGACTTGGCGTCGCGGTCGATGGCGACGACGGTCTGGCCGAGGTGCAGCTCGACGTCGGCCTGCGCGTACCAGGCGGGTTCATGGACGAAGACGCTGTCGCGCTCCTCCTTGCCCGACAGATAGCCCTTGGACAGGGGCGGGCGTTCATAGGGGTGGTCGCGCTCGTCACCGATGAGGATCACTCGTCCGGTGAACCCTTCGGCGCGGAGGGTCTCGGCGGCCTTGGCTCCGGCCAGTCCACCGCCGACGATGACGAATGTCCGATGTGCGTCGACCACTTGATGCCTCCTCTTTGCTTCTACGCCGTTCAGCCTTCAGCGAGCGTCCCGCACGGAGCGTGATGGCGGAAGAGGGAGTAGTCCCTGGGCGTGCCATCTCGGACGTGCCGGCCAGGCGCCGCCAAGGCGCTCCGGGCCGCTCAGCGGCGGGCCGTGAGCTGGGTGTGGAGCGTACGCGCGGATGCGTCCGTGAGAGACGCGAGCTGGTCGACGATCACCCGCTTGCGCGCCCGGTCGTCCGGCGCGGCGTCGAACAGGGCATGGAACTGCGGGTCGAGGCTCTCGGGGGCACGGGCCGTGAGCGCCTCGGCCAGCTCGGCCAGCACGATGCGCTGGTCGGCGCGGATGGCCTCCTGTTCGGCGCGCTGCATGACATAGCGGTCGGCGACGGCCTTGAGTACCGCGCATTCATTGCGGGTGGCGCGCGGGACGACCAGCTCGGCGGCGTACCGCGTGAGCCGCCCCGATCCGTACGCCTGACGTGTCGCGGCCTCGGCGGCGAGACAGAAACGGCCGATGAGCTGGCTCGTCGCGTCCTTCAGCCGGGCCTGCGCGACGGCCGAGCCGTCGTAGTGGTGCGGCCACCACTCCTGGCCGACGAGCCGGTCGAGGGCCTCGGCCAGCTCCTGCGGATCGGTGTCCTGAGGTACGTACCGTCCGATCGCCACCGCCCAGATGTCGCTCCGCTCCGGCTCGGCGAGGAGCAGATTGGGGTCGAGATGGCCGGCGTGCAGACCGTCCTCGAAATCGTGCACGGAGTACGCCACGTCGTCGGACCAGTCCATGACCTGGGCCTCGAAACATTTGCGGTACGCCGGCGCGCCCTGGCGGGCCCATTCGAAGACCGGCAGATCGTCCTCGTACACGCCGAATTTCACCGAGCCGGGATCGGTGGGGTGGCCGCCGCGCGGCCAGGGGTATTTGGTGGCGGCGTCCAGGGCTGCCCGGGTGAGGTTGAGGCCGACGCTGACAAGTTCGCCGCCCGCCGCGGCGGCGGATGATGTCACGGCCTCGCTGTGGACGAACCGCTTGGGCTCGATACGGGTCAGCAGCCGCAGCGACTGGGCGTTGCCCTCGAAGCCGCCGCAGTCCTTGGCGAAGTCGTTGAGCGCCTGCTCGCCGTTGTGCCCGAAGGGCGGATGGCCCATGTCGTGGGCCAGGCAGGCGGCCTCCACCAGATCGGGGTCGCAGCCGAGCGCCGCGCCCAGTTCCCGTCCGACCTGGGCGCATTCCAGGGAGTGGGTGAGCCGGGTGCGCGGGCTGGCGTCCCATGCCTGGTTGCGCGTGCCGGGGGTCACCACCTGGGTCTTGCCGGCGAGGCGGCGCAGCGCGGAGGAGTGCAGCACGCGCGCGCGGTCTCGCTGGAAGGCGGTGCGGCCCGGACGCTTGTCGGGCTCGGCGGCCCAGCGCGCGGTGGCAGCCTCGTCGTACACGTCGTGGCCGGCGGGGTCGTATGAGGTGGTGCTGGTGGTGCCTTCCATGCACCGAAGGTAACCGGAGCCGGTGACAGCCGGGTGGCTGCGGGCGGGCTACGCCGGAGTGAGTTCGCGCCGCTGAGGGGCGTACGCAGTGGTCACGGCCTCGTCGTAACGCTGCAGCAGCAGCCGGGCCAGGGCCGGGTGCGCACCGAGCGGGGCGGCGGCGATCCAGGGCGCGACGGCGGCGCTGCGGGTGGCGAAGAGGCCGGGGGAGGCGAAGTAGGAGGCGACGGCGATCCGGTGGCGGCCACGGGCGGTGAGCGCGCGCACGGCCGCCGGGACGGTGGGCGAGACGGCGGAGGCGTACGCGGGGACGACGGGCACGCCGCCGAGGCGCTCGCTGAGCTGGTCGGCGGTGCGGCGGGCGTCGGCGACCGAGTCCGGGTCACGGGATCCGGCGGCGGCCAGGACGACTCCGACGCTGCTGCTGGTGCCGTCCTCGGGGCGCCAGCCCGCGTCGGCGAGACGGGAGCAGAGCGCCTCGACGAGGAGGGGGTGCGGGCCGAGCGGGGCGGCTATGCGTATGTCCGCGCCGGGGACGGCCGCGGCGGCCTGCGGCAGATCGTGCTTGACGTGGTAGCCGCGGCTCAGCATCAGCGGTACGAGGACGGCCTTGGCTCCGCTCAGCCCGCCGCGCACCTCGCGCACGTCGCGGGTTTCGCCGGTTTCGCCGGTTTCGCCGCCGAGCGTGGCGAGCGTGGCGAGCGTGGCGGAGAGCAGCGGCTCGTTCAGCTCGATGTGGCCGAGGCGGACATCGAGCCCGGGACGCAGTTCGCGGACCCGGTCGAGGAGCGTGGTCACGGCGCGCAGGGCGCGCGGGTCGCGGCTGCCGTGGGCGACTGCGACGAGGGTGGGCTGCCGGTCGGTCGGGGGCATGGGCCTGCGGGTTCCGTTCAGTGTGACGTGGCTGAGCTGGGTGCCGAGCTGAGCCGTGATGCGCGTAAGAAGCTGCGCGGTGGTGTCGAGGGGCAGAGACTCACGAACGTGTGCCGACTCCGTCATGAACCGATCCTGACGGGCGCAGGTTGCCGGGTCGTTGCGTGAGGGTGACAGGTGTTTTCCACGGGCTCACCGGCTGCCCGCCGGCGTTGTCAGACCCGTCACCTACTGTGATCGACATCGGAACCGGAACGTCGGGGAGGCGGTCTTGCCATGGGCTGGATCGAGACGGAGAGCGGCGGATACGCCGTCACGTTGGACGGCACCAAGGTGCTGTGCAGAAACGCTGCCGGGCGCGCGTTGAAGCAGGTGCCGGCGAAGCTGCGGGACGACGCCGAGGTCGTGCGGCTGCGGCAGCTGGCCGAGTGGCTGGAGCGGCACGAACGGGACTGCCGCGAGCAGGTGGACACCTGGCTGGTGCGCTCGCTGCCGGTACCGGTGGGGCTGTTGGCCCGGGTGTGGCCGGACACGGCATGGCAGACGGCGCTGCGCGATCTTGTGGTGGCGCCGGTGGCGGCGGACGGAACGGCCGACATGGAACGCGCCGGGTTTCTGCGGGACGCGGATGCGCAGAAGGGCGCGGGGATCGTCGATCTGGACGGCGACTCGGTGCGGCTGGACTGCGAGACCGTGCTGATCCCGCATCCCGTGCTCCTCGAAGACCTCGACGATCTGCGGGAGTTCGCGGTGGAGCTGGGGGTCGAGCAGGGCGTGGAGCAGCTGTTCCGCGAGGTGTGGCGGCGGCCCGAGGACGTGCGGGGCCAGGACTGGCAGGCGTACGCCAACGGAAAGTTCGAGCAGCTGCGGCACGCCACGACGCGCGCGGTCTCGCTCGGCTACCGGGTGCGCGGCGGCCAGGCGGTCTGCCCTCTGGTGGAGGACGGCCGGTCGCTCGAGGCGGCGTACTGGCTGGGGGACGACTATCCGGATCTGGAGGCGCTGACCGGCCCGCTGGAGTGGCGGGACAAGGACGGCCGGCGGCTGCCGCTCGCCGAGGTGGGGCCGGTCGCCTGGTCGGAGGGCGAGCGGATGGCCGCGCTGGTGTACGCGGGCCGGGTGGCCGCGGGTGACGAGGAGGGGCTGCTGTGAGCGGCGTGGGAAGCACGGCAGGGGGAACGGTGAACGGGCTGCTGGAGGCGGGGGCGGTGCTGCCGCTCGGCGCGGGCGACAGTGCGGGACCTGGCGACGAGGGACAGGTACAGGCTCAGGGCGACGAGCTGACGGCGCGGGCGTACGGGCATCCGGCGCTCGATGGGCGCACGGTGGTGCGGCTGGTCCCGGAGGCGATCGGCCCCGCCGAGGATCTCGCCCTGGAGTATCTGGGCTTCGCCCCTTCCGGGTCGGCGCCGGTGGGACGGGTGAAGCGGCAGTCGCTCGGCTTCCCCGCCTGGGCACTGGTCCACGACCCGGAGAACGGGCATCACGCGCTCGCCGTGGTCAAGGAGATGGAGCGGCTCGCGCGGCTCGTCACGACCAAGCCGGGGCTCGCCAAGGACGGCTTCGACGAAATCGGTGCGCGGCTGGACCGTTCCGTACCGCACTTCCTGCCGACCTTCTACGAGCAGGCGGCGCGGCTGTTCCTGGCCGCCGAGTCGCGGCAGCACGCCGCGGTGTTCTTCGGCAAGGCGCGGGCGGCGGAGCAGCGGCACGCACTGGCGGTCGACGAGGAGCGGCTGCGGGAGGTCTTCCTGGAGTTCGCGGGTGCGGGCGCACTGAGCGGCAAGGCGCTGCGGGAGTACGCCAAGGGGCTGGCGGCCCGGCTGGCGTCACCGGAGGCGTACGCGCAGTTCAGGACGGTGTCGCTGGAGCGGTGCGCGGCCGGACTCACTCCGTACGCGGGCATGGTGGAGGATCTGCGGCGCCTCGCGAAGGGCGCGGGTCTGGACGCGGCCGCCGAGGAGCGTGCGCTGATCTCGGAGATCATCCACACCGGGGCGATGAACCGCGCGGCGGCGAGCTTCTGGAAGTCGGCGCTGCCGGCCCTGGCTCATATCGCAGCCGAGGATATGGCGGTACGGGAGCGGCTGCTGGCGCTGCTCCCGGCGGTGGGCGGCGACAGCCCGGCGGAGTTCGACGAGGCCTGGCTGTCACTGCTGGACCGGTGCGGGGCCATCGGGCTGCTGCTGGACGGGACGGTTCCGGCGGCCGAGTGGCTGTCGTCCTGGGCCAGGCACCGGCAGCGGGGCTGGCGCGGCATGAAGCGGCTCGCGGCCGAACTCGCCCTGGTGGAGCGGCTGGCGGACCGGCTCGTCGCGGACGGCACACCGCTGCAACTGCTGCGCGGCGGCGGCTGGCGCACCACCGTCGACCTGGATCTCCTCGACGCGTGTCTGGCCCTGGGGGTGCCGGTCGAGGCGCCGTCGGACGCGATGGAGAACCTGGAGCTGGGGCCGTGGCTGTCCGACGAGGGTGAGGGGCGCAGGGATCTGACGGCGCTGGCCGCCGATTCACGGTTTGCGCCGCTGCTGCGCGGCGGCGTGGAACGGGCGGCCGGCACCAACGAGGCGTCGGCGCAGCTGAACCGGATCGCGGACCATCCGGCGCTGCGTGCGGTGCTTGCGGGCTGGCTGGCCGACCGGGCCGAGGATCTGTCGCAGCCGCTCGGACTGCCGGGTCTTGACGGCCTGCTGGGCCGGCTGACGAAGTTCTCCGCACCGTCCGTCCTGGCGGCGGCGCCCGAGGCCGTGGACCGTATCGCCGCCGTCTCCCCGGCCGGTGCGCTGGCCCGCACCCTGCGCGCGGGCATTCTCGACGAGCTGGGCTGGCCCGCGCTGGAGGAGGCGCTTCCGGAGCTCGGCAAGGTCAATCCCATGGCTTCCGGGCAGCGGCACGGCTATCTGGCCGACGAGTGGTACCGGCTCGCGGACGCCTGGCCCGCGCTGGTCGTCCGGGTCGGGACGCGCGTCGCGGCGGTGGGGCCGAACGGCGTGCTGGACCGGCAGACGCTCACGCTGCCGGTGCGGTCGTCGTCCTCCTGGGATGTGCCGACGGTCCGTTATGTGGGCGGCCAGTGGCTGGTCGCCAACGGCCATGGTGCCGACCGGCGGGCGCGCTGGTCGGGACGGCCCGCCGAGGTGTTCAAGCCGGACGGCGACCTGAGGGACCACTGGACCTCGTTCCAGAATCCGACGCTGGCACTGCCCGACGGCAGCCGCACCTTCGGCGGGCGGCCCGTCCACGCGGGCGACACCTCGTTCGCGGCGGAGCAGCGGCCGGTCGCTTCGGACGGCATCTCGGTATGGGTGCTGCACCAGGGCCAGTGGTGGGACTACGACCCCGATTCGGCCCGCAGGGGCCGGGTCTCGCTGCCGGCCTTCTTCGACTCGGCGCTCGCCGAAGGAGCGGGCAGCGCGCACGGACAGAGCCGCCTGCTGGAGAGGGCCTGCCGGCTGCTGCCCGTACAACCGGGCCTGGAGTCCTCGCCGTTCGGCAGCAAGGACGGGCTGCTCGGCTGGTGGGTGCGGTACGACGCGCAGGCGCGGACGCTCACCGCCTGCTCGGTGGACGGCAGCCGCAGCCCTGCGGTGGAGCTCCCGCGAGGCAGCAGCATCGAGCACCTCACGCACGGAATCCCGCTGCCACCGCTGCGGCTGCCGGGCGGGGCCGCGCTGCATCCGCGCGAGTCGCGCGGCTTCGACGGGCAGCTCGCGCTGTACGACTCCGAGGGCATCTGCCTGGCCATGTTCAAGGAGGGCGACCGGGGCGGGGCACACGCGGCGGGTACTCCGCTGGTTCCGCCGATCGCCTACTGGCATGCGCTGCGGCCGCGCGACGAGCGGGGTTCGGCGGTGCTGCGGGCGGTGACGGAGGCGGACGCGAAGGCGCTTCTGAGCGCTGTCGCGGACGGTTCGAAGCCGGAAGCGGCCGTACGGAAACTGCTGCCGGAGGTCACCCATCCCGGGCTGGTGGCGGGCGTGGCCGGCCTGGTCGAGGAGGCGGCACGGCACGGCAAGCGCATCGGTGTGTTCGCCGAGCGGGCGGCCAAGGAGCGGCAGAAGCCGGACGCGGCCGAGGCGCAGGAGCAGCGGGTACGGCATGCGCTCGACGGCGCGCTGCGCGAAGCATTCGACGGCTTCATGGGCTCCCGGCACTTCTATGGCCACCACCGCTACTGGGAGCGGGACACCACCACGTGCGTGAACCAACTCCGGCTGCTGCAACGGGTGCTGGCACCTGAGGCCGGCGCCGGGAAGGTGGCACTGACGGGCACCGGCGTGGGGTGGCTCACGCTTCCGGGGCCCGGTATGTCGGCGCTCGCCGTACGTGCGGCCTCCCCGACGACCAGTGAGACGGACCGCGCGGCGCTGCTGGAGTTCCTCGACGCGGTGCTGGAGGTACAGGCGGACGGCGACGCGGTACTCGTCGATCCGCGCGGTCGGCTGCGGATCGTGCAGCTGCGGATCGCGCGGCCCTCCCACAGCGATCAACTGCTGGGTGAGGTCCGGCACTCGGGGGCGCGGCGGCTGCTGATCGTCGCCTGTCAGCGGATCGAGGACAAGTACGCGTACTGGAACGGCATCGAGTACGACCCGGCCGGGGCCTTCGGTGCCTGGGACGACTTCACGCTCGCCGAGTCGGATGTGCTGGGCGCGGCCGACGATCCGCTGCGGGCGGCCTCGGTGCGCCGGATGGTGGACGGGGTACGGGAACACGGCCCGCTGCAGTACCGGCCCGAGCAGGCACAGGAGTTCGCCGAGGAGGTCGGCGTCGGCGCGGTCACGGGTGCGCTGCTGCTGCTCGGGCTGCCGGGCGTCACCGCGTACGGCCGGGGCGGGCTGCTCTCCGCCGAGTATCTGGCGCCGCTGGGGGCGAAGAGCGCCGAGGCGCAGGCCGGGCGAGGAGTGCTGGGCTCGCTGTCACCAGCGGAACGGCAGCTGTACACCGGCCTGTTGGTGCCGGCCGAGGCGCAGCGGGTGGCGGAGCTGTGGACGAAGGGGTTCGATCTGGAGCCGCTCACCCGGGCCTGGCTGGCGGCGCGGGGCAAGCGGCGCGTCGCGCCCGCCTGGCTGATCACACGGGCGGTGGCCGAGATCGGGACAGGACCGATCCTCGACTACGCGCTCAACCCCGAGGCAAAGACGGAGCTCACCGGCCGTACCGAGCAGCGGCACGGCGACGACGGGCTGGTCCCGGCGGACCCGGAGAAGCTGCTCACCGGATCCACGCTGAGTACTTATGTGGCCATGTTGCGCTGGCTCGCGTACCGGCTGCCGTACGGCGATCCGCTGCGCGCGGTCCTGCCGGTCACGCTGCGGATGGTGCGTGACCGGCTCGCCGACCCCGGGCTGCTGCTGGACCTCGGCGTGGACTGGGACACGGAGGGCAGCGCGACCTCGGTGCGGCTGCGGGAGGCGTATGGACTGCCGCTGAAGCGCGACAGTGCGAAGGACGGGCTGGTCGAGGTCTCGGACGCGGTGGTGCTTGCGCCGATGCGGTACCGCTCGGAGTGGGATTCGGTGTGGGTGCGGTCGGCTGCCCTCGTGGACGGTGCGAGCGGAGGTCCGGACCATCCGGCGCTGAAGCAGCTGGCCGCGATGGCGGGCGAGAAGCCGGCGCTGAAGGCGCTGCGTACGGTGCTGAGCGAGGAGTTCACGGCGCTGGTCACGGCCGACGGACAGGCAGGGGCGGCGCAGTATCCACCGCACAGCGTGCCGGAGCTGGTGACAGCGGCGGCGGAGCGCTTCGGCCTCTCCGAGGACGCGGCCGCGCTCTATCTGATGCTGCTGGCCCTGCCCGATCCGACCGACCGCAATCAGGCGGAGTGGACCGGCTGGAAGCCTGCCCGGCTCAAGAAGGCGCGGGCCGAACTGGCCGCCACCGACCTGGTGGTGGAGGCAAAGCGGGCGCGCGCCGGACGTTCGCTCTTCCTGCCCGGCGGCTGGCTGGAGCAGAAGACACCGCGACTGCCGGCGGAGAGCTGGAAGACGGCGATCGTGCCATGGGATCTGTACGGCTTCGTGGTGCCGGACCGTCCGGTGGCGCAGCTGTACGCGGCGGCATGGCGGCGGGTCGTGGAAGGCGATGCGCCGGGGTTCGAGGAGTTCAAGGGACGTAGCAGCAGGGGAGGTTCGCGATGAGCGCGGGAGCGGGCGCGGGGAGCAGGGTCGCGAAGAGCCAGGTGGCGATGAGCAGGGTCACGGGGGGCGCGGCGCGGCAGGTGGAGCTGCCGGAGGACCGATACGGCGAGGAGCTGAGCTTCCTCGCTGCGTACGACGGCGGGCCGAGGCCGCCGGGATGGCGGATGACGCCACGCGCGGCGGTGCTGTTCGTCTGCGGTTCCGACGGCGAGCCGCTGCGGACGGCGGAGGGGCAGCAGCTGGTCGTTTCGCGGAAGTTCGTGGGCGACCGGGCACTGGTCGAGCGGTGTGTGGTGACACTCGCGGGCGAGCGGGGGCTGCTGCTCGTCGGCGAGCCGGGCACGGCCAAGTCGATGCTCTCCGAACTGCTGGCCGCAGCCGTGTGCGGCAGCAGCACGCTCACCGTGCAGGGAACGGCCGGCACCACCGAGGACCAGCTGCGGTACGGCTGGAACTACGCGATGCTCCTCGCCAAGGGGCCGAGCCGCGAGGCCCTGGTGCCCTCTCCGGTGCTGACCGCGATGACGCGGGGCGCGGTCGCCCGGATCGAGGAGGTCACCCGCTGTCTGCCCGAGGTGCAGGACGCACTGGTCTCGCTGCTCTCCGAGCGCCGGATGTCTGTGCCGGAACTGGCAGGACTCGCGGGCGGGGACGGCACCGAGGGGACGGAGGGAGCGGACGGGACCGTGCACGCCGTGCCCGGCTTCACGCTGATCGCCACGGCCAACCTCCGTGACAAGGGCGTCTCGGAGATGTCCGCCGCGCTGAAGCGCCGCTTCAACTTCGAGGAGGTCGGCCCGATCGGCGACCTCGACGCCGAGACGGAGCTGGTGCGCGGGCAGGCCACGGCGGCGCTGGCGCGTTCCGGCGCACCGTTCGGGGTGGACGAGACGGTGCTGGAGGCGCTGGTGACGGCCTTCCGGGATCTGCGGACCGGGCGCAGCGCGGAGGGCTGGGAGGTCGAGCGGCCGTCGACGGTCATGTCGACGGCGGAGGCGGTCCATGTGGCCACGTCGATGGGGCTGGGTGCGGCGTATCTGAGCGACGGGCGGGATGTCGTACGCACCCTGCCGGGACATCTCCTCGGCACGGTGCGCAAGGACGACCCGGCCGACCACGCACGGCTGTTGGGGTACTGGGACGGGCCGGTGCGGCGGCGGGCCGAGGGCGGCGCACCGCTGTGGCGGACGCTGTGGGAGCTGCGCGATGAGCTCACCTGAGCAGGCTTCTGAGCAAGCTCCGGAGGAAGCGCTGACTGAACTTGCCGGGTGCCGTGACCCGTATCTGATCGGGGTGCGGCACCACTCCCCCGCGCTCGCGGCGGCCGTGCCCGCACTGCTGGCTCAGGCGGCGCCGGAGGTGCTGTTCATCGAGCTGCCGGAGGAGTTCGCGCCGTGGCTGGAGCACCTTGCCGACCCGGCGACGGTGCCGCCGGTCGCGCTGGCGGGCAGCGGGGGCGAAGGTGGCGCCGGTCTGGTGTTTCTGCCGTTCGCGGAGTTCTCGCCGGAGCTGGCGGCGATCCGCTGGGCGGGGGAGGCGGGCGTGGAGGTGGTGCCGTTCGATCTCCCGCTGGCGGCGCGAGGTCCTGCCGACGAGGAGGCGCGGGAGGCAGGTCCCGGTGCGGGCTCGCTCACGGCGGCGCTGCGTGCGAGAGCCGGTGGCCGGCCGGGCGACGACCTGTGGGACCGGCTGGTCGAGGCGACCGCTCCCGGCTCCGGGCCCGAAGCGCTGCGGCGTGCCGCACTGCTGGTGGGGTGGGCACTGCGGACGGACGCGGGTGCGGGTACGAGTGCGGGTGCGGGTGCGGTGGATCCGTACGACCTGCGGCGCGAGGCGAATATGCGGCGCCGGCTGGCGGATCCCGAGCATGCGGGGCGGCGCGCGGCCGCGGTGATCGGCGCGTTTCACGCGCCCGCGCTGACGGCGGGCTCCGGTGCCGAGAGCGGCCTGCCCCAGTCGCCTCGGCCGGGTGGCGCCGAGGTCGTCACCTCGCTGGTGCCGTACTCGTACGCGCTGCTCGACGAGCGTTCCGGCTATCCCGCAGGCATCCGGGACCCGGAGTGGCAGCGCGGTGTTTTCCACGCGGCGGGCGATCCCCGCCTGCTGGACGACCTGCTGACCTCCACCGCCGTACGGATATGTGCGGCTGTACGGGATGCCGGTCACCCGAGCGGGCCCGCCGATGCCCGCGAAGTGGTCCGCGTCGCCCGGGACTTGGCGTCGCTGCGCGGGCTGCCTGCGGCCGGGCGGGGCGAGCTGGCGGAGGCTGCGCAGACCGTGCTCACGCAGGGCCGGCTGCTGGGGCGGGGCCGCGTGGTGGCCGCCGCCATGGAGCGGGTGCTGGTCGGGCGACGGCAGGGGCGGCCGGCGCCGGGGACACCGCGTTCCGGGCTCGGCCCCTCCGTCGAGACGCTGCTCGGCGAGCTGAAGCTGCCCGTGCCGGACGCGCCCGAGCGGCGCGAGCTGCGCCTGGACATGCTCCGCTCCGAGCTCGACCGGCGCCGCGAGATCACTCTGCGGCGGCTCGCGGTCTGCCGTGTCCCGTACGGCGAGGAGTCCGCGGTCGCGGGAGTCGGCCACGCCGCCGCGCTGACCACACGCTGGGCCGTCGCCTGGTCCCCGTCGACGGCCGCGATGCTCGATGTGGCGGGCCTGCACGGGGTGACCATCGAGCAGGCCGCCGCCGGAGTGCTGCGGCAGCGGCGCGCCGATGAGCGGCGGCAGGGCGGGCCGACCGCCGCCGAGGTCGTCGACGGGCTGGCGGAGGCCGCGCGGTGCGGCCTGCCGGACCTGGCGGCGGAGCGGCTGGCGGAGTCCGCCGAACTGCTCCCGGCCACCGGAACGCTGCCCGAACTGCTCGCCGGAATGGCCCTGTTGGACCGGATCAGATCCGGCCATCTGCCGGGGCTCGACGCCGGATGGAAGCGGGACGCCGTCGACGCGGCGTACGAGGAACTGGCCGCGGCGGGGGTCCGCGCGCTCGACGGCCTCGCGGGCTCCACCGCACCGGACGACGCCCGCGCCCTCGTCACGCTCGCCTGCCAGGCCGCCGGGGTGGGCGGCGGCCTGCGCCTCGCCGACGCGCTGGCCCGGCTGGATTCGGGGGCGACACCGCTGATGCGGGGCGCGGCGGGCGCGGCACGGGTGCTGCTGGGTCAGCGGGACCCGGGAGAGTTCGGGGAGCGCCTGGCCTCCCGCGCGGACGGCGCGACCTCGCCGGAACTGCGCGCGGGGCTGGCGGAGTTCCTGCGCGGGACACTGCTCGCGGCGGGCCCGCTGCTGGAGACGGGCAAGGCGCTGGACCCGCTGCTGGAGCGGGTGGAGTCGCTGCCCGACCGGGAGTTCCTGAACCGGCTGCCCGCGCTGCGGGCGGGCTTCGACACGCTCGCGCCCGCGGCCCGTTCCCGGCTGCTGTCGGTGGTGGAGGACCGCACGGGTACGGCCGCCGGCACCCTCCAGGGACCGGTGACAGATCCGGCGACGCTGGCCCTGCTGGCGACGGCGGACCTGGCGGGCAGGGATGCACTGGCGGCAAGAGACCTGACCCGGGAGCCCCAGGTCCGGGATGGCCGGTCCGAGGCGACTGCGGGACGGGGCACGTTGGGTGCGCCGGTTCCGGAACATCAGAGCCTTGGTGCTCCGGTGGACGGTGACCCGGGGGCCGGAGCCGGACCGGACGGGCCTGAAGCCAAGGGTGCGGGCTTCGGGCTCGTGTCCGGGGAGCGGTGGCGGTTGCTTCTCGGGCGGGGGCGGGAGTTGACGGGGAACGCCGCGCGAGTTGCCGCCGCGCTCGACGAGTTGTACGGGCACGGGCGGGGCGAGGGCTCCCGTGGCGAGGACGGTGACGGTCTCGGGGGCGGCGGCGGGAGCGAGGCTCCGTACCCCGATGTACGGACCTGGTCGGACGAGCTCGCCGCGCTCTTCGGGCCCGGCGTCCGCGAAGAGGTGCTCGCCGCTGCCGCCGACGCCGGCCGGCTCGACGCCGCGCTCGAGCTCGACCCCGCCTCGGCCCGCCCTTCCGTGGAGCTGCTGCGCACCGTCCTCTCCTACGCGGGCGGTCTCCCCGAGCAGCAGCTCGCCCGTCTGCGGCCCCTGGTGGCCCGGCTCGTACGGGAGTTGACCGAGGCCCTCGCCAACCGGCTGCGCCCCGCGCTCACCGGCCTGGCCCACCCGCGCCCCACCCGTCGCCCCGGCGGCCCGCTCGACCTCCCGCGCACGCTGCGCGCGAACCTGGCGACCGCCCGCCGCGACCCGGACACCGGCACGGTCACGGTCCTCCCGGAGCGGCCCGTCTTCCGCACCCGGGCCCGCAGGTCGGCCGACTGGCGGCTGGTCCTCGTCGTCGACGTGTCGGGCTCGATGGAGGCCTCGACGATCTGGTCCGCGCTCACCGCGTCCGTACTGGCCGGAGTCCCCGCCCTGAGCACGCATTTCATCGCCTTCTCCACCGAGGTGCTCGACCTCACCGACCATGTGGACGATCCGCTGAGCCTGCTCCTGGAGGTACGCGTCGGCGGTGGCACGAGCATCGCGCGCGGCCTGCGCCACGCGCGCGAGCTGGTGACGGTGCCGTCACGCACGCTCGTCGTCCTGGTGAGCGACTTCGAGGAGGGCGGGCCGGTCGGCCCCCTGCTGTCGGAGGTACGGACGCTGGTCGACGCGGGCTGCCATGTCCTGGGCTGCGCCTCGCTGGACGACGAGGGCAGACCGCGTTACTCGGCGGGCGTGGCGGGCCGGCTGGTGGCTGCGGGCATGCCGGTCGCGGCACTCAGTCCCCTGGAGCTGGCCCGCTGGGTCGGCGAGCGCGTAGGAGGTACGCACCGGTGACCACACCACCCTCTACGGGACTGCCTTCAGGACCCCCGGGACTGCCTCCGGTGACCACCGAGGTGGCGGCCGGGGCTCTCGACCTGCTCCCGGCCCGGCTGCGCAAGCGCGTCGACGGCGCCGTGGCAAAGGTGTCCGGCTGGCCGGTGGAGGCCACACCGGACGGTGTCCGCGTCCGGGTGGACGAGGACACCGCGGTGACCTTGAAGGTCACGAACGGGATCGTGGCGCGGGCGGACGACGCGGTATGCGGCTGTCTGCTGGCCCCGGCCTGCCTGCATCGCGCGGCGGTCCTGTCGCACGCGCCACTCGCGGAGGACACGGCGCCGCCCGAGGTCCCGGACGCGGCACCACCGAAAACCCCGGAGGCGGAAGCCGCGGCGCCCACGGGCAGCACCACCGCCCCCGCCAGCGCCCCCGCCAGCACCAGCACCAGCACCAGCACCAGCACCAGTCTCGGCACCACCCGGTCGACCGCCCTCCACACCCTCCGCGCCGCCGCAACAGCGGTCCTCGTCACGGGAGTTACGGGCTCCGGCGCCGTTCACCGCGCCGAGCTGCTGCATGCCGCGCACTCCGCGCGGCTCGCCGGGCTCCAGCTGCACTCCGCCGCCGCAGTACGGATCGCACGCCGGCTGGGCGAGGCGCGCTCCGAGGATCCGGCGTTCCGGCTGCCCGAGCTCTCCGCCGAGCTCGCGGAGCTGCTCGATCTCGTACAGCGGCAGGCCGACGCCGTCACCCCCGCGCGCCGCGCCTACCAGCCGGCCAAACCCCTGCGCCTGTACGGCCTGTTCACCGAACCGGTCGTCACCGCGTCCGGCTATGCGGGCGCGACCACGTACGCCGTCGCACCGGACGGCACCCTCCGCACGGTCTCGGACGTGGCGCCCGGCGGCCCGGAGCGGGCGGTCCAGGCGGCGGGCTCTCCGGTGCCGGGCGGCTGTGCGCTGCCGTTGCGGGCGTGGGGGGACGGCGGCGGGGTGATCCTGACCGGCCCGACCGTCTCACCGGACGGCCGGATCGGCGGCGGCGCCCGGCTCCGTTCCGTACGAGCGGCGGGCGCGCAATGGCACGAGCCGCCGCTCGACGCGATCTGGCAGCGGCCACCCGCGGCTCAACTCGCCGCCGCACTCGACTGGCTGGCGGAACCGGCCGACGCCCGCACGGCGGGCGGCGATCTGCTCTTCCTCACCGGGACGGTCTCCGGCGGCGGGTTCCGCGTCGCCGGCGGCCCGGCGCTGCAGCTGCTCGCCCCGGACGAGCGCCCGGAACTGCCGTACGCCGAGAATCTGCGTCTGCTCGCCTCGCGACCCGGACTCGCGCTGCGGCTGATCGCCCGAGCCGTTCCCGACCGGCCGGGCGGCGTCCATGCCCTGGCCGCTGCCTGGACGGGCCACGACGGCGAGAGCGTCCGCGCGGACCTGGGCCTGCGGCGGCTGAACCGTTCCCATATACCGGCGCCCATACCGGCACAGACCGATCCACTGCACCTCGTTGCCGCCGCGCCGCCCGCGCTGCCGGTGGAGTTGGATCTGCTGCGCCGCGCGGTGGACCGTACGGTCGCGGGCGGCCGCGCCGTCACCGCCGCATCGGCCGACGGCGAACTCCCTCGCCGCCTGCGCGCGGTGGGCCTCGCCACGGGCGCGGACTGCGCCCTGTCCCTGGCAGAAACGGCAGCGGACCGCCGCCACGACGCGCTGGGCCGGCTACTGCCCGCCGACCCGGACGCCTTCGCGGCAGCCTGGCTCGCGGCCGCGGTCTACACCTCGGCGGCGGCCAGGTCGCTGCTGTCGGCCGCATGGTCGGCGACGGGCCCGGACCACGGCACGAGGGCGATCTCCGGCGCCGTGGACCGAACCGTTCAGCCCCGATCCGCGTCTGACCAGGCGTGAAGGCATCCCGCACATCGAAGGCATCGCAGGCGCCCAAGACGTCGAAAGCACCGAAAGCAGCCAAGGCTCCGAAGCCGTCCAAGGCATCAGGACTGAAGCTGCTGCGACTCCCGAAGCTGCCGCGCGCCCGCCGCACCCAGCGACGGATCGTGCAGACGGTCATGCTCGCGTGCGTGTTCGCGCTCGCGCCCGCGACCTGGATGCATGCCGTCGCCGACAGCCGGGTCCGCACGGTCGCCGAGGTGCCCGCACAGGATGTCGCCGTCGTCTTCGGGGCCGGGCTGTGGAAGGGCCGGCCCACGCCGTACCTCGCGCACCGGCTCGACGCCGCCGCCGAGTTGTACCGGGCGGGCAAGGTCAAGGTCGTGCTGGTCACCGGCGACAACAGCAGGGTCGAGTACGACGAGCCGGATGCCATGCGGACGTATCTCACCGCCCGCGGAGTACCGGGTGGGCGGATCGTCAGCGACTACGCCGGCTTCGACACCTGGGACTCGTGCGTCCGCGCCAAGAAGATCTTCGGTGTGGAGCGGGCGGTCCTGGTGACGCAGGGCTTCCACATCCGGCGGGCCGTCGCGCTCTGCCAGGCGGCCGGGGTCGAGTCGTACGGTGTCGGGGTCGCCGAGCCCCATGACGCGACCTGGTACTACGGCGGGACGCGGGAGATGTTCGCCGCCGGCAAGGCGGCGCTGGACGCCACGCTCACGCCCGATCCGCAATTCCTCGGCGCCCAGGAGCGCGGTGTGAAGGAAGCACTGGCCGCAGCGGCAGGGTGACACGCTGCGACACGAGCCTCACGGCGGCCGACCGACTCGCGTCGGCATCCGCGGCGCGCGACAGTGAGCCGTATGGAAAACCACGTGGCAATCCTCCTCACCCGGCACACCGAAGCGCTCGCGCTCTTCACCGAGCGCGTACATGCCGTAGGGGCCGACCAGTGGGACGCTCCGACGCCCTGTACCGACTGGTCCGTACGCGATCTCGTCAACCACCTCGCTGCGGAACAGCTCTGGGTGCCCGCCCTGGTGACCGACGGATCGAGCGTCGAGGAGGTCGGCGACGCGTACGAGGGGGATGTGCTCGGCAAGAAACCGAAGGCCACCTGGGACGCCGCCGCACGCGCCGCACGCAAGGCCTTCGCGGCCCCGGGGGCGCTGGAGCAGACCGTACAGCTGTCGTACGGGGAGACACCGGCCGTCGCGTACTGCGCACAGATGATCACGGATGCCGTGGTGCACACCTGGGACCTGTCCCGTGGGATCGGGGCGCAGGAGCAGCTGCCGGCCGCGCTGGTGAGCTTCGCGCTCGACGAAGTCACGCCGTACGCGTCGGGCCTGTCGAAGTCCGGCCTGTTCGCCCCGCCCATCGAGCCGCCGCCGGGCGACGGCCACCAGACCAGGCTGCTGGCCCTGCTGGGCCGGCGCGCCTGAAAGAGGCCGAGGCGCCTCACGAGGCGGTCGGGCGCGGTCGGAGCCGGGCGTACCCGGACCGTAATCCGGGGCGTCCGCCCGCGTAACACGGGCGTCGCACGCTGGCGCTATGCCCGACATGCTCGACGACACCACCCCGACCCACTGTCCCTACTGCGCCCTGCAGTGCGGCATGAGCCTGCGCGGCAGAGCCGAGGCGGTCGAGGTGGTGGAGCGGCCGGACTTCCCCGTCAACCGTGGCGCGCTGTGCGGCAAGGGCCGCACCGCGCCCGCGCTGCTCTCCTCCCGGGTGCGCCTGACCGAGCCCCTGGTCCGACGCCCCGCCACAGGCAGGCTCGAGCCGGCCACCTGGGAGGAGGCCCTGGGCACGGTCGCTGCGGGACTGCGGCGTACGAGGGCGGTGTACGGTCCCGACGCGGTCGGCGTCTTCGGTGGCGGCGGCCTCACCAACGAGAAGGCGTACACGCTCGGAAAGTTCGCCCGGGTCGTGCTCGGCACCTCGCAGATCGACTACAACGGCCGCTTCTGCATGTCGTCGGCGGCGGCCGCGCACCAGCGGGCGTTCGGTCTCGACCGCGGGCTTCCGTTCCCGCTGGAGGACATTCCGCGCAGCGGATGCGTGATCCTCGTCGGCTCGAATCTCGCCGAGACCATGCCGCCCGCGCTGCGCTATCTGACCGAGCTCCGGGCGAACGGCGGCAAGCTCATCGTCGTCGATCCGCGCCGCACGCGGACCGCGGAGCAGGCCGATCTGCATCTGGCGCCGCGGCCCGGAACGGACCTGGCGCTCGCGCTCGGGCTGCTGCATGTGGTGGTGGCGGAGGGACGAACGGACGAGGAGTTCGTCAGGGACCGTACGAGCGGCTGGGGAGAGGCCAGGGCGGCCGCGATGGCGCACTGGCCCGAGCTCGTCGAGCGCATCACGGGTGTCGGCGTACCCGAACTGCGCGAGACGGTACGGATGTTCTGCGACGCGGAGTCCGCGATGGTGCTCACGGCGCGCGGGCCCGAGCAGCACTCCAAAGGCACGGACACGGTGAGCGCCTGGATCAACCTCTGCCTGGCGACGGGCCGGGCGGGGCGGCCGCTGTCCGGCTACGGCTGTCTGACCGGTCAGGGCAACGGCCAGGGCGGCCGCGAACACGGCCAGAAGGCGGACCAGTTGCCGGGCTACCGCAAACTGGACGACCCGGCGGCGCGGGCGCATGTCGCCGGGGTGTGGGGTGTGGAGCCGGAGACGCTGCCGGGTCCCGGGCGCAGCGCGTACGAACTGCTGGACGCGCTGGGCGGGGACGTGAAGTCGCTGTTGCTGATGGGCTCGAACCCGGTGGTGTCCGCGCCGCGCGCCGGGCATGTGGAGGAGCGGCTGCGCTCGCTGGACTTCCTCGCGGTCGCGGACGTGGTGCTGTCGGAGACGGCGGCGCTGGCGGATGTGGTGCTGCCGGTCACCCAGTGGGCGGAGGAGACGGGCACGACGACGAATCTGGAGGGCCGGGTCCTGCTGCGCCGGAAGGCGGTGTCGGCGCCGCCGGGAGTACGGAGCGACCTGGAAGTCCTGGGCGGCCTGGCGGGCCTGCTGGGCCACGAGAAGGGCTTCCCGTCGGACCCGGAGGAGGTCTTCGAGGAACTCCGCCGGGCGTCGGCGGGCGGCCCCGCGGACTACTCGGGCATCACCTACAAAAGGATCGCGGAGGAGGACGGGGTGTTCTGGCCGTGCCCGGAGGAGCCGGCTGCGGCCGGGGGCGCCCATGGACCCGCCGTGGCCGAGCACGCGCCCGGACCCCGACCCGCCCATCCCGGTACGCCACGGCTCTTCCTCGAGCGGTTCGCCACTCCGGACGGGCGTGCCCGGTTCATCGCCGTCGGGCATCGGGCCGCCGCGGAGGAAGCGGATGCCGAGTATCCCGTGCTGCTGACGACCGGGCGGGTCGTCGCCCAGTATCAGTCCGGGGCGCAGACCCGGCGGGTCGATGAGCTCAATGCCGCCGCGCCCGGGGCCTTTGTCGAGCTGCATCCGCAGCTCGCCGAGCGCGTGGGAGCCGTCGAGGGGGCTCCGCTCGCCGTCGTTTCGCGGCGCGGGCGGGCCGTCGGGCCCGCGCGGATCACGACCGGGATCCGGCCGGACACCGTCTTCATGCCGTTCCACTGGCCGGGCGAGGGCCGGGTCAACTCGGTGACGAATCCGGCGCTCGACCCGACCTCGCGCATGCCGGAGTTCAAGGTGTGCGCGGTACGGGTGGAACGCGCAGAGCAGGAGGAACAGCAGTAGTGGTGACAGCAGCAGCAGGCGCGGGTCAGCTGCTGCTTCGGCCGCACCAGTCGCCGCCGCGGATGCGGGTGCCGTTCGCGCGGAGCTCCCGGGCCAGGCCCGGCGCCGCAAGGTACACCCAGGCCCGGACCGCAGTGCCGTCCGGCCGGACGACATCGCGGGCCACCCGCTCGTACAGATTGCGCGGGTGGCCCGGCGCGACGTACTCCTCCAGCCGGTCAAGTACGGCGAGGAGCTCCCCGTACTCCCCCGGCGCCGCCGTCACCACCTCACCCGCGACCGTGCCGCCACCGGCGGCGAGCAGGGCGTACGGATAGCCCGGGCCCTCGTAGAGCACCGCGTCAGCCAGCAGCGCCGGCTCCTCCGCCGCCGTGCGGCCGTGCAGGAAGAGATCGTGGTTGCACTCGCCGGGGCGCAGCGTGCCGTAGACGAAGAACGGGAGCTCGGCCCCACGCCCGGAACCGGACTCGGTCTCGGACCCGGGCCCGGAACCGGACTCGTTCTCGATCTCGGGCTCGGGCTCGGGCTCGGGCTCGGTCACGGGCTCGGTCACGGCGCCACGGTCTCCGCGTCGATCCATGCCAGATACCCCGCACTGCCGCGCACCACCGGCGTCGCGATGATCTCCGGCGTTTCGTAGTCGTGCGCGGCCGTCAGATGCGCCTCCAGCGCGGCGTAGCAGGCCTCGGTCGTCTTGAACAGGACCTGCCACTCCTCCGCCGTCTCGATCGCGTTCTTCCAGTGGTAGACGGAGGTGACGGGCGCGGAGATCTGCGCGCAGGCGGCCAGCCGCGACTCCACCGCACCCCGCGCGAGCGCCTCCGCCTTCTCCGCACTGTCGGTCGTGGTCAGCACGGTGAGTGCGGTCAGTGCCTGGGCCATGGACACGTTCCTTCGGGTCGCAGGGGCGGGCGGGACCTTAAGTCCATTGCCGGTCGATCAGGCCACCGTACGCACGACGCACCCTTCCCGCCCCGTCGTCCCGCCCCTGCCCACGGCCGCGGCGGTGGCGATGGCGATGGCGATGGCGATGGCGATGGCGTCAGCCGGCGTACGGACAGACCGACTTGGCGTTGCGCAGGGCGTGCCCCCACCAGGCGAGCTGGTCCAGCATCGTCTTCGCGGCGGCGTCGCAGGCGACGGGGTCCTTGTGCTGACCTTCGTCGTCGAACTGGCTGCCGGCGTTGTGGAAGGAGACGGTGTCGCGGACGGTGACGGCGTGCATTTCGGCGAAGACCTGGCGCAGCTGCTCGACGGCGCGCAGCCCACCGGAGATTCCGCCGTACGAGATGAAGCCGACGGGCTTGGCCTGCCATTCGCCGAAATGCCAGTCGATGAGGCTCTTGATGGAGGCGGGGAAGGAGTGGTTGTACTCGGGCGTGAGGACGACGAAGGCGTCGGCGTCGGCCAACTTCGGTGCGGTCTTGGCAAGTTCGGCCTGCACTTCGGGTGCCGGGCGGTAGGAGAGAGCGGTGGGCAGGTCCACTTCGGCCAGGTCGATCAGTTCGACGGCGAAGTCCGCGCGCTCGGCGGTGCGGGAGAGGAACCAGTCGGCGATGACCGGGCCGAAGCGGCCGTCGCGGTTGCTGCCGAGGATGACGGCAAGCTTCAAAGGCGTGGTGAGGTCCATGAGGAAGAGGTTCGTACCTGAACCGAGGTTGAGGTCAAGCCGCTCCTGAACGTATGGCGCATCGCCCGCATTACGGTGATCGCATGACGTACATAGAGATCAACGGCGCGCCCGCCACCGCGGAGGCGCTGCACCTCCCCGCGCTCAACAGCTACGGGCACTTCACCGCCATGCAGGTCAGGGACGCCCGGGTGCGCGGCCTCGCACTCCACCTCGGCCGGCTGGACGCGTCGACCCGGGAGCTGTTCGGCCGGGGCCTGGACGGCGAGCGGGTACGGGAGGACATCAGGCACGCGCTGGGTGCGGCCGACGCGCGCGATGCCTCCGTGCGGGTCCATGTCTACTGGCCGGACGGCGACGAGCGGGCGACGCTGATGGTGACCGTACGGCCGCCGCAGAAGATGGCGGAGCACCCGAAGAGCCTGATGTCCGTTCCGTACGTCCGCGATATACCGCACATCAAGCATCTGGGCGGCTTCGGACAGAACCACTGCCTGACGCTCGCGGGCCGGGCGGGCGTCGACGAGGCGCTGCTGACCGCTCCCGACGGTCTTGTGACGGAGGGCGCGATCACCAACATCGCGTTCTGGGACGGGAGTTCGGTGGTCTGGCCGGATGCCCCATCGCTGCTCGGCATGACGATGGCGCTGCTGGAGCCGCGTCTGCCGTCGGTGCGCCGCCGGGTGACGCTCGCCGACCTCCCCTCGTACGAGGCGGCATTCATCACCAACTCGCAGGGCATCGCGCCGGTGCGCCGGATCGACGAGGTGGAGTACGCGGTGGATGCGGAGCTGATGAAGACGGTGACGACGGCGTACGACGCGGTGGAGTGGGACCTGATCTGAGCCCCTGGCCGGGCTCCCCGCCGCCGGACCGCGAGGTGGAGGCCGACGGCGCCGGTGGTGGCCGGTGCGCAGGTGGTCGCCGGTGCGCAGGTGGTGGCCGGTGCGCCGTGGACAGCCGGGTGCCCGGCCAACCGCCGCCCGACACCGGCACCGGTCTCCCGGCAGATCCCCGACGCGGCGTCCGGCCGGATCGACGCGTCCTGGGAGTACGGCCGGGACGACTCCGACCTGCGGCCGGCCCTCTCCTCGCGCGGGAGGCCGAAGCCCTCGTCACCGAGCTCCGGCGCGCCAGGCTCCCTCGCGGCGCCCGGCGCTCTCCTCACGCGGCCCCTCGCGCCCCTCCAGGCGGGCTGACACCTCGGGACCCGGAGCATCCTTCACCCGTTCAGCACGACGACTCCCCGCACACCATCTGATTCCCCATCACCGGCGATGACCTGCGACGACGCATCACGTCCAGCGCGACACGCCGAGCGAGGCCATCGAATCTGATTGCCCATCAGCAGGCGTTGCGGGCGGGCTGCGCCTTACCTCGGAGAGAGCACGCAACAGAGCACCACCGCACTTCCCCGGAGGACCGCCATGCGCACCACTGCCCGTCTGCTGACCAGCGCCGCGCTGGCAGCCGCGACGATCGGGCTCGGCGCCCACACTGCGTTCGCCGGGGTTTTCGGGCCGCTCGAGATATTCCCGTCGCCCGTCGACCCGGGGGCGACCCTCAACGCGAACACCATCGCCTGCGAGCACAACGGCCAGGGCGTCGCAGACGCGCGGTCGATCGGCGCGGGCGACTTCCGCCTGTCTCCCGGTACGTACAACGCGGTCGCGTCCGGCCGGCTCACGGTCCCCCACGGCACCGAGCCGGGGACCTACGCCATCGGCGTGACCTGCCAGAACGACAGGAGGGCCGCGGCCGAGCCGGTGGTACATCGCCACGACAGGCCGAGCGGCCATGTGAGAACGGGCGTCGGCGGCAGCGTCGGCCCCGACACCACCCAGATCGCGGCGGGTGTGGCCGTACTGGCCACGGCCGCCGCCGGCGGGATCCTGCTCCTGCGCCGCCGGGCGAGCGGCGCGCAGGACAGCTGACGGGACGGTCTGCACCGTCCCGCGTCCCGCCGTGTCCCCGTTCCCGTCAGGCCGGTTCGCCGCGCCTGCCGGGAGCGGGGAGTTCGTCCGTAGGACCAGATGACCGCCGAGGAGCGATGAACGCCAAAGGACGGGGCTGGGGCATAGCCGTCGCCGTCTGCATCGGCCTGCGGCTGGTCCAGAACGGCTCCGCGGACGTGACCCCGCCGATGCCGTCGGCCGCCGAGACCTTCGCGGCCGGCCCGGGACACCACACCGACGCGGCCGCCGACCCGCTGCCGCCGTCCGGACCCGTACGGCTGCGCATCCCCGAGATCAGTGTCGACGCCCCCGTGATGCCGCTGGACCTCGACAAGGACGGCAGCCTGAACGTGCCGCCCGCCGCCGACCGCAACCTCGCCGGCTGGTACAGGGACGGCACTTCGCCGGGCGCCAAGGGCACGGCGATCGTCGCCGGGCATGTCGACAACGAGGACGGGCCCTCCGTCTTCTACAACCTGGGTGCGCTGAAGAAGGGCGACCGGATCGAGGTGACCCGCAAGGACGGCCGTACCGCCGTGTTCACCATCGACGCGATCGAGGTGTACGAGGCCGACGCCTTCCCGGACGAGAAGGTCTACGGAGCGAAGGACCGGGCCGAACTGCGAGTGATCACCTGTGGCGGCGGCTTCACGAGGGAGACCGGCTACCAGGGCAATGTGGTGGCGTACGCGCATCTCATCGGGGTGCTGCAGGCCTAGTGGATCTACCGGCATCAGGAGATCCGATAAACAGCACCAAGTGCACCCATTTGGAATATTGAATGAAAAAGGACACGAAACAAACTAAGCGCACTAATGCCAGTATCACGACATTGGCATTCATATAGTGATCTTCGAGTCATCGCGGATGATCTCGGCGCCCGGCGTATGCGGGCGCCATCATCGTGGACGTGGAGGTCCTCGTGTTCGGACAACGGGCTCATCAGCCAGGGATGGCTGATTGCCTCGCAGGGCGGCCTGAAAGACGGCAACGACGGAGCTTGCGGTGGGCCCGCAAGCGGGCGGCCGCCTTGGGGTTGGTGGCGGCGGCTTCGGTGATCTTGCCCATGGTCACCGCGCCTCCTGCAGCCGCGGCTCCCTCGGACTTCCTCTATGTGGCCAACACCGCCGACGACACGGTCTCGGTGATCAACACCACCACTGACACCGTGAGCGGCACGCCCATCACCGTCGGCGACGGTCCCCTGAGGGTGGCCATCGTCCCGAACGGCACCAAGGCGTATGTGACCAACTCCCTTGCCGGCACCGTCTCGGTGATCGACACCTCCGACAACAGCGTCAGTTCCACCATTACTGTCGGCGCCGGTCCGCAAGGGGTGGCCGTCACCCCCGACGGCGCCAAGGCCTACGTTGTCAACGCCACCGCCGGCACCGTCTCGGTGATCAACACCGCCACTGACGCCGTTACCGGTACCGCCATCACTGTCGGCACAACCCCGCACGAGGTGGCCGTCACCCCCAACGGCGACTTCGCCTACGTCACCAACAACGGCTCGGACAATGTGTCCGTGATCGACACCGCCACTGACACCGTCACCGACACCGTCGCCGTAGGTGACGGTCCCGAAGGGGTGGCCATCACCCCCAACGGCGCCAAGGCCTACGTCGCCAACGAAACCGCCGGCACCGTCTCGGTGATCACCACCGCCGGCAACACCGTCGGTACCCCTATCACTGTCGGTACGGGGCCCGTGGGGGTGGCAGTCAGGTCCAATGGATCCAAGGCCTACGTCACCAACAACGGCTCCGACAGCGTGTCCGTGATCAACACCACCACCGACGCCGTCAGCTCCACCATCACCACCAACATCGGTGACGGCCCCACCGGGGTAGCCTTCGCCGCAAACGGCGCCAAGGCCTACGTCACCAACACCACCAGCGGCAACGTATCGGTGATCGACACTACTACCGACACGGCCAGCGCCACCCTCCTCACCGTCGGCGGCGGTGCATCAGGAGCTGCCGCCTCCCCGAGTCAGGGGGACACGGTGGTCACGTTCGAGGTCACCCCGACAGATGGCCTGACCATCACCGTTCCTGATACAGCCGCATTGAGCGCGGCCGCTCCGGGCGGGACCGCCAGCGGCCCGCTCGGCAACGTCACGGTGGACGACCAGCGTTCGCTGGCCGATGCCAGCTGGGTGGCCACCGTCTCCTTGACCACTGACTTCACCACCCCTGGTGGCAGCCCCATCTCCGGCGACGCCGTCACCTACACACCCGGAGCTACCGTTGCCCAGGTCAACGGGCCGTTCACCGCGGGCGCTACTGGAACCCTTGCCGCCCCCGTGACCGCCTACAGCAAAGTGGGCGGTTCCGGTAACAACACCGTCACATGGAACCCGACCCTGGACGTCGCCGTGCCCGATGACGCAGTCGCCGGCACCTACACCGGGACGGTGACCCATTCTGTGGCTTGACAAGCCATTTCGCCGGGTCTTCACCCTGATCGCCGCTGCGGCCCTCGCCGCAGCGGCGGTCGGCATGAGTGGGCTCGCGCCGGTCGGCGTCCCATCAGCGGCGGCCGCGGAGGCCGAGCCGGAATTCTTCGGAATCCGGCTCCTCGAAGTCCCCGTGGCCCGGCGCGCCGACCCGCGCGCACGTACTTACATCGTTGACCACCTCCATCCGGGCGTCACCATCCAACGGCGGATCGAGATCTCCAACAAGTCGTCAGTCCCACGTCACATCGACCTGTATGCGGCCGCCGCCTCGATCGCGAACAACGGATTCACTTTCGCCCCGAAGCGCACGGCCAACGAACTGACTCAGTGGACAAGAGCCAAACCCGGCATGGTGAACCTGCGCCCGCACTCAGTAGCCAAGGCCGAGATCACGATCAATGTGCCAAGGACCGCGCAAGCCGGAGAGCGCTACGCCGTCGTGTGGGCGGAAAGCAGCGCGGCAGCGGATGCCACCCACAACGTCGGCAGCATCCACCGCGTGGGGGTGCGGATCTACTTGGACGTCGGGCCCGGCGGAGAGCCCGTCTCCGACTTCAAGATCGAGAAGATGAGGGGGGCGCGTGACAAAAAGGGCCGCCCCAGCGTCACCGCCGCCGTGCGAAACCTCGGCAGACGAGCAGTGGACCTGAGCGGGACACTCGACCTGCGCGACGGCCCCGGCGGAATCAGCGCAGGCCCGTTCCGGGTACCCTCCGGCACCACACTTCCCCCGCACGGAACGGGTACCGTCACGGTTCCCCTTGAGCCACGATTGCCCGACGGTCCTTGGAAAGCCAAGGTGAGGCTGCGGAGCGGCACAGTGGAACGAAAGGCCACAGCAACTGTGACGCTTTCCAAGGAGGCCACATCTCGCGCACTCCTCTACGCCGGAATCGGAGCCGCTGTCCTGGTCGTCATCGGACTCGTCCTGGCGGGCTTGCGACGCCGTCGGCGAACCTGCTAGACGCGTCTCTCCGCCCATACAGAAGCGAATGGACGAATTAGACGAATTAGACGAATTATTCGTGTCGCGATGCGCCTTTCCCGCGCGCCTTCTCTTATACGTTACTGCTCACGATCCTATTGGCGTTTTCCGGTGACCTGGAATCCGACTCTGATCGTCTCGGTGCCTGCCTCCGTGGCAGGCAGCTGCACCGCAACTGTGGCGCACTCGGTCGCGCAGGCCGTCAGGCCGTCCACTGGTCGAAGGCGAGCTTCGCGACCAGCGAGAAGACGACCACGAGCAGCACTCCACGGACGAACTCGCTGCCCTTCCTGAGCGCCATCCGGGCGCCGAACATGCCGCCCGCCAGGTTGAACACCGCCATCAGCGCGGCCAGTTGCCACATCACCGTGCCCTGGTAGGCGAACATCGCGAGCGCCCCGCCGTTGGTGCAGACGTTGACGATCTTGGCGGTGGCCGAGGCGGTCACCAGGTCGAGATGGAGTACGGCGGTGAGCGCGAGGACCAGGAAGGTGCCGGTGCCGGGCCCGAACAGCCCGTCGTAGAAACCGATCCCGCCGCCGACGAGGACGATCGCGGTGACAGCGCGGGCGCGGGTGACGGGGCCCTTGCCGGTGTCCGCGGCGGTTCCGAAGTTGGGGCGCAGCATCACAAAGGCCGCGACGCCGAGCAGCACCACCATGATCACGGGCCGGAGTACGTCGCTGCTGATGCCGGCCGCGAAGAACGCGCCGCCCATTGAGCCCGCGAGCGCGGCGAGTCCGATCCGTAGCGCCGTCTTCACCTGCACCGGGGCCTTGCGCACATAGGTGACGGCGGCGCCCGAGGTGCCGACGATGGCCACGGCCTTGTTGGTGCCGAGGATCTGAGCGGCCTGGACGTGGGGCAGGCCGAGCAGCAGGGCGGGCAGGAGCAGCAGCCCGCCGCCGCCCACCACCGCGTCGATCCAGCCGGCCGCCGCGGCGGCGAGGCAGAGGAGGACGAGTGTGGTCAGCGATATGTCGGGCATGGTCACGACCCTATGGACGAGATGAGTGCGCCGTCCATCAATCCCGGGAGACTTGAGCGACGCCTGAGGTTCCGGCGCCGGGTGAGTGGTCGGGGGGCGCCCTCACATCCCGGCTCGCGCCGCGCTGAGCGCAGCGTTCCCCGAGGGAAACAGCAGAAGACCTGCCGGGTAACACCGACGCCGCAGGCTGCAGGCATGGAATCGAAGATCGTGGTCATCGGCGGCGGAACGGCGGGCGTGCGGCTTGCGCGACAGCTCGGCGTGCACGGCGTCGACGTCACGGTCCTCGGCGAGGAGCCGCACGCACCGTACAACCGGCTGCTGCTCGCGGAGGTACTCGCCGGGCGCTACGGCCCCGAGGTGATAGCCCTGCCCGAGGCGCCGGTACGGCGCGGTGTGCGGGCGACCGCGATCGACCGGGACCTGCGGCTTGTCCACTGCGCGGACGGCACCTCGGTGGCGTACGAGCGGCTGGTGCTGGCCACCGGGTCCAACCCGGTGCTGCCGCCGCTGCGCGGACTGGCCGGAGAGCTTCCCGACGGTGTGCACCCCTTCCGCACCCTGGACGACTGCGCGGCGCTGTCCGCCGCCGTACGCCCCGGGATCCACGCGGTCGTCGTCGGCGGCGGACTGCTCGGCGTCTCGGCCGCCCGCGCGCTGGCCGCACGCGGTGCCCGGGTGGTGCTGGCCCAGCAGGGCGAGCATCTGATGGAGCGCCATCTGGACGTGTCCGCATCTCAGCTGCTGCGCGGCCACCTCGAGTCACTGGGTGTGGAGGTCCACACGGAGTGCCGGGTGAGGGGCCTGCGCGGTACGGCGGTCGAGCTCGCCGACGGGTATGTCCTCGACTCCGAGCTCGTCGTGCTCGCGTGCGGGGTGCGCCCCCGGATCGGCCTGGCACACGCCGCCGGTCTTGAGGTGCGTCGCGGCATCGTCGTCGACGACGAGCTGCGCACTTCCGACCCGTACATATACGCCATCGGCGACTGCGCCGAGCATGACGGCCAGGTGTACGGCCTGGCGGGTCCGGCCCTGGAACAGGCCGATGTCCTGGCCTCCGTACTGACCTCGGGGCAGGAACTCACCTCGGCGCCGGAACTTACCTCGGCGCCGGAACTTACCTCGGCGCCGGAACTCATCTCGGCGTCGCCCCGGTACACCGGCACCCGCGCCCTCACCCGCCTCACGCTCACCGGGCCGGGACCCGCCACGGCCGGCCCGCTCGATCTCGCCGCCTTCGGCGATCCGACTCCCCGGCCCGGGGACGACGTCGTCCAGCTCGCCGACGCCACCCGGGGCGCGTACCGCAAGGTCGTCGTCCGCGGAGACCGGCTCGTCGGCGGGGTGCTGCTCGGGGATCTCGCCGCGGTCGGCGCGCTCGCCCGGGCCTGGGAGGGCGACGAGGCCCTCCCGGAGAGTGTGCCCCTGCTCCACCTGCTCACCAATGATGGAGGCCTCTGACATGCCTGCGATGTCCACCCCCACGACTCCCACGATCGTGGTCGTCGGCCATGGCATGGTCGGCCAGCGATTCCTCGAGGCTCTCGCCGAGCGCGGCCTGACCGGGCGGGCGCGGATCGTCGTGCTGTGCGAGGAGCCCCGCGCCGCCTACGACCGGGTCCGGCTCAGCTCGTACTTCTCCGGCCAGACGCCCGAGCAACTCTCCCTTGTGGAGGGCGACTTCATGGAGCGCCACGGCATCGAGCTGCATCTCGACGACCCGGCCGAGACCATCGACAGGGAGGCGCGCACGGTCACCTCGCGCGCCGGGCGGACCTTCGCGTACGACACTCTCGTCCTGGCCACCGGCTCGTACCCCTTCGTACCGCCGGTGCCGGGCAAGGACGCCGAGGGCTGCTTCGTCTACCGCACCATCGAGGACCTCCTCGCGATCGAGGAGTACGCCAAGAACTGCACGACCGGCACCGTGGTCGGCGGCGGGCTGCTGGGCCTCGAGGCGGCCGGGGCGCTCAAGGGGCTGGGGCTCGACACGCACATCGTCGAGTTCAATCCGCGGCTGATGGCCATACAGGTGGACGAGGGCGGCGGCGCCGCGCTGCGCCGCACCGTCGAGAACATGGGCCTGATCGTGCACACGGGCGTCGGCGGGAAGGAGATCACGGCGGGCGAGAACGGCGCGGTGACCGCGATGGCGTTGTCGGACGGCTCGTCCATCGACACCGACCTGGTCATCTTCTCGGCCGGCGTGCGGCCCAGGGACCAGCTCGCGCGCGAGAGCGGCCTCACCGTCGGCGAACGCGGCGGCATCACGGTCGACGAGCAGTGCCGTACCAGCGACCCCGCGGTGTACGCGATCGGCGAGTGTGCGCTGGCCGCCGACGGCCGGGTGTACGGGCTGGTCGCGCCCGGATACGAGATGGCGGAGGTGGCCGCTGACGCCATCGCCGGAGAGGCCGGAAAGGCGGGCGGCTTCACGGGCGCCGACACCTCCACCAAGCTCAAGCTGCTGGGCGTGGACGTGGCGTCCTTCGGCGACGCGCAGGGCACGGCCGAGGGCTGCCTGGACGTCGTCTACTCCGACTCCCGCTCCGGCGTCTACAAGAAGCTGGTCATCGGCCGCGAGGGCGAGCTGCTCGGCGGTGTACTGGTCGGTGACGCCGACTCCTACGGCATGCTGCGCCCGCTCACCGGCTCCGTCCCGCCGCTCCCGCCCGAACAGCTCGTGCTGCCGGCCGGGATCGGCGCACCGGCCGCGCTCGGCCCGTCCGCGCTGCCCGACGACGCGGTCATCTGCTCCTGCCACAACGTCACCAAGGGCACGATCCGCGGCGCGGTCACCGAGCACTCCTGCACGACCGTGCCCGAGGTGAAGAAGTGCACCAAGGCCGGTACGGGCTGCGGCAGTTGCGTCAAGGTGCTGGGCCAGCTGGTCAATGCCGAGCTGGAGTCCTCGGGCGTCGAGGTCGACAAGGGCCTGTGCGCCTGCTTCGCCCAGACCCGCCAGGAGCTGTACGAAACCGTGCGCGCGCTGCGCATCACCTCGTACCAGAAGCTCCTCGACGCGCACGGACGCGAGGCGGCCCGCGGCGGCAACGGCTGTGAGATCTGCAAGCCGACGGTCGCCTCGATCATCGCCTCGCTGGCGCCGACGATCGGCGCCGACGGCTATGTGCTGGAGGGCGAGCAGGCCGCGCTGCAGGACACCAACGACCACTTCCTCGCCAATATGCAGAAGAACGGTTCGTACTCGATCGTGCCGCGTATCCCGGGCGGCGAGATCACTCCCGAGAAGCTGATCGTGATCGGCGAGGTGGCCCGCGACTACGGGCTCTACACGAAGATCACGGGCGGCCAGCGGATCGACCTGTTCGGCGCGCGCGTCGATCAACTGCCGTTGATCTGGGCGCGGCTGGTGGACGCGGGCTTCGAGTCCGGGCATGCGTACGGCAAGGCGCTGCGCACCGTGAAGTCCTGTGTGGGCCAGACCTGGTGCCGTTACGGCGTGCAGGACTCGGTCCGGATGGCCATCGATCTGGAGCTGCGCTACCGGGGCCTGCGCTCCCCGCACAAGCTGAAGTCGGCGGTCTCCGGCTGTCAGCGCGAGTGCGCGGAGGCGCAGAGCAAGGACTTCGGCGTCATCGCCACGGCCAACGGCTGGAACCTGTATGTCGGCGGCAATGGCGGCGCGACCCCGCGCCACGCCGATCTGCTCGCGCAGGATCTCTCCGACGCGGAACTGGTCCGGCTCATCGACCGGTTCCTGATGTTCTACATCCGTACCGCCGACCGGCTGGAGCGCACCTCGACCTGGCTGGAGCGGATCGAGGGCGGCCTCGATCACGTACGGGATGTGGTCGTCCATGACTCACTGGGCATCTGCGCGGAACTCGAATCGCTGATGGCGGACCATGTCGCGGGCTACCGCGACGAGTGGTCCGAGACCATCAACGACCCGGAGCGGCTGCGCCGCTTCGTCTCCTTCGTGAACGCGCCCGAAGTCCCGGACCCGACGGTGAAGTTCGTGCCCGAGCGCGACCAGGTCAAGCCCGATCTGCCGCTGCTGACCATCCGCCCGCTGGAAGTCCTGGAAGGAACCGCCACCCGATGACGATCGCACCCGAGCAGACCGCCCCCGTAGAGACGGAAACACAGGTCCAGCTCCGCCTGGGCCAGGAGTGGCTCGCGCTCTGCGCGCTGTCCCTGCTCACACCGGGCCGCGGGGTCGCGGCCCTGCTGCCGGACGGCCGCCAGGCCGCGGTCTTCCTGGACCGCGAGGGCACTCCGTACGCCATCGACAACCAGGACCCCTTCGCCGGGGCCCAGGTCCTCTCCCGGGGCCTCGTCGGCTCGTCCTCCGGCGGCCCCTTCGTCGCGTCGCCGCTGCTCAAGCAGCGCTTCGACCTGGCGACCGGGCGCTGTCTGGACGACGATTCGGTCTCGGTGACGGCCTACGAGGTACGGCTGAACTGACCGCGGACTCCGCTCACACGTCGTTGGTCACTGCCCTGACTCCTCGCGACGCGTGAGCGGCCGGCCGGCCGGCGTGGGCCGTGGGGGGCGGCCCGGCCGGTGCGGCCCGACAGTCGTGAATGTCGGCGCCGCGGCGACCATGGGCAGGTGGACACGGCGCAGACCGCGGCAGGCGGCAGCGACGGCTGGGCACGCTACTGGCGCGACCCGGGCCGCCCGCTGGAGGCCATGCACGCGCACTTCTTTCAGCACGTCTGCCACCCGCACAGCCATGACGCGTACTCCTTCGGGATCACCGGGGCGGGCGCCCAGCGCTTCAGCTGCCGGGGTAGCTGCGCACACCAGCGGTCCGGGGCCACTTCCACCGCTGGTTCGTGCGCCGTTTCGGCGTGACCCCGGGCACATACCGTAACGCCGCACCGATCTCACCAGGGCATCCGCATCTACGCGGTCGGCCCCGGCGCGTCCGCCGCCCCATCGGCTGAAGTCCGGGAACCCGACGGGCCGGGCCGTGGCTCCTCGGCCTGACGGTTCGTAGGCTGGGCAGTCAACGTTTCCTAGCGAGGGGCTCAGCCATGGCGGGCTGGAACGCGAGCGACATCCCCGATCAGTCCGGACGCACCGCCGTGGTCACCGGCGCCAACAGCGGCATCGGACTCGTCACGGCCCAGGAGCTGGCCCGCCGCGGCGCGCGCGTGGTTCTCGCGTGCCGCAGCGCGGTCCGGGGCGAGCAGGCCAGGGCCCGCATCCAACGCGAAGTGCCGGACGCGGAGGTGGAGTTCAGGTCGCTGGATCTGGCGGACCTGTCCTCCGTACGGGAGTTCGCGGCCGCGTACCCGTACGAGAACCTCGATCTGCTCATCAACAACGCCGGCGTGATGGCCCTGCCGTACGGGAAGACCGCCGACGGCTTCGAGACGCAGTTCGGCGTCAACCACCTCGGGCACTTCGCGCTGACCGGGCTGCTGCTGCCGAAGCTGCTGGACACGCCGGGCGCGCGCGTGGTGAGCCTGTCCAGCGGGCTGCACGCCATGGCCAACCTCGACATGGGGGATCTCAACAGCGAGCGGCGCTACCGCCGTTGGGTGGCTTATGCCCGTTCCAAGACGGCGAACCTGCTCTTTGTGCACGAGCTGGCGAGGCGGCTGCGCGCCGCCGGGTCCGACGTCGTCGCGGCGGCCGCCCACCCCGGCTACGCCGCCACCAACCTCCAGGCGGCGAGCGCGAGGATGGAGGGCCGCAAGGTCAGGGAACGGATCATGGAGTTCGGCAACCGGATCGCCGCGCAGCCCGCCGAGTCCGGGGCGCTGCCGACGCTGTACGCGGCCACCGCGCCGGGCGTACGGCCCGACTCCTTCACCGGACCGAAGTTCCAGGGCTGGCGGGGCGCGCCCGCACCTTCCCGACGGGCCAAATGGACCCGGAACGATGTGGCGGGCGAGCGGCTGTGGGTGGCGTCCGAGCAGCTCACCGGGGTGACGTACGAGGGACTCAAGCCATGAGCGCTCGCGCGCCGGACGGCGGGTGTGCACCATGGAATATGGCGCCCGCGGCGCCCTTGGGCTGTTTGGCCGAACTTCACATGGACCATTAGATGCCCGAGGCATCTAATGGCGTTCGGCAAGGCGGACTCTCTTCGCTCGCGAGGTCACCATGGCAGAACCACTCGTCTCAGCACCCGTCGACTCAGAACCCGTAGCGTTTCCTCAGGACCGCAGCTGCCCCTACCACCCGCCCACTCCCTACCAGCCACTCCGCGAGGCCCGGCCGCTCTCCCGGGTCTCCCTCTTCGACGGGCGCACCGTCTGGGTGGTCACCGGGCACGCGACGGCGCGCGAGCTGCTGGCCGACCAACGGCTCTCCACCAACCGTGAGAACCGCGCGTTCCCCATGCCCACGGAGCGCTTCGCCCGGCTGCGCGACCGCCGCACAGCGCTGCTCGGCGTCGACGACCCCGAGCACAACGCCCAGCGGCGGATGCTCATCCCCAGCTTCACCCTCAAACGCATCACCGCCCTGCGCCCGCAGATCCAGCAGACCGTGGACCGGCTGCTCGACGCCATGACCGAGCAGGGACCGCCCGCCGAGCTGGTGAGCGCCTTCGCCCTGCCGGTGCCGTCGATGGTGATCTGCGCCCTGCTCGGCGTCCCGTACGCCGACCACGACTTCTTCGAGGCGCAGTCGCGGCGGCTGCTGCGCGGGCCGGCCCCCGCCGACACGGAGGACGCGCGCGACCAGCTGAACGACTACCTCGACGCGCTGATCGACCGGAAGCGGAAGGACCCGGGCGAGGCGCTGCTCGACGACCTCATCCAGCAGCAGCTGCACGCAGGCACCGTGGACCGGCACGAGTTGGTCGGCCTCGCCACGATCCTGCTCGTCGCGGGCCACGAAACCACGGCGAACATGATCTCGCTGGGCACCTTCACCCTGCTCCAGCACCCGGAACAGCTGGCCGAGCTGCGGACGGAGGAGTCGCTGATGCCCACCGCAGTCGAGGAGCTGCTGCGGTTCCTGTCGATCGCCGACGGGATGCTGCGGGTGGCCACGGAGGACATCGAGGTGGCCGGGACGACCATCCGGGCCGACGAGGGCGTCATCTTCTCGACGTCCCTCATCAACCGCGACACCGCCGCCTACCAGGCGCCGGACACGCTCGACTGGCACCGCTCGGCCCGCCACCATGTCGCCTTCGGCTTCGGCATCCACCAGTGCCTGGGACAGAATCTGGCCCGCGCGGAGATGGAGATCGCGCTGCGGACGCTCTTCGACCGGCTGCCAGGACTGCGGCTTGCGGCGCCCGCCGAGACGATCCCCTTCAAACCCGGTGACACGCTCCAGGGGATGGTCGAACTCCCCGTGACCTGGTAGCCGCCATGGGTACCGACCGTACGGACATCGGCATCGCCATCGACAAGGACAGGTGCATCGGGGCGGGTCAGTGCGCGCTGACCGCGCCGGAGGTGTTCACCCAGGACGACGACGGATTCAGCGAGCTGCTGCCGGGCCACGAGGACGGCGCGGGCAGCCCGCTCGTACGGGAGGCGGCCCGGGCGTGCCCGGTGGGGGCGATCCGGCTCTCGCACGGCTGAGACCCGCGCGTCGGGCGGGCGCGATGGGGGCCGGGTCCGCCCGGCAGGCGGTTCGTCCTCAATCGCCGGACGGGCTGGAAGAACAGGCCCGTCCCAGGGCCCCGGGACGAAGTCCGGGGGACGGCGTCGCGACAGGACGCCCAGGTGGTGAACGGCGCGCGCCCGGCGCGCGCCCGGGCGCAACCTTCCCTACCCCCGAGTCGGCGCGCTGGTGGACCGCTGTACGTCACCACTCGTTGACGTGTTGTCAATTCACGACTCCTAGGTTCCCGTACCGCGCCAACTCCGGGGCGTCGACCGGCGCCCCGGAGCAGTCACCACCCTGGAGTGACAGTGGAACGTCGCAACTTCCTACGCGGAGCAGTCATCGGCACGTCCGCCGCCGCCTTCGGCGGCACCCTGATGCGCGGTGCCGCCTACGCCGCCCCGGCCCAGCCCGGCCCGGGGCCCTACGGGGCCCTCGGCGCGGCGGACGCCAATGGCATTCAGCTGCCCAGCGGGTTCAGCAGCCGGGTGATCGCCCGGTCCGGTCAGAACGTCGGCTCGACCTCGTACACGTGGCACAACGCCCCCGACGGCGGTGCCTGCTTCGCGGACGGCTCGGGCTGGATCTATGTCTCCAACTCGGAGATCAACCCGTCCGGCGGCGCGAGCGCGGTGAAGCTCTCCTCGGCCGGCGCGATCACCGGCGCGTACAGAATCCTCTCCAACACCCGCCAGAACTGCGCGGGCGGCAAGACGCCGTGGAACACCTGGCTGTCGTGCGAGGAGGTCAGCCTCGGGTACGTCTACGAGACCGACCCGTACGGCGTGAATGCCGCCGTACGCCGGGACGCCATGGGCAAGTTCAAGCACGAGGCCGCGGCCGCCGACCCGGTGCGCCATGTCGTCTACCTGACCGAGGACGAGACCAACGGCTGCCTCTACCGGTTCATCCCCACCACCTGGGGCAACCTCGCCTCCGGCACGCTCCAGGTGCTCGTCGCGGGCTCCGGCACCTCCGGCTCCTTCACCTGGCAGAACGTGCCCGACCCGGACGGCTCGCCGACCGCGACCCGGAGCCAGGTCTCCGGCGCCAAGCACTTCAACGGCGGCGAGGGCTGTCACTACGCCAATGACACCGTCTGGTTCACGACCAAGGGCGACAACCGGGTCTGGCAGCTCAACCTCGCCAACAGCACCTACGAACTGGCCTACGACGACTCGCTGGTGGTCGGCGGCGGCGCCCCGCTGACCGGCGTGGACAACGTCACCGGCTCGTCCTCCGGCGATCTGTTCGTCGCCGAGGACGGCGGCAACATGGAGATCTGCATCATCACTCCGGACGACGTCGTCGCGGTGTTCCTGCGGATCACCGGCCAGTCCTCGTCCGAGATCACCGGACCGGCGTTCTCACCCGACGGTACCCGGCTGTACTTCTCCAGCCAGCGCGGTACGAGCGGCTCCTCGTCGGGCGGCATCACCTACGAGGTGACGGGACCGTTCCGGGCGTAGCCCGCGGCCTCCGCAGTGGCGCCGCCCCGCAACAGGGCGGCGCCCAGCGGAGTGACGGTGTGCAGGACGGCGTTGCCGTGGCGCAGCGTCACCACCAGGCCCGCCTCCCGCAGGACGGCCGCGTGCTGGCTCGCGGAGGCGAGGGACACCCCTGCCCGGCGGGCCAGTTCGCTGGTCGTACAGCCGAAGCGGATGGCCTGCAGGACGGCGGAACGGGTGTGGCCGACGAGCTTGCCCAGCGAGGGGCCGCCGGCCTCGCTGAAGGCCGGCCCGCTGCTGTGGGCGGCCGGATAGACGAGGACGGGCGGGAGCGCGGCGTCGCGGTAGACCACCGGTGTGCCGCGGCAGAAGAACGACGGCTGGAGCAGCAACCCCCGCCCGCCCAGGTGCAGTTCGCGCGTGACGGGATAGTCGGCCTCCAGGACGGGCGGCCGCCAGCGCAGCACCGGCGGCAGTGACGCGAGCAGTTCGTCCGCGCCGCCGTCGAGCAGCGCGCGGCCGCGCACGGCACGGTCCGCCTCCACCCTGGCCTGGATATGCGGCCAGTACGGCTCCACGGCCGCCCGGTGATAGCCCCGCAGCGCCCCCACGAGCCGTGCCAGCGGCTCGGGCCTGCCCTCGGCGAGCGCGACGAGCCGGCCGGGCAGCACGGGCACGGTGGCGCGGTCGGCGGCGGCCAGGGCGAGTTCGGTGTGCAGGCGCGCGGCCGGGGTGGCACGCAGCGCCTCCAGGCCCGCGTCCAGCCCGCCCTGCCCTTCGGGAGGCGTCAGGAAGTCCGGGAAATAACCCCGCGGCGGAACCAGCGCGGCAAGCAGGCGTGTTTCACCATTCAACCGGGCGCGGGTCTCCGAGCGCCATTCTCCGAAGACGAGCGCGCCGCGCCGATCCCGCAATCGGTGAAAGCTGAGAATCGTTTCCCACAAAGCATCCGGTCTGGCCCCCATCCGCACTCTGGCTAGGTCGTCCCCAGTGAAATGGATACGAAGCACCGAACCCCCACCTGTTGCATCCGCAATCGCCCCGATCACTGAGTATGCATGCCATCACAGGACGTTACCACGGTGTTTCAGCCACAGTTGAAACGCCTCGCGGGGGGTGGGTGCCAACCGAAAGGCTGTACGACGTCGGGCATGAACCTTCCGTCTCCGATGTGACGTTGCGAAGGCCGTGGGGGGCTTTGGAACGTCCGGCGGCGGGTGACGGAAGGTGCGGCTCCGTGTCCGGCACGGGTAATGGGGCGCGGCCCGCGGATGGGGATCCGCGGGCCGCGCTCCGCCCGTTTTTTTGCGCCCCGAATTTGGCAGAAATTCGATTGCGGTTCAACGTCCATGATTCAACAGGGAATCGGGCCGGGCCGAAAAGGGAAACAGAACGGCACAGGGATGAACACGTGGAAGGGGCGGGCGCCCCGCACAAGGCGCCCGCCCCTTCCCTTTCGGTGTTCCGGAGCCGCTACCGGGTCGGTGAGGGTCGACCGACTGGGGGCAGGCCCCCAGACCCCGGCGCCGGCTCCGGTGACTCAGCGGGAGTCGCTGCCCTTCGACTCGGCCGCCGCCCGGCCGGCCTCGAGGCGCGCCACCGGGATACGGAACGGCGAGCAGGACACGTAGTCCAGACCCACCTCGTGGAAGAAGTGCACCGACTCCGGGTCGCCGCCGTGCTCGCCGCAGACGCCCAGCTTGAGGTCGGGGCGGGTGGCCCGGCCGGCCTCGACAGCGCTGCGCACGAGCGAGCCGACGCCGTCCTTGTCGATCGTCTCGAACGGGGAGACCCCGAAGATGCCCTTCTCCAGGTACGCGGTGAAGAAGCTCGCCTCGACGTCGTCGCGGGAGAAGCCCCACACGGTCTGGGTGAGGTCGTTCGTACCGAACGAGAAGAACTGGGCGGCCTCGGCGATCTGACCGGCGGTCAGCGCGGCGCGCGGCAGCTCGATCATCGTGCCGATGGTCAGCTTGAGGTCGGTGCCGGTCGCGGCCTGCACCTCGGCGATGACCCGGTCGGCCTCCTCACGGACGATCTCCAGCTCCTGGACGGTGCCCACCAGCGGGATCATGATCTCCGGACGCGGGTCGCCCTTGGCGTTCTTGCGCTCGGCCGCGGCCTCGGCGATCGCCCGTACCTGCATGGCGAACAGACCGGGGATGACCAGACCGAGGCGTACACCGCGCAGGCCCAGCATCGGGTTCTGCTCGTGGAGCTTGTGCACGGCCTGGAGGAGGCGGAGGTCGTTCTCGTTGGCGTCCTTGCGGGCCTCGGCGAGGGCGACACGTACCGACAGCTCGGTGATGTCGGGCAGGAACTCGTGCAGCGGCGGGTCGAGCAGCCGGACGGTGACGGGCAGCCCGTCCATCGCCTCGAACAGCTCGATGAAGTCCTTCTTCTGCAGCGGCAGCAGGGCGCCCAGCGCCTGCTCGCGCTCGTCGTCGGTGTCCGCGAGGATCAGCTTCTCGACCATCTCGCGGCGCTCACCGAGGAACATGTGCTCGGTGCGGCACAGGCCGATGCCCTGCGCGCCGAACCGCCGTGCGCGCAGCGCGTCCTCGGCGTTGTCGGCGTTGGCCCGTACGCGAAGGCGGCGTACTCGGTCCGCGTACGCCATGATCCGGTGCACGGCGGCGACCAGCTCGTCGGCGTCGTCGGCGCCCGCGTGCATCCGGCCCTCGAAGTACTCGACGACCGGGGACGGCACGACCGGCACCTCACCGAGGTACACCTTGCCGGTGGAGCCGTCGATGGAGACGACGTCACCCTCCTCGATGACGGTCTCACCGACCGTCAGCCGACGTCGCTTGGTGTCGACCTCGAGGTCCTCGGCGCCGCAGACACAGGTCTTGCCCATGCCGCGGGCGACGACGGCGGCGTGCGAGGTCTTGCCGCCGCGCGAGGTCAGGATGCCCTCGGCAGCGATCATGCCGTCGAGGTCGTCGGGGTTGGTCTCACGGCGGATGAGGATGACCTTCTCGCCGGAACGCGACCACTTGACCGCCGTGTACGAGTCGAAGACGGCCTTGCCGACGGCCGCGCCCGGGGATGCGGCGATACCGCGGCCGAGCAGCTCGGTCTTCGCCTGGTCGTCGAAGCGCGGGAACATCAGCTGCGCGAGCTGCGCGCCGTTGACGCGCTGGAGCGCCTCGGCCTCGTCGATGAGGCCCTGGTCGACGAGCTGGGTGGCGATACGGAAGGCCGCGCCCGCGGTCCGCTTGCCGACGCGGGTCTGGAGCATCCACAGCTGGCCGCGCTCAATGGTGAACTCGATGTCGCACAGGTCCTTGTAGTGCGTCTCGAGGGTCTCCATGATCTGCATCAACTGGTCGTACGACTTCTTGTCGATGTTCTCCAGATCGGCGAGCGGCACCGTGTTGCGGATGCCGGCGACGACGTCCTCGCCCTGCGCGTTCTGAAGGTAGTCGCCGTAGACGCCCTGGTGGCCGCTGGCGGGGTCGCGGGTGAAGGCGACGCCGGTGCCGGAGTCGGGGCCGAGGTTGCCGAAGACCATGGAACAGATGTTGACGGCCGTGCCGAGGTCGCCGGGGATGCGCTCCTGGCGGCGGTAGAGCTTGGCGCGGTCGGTGTTCCAGGACTCGAAGACGGAGCGGATCGCGAGATCCATCTGCTCGCGCGGGTCCTGCGGGAAGTCGCGGCCCGCGTCGCGGGAGACGATCTTCTTGAACTGCTTGACCAGCTTCTTCAGATCGGCGGCGTCGAGGTCGGTGTCGACGGTGACCTTCTTGGCGTGCTTGGCCTCCTCGAGCGCCTCCTCGAAGAGTTCGCCGTCGACGCCCAGCACCGTCTTGCCGAACATCTGGATCAGGCGGCGGTAGGAGTCCCAGGCGAAGCGCTCGTCGCCCGACTGCTGCGCGAGCCCGGCCACCGACACGTCGGAGAGGCCGATGTTGAGGACGGTGTCCATCATGCCGGGCATCGAGAACTTCGCGCCCGAACGTACGGATACCAGAAGGGGGTTGTCGGCCTGGCCGAGCTTCTTGCCCATCGACTGCTCGAGGGCGTCGAGGTGGGCGCTCACCTCGTCGCGCAGCGCGGCGGGCTCGGTGCCGCTGTCGAGGTAGACCTTGCACGCCTCGGTGGTGATCGTGAAGCCCGGAGGGACGGGCAGCCCGAGGTTGGTCATCTCGGCGAGGTTCGCACCTTTGCCGCCGAGCAGGTCCTTCAGGTCCCTGTTGCCCTCGGTGAAGTCGTAGACGAACTTCTGATCTTTGTTTTCCGACACGGGTCTCGACTCCTCGAGGACTCGGTGGCTGCCCTGACGGCGAGGAACATACCCAGATCGAAGGCGTCTGGGTACGTCCACTTGGCGGTCATACGGCCGTAACCACTCGTCCGCCACCAGATCGAAAGTAACTGATGGGTAGTCCGGTCGGGAGCCTGCGTTCAAAATCTGAACACATCAGCACGTACAGCGATGTGAATCACGCCTTCGGTTACACATCGCGATGATTCGATAGATCAATTGAATACTGAAAGGGTGGCACTTAGTGCCACCCCTCCGAGAGATGCAGTCGCCGTCAATTCGCTCATCTGAGCGCCACCCCTATCAAGGGTGGCGAGAATCACGCGGCCGACGAGCCTCCGGTCCCATCATCCGGACCCGCGTAACACGCCGCAACACAGCGGCTCAGCACATCGAGATCCACGTCCTCCAGGCTCTCGGCGAAGACCCGGCCCGCCGACGCGGGCACCGGCAGCAACGACGGCACCACCAGCACCGCACACCCCGCGGCCTCCGCGGAGTTGCTGCCGTCCGGCGAGTCCTCCACCGCCACACATGCCCTGGGCAGGGCCCCGAACCGGTCCGCGGCCGCCCGATAGGGATCCGGATGCGGCTTCGTCCGTACCGTGTCGTCGGCCGACAGCGTGAAGGAGAACCGCACGTCGGCCAGCGCTCCACCGACCACCGAATCGACGACGACCCGCGGCGAGGCACTCACCAGGGCGAACGGAACCTGCCGCTGCTCCAGTTCGGCCAGCAGCCGCCGTACGCCGGGACGCAGCGGGGCGCCCGCCTCGACCCGCTGGAAGAACCCTTCGGTCAGCGCCTGTGCCACCGCCGAAGCAGTGGAGGTGGCACTGCGGGCCACCTCTGTGGTCCGTATCAGATGAGCGGCGGTGTCCTCGACGGCCCGGCCCACCACCTCCGGCGCGTCCGCGTCGGACAGCCGGTGGCCGAGCGAGGCGGCGACCTCCTCGGTCGCCTCCCACCACAGCACCTCGGTGTCGACGAGCGTGCCGTCCATGTCGAAGAGGACGGCCGCGGGCGCGGTCATGGCCACGCTCACCGCGCCGGTACGACGAGGACGGGCCGCTGCGCCAGTCCGACCGCCGCCCGCCCGCCGGGCACCAGCGCGCCCGCGTCCCGCGATGCCAGATCGGCCTTGACCGAGCTGCCGTCCGGCAGGTCCAGCAGTACGCGAGTGACCGAGCCGAGGAAGGACGCGGAGACGACCGTGGCCTCGCCGTCCGGGTCGGCGGTGACGGTGACGTTCTCCGGGCGTACGAGCACCTCGACCTCGGAGGTCTCCGGAGCGTCGCCGTCCACGGGCAGCCTGCTGCCCACCACTTCGACCAGGCCGTCGTCCGCCATCCGGCCCGGCAGCCGGTTCATGGTCCCGACGAACTCGGCGACGAACGGCGTCGCGGGCCGCTCGTACAGCTCCGCGGGCGGCGCGCACTGCTCCAGCTTCCCGGCGTTGAGGACGGCGACCCGGTCCGCCAAGGACAGGGCCTCCTCCTGGTCGTGCGTGACGAAGATCGTGGTGATCCCGAGGGAGAGTTGCAGCCGTCGGATCTCCTCGCGCAGGCTGAGCCGCACCTTGGCGTCGAGCGCGGACAGCGGCTCGTCCAGCAGCAGTACGCGCGGCTCCAGGGCCAGCGCCCTGGCCAGGGCGACGCGCTGCTGCTGGCCACCGGACATCTGGTGGGGGTAGCGGTCGCCGTGTTCGGGCAGGCCGACCAGGGCCAGGAGTTCGGCCGCGCGGGCGTTGCGCTTGGCGGCCGGCATCTTGCGGACCCGCAGCCCGAAGGCGACGTTGTCGCGGGCGCTGAGGTTGGGGAAGAGGCTGTACGACTGGAAGACCATGCCCGCGTCCCGGCGGTTGGCCGGCACCCGGGTGATGTCCTCGCCGTCGACCAGCACCTCGCCCGCGTCCGGCTCTTCGAAGCCCGCGACGACGCGCAGGGCGGTGGTCTTGCCGCAGCCCGAGGGTCCGAGCAGGGCGATCAGCTCACCCGGCTCGACGGTCAGGTCGAGCCCGTCGAGGGCGACGGTGGAGCCGAAGGCCCGGCGCAGACCGCGGAATTCGACCCGGGCGCCGGTCGCGGCGGACGCCTCGGTCCGCTGCGCGACGGCAGTTGCTGTGCTTGCAGACATGGGTTAGTGGTCCTTGTTGGAGGAGGGCGCGGCGGCCACGGTGGCGGCGCTCTTCGCGGGCCGGGTGCCGTTCCCCGCGCGGGAGAGGAGCAGCAGCAGCGCCCAGGTGATCAGAAGACTGAGGACGGACACGGCCACCGACATCCGTGCCTGCGCTCCGGAGACCGTGACGATCCACACCGCGAAGGGCTGGTAGCCGAGCAGCGCGGCGATGGTGAACTCGCCGAGCACCAGCGCCAAGGTGAGGAAGGCGGCCCCGGCGAGCGCGGTGCGCAGATTGGGCAGGATGACCCGGAGGATGACGTACGCCCAGCTCGCACCGCAGTTGCGGGCGGCCTCCACGAGCGTCGGTACGTCGATGGCGCGCAGTCCCGCGTCGAGGGAGCGGTACACGAACGGCAACGCCAGCACCGTGTACGCGAGGACAAGCACGAGCGGGAAGTTCTCGTCCTGGACCGCCATGAAGGTCTGGTAGAGCGGTGTACGGGACAGATGATCCGGTCCCCAGCGCAACACCGTGGTGATCCCGGTGACCAGCGCGATCGGCGGCACCACCAGCGGCAGCATGCACACGACTTCGACGACCGGCCGCAGCCGTGGCGCCCCCAGCCGCACGGCGACCAGCGCGGGCACGGCCAGCAGCAGAACGAGCGCGATGGTCGCGGCGGCGAGGCCGAGCGAGAGCAGCAGGCTGTCGGTGAATCCCTCCGCGCCGAGAATCCCGGTGTACGCCTCGAAGGAGACGCCCCGGCCCGGAGTGTGCACCGTGAAGACGACCGACGCGAGGAGCGGAAGGAGGAAATAGAGCCCGGCCAGGCCCAGGACGAGCCCGCGCCAGACGCGCGGCCGGCGGCGGTGCCTGCGGACCCCGGCCTTCTCGGGTGCGGGACGGGTCTCGGCCGGTGCGGCCTGGGCGGTGGGTGTCAGCGCAGCCATCGGGCACTCCGTCGCTGGAGGGGCAGATAGACCGCCATGACCAGGCCGGCGATCACGATCATGTCGAGGCTCAGAGCGAGCGCCACATTCTCCTGGCCGACCAGCACATTGCCGGACAGCGCGTCCGCGATCTTCAAGGTGACCAGCGGTACGGAGCCGCCGACCAGAGCCGCGGCGGTGGCATGCGCGGCGAACGCGCTGCCGAAGAGCAGGACGAAGCCGCCCAGCAGGGACGGCGCGAGGACCGGCAGCCCGACCAGCCGCCAGAACTGCCATCCGGTCGCCCCGGTGTTCTGCGCGGCCTCCCGCCACTGGGGACGCAGTCCGTCCAGCGCCGGGATGATCACGAGCACCATGAGCGGCGTCAGAAAGTAGAGATAGACGACAGCGAGCCCTGTGAAGGAGTAGAGGTTCCAGCCGAGACTCTCGAGGTCCGCGAGCCGGGTGACCACGCCGGAGATGCCTGCGGTCGCGATGAACGCGAAGGCGAGCGGCACACCGCCGAAGTTGGCGAGGACGCCGGAGGCCGTGAGGGCAGCGCTGCGCAGCCAGGTGCGCCGGGAGATCACGACGGCCTGCGCGATCAGCAACCCGGCGACCGACCCGATCACCGCGGTGAGCGCGGAGAGCTGGACGCTGCCGACGAGGGAGCCGAGGTAGGGCCCCTGCAGCGAGCGCTGCAGATGCTCACCGGTCATCCGGGTGGCGCCGGTCGCCGGGTCGGTGCCCGTGACCGCTCCGTACAGCAGCGCGGCGACCGGGAGACCGAAGCACAGGCCGGTGAAGACGAGCAGCGGAAGTGTGGCGAGCCAGGTGCGGGGGCCGCGCCGCCGGCGGCGGGTTCCGCCGGCGGGCCCGGTGCGGGACGGGGAGGGTACGGGCATCAGGAGAGGGCCTTGTCCCAGTTCTCGGCGAGGGCGGCCTTGGCCTTGTCGAGCTCCGCGGAGGACGGGAAGGACGGGGTGCCCTGGACCTTGGGGAGCTTGGCGACGGAGCCCTTGTCGGCGCTGCCGTCCGCGGTCATGGCCGGCAGCAGTACCGGCCGGGCGTACCCCTTCAGCCAGAGGTTCTGGCCCTCGGCGCTGTAGAGGAACTCCATCCACAGGCGGGCGGCCGCCGGGTTGGGAGCCTGCTTGTTGATCGCCTGCGAGTAGAACTGGGCGTAGACGCCGTCGCTCGGTACGGAGACCTTCCAGTCGACGCCCTTGCCGCGGAACTGGTCGGCGTAACCGGCGTTGAGGTAGTCCCAGTCGATGCTGATGGGCGTCTCGCCCTTCTCGACCGTGGCCGGGGTGGACTCGACGGGGATGAAGTTGCCGCTCTTCTTCAGCTTGGCGAAGTAGTCGATGCCCGGCTGGATGTCCGCGAAGGAGCCCTTGTTGGCGAGGGCTGCCGCGTAGACGCCGCCGAAGGCGGAGCCGGACTTGGTCGGGTTGCCGTTCAGCGCGACCTTGCCCTTGTACTCGGGCTTGAGCAGGTCCGCGAAGGTCTGCGGGCAGGTCTTGATCCGCTTGGCGTCGCAGCCGATGGAGACATAGCCGCCGTAGTCGTTGTACCAGCGGGCTTCGGTGTCCTTCTGGCCTGCGGGGATCTTGTCGAAGGCCTCGACCTTGTACGGGGCGAACAGGCCCTCGGCGGCGCCGCTGCGGGCGAAGGCGATGCCCAGGTCGAGGACGTCGGGGGCGCGCTTCTGGCCCTTGCGGGCCTTGACGGCGGCGATCTCGTCGGCGCTGGCGGCATCCGGGTTCTCGCTGTTGACCTTGATCTTGTACTTGGCCTCGTAGGCCTTGATCAGCTCGCCGTAGTTCGCCCAGTCCGCCGGGAGGGCGATGACATTCAGCTTGCCCTCCTTCTCGGCGGCTGCGACGAGCGCCTTCATTCCGCCGATCTCGGCGGCCGAGGTACTGGCGTTCGCCTTCACCGCGGCACCGGCGGCAGCGCCGTCGGGCGCGGCACCGCAGGCGGTGAGGGTGGTGAGCGCGGCAGCGCCGAGCAGGGCGGTAGCGCCGAGACGGGAAGGTCTGAACACGGTCTCTCCCAGAGACGAAGTGAAGGACACTGATGGACACTGCAAGCACTTGTCTGAACAAGCTGGGTTCAGTTCGCCCGGAGGAGCTGTCCGGATCATGAACGGCACATGGCCGTGGCGGATCGTCCACCGGAAGAGCCGACACCGTTTTTTGCCGGTGGGACCGGGTCCTGCGGACGGAGGACAGTGGCACTCCGGCGCGGTTAGGGTGGGCCGGGTATCGGAACACAGCGCAACCGACTGCGCACAGTTCGAGGCACGGAGGGCGTTGGCGTGGGTACGGCGCGTTATCTGGAGATCGCGGAGGCGGTACGGCGGTCGATCCTCGGCGGCGAGTACCCGGTCGGGGCGCAAATCCCCTCGGAGAGCGACCTCGCGGCCCGCTGGTCCGCGTCACGAGGGACGGTCCGGCAGGCCGTCGCCGTACTGGCCTCAGAGGGCCTGATCGGCTCCCGGCAGGGTGCGCGCAGAATCGTGCTGCGCCACGAACGCCGGCACAGCTTCGCGGAGTTGAACAGCTTCGCGCAGTGGGCCGAGGGCATGGGCTACGAGATCTCCAGCCGCATCCTGACCCGCACCCGCCGCCCCGCGACCCCCGCCGAGGCCTCCCGGCTCTCCGTCCCCGCCGGTTCGGCGGTCCTGTACGTCCTGCGGCTGCGGCTGCTCGACGGCGAACCGGCCATGCTGGAGCGCACCGCCTACGCGGAGTGGGTGGCGCCCGCGGTGGAGGAGCTGCCCGAGGACTGTGTGTCCATCATGAACAGCATCGCCGGACAGCACGGCATCCTGGCCCACTACGGCGAGCACCTCATCGACGCAGTCGCGGCGGGGAGCGTGGACGCGCGGTTGCTACGGGTCCGCCGGGGCAGCCCGCTGCTGCGGCAGCGCCATCTGACATGCACGGCGACGGGCCGGCCCATCGAGTGGACGGACGACCGGTATGTGGCGGGGAGTGTGACGTTCAGCGTGAGCAACTCGGCGGACACGGCCCCGCTGTCGCGGCATGCGGGCGACCTTTCCAGCCCGTCCGGCGATTGAGGACCGGGGTCCGGGGCGGAGCCACGGTCAGCCGCCCGACGTGTCCAGTTCCGCATCCGCGCTGACGCCCGCGCAGTCGTACGGATCCTTCAGCCAGCCGTCCGGCAGAACCACCCGGTTGTTCCCCGACGTGCGCCCCCGCGGCCCGTCCGCACCGACCGGCCACGGCTGGTCCAGGTCCAGCTCCGCCAGCTGCGCGTCCATCTCCGCCAGCGACGACGTGATCGCCAGCTTCTTCCGCAGCTCCGAGCCGACCGAGAAGCCCTTGAGGTACCACGCCACATGCTTACGGAAGTCGATCACGCCACGCGCCTCGTCGCCGATCCACTCCCCCAGCAGCTCGGCGTGCCGCCGCATGACGACCGTGACCTCCTTGAGCGTCGGCGCCGCGCTGCCTGCATCAAGGGCTCCGCCCGGGGTGCCCGTACCCTCGAAGGCCGCCACCAGATCGCTGAACAGCCACGGCCGCCCCAGGCACCCGCGGCCCACGACCACCCCGTCGCAGCCCGTCTCCCGCACCATCCGCAGCGCGTCGTCCGCCGACCAGATGTCGCCGTTGCCGAGCACCGGGATCTCCGGGACATGCTCCTTCAGCCGGGCGATCGCGTCCCAGTCCGCCGTACCGCCGTAGTGCTGCGCCGCCGTACGCCCGTGCAGCGCGATCGCCGTCACGCCCTCCTCGACCGCGATCCGGCCCGCGTCGAGATAGGTGATGTGGTCGTCGTCGATGCCCTTGCGCATCTTCATCGTGACCGGCAGGTCGCCCGCGTTCGACACGGCCTCGTTGAGGATCGCGCGCAGCAGCGGCCGCTTGTACGGAAGAGCGGAGCCGCCGCCCTTGCGTGTCACCTTCGGGACCGGGCAGCCGAAGTTCAGGTCGATGTGGTCGGCCAGGTTCTCGTCGGCGATCATGCGGACCGCCTTGCCGACGGTCACCGGATCCACCCCGTACAGCTGAATGGACCGCGGCGTCTCATTCGCGTCGAAGTGGATGAGGTGCATGGTCTTCTCATTGCGCTCGACCAGCGCCCGCGTCGTGATCATCTCGCTGACGAAAAGCCCCTTGCCGCCGGAGAACTCGCGGCACAGCGTGCGGAACGGCGCATTGGTGATGCCGGCCATCGGCGCGAGCACCACCGGGGGCTGTACGGCGTGCGGGCCTATCTTGAGCATCGACGAGGACGGGGCGAGCGTGGTCATTCGCCCATTGTCGCTCACGACGGGAGTCCTTAGTCAGCCGTACTATCCGCTTATGCCCGAGCTCACACACCGACGGCGGCTGCTCGTGCTGGCGATCTGCGCTATGAGCCTGCTGATCGTCAGCCTCGACAACACGATCCTCAATGTCGCGCTGCCCTCGATTCAGAAGGAGTTCCACGCCTCCGTCGCCGGGATGCAGTGGACGATCGACGCCTACACCCTCGTCCTCGCCTCCCTGCTGATGCTCTCCGGCTCCACCGCCGACCGGATCGGCCGGCGCAAGGTCTTCCAGACCGGTCTTGTCCTTTTCACCGTCGGCTCGCTGCTGTGCTCGCTCGCACCCAACCTCGAGTCGCTCATCGCGTTCCGCATGGTGCAGGCCGTCGGCGGCTCGATGCTCAACCCGGTCGCGATGTCGATCATCACCAACACCTTCACCGACCCGCGCGAACGTGCCCGCGCCATCGGCGTCTGGGGCGGCGTCGTCGGCATCTCCATGGCCGCGGGGCCCCTCGTCGGCGGAATCCTGGTGGACTCGGTCGGCTGGCGCTCGATCTTCTGGGTCAATCTGCCGGTCGGTCTCGCCGCCATCCTGCTGACCTGGCGCTACGTACCGGAGTCCCGCGCCCCGAAACCACGCCGCCCCGACCCCGTCGGGCAGCTCCTGGTCATCGCACTCCTCGGCTCAGTGACGTACGCGATCATCGAGGCGCCGTCGGCCGGCCGGCACTCGCCGGTGATCATTGCCCTCAGCACGGTCGCGGCCCTCGCGCTGACCGGACTGCTGCTGTACGAACCGAGGCGCACCGAGCCCCTGATCGATCTGCGTTTCTTCCGCAGCGCCCCGTTCAGCGGGGCCACGGTCATCGCCGTGTGCGCCTTCGCCTCGCTCGGCGGCTTCCTCTTCGTCAACACGCTGTATCTGCAGGACGTCCGCGGCCTGTCCGCCATGGACGCCGGTCTCTACATGCTGCCGATGGCCGCCATGACCTTCATCTGCGCACCGCTGTCCGGACGGCTGGTCGGCAGCCGCGGCCCGCGCCTCTCGCTGCTGATCGCGGGCCCCACGATGGCCGCGAGCGGAGTGCTGTTCGCCGCCTTCGAGGCCGAGACCTCCGATGCGCTGCTCTTCTTCGGCTATTTCCTCTTCGGCCTCGGCTTCGGGATGGTGAACGCGCCGATCACCAACACCGCCGTCTCCGGAATGCCCCGCTCACAGGCCGGTGTCGCCGCCGCCGTCGCTTCCACCAGCCGGCAGATCGGGCAGACGCTCGGCGTCGCCGTCATCGGAGCCGTACTGGCGGCCGGGGTCGCCTCCTCCACCTCGTACGCGGACGGCTTCGTCGCCGCGAGCCGGCCCGCCTGGTGGATCATCACCGGCTGCGGGCTGTGCATCCTCGTGGTGGGGGCGCTGACCAGCGGCGGCTGGGCGCAGGAGACGGCGCGGCGCACGGCCGAGCGGCTGGAGGCTCCGGACGAAGGCCAGGTGCTGTCCACAGCGAACGCATAGCTCTCTCCGAGCCTGGTCACAGGCGTCATGGGGCGTGGCTCACCCTTCGCCGGACTCGGTGGTACGACGGCGTTCGTTCCGCAAGGATTCGACGGATGAGCCCGAGTCGAACGTGCGAGGTGTGCGGGACCGAGCTGCCCGACCGCGGCCGACGACTGGGGAGCGGGCCGGCACCGGGCGGCCGGCCCGCCCGTTACTGCTCCGACGCATGCAGACAGCGCGCCTTCCGCCGGCGCTCGGCACGGGACGCTCAGGACCAGGAGCACGGCCGGAGCGCGGGCCGGGACCAGAACCAGGACCGCACGCAGCCGGAGGGCCGCGAGCTGCCACGGGCACTGGACTCCTTCATCGGCCGAAGGCGCGAACTGTCACGGCTGCGCACCCTGTTGAAGTCCTCGCGGCTGCTGACCCTCACCGGCCCGGGCGGAGTCGGCAAGACCCGTCTCGCGATGGAGTTCGCCACCGGTCCGCGCGGCGGCGCCGACAGCAAGGCCCTGCTGGTCGAACTGGACTCGCTCCACGACGGCGACCGGCTGCCGCAGGCCGTGGCCGCCGCGCTGGGCGTGGGCGAGCGCGGCGGCCGGACAGGTGTCGCGCTGCTCGCCCATGAGCTCGGCGACCGGCCGACGCTGCTCATCCTGGACAACTGCGAGCACCTCGTCGAGCCGTGCGCACAGCTGGCCGCGGCCCTGCTCGGCCGGTGCCCACGGCTGCGGATCCTCGCCACCAGCCGGGAAGTGCTGCGAGTGCCCGGCGAAGTCGTGTTCCGGGTCGGTGAACTGTCCCTGTCGCCGGCCGGCGAGGACGACGACCCGGCAGCCGTACTGCAGGCGGATGCCGTCCGGCTCTTCGTGGAGCGCGCCGGCAGCTGCACACCCGGATTCGAGCTGCACACCGGCAACGCCCGTACCGTGGCCGAGATCTGCCGACGCCTTGACGGAATGCCGCTGGCGATCGAGCTGGCGGCACGCCGTACGGGAGTCCTCCCGCTGAGCGACATCCTGGCCGGCCTCGACGACCAGCTCACCCTCCTCACGGACGGCAGCAGGACCGGGCCCGGACGCCACCGCGAGCTGGCGGCCGCGATCGACTGGAGCCATCGATTACTGGATCCGGCGGAACAGACCCTCTTTCGCCGTCTCTCCGTCCTCGTCGGCGGATTCGACGCCGTGGGTGCGGCAGCGGTCTGCGCCGACGGCGAGATGCAGCCGCGGCATGTCCTGCGGATGCTGTGCGCGCTGGAGGCCAAGTCCTTGATCGTACGGCTGCCGGGCCCGGAGGCCGAAGTCACCGCGCGGTTCCGGCAGTTGAGCGCCATCCGCGCCTACGCCCTGGACCGCCTCGCCGAATCCGGTGAGCTGCCCGACACCTGGCAACGGGCCGTCGACTGGCTGACCGGGCTGATGGAGCCGGCCGCGGATCAGGTCTTCGTCGACCAGGCGGGCGGCCCCCTGACCGAGGAGCGGGAGAACCTCGCGGCGGCTGTCGCCCACACCAACGGCCTCGGCGGCGCACCTCATGCACCGCTGACGCTGGCACTGGCGCGGGTGCGCTACCAACAGGAGCAGTTGACAGCCGCCCGCGCGCTGCTGGCGGACGTACTGGAGCACGACAGCGCCCCGCAGGGCTCGCGGGACTCACGGGAGTCACGGGAGTCACGGGAGTCACGGGAGTCACGGGGCTCGCAGGACTCCCGGCACGTCGGTGCGGCCCTGGCGCTCGCCGCACGCGCGGCCTGCCAGCAGGTGGACGAGGCGGCCGCACTGCGCTTCGCCGAGCAGGCGGTCGCCGTCGAGCGGCGCAGAGACGACCCCGCCGGACTCGCCAACGCCCTGGACGCACGCGCTGCCGCCCTGCTGTGCCGCGGCGAGTTCACGCAGGCCGTCGACGACTTCGCGGAGTGTCTGGCCATCGTCGCCATACTCGGCCACCCCCGCGACACGGCATGGTGCCGCCACCATCTGGCCTGGGCGCTGCTGCACATCGGCAAGGCGGCCGAGGGCGACGAGCTGATGGCGTCCTGCCTGCCGCAGCTGCGCGGACAGTCCCCCTGGAGCCAGTCGGCGGCCGCCCTGCACACCGCCGGCGCGATCCGGCTCGCCCTGGGCGATGTCGCCGCGGCCCAGGAACTGTTCGCCGAGAGCCTGCGCACGGTGCCCGGCGAGAGCTTCCACGCGCTGTATCCACTGGAGGGGCTTGCCGTCGTGGCGGCCGAGCGGGGCCGGATGAAGCGGTCGCTGCGGCTGTTCGCGGCCGCTGCACAGGCACGCAGGCGGCTGGACACCGAGCCGGAGGCCGAGTGGCGACGGCAGGTCGAGTCGGCGACGGCCCGCGCGGCGGCGGCGCTGCCCCCTGCGGGACGGGACGCTGCGGTGGCCCAGGGACGCGGGATGGGCTGGGAGCGGCTGATCGCGTACGCCCTGCACGGGACCGACGAAGGACCGATGCCGGCCGTCCGCAGGGAAGACGGGCAATCCCCGCTCACGGGGCGGGAGATGACGGTGGCCGCGCTGGTCGCCGAAGGGCTGACCAACCGCGAGGTCGCCGCCCGTCTGGCTCTGTCGGCGAGCACCGTCTCGACCCACCTCGACAACGTGCGGGACAAGCTGGGCATGCGCTCCCGTACGCAGATCGCGCTGTGGGTGGCCGGAAAGGAACAGCGCCCCGGCGCTGTTCCCGAGCGCGATCCGCGCCGCGGCGAGGTTTCGTAACGCCGCCGAGCCGTCGGTCATCCGATCGATCCGCGCGGCCGCCGCAGCGACCAAGCTGACGCGGAACAGGGCATTCCAAGGACCCGACGGCGTGGAGCTGCTACCCGACGGCCTTCCCCCCCACGGAATGCCCTGCCTGACGAGTAAATCCGGCAAGGAGACGCGATGCGGCACGACCACGATCCGGACGGCGAACACACGAGCTCGAGGAGGGCGTTCATCAAAACGAGTTCGGTGGGAATGACCGCAGCCCTCGTGGCGACGAGCGGGGCCGGCGCCGCCCTGGCGGCACCGGCGAGCACGGTGCAGAAGGCGCGCGCGGCGGGACGCCCGTTGGCCGTCACGCCTGCCTGCGACGGTCACGAAACCCCGGCAGCGACGGAGGGCCCGCTCTTCAAGCCGCAGTCCCCCGAGCGGACGGACTTCATCACCCCCGCGATCCGCGGAGTGTGGCTCGATCTGAGCGGCATCGTCTACGACACCGCCTGCAAGCCCCTGCCCGGGTCGCTCATCGAGTTCTGGCAGTGCGACCAGAACGGCGACTACGACACCGCGGGCTTCTCGCTGCGCGGACACCAGTACACCGACAGCAGGGGCGCGTTCCGGCTGCGCACGATCATCCCCCGCGACTACTGGGGCCGATGGGGCCAGCGGGCGCCGCATATCCACACTCAGGTCCAGGCGCCCGGCGGACCCGTACTCGTCACGCAGCTGTACTTCCCCGACGACACACAGGCGTACGGCCGGGACTTCGCCGCGCTCAACGCCGCGGACCGGCTCCTCAACCGGGCCTGCACGATCACGCTCGCGGGCCCGAAGGACGGCCGCTACACCGGCTCCTTCGACTTCGTCATCCAGACCACGGCCAAGTAGCCGACCGCCGATCACTCAAGGATTTCCGTGATGCATACGAGCAAGTCGTCCCGGCACCGGAAAGTCAGTCGGTCGCCCATGGTGGCTGCGCTGGCCGCAGGCGCCGTCGCGGTCGGGGGCCTGATCGCCGCCGGCACCGTCTGGGCCGGACCCGCCCCCGCCGCCAAGGACGTGGCGGCCGCACCGGCGCGCGTCGCCGGACAGTGGCAGTCGACCGCGGTCCCGGTGGCCAAGGGCGACCTCACCGCCGTGGCCGCGCTCAGCGACAAGCAGGCCTGGTCCGTCGGCTACCGGCTGAAGAGCGCCACCGAGCTGGAGGCCCTGGCCCTGCACTGGGACGGCACATCCTGGACGCAGCAGTCGACGCTGCCGAAGGACACCTTTCCGCAGGCGCTCGCCGTACGGTCGGCCAGTGACATCTGGGCGGTCGGCGCGACGGCGGCCCACTGGGACGGCACCTCCTGGACCACGCGCAACCTCGACCGCGACCCCGCGGGCCGGTTGACACCCGACGCGGTGGTGACGACGTCCGACGGGAGGGCGTGGACGGCCGGCCGCGCGGTGCCGCAGGGCATCAAGAACGGGTCGCCCGCCATCCAGGCATGGGACGGCACTGCCTGGCGCCGGCAGACCCTGCCCGACGTCGGCAAGGGCGAACTGACCAGCCTCACCGCCGTCGCACCGGACGACATCTGGGCGGCGGGCACGTCCTTCGCCACCGACAGCACCGCGGAGACGGCCCTGCTGCTGCACTGGAACGGCACCTCCTGGACGCGGGTCGCCGCGCCCGCGGGAGCCAAGGACGAGCACCGCTGGCTCAGCGGCATCACCGCACTGGATGCCGACGACATATGGGCGGTGGGCGGTTCGATGTCCAAGGGAGGCGACCTCCCCTACGCGGTGCACTGGGACGGCAAGAAGTGGACCGACGTCAAGACACCCGCGATCGCCGACGGCCGGCTTCGGGCCGTCGGTCGGGCCGGGGACGGCGTGCTGTGGGCGGTCGGCGGCAAGGGTGCTGTCTCCGTCGCCCTGCGCTTCGACGCGCAGGAGCGCCGTTGGGAGCAGGCAGCCGACCCCGGTGTGGTGGTGCGAGGGTTCACCACTGTGCCGAGCAGCGCAGATCTGTGGACCGTGGGCATCGCCAAACAGGGCGACCTGGTTCCGGCGGTGACCCGCTTCACGGGCTGACCGGCACACCGAACCCGGGCCCGGACCACGCACCACGGTCCGGGCCCGGGCCATGCCCCATGCTCAGGCCGCGGCGAGCGCCAACGCCTGGAGCTTCTCCAGGCGCTCGCGCGATTCGTCGTCGAGAGGTGTGTAACTGACCAGTCGGGGCCCGGCCGTCGGGCCCAGCCAGAGATTGTTGTGCTCCAGGCGCAGCAGGCCCACATGGGCGTTGCGGATCAGCTTGGTCCTGCCGCCCTGGCTGACCACCTCATGGCGCGCCCACACCGCACGGAACTCCGGCGAGGACGTCTCAAGACGCCCCAGCAGCGCCTTCCACGCGGGCTCGGCGAGATGCTCGGCCATCGACGCCCGGAACTTCGCGGCGAGCACCCGGGTGGCGTCCGCGAGATCGGCGACCGCCGCCCGCCAGTCGTCGTTGGTGAAGGCCAGGATCATGCAGTTGCGGTCCTCCCGGGGCAGGGAGTCGAGGTCGCAGAACAGCCGTCCGTAGGTGCGGTTGTACGCAAGGATGTCGTAACGGCTGTTCATGACGCAGGCGGGAAGCGGCTCGAGCTGCTCGAGCAGCTGCCGCAGCGCCGGCGTGACGGTCGGGCAGGGCGTGCCGGGCGCCGGATCGGTGGCGCCGGCCAGGGCGAAGAGATGGCTGCGCTCGCTCTGGTCGAGGAGCAGCGCGCGGGCGATCGCGTCGAGGACCTGCGGGGAGACCTGGATGTCCCTGGCCTGCTCCAGCCAGGTGTACCAGGTGACACCCACGGCGGAGAGATGCGCGACCTCCTCGCGGCGCAGACCGGGAGTCCGCCGGCGACGGCCGCGCGGCAGCCCGACCTGCTCGGGCGTGATCCGCTCGCGACGGCTGCGCAGAAAGCCCGCGAGTTCATGCCTACGTACGTCGGTCTCCTGCACCATCGTCGCCATGCTCCCAGGGTGCCGAAACGCTCAGACCATTGCCAGGTAGTGCTTGTACCAGGATAAAGACACTCTGGTACCAGGCTCCACGGAGCACGATCGTCGATGACGTGAGTGAGACCAGTGTCCTTTCCTCGAATCCCGTCCGCGCCGCCGAAGCCGCCGGGCCACAGCTCGGCCCGCTCGGGCTGTTCACCGTGCTGCTCGGCGCGGCACTTCCGCTGATCGACTTCTTCATCGTCAATGTCGCCCTGCCGACCATCGAACACGACCTGGCCGCGGGCACCGCGCTGCTGGAGCTGGTGGTCGCCGGGTACGCGCTCTCGTACGCCGTACTGCTCGTCCTCGGCGGACGGCTCGGGGACATGTACGGCCGCCGCCGGCTCTTTCTGATCGGCATGGCCGCCTTCGGACTGACTTCCCTGGCGTGCGGCCTCGCGCCGGACGCCTGGACGCTGGTCGGGGCGCGGGTCGCCCAGGGCGCCGCGGCCGCGCTGATGGTGCCGCAGGTACTGGCCACGATCCAGGCAGCGACGGCCGGCCCGCGCAGGGCCAGGGCGATGAGCCTGTACGGGGCCACGGCCGGACTTTCGATGGTCGCCGGGCAGATCCTGGGCGGCGTCCTGGTCTCGGCCGACATTGCGGGCACCGGCTGGCGGGCGATCTTCCTGGTGAATGTGCCGGTGGCGCTGATCGGCCTGGTACTGGCGGCCCGCTCGGTCCCGAAGACACGCTCCGCCAACCCCGCGCCCGTGGACGTACCCGGCACGCTGCTGCTGACCGTGGCCCTGCTGACGCTGCTGGCACCGCTGACGGAGGGACGGGCCGCGGGCTGGCCGCTGTGGACATGGGGCGCGCTGGCGGTGTTCCCGGTCGCGGCGGTGGCCTTCTACCGGGTGGAACGGCGAGCGGACCGGCAGGGGCGTACACCGCTGGTGCCGCCGAGCCTGTTCGCGCTGCTCTCGCTGCGGCGCGGGCTTGCGCTGGTACTGCCGTTCTCGATCGGCTTCGGCGGCTTCATGTTCGTGGTCGCGGTGGCGCTGCAGCAGGGCCTCGGGATGGGGGCGGTGGCCTCCGGGATGGCGCTGGTGCCGATGGCGCTGGCCTTCTTCGGGGCGTCGCTGGCAGGACCGCGGCTGGTGGTGCGGTACGGCACCCGGATCGTGCCGGCGGGCGGCGCGCTCCAGGCCGTGGGCATCGCGGTACTGGCCCTGGCCGTCTGGCGCGGCTGGCCGGATCTGGGCTTCGTGGAACTGATGCCGGGCGTCGCGCTCGCCGGCTTCGGCCAGGGGCTCCAACTGCCGGTCATCTTCCGGATCGTGCTCTCCGAGATACCGCCGCAGCGGGCCGGGGTGGGCAGCGGTGTGATGGTGACGACCCAGCAGTCCGCACTGGCGCTGGGCGTGGCCACGCTGGGCTCGCTCTTCCTCTCGCTGGTCACGTCTGCGGGGATGCGTCAGGCGCTGACGGTCACGCTGCTGGTGCAACTGGGGATGATCGTGCTGACGACGCTGCTGAGTCTGCGCCTGCCGCGCACGGTGAACTGACCCGGTGAACCGACCCGGTGACCGGGCTGCCCCGGACATGGCCGTGGGCCCGGACCGCGCCACGCGGTCCGGGCCCACGGTCGTGATCAGGCCTGGTTCTCCTGCGGCTCCTCGGGCGTGCTGCCGCCCTCGGCACGCTCGCGCATCTTGCGCACCAGCTCCTGCTTCTGGTCGGCGGCCGCCTTGCGATCGGCGTTGCGCGCGGGACCGTTGCCCTGCTGGTCGGCGCGCGACAGCTTCTTGCGCTGTCCGCCCACGCCGAGGAGGTTGTTCCGGCTCTTGGCCATGGGGTTCTCCCATTTGTGGTGAGAAGTGACTGGGGAATCGTCAGACGGGGGCGGGAGTCGACCGCCGCCCTCTCACTCGTAGATCGGGAGATACGCATACATGCGGGCCACGGTACCCCGCCGGGGACAGTGGGGACACCTGGTTTGTTCGCGCGGGCCGCGCGGGCGAACTGGTCGAGCAGATGCGGAAGATCATCAGGCGCTGGGGTCCACCGTCGCCTGGTGTGCCTCGACGAGGTGTTCCTCGGCTTTGAGCCAGGGCAGAAACTGCGCCCCCTTGCGCCAGCCACAGGTGTCGCAGGTCAGCGTCCGCTGCAAGCCTGATTTCTGTACGTGCACGACATGCTCACGGCCGTGCTGATCCCATCTGCTGACCTTGCTTGTGGTCAATGACGGCATCGTTCCTCCTGGTGACGAGTGCGCCCAGTGTGCAGCACGTTCAACATCAACGGCACCACCTTGTCGAGCTGTTGCTCCAGGCGTCGCCCGCCGGGTGCTCAGGCGCCACCTTCCAGGAAGCGGAGTACCGCCAGCACCCTGCGGTGATCTGCGCCGACGCGCGGCAGGTCGAGCTTGGCGAGGATGCTGTTGATGTGTTTCGCGACGGCGCTTTCGCTGATCACCAGCCGGTCGGCGATTCCGGCGTTGGAGCGGCCCTCCGCCATCAGCGCGAGCACGTCCCGTTCGCGCTCGGTCAGCCGCTCCAGCGGATCGCTCTGCCGCCGCACCAGGAGCTGTGCGACGACCTGCGGGTCGAGGGCGGTTCCGCCCTCGGCGACCCGTCGCAGCACTTCGATGAACTCCTCGACGTCCGCTACGCGTTGTTTGAGCAGGTAGCCGATGCCGCTGGTGTTGGCGGCGATGAGCTCGGCGGCGTACCGCTCCTCCACGTACTGCGACAGCATCAGGACGGCGGTGTCCGGCCACTGCTGTCTGAGCCGGAGTGCGGCCCGTACGCCTTCGTCGGTGAAGCCGGGCGGCATCCGGACATCGACGACGGCTATGTCGGGTCGGTGTTCCCCGACCGCGGCCAACAGCCCTTCGGCGTCGCCGGTTTCCGCGACGACCTCGAATCCGGCCATCTCGAGGATCTTGACCACGCCGACCCTGAGCAGGACGGAATCCTCGGCGATCACAGCGCGCACGGCAGCTCCACAGTCATGACGGTCGGGCCCCCGGTGGGGCTGCTCATGCGGAAGGTCCCGTCGACGGACCCCACGCGTTGGGCGAGTCCTTTGAGACCGGTGCCGCCGGCCGGATCGGCGCCGCCCGCGCCGTCGTCGGCGACGACCACCCGCAGTATCTCGCCCAGTCGGGACACGGTCACATCGGCACGGGTCGCGTGCGCGTGCTTGGCGATGTTGGTGAGGGCCTCGGAGACCACGAAGTAGGCGACTGCTTCGACGGCGGGGGCGGCTCGCTGCGGCAGGTCGACCCGTAGCCGTACGGGCAGTGGCGCGCGGGCGGCCAGGCCGGAGAGGGCTGCGTCGAGGCCGAGTTCGTCGAGTACGGACGGGTGGAGGCCGCGCACGAGATGGCTGAGTTCCTCGATCGACTCCTTGGCTTCGCGATGGGCGTCGTCGATCACTTGCCGCACCTCGGGCGACAGGTCCTTGAGTGTCACTTTGGCGATCCCGAGGTTCAGTGCCAGGGATACGAGCCGTTGCTGGGCGCCGTCGTGGAGATCGCGTTCGATGCGGCGGCGTTCGGCGTCGGCGGCGTCGACGGCTCCGGCCCGGCTTTCGGTGAGGTCTTCGACGCGCTGCTCGAGTTCCTCGGCCCGGGTGTCCTTGAGGAGCGTGGGGGCGATGCGGTTCTCCAGCCGTACCAGGGCTCCGGCGAGGCTCGGCACGGCGGCCAGTGCGACGGTACCGGCGGCCATGACGTAGGCGGCCTGGGTGGTGTAGCTGGGGTGGCCGGTCCGCCAGTCCGCCGGCAGCAGCATGATCCAGGCGTAGATGGTGGTGGCGGCCGCGCCGGCCACCAGGAGCGCGACGACGAGCAGTTCGAGTATCCCGAGGCAGGGCCCGGCGAGGCAGTTGTACGCGAACTGCCGTCTCGCCACGGCGAATCGGAGCCGGGGCAGGTCCACACCGCACAGTTCGCGATAGCGCCATCGGTGGGCTTCGGTAAGGCCGAATCCGGCGATGGCGATCAGGGCAACGGGGATGGGAAGGATCACCGGGGCGTCGGAGGAGGTGCCGCTGAAGGTTGCGACGGCCAGTCTCGCGGCCCAGAGGAACAACGGTGCTGTGACGAGGTGCAGGAGCATCCCGGTGGCGATGAAGGACATGTCGCGCCGCAGCCGGGTGAGGGAGCGGCGGAGCCGGGGCGGGATGGTCATGATCAAACCGTATGGGGTGGGCATGTCCGGCCGCCATGAAGCCTGTTGCCGGTTCCGGGGTGCAACTGGTGCCACCCCAAGTCGGCAAGCAGTGTTACTGACTGTGACGACACGGAACAGGAGTGTTGATCACGAGCCCGAAGGCCGGGTTCGTGACTGCCGAAAGAGGCGCGCTCCATGGCTCTCATTGCCTTCAACTCCCCTGTCGACACTGCCCGGTTGCCCAGGTGGCAGGGCCGGTTGCTGACCGGCGCGGGACTGGCCCTGCTGCCCTGGATGGGGTTTCTGGCGGCGACGCTTCCGCCGGGCGAAGCCGCGGCGTGGGTGACGCTGGATGCTCTGGAGGCGGCCTGTCTGCTGACGGCGGGCAGTCGGCTCGTACGGGGTGGGGGCGGCCATCGGGCGGCGGCGGCCGGTGCCGCGCTGCTGCTGGTGGCCGATGCCTGTGCGGACCTGCTGACGTCGGCGCCGGGCGCCGAGCTGGCGCAGGCGCTGGCGATGGCGGTGTGTGCGGAGCTGCCGCTGGCGGCCCTGTGCATGGACCTTGCCGTACGGACACATGCGAGGGCCGGCCGGGCTCCTGGCCCGGCCGGCCCTCGAACGTCAGCGAGCGGTCAGCAGCCGAGCAGGCGGCTGCCGAGGTAGCCCTGGATCTGGTCCAGGGAGACGCGCTCCTGCTTCATGGTGTCGCGCTCGCGCACGGTGACCGCGTTGTCGTCGAGGGTGTCGAAGTCGACGGTGACGCAGTACGGCGTGCCGATCTCGTCCTGGCGGCGGTAGCGGCGGCCAATGGCGCCGGCGTCGTCGAACTCGATGTTCCAGTTCTTGCGCAGGTCGGTGGCGAGGCCCTTGGCCTTCGGCGACAGCTGCGGGTTGCGGGAGAGCGGCAGCACGGCCACCTTGACCGGCGCGAGGCGCGGGTCGAGGCGCATCACGGCGCGCTTCTCCATGACGCCCTTGGCGTTGGGCGCCTCGTCCTCGTTGTACGCGTCGAGGAGGAAGGCGAGCATGGCGCGGCCGACACCGGCGGCGGGCTCGATGACGTACGGGGTCCAGCGCTCGCCGGCTTCCTGGTCGAAGTACGACAGGTCGTGGCCGGAGGCCTTGGAGTGCGCGGAGAGGTCGTAGTCGGTGCGGTTGGCGACGCCCTCGAGCTCGCCCCACTCGCTGCCGCCGAAGCTGAAGCGGTACTCGATGTCCGCGGTGCGCTTGGAGTAGTGGGAGAGCTTCTCGGCCGGGTGCTCGTACCAGCGCATGTTCTCCTCACGGAGACCAAGGTCGCGGTACCAGTTCCAGCGCTGCTCCATCCAGTATTCCTGCCACTGCTCGTCCTCACCGGGCTTGACGAAGAACTCCATCTCCATCTGCTCGAACTCGCGGGTGCGGAAGATGAAGTTGCCGGGAGTGATCTCGTTCCGGAAGGACTTGCCCATCTGCGCGATGCCGAACGGCGGCTTCTTGCGCGAGGTCTGCTGCACCTGGCCGAAGTTGGTGAAGATGCCCTGCGCGGTCTCGGGGCGCAGATAGGCGACCGAGCCGGAGTCCTGCGTCGGGCCGAGGTGCGTGGAGAGCAGGCCGGAGAAGCTCTTGGGCTCGGTGAAGGTGCCCTTGTTGCCGCAGTTGGGGCAGTTGAGGTCGGCGAGGCCGTGCTCGGGGGCCTTGCCGTGCTTCTCCTCGTACGCCTCTTCCAGGTGGTCCGCGCGGAAGCGCTTGTGACAGGAGGTGCACTCGGTGAGCGGGTCGGTGAAGGTGGCGACGTGACCGGAGGCCTCCCAGACCTCGCTGGCCAGGATCACCGACGAGTCGATACCGACGACGTCCTCGCGCGAGGTGACCATGTAGCGCCACCACTGGCGCTTGATGTTCTCCTTCAGCTCGACACCCAGCGGCCCGTAGTCCCAGGCGGCGCGCTGACCACCGTAGATCTCGCTGCACGGGTAGACGAAGCCACGGCGCTTGCTCAGGTTGACGATGGTGTCGATCTTGTCGGCGGCCACGGTGCTCTCTTCATTACGACGACGACGAACGGCGAATGCTTCAGGTTACCGGCGGCCGCACCCCCTGGATCAAATCGGTTCCGGGTACGGGGGGCTCAGCAGCTTTGTTGACAATCGTTTCCAGTTTTGTTGAAAATGACTGTCATGAACGTACGCCGCCTCATACCCACCGCTGCCGCCGCCGGAGCCGTCACCCTCGGCCTCATGGCCGTCTCCGGCTGCTCCAGCTCCAATGCCGCCGACGGCAGCCGCGGCGGCAAGCTGAAGGTGGTGGCGTCGTTCTATCCGATGCAGTACCTCGCCGAGGAGATCGGCGGCGACCATGTCTCCGTCTCGACCCTCACCAAGCCGGGCGTCGAGCCGCATGAGCTGGAGCTCAAGCCCCGCCAGACCGCCGAGCTGAACGAGGCGGGCTACATCCTCTACCTCAAGGGCATCCAGCCCGCCGTCGACAAGGCCATCGCCCAGTCCGAGGCGAAGAACAAGGTCGACGCCGCCGGTATCACCAAGCTCGAGCACCACGGCACCGAGGGCGGCCACAGCCACGAGGGCGAAGAGGCCGGCCACGACGAGCACGGGCATACGGGCGAGGGCGAGGCGGGCGCCGACCCGCACATCTGGCTCGACCCGGTGAAGTACGCCGAGGTCGCCAAGGGCGTCGGAAAGTCCCTCGAGAAGGCCGACCCGGACCACGCCGCGGACTACAGGAAGAACACCGACGCGCTGGTCACGAAGCTCGACGGGCTGAACGGCACATACCAGCAGGGCCTGAAGAACACGGCCACCAAGACCTTCATCACCACCCACTCCGCCTTCGGCTACCTCGCCGAGCGCTACGGCCTGGACCAGGAGGGCATCGCGGGCATCGACCCCGAGTCCGAGCCCAGCCCGGCCCGTATCAAGGACCTCCAGGCCATCGCGAAGAAGGACAAGGTCACCACGGTCTTCTTCGAGACGCTCGCCAGCGACAAGACCGCCAAGACTCTCGCCAAGGACGCCGGACTGAAGACGGACGTCCTCGACCCGCTCGAAGGAATCACGGACAAGTCCAAGGGCGCCGACTACATCGAGGTGATGCAGTCCAACCTCGCCGCGCTGCAGAAAGCTCTCGGCGCGAAGTGACATCGATCGGTACGCACACACCGGAGGCCCGAGACATGGAGCCCGTCATATCCGTCCGCGGGGCCCAGGCCACGCTCGGCTCGCGCCCGGTACTGCGCGGCATCGACCTCACCGTCCAGCGAGGTGAGGTCGTCGCCCTGCTCGGCGCCAACGGCTCGGGGAAGTCGACGGCCGTGCGTTCCGTGATCGGTCAAGTGCCGCTCACCGGCGGCGAGATCGCCCTGTTCGGCACGGAGCTGCGCCGTTTCCGCGAGTGGACGCGCATCGGTTACGTACCGCAGCGCACGACAGCCGCGAGCGGTGTGCCCGCGACGGTGCGCGAAGTCGTCTCCTCGGGCCGGCTGTCGCGTACGAGGCTGGGCCGGCAGTCCCGCGCGGACCGGGCCGCCGTCCAGCGCGCCATCGAGCTCGTCGGGCTCACCGACCGCGCCAAGGACTCCGTGAACGCGCTCTCCGGCGGCCAGCACCAGCGGGTCCTCATAGCCCGCGCGCTCGCCTCCGAGCCCGAACTGCTGATCATGGACGAGCCGATGGCGGGCGTCGACCTGGTCAGCCAGGAGATCCTCGCCGGAACACTGCGCGAGCAGGTCGCGGCCGGGACGACAGTCCTGCTGGTCCTGCACGAGCTCGGACCGCTGGAGCCCCTGATCGACCGCGCGGTGGTGCTGCGCGACGGCTGTGTGGTCCATGACGGGCCGCCGCCGAAGGCCGTGGGCCAGCATGCGCTGCCCGGCCACGACCACGTACATCCGCATGCGGCCGACGAGCCGCTCCGCACGGGACTGCTGACCTGATCATGGAAATCCTCGACACTGCTTTCATGCAGCGGGCGCTCATCGCGGCCGTGCTGGTCGGCATCACGGCACCCGCCATCGGCATCTATCTGGTGCAGCGTCGCCAGGCGCTGATGGGCGACGGCATCGGCCATGTCGCGATGACCGGTGTCGGCCTCGGCTTCCTGCTGTCGACCAACCCGATCTGGATGGCGACGCTCGTCTCGATCGTGGGCGCAGTCACCATGGAACTGATCCGGATGTACGGACGCACTCGCGGCGATATCGCGCTGGCGATGCTCTTCTACGGCGGTATGGCCGGCGGCGTGCTGCTGATCAACCTCTCGGACACCGGCTCCACTGCCAATCTCAGCTCGTTCCTGTTCGGCTCGCTCTCCACCGTCTCCGACGCGGACCTCACCGCGATCCTGCTGCTGGCCGCCTTTGTGGTGCTGGTCTCGCTGGGGCTGCGCAGGCAGTTGTTCGCGGTCAGCCAGGACGAGGAGTTCGCGCGGGTCACCGGTCTGCCGGTGCGTGCGCTGAATCTCCTGATCGCGGTGACCGCGGCGGTCACCGTCAGTGTGGCGATGCGGGTGGTCGGGCTGCTGCTGGTCAGCGCGCTGATGGTGGTGCCGGTGGCCGCGGCGCAGCAGATTTCGCGGTCCTTCAAAGCCACGTTCGCGCTGGCGGTGGGGATCGGTGTGACGGTCGCACTGGCCGGAACGACCACCTCCTACTACCAGGATGTGCCGCCGGGCGCGACGATAGTGCTGCTCGCCATCGGCATCTTCGTGGTGCTGACCGCACTCGCCACACCGCTGGCGAGGCGGCGCGCGCGCACACTGGAGGCGAGCGGGGCGGAGTGCACCGTGGACATGCCCGGCACGCGACGGCCCGGCGACGACGTCAAGGTCTGAGCTCAGGCCTGGCAGAATGGCCCGACATATGTGCGGGCGAACGAGGAGGCACCTGTGGTGACGGCGCCAACCGGCGGAAATGCAGCCCCAGTGCGGGGCCGGTCGACCCGGCAGCGGACCGCGGTGGCAGCGGCGCTCGACGAGGTGGACGAGTTCCGCAGCGCGCAGGAGCTGCATGACATGCTCAAGCACCGCGGCGACTCGGTGGGCCTGACGACGGTCTACCGCACGCTGCAGTCGCTCGCGGACGCGGGCGAGGTGGATGTGCTGCGCACGTCCGACGGCGAGTCGGTGTACCGACGCTGCTCGACCGACGACCACCATCACCATCTGGTGTGCCGGGTCTGCGGAAAGGCCGTCGAGGTCGAAGGGCCTGCGGTGGAGCAGTGGGCGGAGACGATCGCGTCGCAGCACGGGTACGTGAATGTGGCGCACACGGTGGAGATCTTCGGTACGTGCGCGGAGTGCGCGGGCTCCTCGGCGGAGAGCTGACGGCTCCTGGGCGGAGGGCGGACCGGGTTTGAGGTCCGGGCGCCCTGGGGCGGCGCCCCCGCGATGTGATGGGTTGCCCGTCCCGGGGTGCCCGTCTCCCGGCTTGCCCGGTCCCCGGGGCGCGGGTTTGGCACGTCCCCCGGGGCGCGGGCGCTCGGGTGCCGTCTCCCCTGAGTGCCCCGTCCCCGGGGTGCGGGCTCGTGGCGCCCGGGCGCGCACCGAGCCGAGCGCGCACCGTTGGGCCGCTCCGGGGCTCGTGTCCTGGACTGCTTTCCTCACCGCGCTCCGCGCGAGCTGCGACGCTTTACGTCCAGAACACGACCCCTGCGCGTCCCCCGCCAGGGACAGGAGCGGGGCCGCTGGTCTGCCGCGCGAAGCTCACGCGGCGAGCCCTCGGACCGTCCTAGCTCTACGTCCAGAACACGACCCCCGCCAGGGACGGACTGGGCTTCTCGGGGTGCCCGTCGGCGTTGGGGCTTTGCCCCCGGGTTCGTGGCACGAGCCGCCAGCTCCGGGGGCATGGCCACGCGCCTGCGCTCTGCGGCGCGAAGCTGCCGCTCCGGGCATGTGGGGGGCGTCAGCCCCCGCGTACCCCTCCGACCACCCAGAGGGCCTGGGGGCACCGCCCCCAGTTTCGGGAAGGGGCGGGGTGGGGGAAATCCCCCCGCTCACGCAGACGTGCCCTCGGGCCGCCCCCGCATCGCCTCGAGCTCCTCGTTCGGGATCGCGCCGCCGAAGCGGCGGTCGCGCTGCGCGTACTCCAGGCAGGCACGCCACAGATCGCGGCGGTCGAAGTCCGGCCACAGCACGTCCTGGAACACCATCTCGGCGTAACTGCTCTGCCAGATCAGGTAGTTGGAGGTGCGCTGCTCGCCGCTAGGGCGCAGGAACAGGTCCACGTCCGGCATGTCCGGGTAGTACAGGTACTTGGCGAAGGTCTTCTCATTGACCTTGGACGGGTCCAGCCTGCCCGCCGCCACATCGCGCGCGATGGCCTGCGCCGCATCCGCGACCTCCGCGCGGCCGCCGTAGTTGACGCAGAAGTACAGCGTCATCTTGTCGTTGTCCTTGGTCTGCTCCTGGGCGACCTGGAGCTCCTGGACGACCGACTTCCACATCTTCGGCATCCGGCCGACCCAGCGGATACGGATGCCGAGTTCGTCCATCTCGTCGCGGCGGCGCCGGATGACGTCCCGGTTGAAGTTCATCAGGAAGCGCACCTCGTCGGGCGAGCGCTTCCAGTTCTCGGTGGAGAAGGCGTACAGGGAGAGGTTCTTGACGCCCATCTCGATGCAGCCCTTGAGTACGTCGAGGACGACGCCCTCGCCGACCTTGTGCCCCTCGGTGCGCGGCAGCCCGCGCTCCTTGGCCCAGCGGCCGTTGCCGTCCATGACGCACGCCACATGGTTCGGCACCAGCTCGCCCGGGATCTTCGGCGGGCGGGCGCCGGAGGGGTGCGGCTCGGGGACCTTGTACTCGCGGCGGGACCGGCCCAGGATTCCGCGTCGTGCCATGCGGTTCACATCTCCTATTTCTCTACTTCGACGTACCTCAGCGAGCGCAGGCCGCGCTCCAGGTGCCAGTGCAGATAGGCGGACACGAGCCCGCTGCCCTCCCGGACGTGGCGCGCCTCGCACGCGTCCGCCGTCGGCCAGTCACCGGTCAGCAGCGCGCTGAGCAGCCCGATGGCCTCCGCAGAGGGTACGACGCTGCCGGGCACCCGGCAGTCGCCGCATATGACGCCGCCGGCGGCGACGGAGAAGAACCGGTTCGGCCCGTGCAGGCCGCATTTCGCGCAGTCGTCGAAGCTGGGTGCGTAGCCGTTGACGGCGAGGGAGCGCAGCAGGAACGCGTCGAGGACGAGATTCGGGGCGTGCTCGCCGCGGGCGAGGGTGCGCAGGGCGCCGACGAGGAGGAGGTACTGCTGGACGGCGGGCTCCCCCTCGTGGTCGGTGAAACGTTCGGCGGTCTCCAGCATGGCGGTGCCGGCGGTGTAGCGGGCGTAGTCGGTGACGATGGCGCCGCCGTACGGAGCGATGGTCTCGCTCTGGGTGCAGAGCGGGAGCCCGCGGCCGACGAGTTCGCTGCCGCGCGCGAAGAACTGCACATCGACGTGCGAGAAGGGCTCGAGCCGGGCACCGAACTTGGACTTGGTGCGCCGGACGCCACGGGCGACGGCACGGACACGGCCGTGACTGCGGGTGAGCAGCGTGATGATGCGGTCGGCCTCGCCCAGTTTCTGGGTGCGGAGGACGACGCCGTCGTCACGGAACAGGCTCATGCGGTCATTGTCCCGTACGGAGCGCCGCCCACCGCCATCGGATGGTCAATCCTCCACGCGCTCCTCAAGGCGTACGGTCACCGAGTCTCCGGCCTCCTTGCCGATCGCCTTGCGTACGTCGGCCTTGACCGGCAGCTTGTGCGTGCCGTCGCCCAGAGCCATGAAGGAGCTCCGGAACGGGTGACCGTCAATCGTGCCCCGGACCTTGACCAGGCCCCGGGTGCCGAAGTACGCGACCGACTCGGGCCACACCAGATAGGTCCAGCCGCCCTTCGCAGGGCTCTTCTGCAGCGTTGCGCTGAATTGTTTGTCCATGCAGAGATGACGGCGCGAGGCGGCCGAACTCATCGCACCCCTCTGGATGCCTGGCGGAGCAGGTCCGGTCGGGTTTCGCGATGAACCATTCCATAGAAGAATTGGACAAACACCTCTGACGTGCAGGCCACGCCACCATTGCAGCGATCGGGGCCAGCGTGTCGTCCAGCGATACCAGGTCGAGTATGCACCCCTTCGGCACTACGAGCGCTGAAGGTGCGGCGGAGCGTGACGACGCACTGGCTGATGCCGTCCTCAAAGCCGTCGAGGTGACCGGGGCCCATGCGGGGAGTGTGTTCCTGGTCTCGCGCAACCGTCACACGCTGGTACTCGCCGCAACGGCCGGGATGCCGCCTTCCCTGCTCGGCGGCTGGCGGCGGATTCCTGTGAACAGTCCCATCCCCGTGGCGGAGGCGTTCCGCTCCAGGCGGACGGTCCATCTGGTCGACGCCGATGAGACCATGCGGCGATTTCCTCAGCTCGCAGTGGCATTGCCCTACCCTTTCGGCTCCGCCTCCGTACCGGTCACGGCGGGGCAGGAGACCTTTGGGTCCATGGCCGTGGTGTGGGCAGCCAGGGCGGACGGGAAAGGGCTGTCCAAGTCGCAGCGACGGCAGTTGCGCACCGCGGCCGGCCGCCTCGGCGTATCGCTCGCCGAACTGACCGCGCGCGGCGCCGACGTCGGGTGCGACATGGAGACCGTTCCGGTGGAGGTCCCGGTACCTTCCGCCTCGGCGGTACGGGTAGGCCTGTTCGACTGGAACCTCGACACCGGAGCCCTCGAAGCCGATGCCACGTTGTGTGCGATCTTCGGCCTCGCCCCGGACGAGTACGACGGACGAGCGGCCACGCTGGCGGCCCAGGTGCACCTCGCGGACCGTCCCGGTTTCCGGGCTGCCGCCCGCACTGCGGTCGAGGAGGGCCGCGTCCTCGCCCAGGACATGCGTGTGCCGGAGAAGGGCGGCGGTCACCGCACCATCGAGCTGTGGGGCCGGGTACCCGAGACCGCCGCCGGCCGGGAGGCGCGGCCCCATCTGGTGGGCGGGGTCCTTGACCTCGGGGCCGGTATGGCCGCCGTCGCGGCGATCGAACGTCTCACGGACGGCTTCTTCTCGCTCGACCGAGAGGGTCGTGTGACCTACGCCAACCACACTCTGGTGCGGTTGCTGCGCGTACGCAGGCAGGATCTGGTGGGCCGACGCCCCTGGGACGTCCTGCCGTGGCTGGCCGATCCCGCCTACGAAGACCGCTTCCGGGCCGCCAGGGTCTCCCAGCAGCCCGTCTCCTTCCTGGCCCAATCCCCCGACCAGTGGCTTGTGTTCTCGCTCCGCCCGGATGCGCAGGGCATGACCGGCTGGGCAGCGCCGGCCGGACAACCTGTCCCGGCCGGGGCCGAGCCCGGAGCACCCCCCGCGGAGCCAGGAGGGGCCGCCCCGTCCTCGTCGCGGCCCGCCCCGACGCGCCTGGGCGCCATCTATCGCGTCCTTCAGATGAGCAGCGCCCTGACCGAGGCGGTCACCGCGCGTGAAGTGTGCGATGTCGTCGCCGACCAGCTCCTGCCCGCGGTCGGCGGTCATCGACTGGCGATATACGTGGTGCACGAGCGGCACTTGCGTCTGCTGTCGCAGCGTGGCTACCGCGAGAGCTTTCTTGAGCAGTTCGAGGGCAGGTCGCTGCATCACGGCCACGGACCCCTGACCGTGGCGCTGACCTCCGGGGCCCCGCTGTTCATCGAATCGCCGGAAGAGTTCTTGCGGGCCTATCCCGGGCTCCACGCCGAGTCCAGATCCTTTGTGTTCCTGCCCCTGATCGCCTCCAGCCGCCCCGTGGGTGCCTGCATGCTCGGCTTCGACGAGGTCCATCGGTTCTCCGACGAGGAACGAAGCCTCCTCACCGCGCTGAGCGGGCTGATCGCCCAGGCACTGGAACGTGCCAGGCTCTACGACGCCGAATTCACCCTCGCCCGGGGCCTGCAGAACGCGCTGCTTCCGCACCGACTGCCCACACTGCCGGGCATCCGCGTCGCCGGCCGGTACCTGCCCGGTACCCGCGGGATGGACATCGGCGGCGACTGGTACGACGCGATCCCCACCGAGCGCGGCATCGTGCTGGTCGTCGGAGACGTCGAGGGACACAACGTCGCCGCCGCAGCCACCATGGGCCAGCTGCGAAGCGCGGTACGGGCCTTCGCCTCCGCAGGCCACCGACCGAGCGATGTGATCGCCAGTACCAACCGGCTGCTCCTCGACCTCGACCCCGGGCTCCTCGCCAGCTGCTGCTACGTCCTCCTCGACCCGGGTCCGGGAGTCGCGCGCGTGGTCCGCGCGGGCCACTGCCCGCCCCTGCTGCGCCGGCCCGACGGACACACCGAGATCCTGGATCTGCCGGGCGGCCCTCTACTCGGAGTGGAGCGCGCCGCCGACTACCCGGAATCGGAGCTGAGTCTCCTGCCCGGCTCGGTTCTGGCCCTCTATACGGACGGACTGATCGAGTCACGCGAGGCCGACATCGGTGTGGGTTTGGACAGGCTGCGGACCTCGCTGGCCCATGCCGGTGTGGGTTCCCTGGAAGAACTGGCCGACGCACTCCTGCGGGACGCCCGCCAGTCCCCGAACCGGATGGACGACATCGCGCTGCTCCTCACCACGTACACCCACACCTCGCGGCCTGCGCCCCCCGCCGGGTGAGCAGAAGTGGGCACAAGACCCCCCGCGGCCCCGTCCTCGTCATCAGAGCCGCCGGTTGGACCGCCTTCGCCGAGGGTGTCCGCCGCCGGGGGGCGTCATCTCCGCGTCCTTGTTGATGGCGCGGGCCAGGATGATCCCTATGAAGATCAGCCCGACGCCGAACCAGGACGCCGCGGCGTCGAAGATCAGGGAGACGACGCCCACCGGGATGATCAGGCCCGCCAGCGGGATCAGCAGGTTGCGCACCGGCGGCGGGGGCTCACCGGTGCGGTTCCGGCTGCGGACGACCTGTGGGTACCACTCGGTGAAGCTCAGCGCGGCGACGATCGCCGCGATCTGGATGATCCACGCGGTCCAGAGGTTGTCCGCGTTGTGCAGGACAAGGTCGCCGAAGCCGCCCGCGATGGCCGCCACGAGGAAGGCCGCGCCCCAGACGCCGGTGATCACATAGTTGATGCGGAGGAACTCCCGCGACCTCCAGTACTCCGGGCTGACCCGTTCCCGCCCGTACTGCATCGTGAAGGGCACCCGTACCACCATGGAGCCGAAGGCGATGACCACCAGCGCGAGGTTGGAGATCTCGCCCGCATACGTCTCCAGCCATGTGTGGGTTCCCGGCGAGGAGGCGGCTCCGACGGCGGCCAGTACGGCGAAGAAGACGACGTCCGACACCTCGAGGATCTTGAGCGAGGTGCCGCGGTTGAGCATCCGCGCCGCGATGAGGAGCGCCACCGACACCGCGAGGGCGAGGCCCACCGCCAGTTCGAAGCGGCCCGGTCCGACCAGGACCGAGAAGATGATCCACGGAGACATCCCGACGATCGGGCTCTCGAGCGCGGCAGCGAGACGGCCGCCGGGTGCCGTGCCTGCGACAGCTTTCATTGCGGGGGCCCCTTCGCCGGGCAGATCCTCCTGGTTTTCCAGCGTGCGGCCAGATCCCTCGCCGCGCTACAGGGGTTCATATGTCGCGCGGGGCGTCGACGATCTGGGACAGCGCCACCGTCAGCGCGTTCTCGCGGGTGAAGACATCCACCGCGCCGAGGCGGCCCAGCCACTCACGGGAGATGTCGATGTCCTCCTTGGTGCCGAGCCGGTGGACGTGGCCGCCGATACAGGTGTCCAGGTCCAAACGGGCGAGCTGCCCGCCTCGTGGTTGGCGCCGGGGTAGCTGAGCAGCAGGCGCTGGTCTCCGACGTCGAGCCGGTACCGGTCGGTGACGGTCACGGTGGGCATCGGGCGTGCGACGAGTGTGCTTCACCGGCCGGGGACGGGGCCCTGCGGGCGGCCCGCGAGCGGGAGGTTAGGGTTTCCTTACCCCGCCCCTCCCGGGTGCCGGGTCATAGATCAGGCTTATGGGTTCATAGGTACAGGGCGGGTACCGCGGTGGGAGCGCCGTTGCCAGGGTGGCGTAGGAGAGTCGGCTCCCTCCGCACGCGCCGGGCCGTCTCACCCACCGGGTCACGCCCAGTGGACCTCGTTCGAAGGGAACATTCATGCCCCGCCCTCTGCGGATCGCGATCGTCGGTGCCGGCCCTGCCGGGATTTACGCCGCCGACGCACTGCTGAAGTCCGAGGCCGCCGTCGAGCCCGGCGTCTCCATCGACCTCTTCGAGCGGATGCCGGCGCCGTTCGGCCTGATCCGGTACGGCGTCGCGCCCGACCACCCGCGGATCAAGGGCATCGTCACCGCTCTGCACCAGGTCCTGGACAAGCCGCAGATACGTCTCTTCGGAAATGTCGACTACCCGAGCGACATCGGCCTGGACGATCTGCGCGAGTTCTACGACGCGGTGATCTTCTCCACCGGCGCGGACGCGGACCGGGCCCTGGACATCCCCGGCATCGAGCTGGACGGCTCGTACGGAGCCGCCGACTTCGTGTCCTGGTACGACGGCCACCCGGACGTGCCGCGCACCTGGCCGCTGGACGCGGAGAAGGTGGCCGTGCTCGGCGTCGGCAATGTCGCCCTCGATGTGGCCCGTATCCTCGCGAAGACCGCGGACGAGCTGCTGCCGACCGAGATCCCGCCGAATGTGTACGACGGCCTGGCCGCCAACAAGGCCCTCGAGGTGCATGTGTTCGGGCGGCGCGGCCCCGCGCAGGCCAAGTTCAGCCCGATGGAGCTGCGCGAGCTCGACCACTCCCCGAACATCGAGGTCATCGTCAACCCCGAGGACATCGACTACGACGAGGGCAGCATCGCCACCCGCCGGGCCAACAAGCAGGCGGACATGGTCGCGAAGACGCTGGAGAACTGGGCGATCCGGGATGTCGGCGACCGGCCCCACAAGCTGTTCCTGCACTTCTTCGAGTCCCCGACCGAAGTCGTCGGCGAGGACGGCCGCGTGGTCGGGCTGCGTACGGAGCGCACCCAGCTGGACGGCACCGGCAATGTCACCGGCACCGGCGAGATGCACACCTGGGACGTACAGTCGGTCTACCGGGCGGTGGGCTATCTCTCCGACGAACTGCCCAAGCTCCCCTTCGACTTCCTCACCGGCACGGTCCCGCACGAGGGCGGCCGGGTCATCGAGGGCGGCGAGCACATGCAGTCGACGTACGTCACGGGCTGGATCAAGCGCGGCCCGGTCGGCCTGATCGGCCACACCAAGGGTGACGCCAACGAGACAGTCGCCAACCTGCTGGACGACCACGGCAAAGGCCGCCTGCACACGCCCGTCGCGCCCGGCGAGGACGCGGTCGTCAACTTCCTTGAGGGCAGGGGCGTTCGCTACACGACGTGGGAGGGCTGGCACCGCCTGGACGCGGCGGAGCGCGCGCTGGGTGCGGCGGAAGGGCGGGACCGGGTGAAGATCGTCGACCGTGAGGGCATGCTGCGGGCGAGCGAGGCGTAGGCCACTGGGGCTCCGCCCCGGACCCAGCGCCTCAAACGCCGACGGGGCTGGAATTTCCGCCGGACGGGCAGAACCTTCAAGCCCGTCCGGCGATTGAGGACACGCGGCCGAAGGTCGCGTACGGGGCCGGGGGCGAAGCCCCCGTCCGCGCCGCGGAGCCGGCCCCGGTCACCGACTACGCGTCGCCCGGGACCACCAGCCCCGACTCGTACGCCACGATCACCAGTTGGGCGCGGTCCCGGGCCCCCAACTTGCCCATGATCCGGCTGACATGGGTCTTCGCGGTGAGCGGGCTCAGGCCGAGCCGCTCGGCGATCTCGGTGTTGTTCAGGCCCCGGGCCACCAGCGCGAGGACCTGGCGTTCGCGCTCGGAGAGGCCGTCCGGGCCGCCGGTGGTGGGCGGATCGGACGGGGCGCGCAGCACGCGGGCGATCAGCCTGGACGTGGGGCCCGGGGAGAGCAGGGACTCCCCCGCCGCCACCGTCCTGATCGCGGCGAGGAGGTCGGCCGGCTTGGTGTCCTTCACCAGGAAGCCGGACGCGCCCGCGCGCAGCGCCTCGACGATGTGCTCGTCGGTGTCGTACGTGGTGAGCACCAGGACCTTGACCCCGGCGAGGTCGTCGTCGGCGGCGATCAGGCGGGTCGCTTCGATGCCGTCGAGTTCGGGCATGCGGATGTCCATGACGACGAGGTCGGCGCGTTCGGTGCGGGCGAGTTCGACGGCCTCAGCGCCGGTGCCCGCCTGGCCGACGACCTCCATGTCGCGGGCGGACTCGACGAGCATCGCGAAGGCCGCGCGTACGAGCCGCTGGTCGTCGGCGAGCAGTACCCGAATGACGCTCATGCCAGGGCCTCCGATTGCTGGAGCGGCAGGGCCGCCGCGACCTCGAACCCGCCGCCGTCGCGCGGGCCGGCTGCCAGTGTCCCCCCGACGCTGCGGGCGCGCTCACGCATCCCGACGATGCCGTAGCCGGAGCCTTCGGTGGCGCCGGGGGCGGTGCCGTCGTCGGTGACGGTGACACGGAGGTGGCCGTCGGCGGCTGCGACCGCGACGCGGATGCGGACGCCGGGGCCGCCGTGGCGTACGGCATTGGTCAGCGATTCCTGCACGATGCGGTACGCGGCGGCCTCGACGGCGGGCGCGATGCGCGTCCGGCCCGTACGCACCTCCAGGTCCGCCCTTGCCGCGCGTACGAGACCGGGCAGCGCGGACAGATCGGGCAGAGGTCCAGCGGCGTCCGGGCCGTCCGGGCCGTCCGGGCCGTCCGCCCTCAACACCTCCAGGGTGGTGCGGAGTTCACCGCGCGCCGTGCGGCAGGTGTCGGTGATGTCGTCGAGGGCCTTGGCGATGGCGGCGCGGTCGAGCCGGTCGGGATCGACGGTCAGGACATGGGAGGCGACGGACGTCTGCACGCCGATGAGCGTGATGGAGTGGGCGAGGAGATCATGCAGATCGCGGGCGATGCGCAGGCGTTCCTCGGCAACGCGGCGGGCGGCCTCCTCCTCGCGGGTGCGCTCGGCGCGTTCGGCGCGGCCGACGACCGAGGCGATGTAGCGGCGGTAGGTGCGCACGTCCACTCCGAAGATGAGCACGGCGAGGATCCAGCCGGAGGTGCGCAGTGTCTCCAGGCCCTGGTGGGAGTCGACTTGGAACATCACGGTCACCGCGGCGCCGATCACGCCGATGCCGATGAGGAAGGTGTGCAGGGGGCGGGCGGTGGCGGCGACGGTGTAGAGGGCGAGCAGCGAGCCGGGGACGGGCGCGATGTGGGTGTTGTCGGCGGCGTGGTACGGGACGATGCACACAAGTACGACGAGCAGGACGACCATGGGCCGGCTGCGCCGCCAGGCGAGGGCCACGACGCTGCCGGCCAGGAGCACCCACCCGAGCGCGTCGGGCCGGCGCCCTTCCTGGACGGTGAGCGCGAGCACGAGGGCGAGCACGCCCACGGCGGCTGCGAGGACGGCGTCGTTGCGCGCGCGGTGCGGCGAGGTGAGGGGATCCCGGCTTACGGCGGTGAGGACGCGCTCCCCGAGCCGGGGGCGGGCGGCTGTCTGTGGCTGCTGCACGTGTCCATCCTCCGGTAGACGTGCTGGGGCTCCGCCCCGGACCCCGCGCCTCAAACCCGGCGGGGCTGGAATTTCCGCCGGACGGGCAGAACATTCAAGCCCGTCCGGCGATTGAGGACGCGCGGCCGAAGGTTGCGTACGGGTCCGGGGCGGAGCCCCCACCGCAGGCGACCCGCGCTGCGGCCGCACTCACCGCTCAGGCCCGGGCCGCCGGTTCCCGGGGGCGCGAGGCGTCCGGCGTCGCAAGGGCGAGGCGTCGGCGCGACAGCCGGCCCGGCCACCAGACCCCCCGCCCCAGTAGCAGGCTCGCCGACGTCACCAAGTACGTGCGGACCAGGAACGTGTCCAGCAGGACGCCGACCGCGACCACGAAGCCCATCTCGACCATCGTCACCAGCGGCAGGTTCATCAGCACCGAGAACGTCGCCGCCAGCACGATGCCCGCCGAGGCGATGACGCCGCCCGTCGTGCGCAGCGCCGTCAGTGCCGCGGCCGCCGGTTCCGCGCCGGAGAGGGACTCCTCACGCATCCGGTGCATCAGGAAGATGCCGTAGTCGACACCGAGCGCCACCAGGAACACGAACGACAGCAGTGGCAGCCCGGGGTCGACGCCCGAGAAGCCGAAGACCGGTCCGAAGACCAGCCCGCCCAGGCCCGTCGCCGCGCCCCACACCGCGACCACCGCGACGACGAGGATCAGCGGCGCGACGATGCTGCGCAGCAGAGCGATGAGGATCAGCAGGACCGCGGCGAGGACCAGAGGGATGACGATCAGCCGGTCCCGCGCGTTGGTGTCGTCCAGGTCGAGTTGCTGTGCGCTCGGACCGCCGACGTACGAACCGTCCAGGCCCGCGCGCAGCGCCTTGATCGTCGCGGTCTCGCCGGCCGTCTCCGGCGCGTCCGTCGCGAAGACGGCGAGCTCGGTCCAGCCGTCCGCGCCGCGCCCCCGTGTCACGGCGGCCACGCCCTCCGTCGTGCGGGCCTTCGCCAGCGCCTCGTCCGCGCCGGACGTGGGTGCGATCACGCTGATCGGCTGGCTGCTGCGGTCCGGATACGCGTCCGCCAGCGTCCGCATCGCGGACACCGATTCGGGTCGGTCGGTGAAACTGTCCTCCTGCTTGAGCGTGCCCGGCAGACCGAACGCGCCGAGTGCCAGCGCCCCGAGCAGCACCGCCCCCGAGGCAAGCACGGCGACCGGCCTGCGCCCCGCGGAGCTGCCCATCGCGGCGAAGAGCGAGCGGCGCTGCTTCGGCTCGCTCCCGTACGCCGGCACCAGCGGCCAGAACACCTGGCGGCCGAGCAGCACAAGTACCGCCGGAAGCAGTGTCAGCATCGCCGCCAGCGCACACACCACGCCCACCGCGCCGACCGGACCGAGCCCGCGCGCGCTGTTGAGGTCGGCGGCCAGCAGGCACAGCAGCCCGGCGGCGACAGTCCCGGACGAGGCGAGGACGGCGGGCCCGCAGCCGCGCAGAGCGGCGCGTATCGCGTCGTACGGCTGCGGGGCGCGGCGCAGCTCCTCGCGGTACCGGGCGACGAGCAGCAGCGCGTAGTCGGTGCCCGCGCCGAAGACGAGGACGGTCATGATCCCGGCGCTCTGGCTGGTGACCGTCAGGTCGAAGCCCTGGACGAGGCCGTAGATCACGGCCCTGGTGGTGAGCGCGGCGACGCCGACGACGAGCAGCGGAACCAGCCACAGGAACGGGCTGCGGTAGGTGAGGATCAGCAGGACCGCGACGACGAGCACGGTCGCGATCATCAGCGTGCCGTCGATGGAGTCGAAGACCTTGGTCATGTCGGTCTGCAGGGCACTGGGCCCGCCGACGTCGACGCTCAGCCCGTCGGCGCCGCTCACGGCCTCCCGTACGTCTTCGACGAAGGCGGTACGCGCCTCCTCGTCGTCACCGGGCCCGGTGGTCGACACCGGGAACATCAGCGTGGTGCCGTCCTTGGACGGGACGCCGACGGGCCGCTGCCCGCCGGTGAGTTGATGGGTGGAGGTGATCTCGGCGACCTGCCGGTCCGCCGTGGCACGGTCGGCGGCCGTCAGCCCGCCGTCCCGGTGGTACACGAGGACGAGCTCGGTGGATTCGCCGCCGGGCAGCGTCTGCTGGATCTTCGCGACCTGGGTGGAGTCCGCGTCAGCCGGCAGATAGTCCACGACGTTGTCGCGCTGTACGTCGCCGAGCTTGCCCGCGAACGGGCCGGCGAGCGCGATGACGGCGATCCAGAACGCCAGCACCGCCCACGGCACGGCACGACGGCGTCTGTTCACGGGCCCCATGGATGTCTCCCCTTCGTCACTGGCGTCCGGTGTCGGACTCCGTGACCAGACTCTCGCCGGGAAGTGCGCGAATCCTCGCGCGGGCGGGCGAGATGGGGGCTACTGCGCAGGGTGGCCTCGGCCCGGTTCTACTCCCGCGGGAGTACGGGCCAGGAGTACGGGCCGGAGGAGGGGCCGGGAGTATCAGCCGGACGAAGGGGCCGGGCCCACGAATCAGGCGGACTAGAAAGGCGTCCGCGCCGCCGCCAGCAGCCGCGCCGTGTCGTCCGCGCGCAGTTGCAGCGCCGCGCCGACCGTCGTCAGCACCTCGCGCTCCGCCGGGCTGTACGGACCGTCCGCGAGGGCGATTCTCGCGCCCTGCAGCAGGATCGACTCCCGGCCCGCCGGGGCCAGATGTGGCGCGAGCGGCTCCAGCGCCTCATGCAGCTCGATGGCGAGCGCGGCTCCGTACGGCCCGCTGTCGGTGACGAAACGGCCGGTGTCCGCGGCGAGCGCCTCGATCAGCGCCGTCAGCTGGTCTTCCGTGCAGTCGTCGAGGCCGGCCGCGCGGACCGTGGCGACCGCGGTCTCCCGGACCGGACGGGAGGAGGTGCCGCCGGAGGCGAGGACGGCGAGCGCGACGGTGTGCACGGCATCCCGCAGCATCGCGGAGAAACGGCTGGTGGTGGGGTGGTCGAGGGCGTCCATGCCGAAGTGGCTGTGACAGGCCGCGCATTCGACGACCGGACCGGCCGCGCCGCGCGGCAGCAGCGGCACACCGAGGAAGGTGAAGCGCCGGCGGCCGGTGCGGCGGCGGTAGTTGCGGTCACCTCCGCAGTCGGAGCAGAAGAACTCTCCGTCGCCGACAGTGTTCCAAGAGGTATGAACGCCGCAGACCAACATTTTTCGGCCGATTGGTCCTCGGGCTGGCTGCACGTCGCACCTCCGTAATGCTCCGGCAACATTGCCGCGTTGACGTGATGTTAGCCACATCTGTGATGCCACGTCAGCACCCCGGAGGCAGTACGCCAGGACATGGCCGATTCCTCGCCCTGCGGCCCCGCCCCGAAGACGGCGTGACCGCGCCCCCGGCCGCTCCCGAGGGAGCGGCCGGGGGCGCGGTGAAGATGCCCGGTGAAGCGGACTAGCGGGCCGCGCGGTTGACGGCCGAGACGACCGCCTTCAGCGAAGCACGGGTGGTGTTGGCGTCGATGCCGATGCCCCACAGCACCTTGCCGTCGATCGCGCACTCGATGTAGGAGGCGGCCTGTGCGGACGCGCCCTCGCTCATCGTGTGCTCCTGGTAGTCCAGCAGCCGCGCGTCGACGCCCACCGCGTTCAGCGCCTCGAAGAACGCCGAGATCGGACCGTTGCCGGAGCCGGTCAGCACCGTCTCGGCGCCGTCCACGACCGCCTCGACGGTCAGCGTGTCGATGCCGTCCTTGTCGGTGGTGGTCTGGCCGGAACGCAGCTGGATACGTCCCCACGCATTGTCCGGGTTGGGCAGGTACTCGTCCTGGAAGACCGACCAGATCGCCTTCGGCGTGACCTCGCCGCCCTCGGAGTCCGTCTTCGTCTGGATGATCTTCGAGAACTCGATCTGCATCCGGCGCGGCAGGTCCAGCTTGTGGTCGTTCTTCAGGACGTATGCGATACCGCCCTTGCCGGACTGCGAGTTGACCCGGATGACCGCCTCATAGGAGCGGCCGACGTCCTTCGGGTCGATCGGCAGGTACGGGACGGCCCACTCGATCTCGTCGACGGTCTTGCCCTGGGCGGCCGCGTCGGCCTCCATGGCGTCGAAGCCCTTCTTGATGGCGTCCTGGTGGGAGCCGGAGAAGGCGGTGTAGACCAGATCGCCCGCGTAGGGGTGGCGCGGGTGGATCTCCATCTGGTTGCAGTACTCGCTCGTCCGACGGATCTCGTCGATCTGCGAGAAGTCGATCTGCGGGTCGACGCCCTGGCTGAACAGGTTCATGCCCAGCGTCACCAGGTCGACATTGCCGGTGCGCTCGCCCTGGCCGAACAGGCAGCCCTCGATACGGTCCGCACCAGCCATGATCGCCAGCTCGGCGGCGGCGACGGCGGTGCCGCGGTCGTTGTGCGGGTGCACGGACAGACACACGTACTCGCGGCGGGACAGATTGCGCGACATCCACTCGAAGCGGTCGGCGTGCGTGGACGGGGTCGAGCGCTCCACCGTGGCAGGCAGATTGAGGATGATCTCGCGGCCGGCCTCGGGCTGCCAGACGTCACAGACGGCCTCGCAGACCTCCAGCGCGAAGTCCAGCTCGGTGTCGGTGAAGATCTCCGGGCTGTACTGGTAGCCGAAGGTCGTCTCCGGGCCCAGGATCTTCTCGGCGTACTCCATCACCAGCCGCGTACCGTCCACGGCGATCTGCTTGATGTCGTCCTTCGAGCCGCGGAAGACGACCCGGCGGAAGGTGGGCGCCGTCGCGTTGTACAGGTGCACCGTCGCGCGGTGGGCGCCGACGATGGACTCGACGGTGCGCTCGATCAGGTCCTCGCGCGCCTGGGTCAGGACGGAGATCGTCACGTCCTCGGGGATCGCACCCTCTTCGATGATGGAGCGTACGAAGTTGAAGTCGGTCTCGCCGGAGGACGGGAAGCCGACCTCGATCTCCTTGTAGCCCATGCGTACCAGCAGGTCGAACATCTCGCGCTTGCGGGCGGGCGACATCGGGTCGATCAGGGCCTGGTTGCCGTCGCGCAGATCGGTGGACAGCCAGCGGGGCGCGGCGGTGATCCGGTTGTTCGGCCAGGTGCGGTCGGGGATGTCCACGGCCTCGTACTTGCCGTACTTGTGGATCGGCATCCCGGACGGCTTCTGCGTGTGGGTCGCGGTGGTGACGGGCGTGGGGCGACCGACGGAAGTGTCAGACATTGCGTAGGGCTCCTCGGGGGTCCAGCAAGTAGGACGGCCGACTGAGTCGAAGCAGCACCAGATCCCGCGGGGAGGGGGTCGGCCTACGACTACAGGCCCTCGCCGCGGCAGCTAAGAAGAAGCAGCCCGAAACGCATGATGGGAAGCAGCCTAACCGAGCATCGCGGAGGACGGAGGTGCCGTATCAGTATGCGGGACACTATTCCGGTTACGGCCAAACAGTGCCGTATCACACTGAGGCAGCTCTCAGACCCCGTATCACTCCATTTCACTAATCATAGTGGCAACTAGTGACAGCGCGATGACTCAGTGCCACAGTCCCCCGCATGGACGCCAACGCCCGCCGGGTCAACCCGGTCTTCTGCACCATCGTGCCGCCCCATGTCCTCGACAAAATGGCCCGCGCCGAGGACCCCACGATCGCCGAGCCCGCCGCCCGCACCCTTGAGCACGACGCCCTCCAGCGCACCCGCCGCCGGATCACCACGGTCCGCGGTCTCGCTCCGAGCACGGCCGGAGCCGTGTCGGAGAAGCCCCATCGCACGATCTACGACGCCAAGCACGAGGAGATCGTGCCGGGCAAGAAGGTGCACTCCGAGAACGACAAGCCCGCCAGGGACGCCACGGTGAACCGCGCCCACGCGGGCCTCGGCGCCACGTTCGACCTGTATCTCAAGGCGTACGGCCGCCACTCCATCGACGGCTCCGGCCTGCCGCTGAACGCGACCGTCCACTACGGCGAGAACTACGACAACGCCTTCTGGGACGGCGAGCGGATGGTCTTCGGCGACGGGGACAACGATCTGTTCCTGGACTTCACGCTGCCCGTGGACGTGATCGGACACGAGCTCACCCACGGTGTCACGCAGTACACGGCGAATCTGGAGTACTTCAGCCAGTCCGGCGCGCTGAACGAGTCCATGTCGGACGTCTTCGGCTCGCTGATCAAGCAGTACTCCCTCGGCCAGAGCGCCGATCAGGCCGACTGGCTGATCGGCGCGGGCCTGCTGGGCCCCAATGTCACGGGCGTCGCGCTGCGCTCGATGAAGGAGCCGGGCACGGCGTACGACGACGACGTCCTCGGCAAGGACCCGCAGCCGGCGACGATGGAGGACTACGTCAAAACCGGTCGCGACAACGGCGGCGTGCACATCAACTCGGGGATCCCGAACCACGCCTTCTACCTGGTCGCCACCGCGCTGGGCGGCAATGCGTGGGAGCGGGCGGGCCAGATCTGGTACGACGTCCTGACCGGCGGCGAACTCTCCACGACCGCGCAGTTCACCGAGTTCGCCCGCCTCACGGTGGCCGCGGCCCGCTCGCGCTTCGGCGAGGGTGAGGAGCAGGAGGCGCTGCTGAAGGCGTGGTCCCAGGTCGGGGTGGGTACCAACTGAGCCGTTCGCGTACTAGGTGGGTACCAACTGAGCCGTTCGCGTACTAGACAGGACCCATGCGTATCCAGGTAAGGCGCACAGGTGGCTTCGCCGGTATCGAGCGGTTCGCGGAGGTGGACACCTCGGGGCGAACCGATGCGGGCACCTGGCATGCCCTGGCCGAGCAGGCAATGGCCGGCGGCCGGGGCACGCCGCCGGACGGAGTGCCGGACGGGTTCAGCTACCGGATCACGGTGGACGGACGCAGCGTCTACTGCACGGATCCCCGGCTGACCGACGCACAGCGGCAGCTGATCTCGCTGGTCCTCAAGGAAGGTTCGTGACCGGGGCGGAGGCGGGTGCGGCGGACGTGACGGCGGGTGCGGCGGGAGACGTGGAGGCGGGCGCGGATGCCGAGGCAGCTTCCACACTGTCGCCCTGGCCGATCGCGAAGTCCCGGACGAGAGCCAGCAGGGTCTCGTCCGGGGTGCGCGGGCCAGTGAAGTAGCCCGCCCGCTCCAGCTGGGCGAGGCCGTGCATCTGGCACCACAGCTGCCAGGCGCGCAGTGAGGCGTCGCCGTCCCGGAAGCGGCCCGCGGCGGTGCAGCGGCGGATGACACCGTGCGGGACGCGGAGCATGAAGGTGCCCATCTCCCGGTCCTCGTCGGCAAGTTCGAAGCCGGCCAGCTGGGATCCCCCGAACATGACGGCGTACACATTCGGTTCGGCGCGGGCGAACTCCTGGTAGACGCGGCAGATGGCATACAGATCGGCGACCGGGTCGTCGGTGGGCCGCACGGTGTCGGTACGCGCCATGAAGCGCTCGAACCCCTCGCGCATCACCTCGCGGACGAGTGCCGGCATCGAGCCGAAGTGGGTGTAGACCGCCATGGTCGAAGCGCCGACCGCCTTCACCAGGCGACGGGCACTGAGGGCGGCGGGTCCCTCGTCGGCGAGGACGCGGGCGGCCTCGTCGAGAAGCCGGCGGCGAACGGAATCCTGGGGCGACACAGCAGCAGCGTAACGTCGTTATGGACATAACGGATGTCATGCCTGGCCGGCGCCCCGGGACGGCGACCCGACGGTCAGAAACCCAGTTTCCGCAGCTGCTTCGGATCCCGCTGCCAGTCCTTCGCCACCTTCACATGCAGATCAAGGCTGTATCCGATATGCGGCTGCCGCCGCGGGGCAGGCGTGCCCAGCAGCGCCACGATCTGCCCGCGCAACTCCACCCGGCCGACTTCAGGCACCCGCCCCTCCGCGGCCCCGGGACAGCGACCCGACGGTCAGAAACCCAGTTTCCGCAGCTGCTTCGGATCCCGCTGCCAGTCCTTCGCCACCTTCACATGCAGATCAAGGAAGACAGGCGTACCCAGGAGCGCCTCGATGTGCTTGCGCGACTTCGTGCCGACCTCCTTCAGGCGCTTGCCCTTCGGGCCGATGATGATGCCCTTCTGGCTCGGGCGCTCGATGTAGAGGTTCGCGTGGATGTCCAGCAGCGGCTTGTCCGCCGGGCGGTCCTCGCGCGGCAGCATCTCCTCCACCACCACCGCGATCGAGTGCGGCAGCTCGTCCCGTACGCCCTCCAGCGCGGCCTCGCGGATCAGTTCCGCGACCATGACCTGCTCGGGCTCGTCCGTGAGGTCGCCCTCCGGGTAGAGCATCGGGCCCTCCGGGAGCAGCGGGATCAGCAGGTCGGCCACCAGCTGGACCTGCTTGCCGCCGACCGCCGAGACCGGGACGATCTCCGCCCACTCCATGCCCAGCTCCTTGCCGAGCTGGTCGATCGCGATCAGCTGCTCGGCCAGGGTCTTGGAGTCGACAAGGTCGGTCTTGGTGACGATCGCGACCTTCGGGGTCTTCTTGATGCCCGCGAGCTCCTTGGCGATGAAGCGGTCGCCGGGGCCGAGCTTCTGGTCGGCGGGCAGGCAGAAGCCGATCACGTCGACCTCGGCCCAGGTGGTACGTACGACGTCGTTGAGACGCTCGCCGAGCAGCGTGCGCGGCTTGTGCAGGCCCGGGGTGTCGACCAGGATCAGCTGGGCCTCGGGGCGGTGCACGATGCCGCGGACGGTGTGCCTGGTCGTCTGCGGCCGGTTGGAGGTGATCGCCACCTTCTGGCCGACCAGAGCGTTCGTAAGGGTGGACTTGCCCGCGTTGGGGCGGCCGACGAAGCAGGCGAAGCCGGCCCGGTGGGGGGCGTTGTTCTCTTGGGTACGAGCGCTCATGGCGCCCATTGTCCCTGATGTCACGAGCCCTCGGGTACGCGCGCCCTCACCCGCCGTACTCTGGCCCACACCCCGGCCGCCGACAGGCCCGCCGCCAGCACCACCGCGACCAGCCAGGGCAGGGCAAAGAAGGAGGTTCCGGCCGACTCGCGAACGTCCCGTGCGGTGGCTGTGAGTCTGACCTCGCCCCATTCGAGCTGGGGTGCTCCCGCCCAGCGTTCGGTGAGGCGGATCTTCTGGCGGGGCAGCAGCTCGGCGGGGATCTTCTTCAGATCGCGGTTGAGGAGATCGCGGCCGAAGAGGCCCTCCGCCTTGAGGGCGACCTTGGGGTTGAGCGTGACATTGCCGCGGTTGTAGAGGGTGTACGAGATGAGCGCACTGCTCTCGCCGGTGCCGGGCACCAGGGGCTGCTCGTGGGTGAGCGTGACGTTCTCGACGGAGAGCGCGGGGACGGTGGGGCCGTTCACGCGCAGATAGATGCGCGCGCCGACCGCCTGCTGGATGCCGACGGCGAGCGAGCCCGTCGAGGGGTTGATGCGCTCGTCGAGGGCGATCAGGGCGCCGGGGTGGTCACCGGGTTCGGCGTCCTCAGGGAGGTTCACGGTGTACGGCACGGTGACCGAACTGTTCGCCGGGACGGTGACGCGGTCGCGCTCGGGCTTGGCCCAGGCGCCGATGCCGCGCTGCTTCTCCTTCTGGGTGCGTACGGCGAAGCCGCCGTCCCGTTCGGTGTTGTACGCGTCGGCGGCGTACAGCCGGAACGTCAGTGGGGCGGCGGTCTTGTTGGTGACCGTGACCTCGTCGGTGAGGGTCGTGCCGGGGTCGGCCGAGAGATAGAAGTACGGGCGCCGGCCCAGTTCGGAGGAGGTGGGGTAGACGGACCAGTTGCCGTTGTCGGCGGCGTGGGCGGCCGGGATGCCGTACCCGCCGTACAGCAGCGCGACCAGGACGGGCAGCAGGATGACGTACAGCTTGCGCATGTGCGGAGCCCCCCAGGGACGTAGCGGTGCCGGGGAAGTTCGAGCGGGCCGACCGGGTGCGCGCCCGGCCCGTCCGTTTCTTTTCTGTGGCTCGGTTCGCCTCCGGGGCGCCTTCAGCGTGCGTCGACCGTTCCTTTTTGAGGCTCGGTTCGCCTCCGGGGCGCCTTCAGCGTGCGTCGACGGTCGATCGTGCTCGATCCCTCGTTCCTCGGGACCTCCGCGCGTTCTCCCTTTCGACGCCCGCGCGCCCCTTTGGCTCACTCGCCGGGACCACTGAGGTGAGCGTGAGGGTCAGCACTGCGGAGTACACGCCCCCTTGGCTCACTCGCCGGGACCACTGAGGTGAGCGTGAGGGTCAGCACTGCGGAGTACACGCCCCTTTGGCTCACTCGCCGGGGCCGCTCAGGTGAGCGTGAGGGTCAGCACTGCGGAGTACGCGCCGGGGGCGGTGTACGCCGGTACGTCCAGTGAGACCTTCGCGTCCACGGTGAACTCGCCTCCGGTGAGCGCCCCGTTGGGCGTGGAGGCGAGGGTCGCGCCCGCGCTGCCGACCGGTCCCGCGGAGCCGGCCGCACAGGTGCTGGGACTGCCCTGCTTGGTGGTGCAGGCCGGCGTCCAGCCGAGTCTGCCGGCGTCGATCTTCCCGCCGGGCCCGGTGAAGTCGGTGACCTTGCCGGTCAGGGACCACCCCGCGGGGCCGCCGCGGAAGTCCTTGACCGTCACCTTCTTCAGATCGCCGGTGGCTGCCCCGCCCTTGCCGAAGTCGACCGCCGACATCTCGACGGTGTCACCGGCCTGGGACATGGACAAAGTGCCTGCGGCGACCGAGGCGTTGAGCTTCTGGCTGTTGCCGGGCAGAGGCGTGTCGTCGACGACGGTGTACGCCGCCGGGCCCGCGCCCTTCTCCGCCGACCAGGCACTGCCTTCGTACGCGACGATGCCGGTGGTCGCCTTGTCGTTGGCCTTGAGCCGCGCGGTGAAGCCGCCTGTGGCGTCGGCCTTGAGGGTCATTCTGTCGGCTGTCTCGGCCGCTCCGGCCCGTCCGACGACGGTGATGTCGGCGAGCGGAGTGAACTTGGCGCCGGTGACGGTGACCTGGTCACCGGGTTTGCCGGAGGCCGTGGCGAGCTGGATGGTGCGCTCGTTGGCCCCGGGAACGTCCGTCGCGACGACCGTCTGGGAGACGGGCGCGGGCGGATTGGTGACCGTACACGGGGTGTCCAGCTCCATGATGTAGCTGGTGTGGATGTTGTAGTCGCCGGGCGAGAGGGTGATCGAGCCGGGCGCGGTGACCTTGAAGGTGCCGGTCATCGAGAACGGCGGGAACGCTCCCTTGCCGGGGACGGGCGGGTTCTTCTTGGGTCCGGTGACCGTGACGCTGCCGGCCTGGGCGCCGCCGAGGGCGACCTTGCCGCTGGGCGTCATGATGTCGGCCGGCAGGGCGAGGTCGACCGGGTTGCTGGCGGCCGGCTTGGTGACCGTGTACGTGACCGTGACTGTGTCGCCCACCTTGGGTGCGGCGTTGTCGACGGTGATCTCGGCGGTCGTGGTGCCGTCGATGGGCGGAATGCCCGCGATGGGCGGCGGTACGCAGTGGGTCGCGAAGTCCACCGGTGCGGAAGCGGCAGCCATCGCGTTCGCGGGCGCGGCGAGCGATGCCGCGCCCGCGACCAGGGCGAGGGACCCCAGTGCGGCGGTCCACCGTCGCCTGCGGCCAACGGATCTTCGGATGGCGGATCTTCGGGTGGCTGTAGCCATGATTGCCCCCTTCTGAGGAATGCTGGGGGCCATTGACAGGGGACGGCCGAAAGAAGTCAATGGAATCGAAATGCGCTGTCTGATGACCCATCAGATACTGTCAAGATCCGCGTTTGCGCAGGCCGGAAGGGGAATCGGCGCCACCGGAGAAGGTGACGCCGATTTCTGTCACACCGGTGCTGTCATACCCGTCAGGTATTCGCATCCGGGAAGGGTTCTTCGCGCTCCGGGGGAATTCGGCCCGTGAGCTGCCCGACGGCTTCAGACCGCCCTGGTCACCCGGCTCCTGCGGAACCGGTCGGCGAGAATCGCGGCTCCGACAGCCACGTACAGCAGGCCGAGCACCCCGGTCGCCAGATCCAGCCAGTCGGCCCCACGGCCGAGCGCCAGATCCTCTGCCGCGGCTCCGCCCAGCCACAGCGAGACCGCCGCCAGCAGCACGCTCGCGACCGCCTGAGCGATCCGCGCCGCGCGCTCGCGTCCGTAGCCCTTCAGCAACTCGCCCGCGGCGAAGCCGACCACCACGAAGGGCCAGACGTCGATCGCGTCCACACCGCCCGTCATGGCTGCCTCGACGAGGTTGCCGGCCCCGACGGTGCCGGCACCCGCCAGGGCGACCCAGCCGAATACGCGCCGACGCCGTGCTCCCCTCGGAACACCTCGGCGCATCAGCCCGCCGCCACCGCGGACTTGAGCGCTCCGTCGGGGCCGGCGAGCAGCACCGGGGTCTCCGGCCCGCCCAGGTCACGTACCGCGGCGCGGTCCGCGTCGGAGGCGGCGTCCGCCTCGGAGACGACGGCCGCGGCCTCGAGGGACTTCGCGCCGCTGGCGACGGCCATGGCGACGGCGGTCTGCAGCGCGCTGAGCTTCAGCGACTCCAGCGCCACGGTCCCCGCGACATAGGTACGCCCGGTCTCGTCCCGTACGGCAGCACCCTCGGGCACACCGTTGCGGGCCCGGGCGCTGCGCGCCAGCGTGATGATCTTGCGGTCCTCGGGGTCGAGGTCGGTGCTCTGCGTCATATCGCGAGCATAGATCGGCCGCCCGGCACGGAGCCGGGCGGCCGGTCGGAGTGGCAGGGGCTCAGCCCTGGACGCCCTTGACGAACTTGTCGCCGACCCGCTTGACCAGATCCGCGAAGTCCTTCTGCGCCGTGGCGCCGCCCTCGTTCATGTACGCGACGCGGGTGGCACCGGTGCCCTGGTGCGCGACCAGCAGATCGGCCTTGATCACGATGCCGGGCGCGAACTCAATGGACATCTGGAAGGCGTGCGATGCCTCGCCGACCTTCGGAACGTCGAGCTTCTCGATCTTGACGGCGGTCTTCTCGCCCTCCATCTCGAAGGAGACGGTGGAACAGCTGCCCAGCGCCGTGCCGATGGCCTTGGTGAAGTCGGCGGCGCCCGCGCCGGCGAACGTGAGGACCTGCTGGCTCAGCTCGGTCTTGCCGTCCGCCTGCTTGAAGTCGACGTCTCCGCCCTTGGTGGCGCCCTTGACCTTGGCGCCCATCATGTCGGCGAGCGGCTGACACTCGGGCTTGTCGGCCTTCGGGGCCGGGGTGTTGTCGGCGGCGACCTTGCCGGCCTTCCAGCCGGCGGGAAGGTCCTTGACCTCAAGGGTCGCGGCCTTCATCTGCGCGGCGGTCAGCGGCGTGAGCGCCGACGCCTCCTTGTCCTCGCCCTTCGCCTTGTCCTTGGACTGCTCCTGGCCGGCGGCCGGCTTCTTCTCGTCGGACGAACCGCCGCAGGCCGCCGCGGTGAAGCACAGCGCGGAGACGGTGAGAGCGGCGGCAACGCCGCGGCGCATACGTGTACGCATAAAAGTGGTACTCCCCTGAATCTGGCTCAAAAGTGCTCATGGGGAGCTTCCCCCCTCCCCGGTAACGGGCAGAGGATACACATACGCCGAGGTCAGCCCGCCACTGGATACATCGAGCCGCGCCGGCCCTCCGGGCTCGCCAGCCACTCCAGCTTCGCGGCCGTATCCGCTTCCGGCAGCGGCGTATGCATCACGATCGCCAGATCCGGCCGGGCCGGCACCCGCAGCTGGGTCGACTCCACGAACAGCGCCCCGACCAGGGGGTGTTCGATCTCCTTGCGGACCTGCCCGCCGGGCGCGATGTCTCGCCGCTCCCACAGCTCGGTGAAATCCTCGCTGGCCGCCTTCGCCTCCTCGACCACCGACTGGAAGCCCTCGTCGTCGGGGCGCTCGGAGCAGGCAGCCCGGAACTGCGCGACGACATTGGGCGCGTTCTGCTCCCAACTCTTGGCACGCGAGCGGTAGATGGGGTCGGTGAAGAAGGCGATCAAACAGTTCTGAACGAGCCCGGGGCGCATGCCGAGGACCATCCCTGCCGCATCGTTGTAGAGGACCGTGTTCCAGTACGCGTCCATGATGTGCGCGGGGAAGGGCATCCACGCGTCGATCAGCCGCCGCAGCCCGGCGCACATGTCGGCGTCGCCCGGATCCACCTCGGGCGCGGGCGGGTTGAGCCCGGCAAGTACGTACAGATGGCGGCGCTCGACGCTGCTCAGCCGCAGCACCCGGCCCACCGAGTCGAGGACCTGCGGCGAGACGGTGATGTCCCGCCCCTGCTCCAGCCACTGGTACCAGGAGACACCGACGCCCGCGAGGACCGCGACCTCCTCACGGCGAAGTCCGGGCGTACGACGGCGGGCCCCGCCGTCCGGCAGGCCCGCCTCGGCCGGACTGACCCTGGCGCGCCTGCTCATCAGGAACTCGCGCAGCTCGCCGAGGCGGTGCGCCTTCATCCCATCCTGCTCGGCCGTCGTGGCCACGTACTCCCCCTGGTCCGTCCGCCTGGCTGCCTGGTGGTGCGACCAACAGGATAAGTTCCCGCTCCCCACGGATATTCCTGGAGCCCGAGGGTGTTGCTCATGGCAATCGACACCTCCGCCCCCACCCTCGCGGCAACCGCGCCGCCGAAGCTCTCCGGCCGCGCGAAGCTGATCCTGCTCGTCCTGTGCGCCGCCCAGTTCATGGTCGCGCTCGACTTCTCCGTACTGAATGTGGCGCTGCCCGTCCTCGGCAAGGACCTGGGCATGAGCCAGTCCGCGCTGCAGTGGGCGGTCACCGCCTTCGCGCTGCCCTCCGGCGGCTTCCTGCTGCTCTTCGGCCGAACCGCCGATCTGTACGGGCGACGCAAGTTGTTCCTCAGCGGTCTCGCCGTTTTCGGCGCCGCCTCACTGCTCGCGACCTTCGCCTGGGACCCGGCGTCCTTCCTGGCCGGCCGGGCCCTTCAGGGTCTGGGCGCGGCCGCCATCGTGCCGACCGGAATGTCGCTGCTCACCACCACCTTCCCGGAAGGCCCGCAGCGCGACCGGGCGCTGGGCATCAGCGGCACACTGCTGTCCCTGGGCTTCACCATCGGCATGGTGCTGGGCGGCGTACTGACGGACACTCTGGGCTGGCGCTCCACGATGGGCCTGCTGGCCGTCGCCGCGCTGCTCGTCCTCGTACTGGCGCCCGGTCTGCTGGCCGAGTCCCGGCACCCGGAGCGGCCGCGTCTTGACGTGCCCGGCGCGGTCACCGTCACCAGCGGGCTGCTCGCCGTGATCTACGCCCTGTCCACGGCGGCCGAGCGAGGCTTCGGCGGGGTCGACGTCCTGGTGACGCTGATCGCCGGAGTCGCTCTGCTGGTCGCCTTCGTGGTCGTCGAGTCCCGGTCCCCCGCCCCGCTGGTCTCGCTGCCGATGCTGAGGCGTCGGACGGTGGCCTGGGGGAATCTGGGCGGTCTGGTCACCTTCTCGATGATGAGCACGGTCGTCTTCGTCCTCACCCTCTACCTCCAGGAGGTGCTGGAGCTCTCCGCCTTCCGGACCGGTCTGGTCTTCGGCGTCCAGGGCGTGCTGTCGGCCTTCGCCGGTGCGTACGCCCCCAAGCTCATCGGCCGCATCGGTGCCCGTCGCACGCTGGTCGTGTCGCTGCTCGGCCAGGGCGTGTTCGTCGCCGCGCTGCTCGGCATCGGCACCGGATCGGGCGCTCTGCTGGCGACCGTCGCCGTCTCGCTGGCCAGCGTCTGCCATCTGGGCGCGATCATCTCGTACGGACTGACGGTGACGTCCGGGGTGCCGGACGAGGAGCAGGGCCTGGCGACGGGCCTGGTCACCACGACGCAGCAGGTGGGGATCACCATCGGCATCCCGCTGCTGGGTGTGCTGGCGACGACGCAGGGCTCGCTGTTCGACGGGGTCCGTACGGTGCTGGCGGTGGACGCGGCGGTTGTCGTGGGGGCGGCGGTCCTGGTGGGGCTGGGCCTGCGGAAGGCTCGGGCCTGAGCTGTTCCCCTACCCGCCCCTTCCCGGCTGTGACAATGTGCGGCTCCGCCGTGTGGGGCGGAGCAGCAGCTCAGGCGCGGTCCAGGCGGAGGCGGTCCGCCTTGGGGAGGCCCGCCACCACGAGGTCGTACGAGTCCTCGATCAGCTCCCGGACCATCCGGTCCGGGAGCTCGCCGACCGTCACCGTGTTCCAGTGGCGCTTGTTCATGTGATAGCCGGGGACGATCGCCGCATGGTCGGTACGCAGCTGGACCGCGATCTCCGGCTCGCACTTGAGGTTCACCCTCAGCGGCCGGGCGTCCAGCGCGCTGAGCGCGAAGAGTTTGCCGAGAACCTTGAACACCGAGGTCTCGGGCCCGAACGGGAACTCCTCCACCGCAGCGTTGAATTCGAGGCAGAACGCCCTCAACTCCTGCGCCTTCATGCCGCCGCATCCCCCTCGGTCTTCCCGGGCACCGGCTCCGCCAGCACGGTGACGATTCTGTTCCGGCGGCCGGCCGGGGACTCCGCGGTCAGCCGCAGCGCACGCCCGTCCGGCAGGTCGACCACCGCGGACGCGCCCGCGATCGGCACCCGTCCCAGCGCCTTCGCCAGCAGTCCGCCGACGGTCTCCACATCCTCGTCGTCGAACTCGTCGAGCCCGTACAGCTCGCCGAGATCGTCGATGTCGAGGCGGGCGGTGACCCGGAAGCGGCCCTGGCCCAACTCCTCGACCTGCGGCAGCTCACGGTCGTACTCGTCGGTGATCTCGCCGACGATCTCCTCGAGGATGTCCTCGATCGTGACGATGCCGGCCGTGCCGCCGTACTCGTCGATGACGACAGCAACGTGGTTGCGCTTCTGCTGCATCTCGCGCAGCAGGTCTCCGGCGTTCTTGGTGTCGGGCACGAACACGGCGGGCCGCATCGCCGTGGAGACCAGATCGGCCTCCGAGTCGCGGTTGATGTGCGTCTTGCGGACCAGGTCCTTCAGATACACGATGCCCACGATGTCGTCCTCGTTCTCCCCGGTGACGGGGACGCGCGAGAAGCCGGAGCGCAGCGCCAGGGTCAGCGCCTGCCGGATCGTTTTGTACCGCTCGATGCAGACCAGGTCGGTTCTGGGGACCATCACTTCGCGTACGAGGGTGTCGCCGAGCTCGAAGACGGAGTGCACCATACGGCGCTCGTCGTCCTCGATCAGCGACTCCTGCTCGGCGAGGTCAACCATCGCCCGAAGCTCCGCCTCGCTCGCGAACGGGCCCTTGCGGAAGCCCTTTCCGGGCGTGAACGCGTTGCCGAGCAGGATCAGCAGTTGCGGGATCGGGCCCATGATGCGGGCGAGCGGAAGCAGGACGTACGCGGCCGCGGTGGCGGTGTTCAGCGGGTGCTGGCGGCCGATGGTGCGTGGCGAGACGCCCACCGCGACATACGAGACGAGCACCATCACTCCGATGGCGACGACCAGCGCCGTCCAGGTCTCCTTGAACTCCTCCAGGCAGACATAGGTGACGAGCACCCCGGCCGCCATCTCGCAGGACACCCGCACCAGCAGGGCGACATTGAGATATCGGGTCGGGTCGGCGCTGACCTGCGCCAGTTTCTCGGCGCCGCGCCGTCCGGAACGTACGGCCTCGGCCGCACGGAAACTGGAGACGCGGGCCAGGCCCGCCTCCGCGCACGCCGCCAGCCAGGCGACGACGACCAGCAGAATCGCGCCGAAGATCAGTTGACCGGTCATGAGACGGTCGGCGCCGGGGACGGACCGGTGTGGCCCTTCTCCGCCCGCCAGCCGTCGATGATCGCGGCCTGCAGACCGAACATCTCGGCCTTCTCGTCCGGCTCCTCGTGGTCGTAGCCCAGCAGATGCAGCACTCCATGGACGGTCAGGAGCTGGAGCTCCTCGTCCATGGAGTGCTGTGTCGGGGCCTCTTCGCCCTGTTTCTTGGCGACTTCGGGACAGAGCACGATGTCACCGAGGAGCCCCTGTGGGGGCTCCTCGTCGTCCTTGACCGGCGGACGCAGCTCGTCCATCGGGAAGGACATGACATCGGTCGGACCGGGCAGGTCCATCCACTGGATGTGCAACTGCTCCATGGCGTCGGCGTCCACGACGATCACCGAGAGTTCGGAGAGCGGGTGGATTCGCATCCGCGCGAGCGCGTAGCGGGCGACATCGAGGATCGCCTGCTCGTCGACCTCGGTTCCGGATTCGTTGTTGACGTCGATCGACATGGTGCGCTGTTACTACTTCCCGTTCGGGTGCCCGTTTTGGCCGTCGTACTTCTCGTACGCGTCGACGATACGGCCGACGAGCTTGTGCCGTACGACATCCTGGCTCGTGAGCCGGGAGAAGTGCACGTCCTCGACACCCTCCAGGATGTGCTGGACCTGGCGCAGTCCGCTCTTCGTGCCGTTCGGCAGGTCGACCTGGGTGACGTCACCGGTGATGACGATCTTCGAGTCGAAGCCGAGCCGGGTCAGGAACATCTTCATCTGCTCGGCGCTGGTGTTCTGCGCCTCGTCGAGGATGATGAACGCGTCGTTGAGCGTCCGGCCGCGCATATACGCCAGCGGCGCGACCTCGATCGTGCCCGCCGCCATCAGCCGCGGGATCGAGTCCGGGTCGAGCATGTCGTGCAGCGCGTCGTACAGCGGCCGCAGATACGGGTCGATCTTCTCGTAGAGCGTGCCGGGCAGGAAGCCGAGGCGCTCGCCGGCCTCCACCGCGGGACGGGTCAGGATGATGCGGTTGACCTGCTTGGACTGCAGGGCCTGGACCGCCTTGGCCATGGCGAGATACGTCTTGCCGGTACCGGCGGGGCCGATGCCGAACACGATCGTGTGCTTGTCGATCGCGTCGACGTACCGCTTCTGGTTGAGGGTCTTGGGGCGGATGGTCCGGCCGCGGCTGGAGAGGATGTTCTGGGTGAGCACCTCGGCCGGGGTCTCGACCGCGCCGTTGCCGCTTTCGCCTGCTCTGAGCATGGCGATCGAGCGTTCCACTGCGTCCTCCGTCATCGGCTGCCCGGTGCGGAGCACCAGCATCATCTCGTCGAACAGGCGCTGGATCAGAGCGACTTCCGCCGCGTCGCCGATCGCGCTCACCTGATTGCCCCGGACATGGATGTCGGCCGCCGGGAAGGCCTTCTCGATCACGCGCAGCAGGGCGTCACCCGAACCCAGGACCGTCACCATCGGATGCTTGGCGGGGACGGTGAAGTGGGCTCGCGCCTGCCCCGGCGCAGGGGTCTGGGCTGTAGGTGTCTGAGTCATGGGCCGGCTCTGTGGCCTGCACATACCTCCCGTTGCAGGGTTCTCGCTGCTCGACAACCTCTGGGACACCAAGCGTACGACTTGACACTGACAAGGCCGAGGGCTTTTCCGGGGGCGTTACGGAGGGGCGGCTTCAGTCGGGGGCGAGGGCGGAAGGGCCGCGGGCGGAGGGGTTTCAGGCGGAGCGGCCGAAGCCGATCGTCGGTACGGCACGGCGCAGCGGCCACGGCCGGGTGGGCGCGGGCAGCAGCGTCTCCAGGAACGCGTACCGGCGCAGGGCCGTCGGGTCCTGGTCGTCACAGCCCTGGACGTACTGCCACCACGCGGCGATCTCGGACCAGCCCGGCGCGGAGAGCGAGCCGCCGAACTCCTGCACCGACAGGGCGGCGGTCAGCCCGGCGAAGGCAAGGCGGTCGGCGAGCGGCCAGCCCGCGAGCGTACCGGTGACGAAACCGGCCACGAACACGTCACCGGCCCCGGTCGGGTCGAGCGCCTCCACCTCGATGGCGGGGACCTGGGCGCTCTCGCCGGTCCCGCCGTCCACGGCGTACGCGCCCTCCGCGCCGAGAGTGACGACGGCGAGCGGAACCCGCTCGGCCAGGGCGTGGGCGGCGGCGCGGGGGCAGTCGGTGCGGGTGTAGCGCATCGCCTCTTCGGCATTGGGCAGGAAGGCCTCGCAGTGTTCCAGGTCGGCGAGGTCGTCCGGGTCCCAGCGGCCGCTCTCGTCCCAGCCCACGTCGGCGAAGACGCGGGTGCCCTTGCGGGCGGCCTGGGCGATCCACTCGTCGCGACCGGGCGTGAGAGAGGCGATGGCGGCCCTGGCGGGCGGCGGGCAGTCGGGCGCGGGCTCGGGCGGCGGGGCCTCGTGCCCGTGGGAGACCATCGTGCGCTCGCCCTCGTACGCCATGGAGACGGTGACGGGCGAGTGCCAGCCGGGCACGGTGCGGGAAAGCGTGAGGTCGATGCCCTCGCCCTGTGCGAGGGCGTCCCAGCAGTACTCGCCGTAGTGGTCGTCCCCGAACGCGGCGGCGAGGGAGGTACGCAGCCCGAGCCGGGCCAGGGCGGTGGCCATATTGGCGACACCACCGGGGCTGGAGCCCATGCCACGGGCCCAGGACTCGGTACCGCGGACGGGCGCGGAGTCGAGGCCGGTGAAGATGATGTCGAGGAAGACACTGCCGGTGAGATAGACGTCGCAGTCCGGATCGGCTGGTGTCCGGAGCGCGGCGAGCGGGTCCAGGCAGGTGGCAGCGTGTTGCGGATACTCTCCGTGTCCAATGGTCACCGTGCCGCTCCCGGTACGTGGTGCAGATCAGGCCAGTCTGCCTGATGGGGGGCGGGGGGTCGCGGGTGCGGGCCGGGGCGTAGGAAGTTTCCCCCCGCCCCTTCCCGATTCTGTCCTCAACCGCCGGACGGGCTGGTGTGCGGCAGTCGCCGGGCGGGCGGCGTATGCAGCAACCGCCGGGCGGGCGGCGTGTGCGGCTACCAGCGGGGGACGGGCGGCGCGACCCAGCCGGGCTCGGCGATCCGCATCGCCGCGGCGTCGTCGCGTTCGCGCATCGTGCCGTCGTCTTCGAGCCAGCGCCGGTGCAGGAGCGCCAGCCGTTCGCGGTCGAGTTCGACACCGAGGCCCGGCAGGTCGCAGACGGCGAGGCGGCCGTCCTTGAACTCGAGGCGCTCGGTGATGACGTCCTCGGTCTGCCATGGGTAGTGGCTGTCGCAGGCGTAGTCCAGGTTGGGAACGACCGCGGCGACATGCGTCATCGCGGCGAGGCTTATACCGAGGTGGGTGTTGGAGTGCATGGACAGGCCGACCCCGTATGTCCGGCAGATCGCGGCCAGTTCACGGGTGTTGCGGAGCCCGCCCCAGTAGTGGTGGTCGGAGAGGACGACCTGAACGGCGCCGCGCGCGAAGGCCTCGGGGATCTCGGCGAAGGTCGTCACGCACATGTTCGTCGCGAGCGGAACGTCGGTGCCGGCCGCGACCTCGGCCATCCGGACCGTCGTGCTCGCCGGGTCCTCCAGGTACTCCAGTACGTCAGCGAGCTCCTCGGCGACCTTCAGCGAGGTCTCCACGGACCAGGCGCCGTTGGGGTCGAGCCGCAGCGGCCGCCCGGGGAACGCCTCCGCCAGCGCGCGGACCGCCGCGATCTCCTCCTCGGGCGTGAAGACGCCGCCCTTGAGCTTGAAGGAGGCGAAGCCGTACTCGCGGGCGAAACGCCGGGCCTGCGCGACGATGCCCGCCGGATCCACGGCCGCGTCCCAGTCGTCGGACTCGCCCGCGCCGCCGGGGTGTTCGGCCCAACGGTAGAAGAGGTACGCGCTGTAGTCGACGGCGTCGCGCACCTTGCCGCCGAGCAGCGCGTGCACGGGCAGGCCGAGGGCCTTGCCGAGCGCGTCGAGGCAGGCGACCTCGAAGCCGGAGACGATGGAGAGCCGCAGCTTCTCGGCGGTCTGCGCACCGCGAAGGCCGCCGACGTCGACGGCGTCCGCGCCGGTGGCCTCGGGGGAGTCGCCGCAGACCAGCGCCGCGAGCTGATGCAGCCCGTTCAGATCGCTGACCTGGCCGCCGGGCAGCACCTCCGCCAACGGCGTTGCCAGGTCGAGGTACTTGGTGTCGCCGTAGGTCTCGCCGACGCCGGTGCTGCCTCCTGCCGTGACCACCTCGACGATCAGCCGCGGGGTGTACGGCTGGTGCACGCCCTGTGTGTTGAGCAGCGGCGGGTCGGCGACGAGGATCGGGGTGAGCCGCACCTCGGTGATCGTCAGGTCGTTGCGTGCGTTCATGCGGTGGCTCCTACCAGGTCGAGTCCGGCTGCCAGCAGTGCTTCGAGATCCGCGAGGTCGTCGGGACCGGGTTCGGTGAGGGGTGCGCGTACCGGCCCTACGGGCCTTCCGTGCAGCCGGGCCGCCGTCTTGGCCAGTGACACGGCGCAACCGGGCACGGCCGCGGCCTGCCCCATGGTGTCTCCCTATGTAGATGGCGTACACGAATGAGAACGGAGATTAGATACGCGAACAGGGGTCGTCAATGGGCCCAGGTGCCCGGATGACGATCGGCGCATGTCGGAGACGGATTCGCAGACGGACCCGGAGCCGGAATCGGCGTCGGCGCCGACGCCGACGCCGACGCCGACGCCGCCGGCCGGCCGGCAGCATGCGCGAGGTGAAGTCGGCGGGCCGCTGAACTCGGGTGAACCGCGGGTGTCGTGCGGCTATCTCGACAAAACCGATGGCAGTCCGGCCCACGCCCTCGGTACGGTCCGCGCATGGCTACTACGCCCCGTGTTTCTTAGCTCGGACACCAGCTTCGACGTCATCCTTGTGTCCTTGCGCCGTTACGGAGCGTAACTTCAGTGAATTCTCTTCACGGTCCCGGCCTGTTCCGGAACCGGGACCTCTCGTTGCTGCTGAGCGGCCAGCTGGTCTCTGCCATCGGTGACCAGGCTCAGTTCATGGCCCTACCGCTGATCGTGCTGGCCCTCACCGGGTCGGCCACCCAAGCCGGGTTCGTACTCGGCCTCGGCACCCTTTCCTTCTTGGCGTTCGGGCTGATCGCCGGCGCTCTCGTCGACCGGTGGGACCGTAAGGCCACCATGATCTGGTGCGAGCTCGGCCGGACCGTGCTCACTGCCGGCGTCGCCGTCGCGCTGTGGCTGAACAGGCTCACAATGCCCCAGCTGTACGCGACAGCCGTGCTTGCCGGGATCCTGAGCACTCTTTTCCAGGTGGCGAACACTGCGGCGCTGCCCAACGTGGTCGGTCCGCGACAACTGTCCGCTGCGCTCGGCTACTCGCAGTCCGCCGCCAGCGCGGTGGGCATCTTCGGGGCCTCACTCGCCGGTGCGCTCTACGCCCTCGGACGGACCGTGCCGTTCGCCGTCAACGCGGTCTCCTTCGCAGTGTCCGCGGCGTCACTGCGCCTGATGCGCTCCCAGTTCCAGATGGACGGGCGGGTAGCGCGGACGAAGGCCCGGCTCACCAGCGAGATCCGCGAGGGGCTCGGCTGGCTCTGGCGCCAGCCGGTCATCCGCTTCCTCACTCTGGTATCGGCCGCTGACAAGGTGCGCTACGGCGCCGGGTACCTGTTGATCATCACCCTCGCCCGGCAGCTCGGCGCCTCCCCGCTGTGGGTCGGCGTCATCTTTAGCGGCGCGGCGGTCGGCGCGATGGTGGGGGCGCTGGTTTCGGACAGGGCCACGCGTCGCTTCCCGCTCGGACGGATCGCCGTGGTGATGTTGTGGTTGGAGGCGCTGATGTTCCCGCTGTACGCCCTCGCCCCCAACCCGCTGCTTTTGGCAGCGGTCGCGGCCGCCGAGTCGCTGGTCGCTCCGGTGTATGCGGTGGCCATGACCACTCACCAGCTGGCTATCACCCCCGATGAGTTGCGGGGTCGGGCGACGAGCGCGGTCTCGACGCTCACCACGGGAGCCTTGTCGGTCGGCACGCTCGCAGGGGGTGTGCTGATCGCCGCACTGGGGGCCAAGCCTCTGGTCTGGCTCTGCGGAGCGTGGCTGCTCGCCTTGGCTATCCTCACCACGGCCAACAGGGCCGTGCGACAGGCACCGCCAGCAGGCGCGATCCCGCAGCACAAGGCCACTGTCGCGGTCGAGGCCACGGACATGGCCGGTTAGCACTTGGGCTGCGGCCACCAATGATCCTCGGTGGGTACGAGGACCCAACGGATCAGCGGTGGCCGCTGGTCACGCCCGGCTCTCCAGCCGGGCTGCCGGAAGGGTGCGATCGGCGACCCGGAGGCGCAGCCCCCAGCGGCCCGATCCCGCCCGCTACTCAGGGCGTCCGACCTCGAAGTCGTACGCCTCGACCTCGGCGATCAGCCGCGCCCGCCGCTCCTCGTCGTCGTCCAGGAAGGACGCCAGGAACGAATTGCGGGCCAGCTCACGCAGCTGTTCCTCAGTGAGCCCCAGTGCCTCGTGCACCGCGTGGAAGGTGTCGCCGATGTAGCCGCCGAAGTACGCGGGGTCGTCGGAGTTGACCGTGCACAGCAGCCCCGCGTCCATCATCCGCCCCAGCGGGTGCTCCTCGAGGACGTCGACGGCCCGCAGCCGTACGTTCGACAGCGGGCAGAGCGTCAGCGGAACCCGCTCCCGTACCAACCGCTCGACCAGTTCCGCATCCTCCATGCAGCGCAGCCCGTGGTCGATACGCTCGACGCCCAGCACGTCCAGGGCCTCCCGGATATACGCCGGCGGGCCCTCCTCGCCCGCATGTGCCACCTTGCGCAGCCCGAGCGCGTCCGCCGCCTCGTACACCTCGCGGAACTTCGACGGCGGATGCCCGGCCTCCGCCGAGTCCAGGCCCACCCCCGCGATCCGGTGCAGATAGGGCTTCGCGGCATCGAGCGTCGCCATCGCCGACTCGGCGGACTCGTCCCGCAGGAAGCACATGATCAGCCGGGTGGAGACACCGTGCCGCTCCTCGCTGCGGTCGAGCGCGCGGGCCAGCCCGTCGATCACCGTGCCGATCGGGACACCGCGGGCGGTGTGCGCCTGCGGGTCGAAGAAGATCTCCGCGTGGCGCACGCCCTGCCCGGCGGCCCGCGCCAGATACGCGTCGGCGAGTTCGGCGAAGTCGTCCTCGGTGTGCAGGACGGACATCAGCCCGTAGTACAGATCGAGGAAGGACTGCAGGTCCTGGAAGAGGTAGGCGCGGCGCAGCTCTTCAGTGTCCTTGTACGGCAGTACGACGCTGTTGCGCGCGGCGAGCGCGAAGGCGAGCTCGGGCTCGAGGGTGCCTTCGATGTGCAGGTGCAGTTCGGCTTTAGGGAGGGGCATTGCCCCATCTTAGGCCGTTTCGTGCTCAGGTCCTTTTGGGAACGGGGATCCGCCACAGGTCCTGGGCGACGGTCAGCTCACCCTCGTAACCGGCGGCTCTGGCCTGCCGCTCGAACTCGTACGGGTCGCTGTAGCGCTGCGAGAAATGCGTCAGCACGAGATGCCGCACGCCCGCGTCGCGCGCCACGCGGGCCGCCTGGCCGGCGGTCAGGTGGCCGTGGTCCGACGCCAGTTGCTCGTCCTCGTCGAGGAAGGTGGACTCGATGACGAGCATGTCGCAGCCCTCGGCCAGCGCGTACACGCCGTCGCAGAGCCTGGTGTCCATGACGAAGGCGAAGCGCTGGCCCCTGCGTACCTCGCTCACGTCGTCGAGGGTGACACCGTCGAGCACGCCCTCGCGCTGCAGCCGGCCGACGCCCGGACCCTGGATGCCGTGCGCGGCCAGTCTCTCGGGCAGCATCCGGCGGCCGTCGGGCTCGGTGATCCGGTAGCCGTACGACTCGACGGGGTGCGAGAGCCTGTGGGCGTCGAGGGTGTACGCATCGGTCGTGGCCAGTACGGCGCTGTCGCCGCCCACCGGCTTCTGGTCCAGCGCCACCGTCTCGCGGTAGGCCGTGGCGTACCGCAGCCGTTCGAAGAAGCGCTGTCCGCTCGCCGGGTAGTGCGCGGTGACCGGGTGCGGGACCCGGTCGAGGTTGATCCGCTGGATCACGCCGGCGAGCCCGAGCGAGTGGTCGCCGTGGAAGTGCGTGACGCAGATCCGGTTGATGTCGTGCGCGGCGACACCGGCGCGCAGCATCTGGCGCTGGGTGCCCTCGCCGGGGTCGAAGAGGATGCCCTCGCCGTCCCAGCGCAGCAGATAGCCGTTGTGGTTGCGGTGCCGGGTGGGGACCTGGCTGGCGGTGCCGAGCACCACCAATTCACGTACGGACAAGTCGGTGTACCTGCTACCCGGGAGGCCACTCGAGGCCGCGGCCGCCCAGCAGATGCGCGTGCGCGTGGAAGACGGTCTGGCCCGCGCCCGCGCCGGTGTTGAAGACGATGCGGTATCCGGCGCCGTCGACCTTCTCCTCACCGGCGACCTCGCCGGCCTCCCGCAGCACATCGGCGGCGAGCTGCGGCGCCGCGGCGGCGAGGGTGGCGGCGTCGCGGTAGTGCGCCTTGGGGATGACCAGGATGTGCGTCGGGGCCTGGGGGTTGATGTCGCGGAAGGCGACGATGGTCTCCGTCTCCCGTACGACGGTGGCCGGCACCTCCCCCGCGACAATCTTGCAGAACAGGCAGTCAGCTTGCGGTTCTCCCGCCATGACCGGGGTCCTCCTCGCGTGTGGTCGGTACCGACGGCATCGTATAGCCCGCGTCCGGACAGGCCCGCCGCGGCGGGGTCAATGTGCCGGGCGCCCTTGCCCGTCCGCCACGACGGCCGGCTGTCACAACGGCCGGAACCCACGACTGCGCGAACCGACCGGCGGTCACGCACGGGAGCGACCGCCGGCGATCCGGGCGGCGCTCCGCGGCGCCAACCGGCCGTCACGCATTCCCCGGCAGGCCTCGCCGGCTCTGCCTATGGCAGGCTCGGCGCCGACTTCGCCGGATTCTCCGACAGGACCGCCAGCGCCATCCGGACCGCCTCGTCCAGCTGCGGGTCGCGGCCCGCCGCGTGGTCCTGTGGCGTCATGACGACCTCCACGTCCGGGTCCACGCCGTGGTTCTCCACACCCCACTCGTAACCCTCCAGCCAGAAGGCGTACTTCGGCTGCGTGACCAGTGTGCCGTCGACCAGGGAGTACCGGCTGTCGATGCCGACCACGCCGCCCCAGGTCCGCGTGCCCACCACGGGGCCGATGCCCAGCGCCTTGATCGCCGCGTTGACGATGTCGCCGTCCGAGCCCGAGAACTCGTTCGCCACGGCCACCACCGGGCCCCGCGGCGCGTCCTGCGGATAGCTCTGCGGCTGCATGCCGCGCGGCAGGTCCCAGCCCACGATGCGCCGCGCCAGCTTCTCCACCACGAGCTGCGACGTGTGGCCGCCGCGGTTCTCCCGCACGTCCACCACCAGGCCCTCCTTCGCGACCTCGACCCGCAGATCGCGGTGGATCTGGGCCCAGCCCGGCGCCTGCATGTCCGGCACGTGGAGATAGCCCAATCGGCCCCCGGACCGCTCGTGGACGTAACTACGCCGGTCGGCGACCCACGCGTGGTACCGCAGCGGCTCCTCGTCCGCGAGCGGGACGACCACCGCGTGCCGCGGATCGCCGCCGCCCGCCGGGGAGATGGTGAGCTCGACGGCCTTGCCCGCCGCGCCGACCAGCAGCGGCCCCGGCCCGGTGACCTCGTCCACCGGTCTTCCGTCCACCGCGAGAATCGCGTCCCCGGCGCGCACCGCGACGCCGGGCGCGGCGAGCGGTGAGCGGGCCTGCGGGTCGGAGGTCTCGGACGGCAGGATGCGGTCGACGCGCCAAGTACCGTCCGCGGAACGGGAGATGTCGGCGCCCAGCAGCCCCTGCCGCGCCGCGGCGCTGCCGTAGCCGCCCCGGGGCGTGACATACGCGTGCGAGGTGCCCAGTTCGCCCTGCACCTCCCAGAGCAGGTCCATCAGGTCGTCGTGCGTGGCCAGCCGGGAGAGGACCGGACGGTACCGCTCCAGTACGCCGTCCCAGTCGACGCCGCCGAGATCCGCGCGCCAGAAGTTGTCGCGCATCAGCCGCCCGGCCTCGTCGTACATCTGCCGCCACTCCGAGGCCGGGTCGACACTGCTGCGTACGCGGGCGAGATCGACGGTGATGTTGGTGTCGCTGTCCTCGTCGCGCGAGGGCCTGCGGTCACTCGGTACGACCTTCAGTTTGCCGTCCGCGTACAGCAGCACCCGCTTGCCGTCACCGCTGACGTCGAAGCTTGTGGCGTCCGGGACGAGTTCCTCGATGCGCTGCTGGACGAGGTCGTACCGCTCCAGCGCGGTCTTCGGCCCCGGGTCGTCGGGCGTGGCCCGGGTCGCGCCCAGGACACCGCGCATCGGATGGCTCAGCCACAGCAGTCCGTCCTTGGCGGCGCGCAGCGTGGAGTAGCGGCCCGCCTCGACGGGGAACGGCACTATCCGGTCGGCGAGTCCGTCGAGATCGATACGGGTGACGGGGGCGCCGCTCTCCTCACCGTCCTGCCGCTGGTCCCTGCCCCGATCGTCCTTGTCCGCTTCGAAGGCCCGGCCGTGGCGCTGCGGCCCGAACGGCGACGGGGTCGTGGCGGCCAGCGTGATCAGATGCGGGCGGCAGCCGCCGACGAAGGCCAGATCGAAGACATGCGTGTCGTAGACCGGGTCGAAGGCGCGCTCGGAGAGGAACGCCAGATGCTTGCCGTCGAGCGTGAACGCGGGCTGGAAGTCGCGGAAGCGCAGCGGGGTCGCCTCGGAGACGGACAGATCCGCGGTGTTGGCGAGCTTGAGCTGGCGCAGCGGGGACGGTCCCGGATGTGACCAGGCGAGCCAGCCCGAGTCGGGCGAGAAGACCAGGCCGGTGGCGTGGCCGTGCTCGCTGCGGTCGACCTCGCGGACCTCGCCGCTCTCCCGCTCGACGAGCAGTACCCGGCCGTCGTGCGAGGCGACCGCGGCACGGCTGCCGTCGGGCGCGACGGCAAGGCTGAGTACACGGCCGAGCCGGCCCGCACCCAGCCTGCGCGGTGTCGCCCCGGGCGCCGGGCCGACGGCCGGTGCGAACTCGAGGGCGTCGTCCCCCTCGGCGTCCGTCACCCAGACCACATGCTCCTCGCCGTCAGCCCGGAAGGTGCGCGGCAGCCTGGCCCGTACGCCGGGCTGCACGCCGAGCGCCCGCGCGGGACCTTCGCGGTGGGTGACCCAGTGGACGCCGCCACGGATCTCCACCGCGCTGCCGCGCCCGGTGTGGTCGGGGGCCGCGGTGCCGAGATGGCGGTCGGCCTTGACGGGGCGCGGCCGCAGATCGGTGCGCTGGCCGCCCAGGCGGATGTCGAGCCGGCGGGGCCCGTCGCTCTCGAGGCCGTCGAGCAGCCACAGTTCACCGGCGGCGGCGTACACGACCCGGGTGCCGTCGGTGGCGGCATGGCGGGCGTAGAAACCGTCGATCCCGGTGTGGCGGCGCAGCTGCGAACCGTCCGGCAGCGACGAATAGACGGCTCCGACGCCTTCGTGGTCGGAGAGGAAGGCAACGCGCTCCCCCACCCACAGCGGATACTCGACATTCCCGTCGAGGTCCTCGTGGAGGCGTACGAACTCGCCCTCGCCCGGCCGGTCGATCCACAACTTGCCCGCGGTGCCGCCCCGGTAGCGCTTCCAGGCGGCGGCCTCCCGCCCCATGGTGGCCGAGAGCAGCAGCGTGTGCCGGCCGAACGCCACATCACCGACCGGTCCGTACGGCAGGACGGTGGCGGGCCCGCCGTCGAGCGGCACGGCCCGCGCCCAGCTGCGGCGCAGCGAGGCCTGGCCGTACGTACTGATCGCGAGGACCTCGCCGTCCGGCGTCCAGCCGCGTACGGACGTCTTCCCGCTGCCCCAGTGCGTCAGCCGGTCCGAAGGACCGCCGTCGACGGGCGCGAGATGCACTTCGGGCGCGCCGTCACGGCGTGAGGACCAGGCGATGTGCGCGCCGTCGGGCGAGATCCTCGGATGGTCCACCGGTACGTTGTCGGCGCTGACGCGCCACGCCCGGCCGCCGTCGAGCGGCGCGACCCAGACGTCGTCCTCTGCGGTGAAGGCGATCAACTCGCCGTGGACATGCGGATACCGGAGGTAGGCAGGCTGCGTCACACCGTCACCCTAGGCAGGTGGCCGCCGCCCGGTCACGGCTTTCCGATCACTTGGCCTGGTCGGGTGTCGCGGTCACGGTGACCGTGACGGTGACGGTGACGGTGGGCCGCGGCGGGTCGCCCGGGCGGTGGGTGCCGGGCGGGGTGCGGGTGGGCGTGCGGGTCGGCGTGCCTGCGCAGTTGCCGAGGACGTCGGCCTGAAAAACGACCTTGCCATTGACCTTGGCGATGAGATCGCCGCGTACGCACTTCCCGGAACGCTCCTCCGTGACCTTGCCCTTGAGCGTGATGTCCTGGCCGGTACCGGTCTTGCCCTGGCAGTCGACGGTGGCCACGCTCGGGGCGGAGGGCGACGCGGACGCTGTGCCGGCCGCCTTGGGGCCGCCACCCAACGTCGCCGTACAGCTGAGCCACCGCACGTCGAAGCCCAGTCGCTCCAGCGTGCTGGTGCCCGTCCTGTCGGTGGTGACGGCGACGGCGACGGAACTCAGCCCGCCCGTCGGTTCACAGGCCGCAACGCCCACAACTGCCGCACCGGCAGCGCCGATTGCGGCAAGGGTGCGCCGGTGTCGTAATCGTCTCAAGCCCCGCATGGAGGGCAGGGTGTCACCGAGTGCCCGGAAGGAAAAGAGTGGTTGCGGCCACCTTTCCCCCGTACGGTCATGCAATGACCAGGAAGCTGATCCGGACGCGCCGGCTCGTCGTCGACGAGAACACCGTCTACATGTGGTCGGTCCGTCATAAGCACGCGCGCGCCGACGGGCGCAGTCCGGACTGCCGCACCACGCTCTCGCTGCGGCGCGAGGGAACGACGGCGCGCCTGGAGCTCGCCTTCCGGGCGAGCCCGGGCCGGATCATCGCCGAGGGCTACTGGGAATCGGGCTCGGTGGGCGACTCCGAGCGGAACTGGCTGAACCTCTACGAGCCGGGGTCCGCGCGGCGGCTTCTCGACGAGGCGACAGCGCGCGGGCTGCTGCCCACCGCGGCAGGCACGACCGAGGTCGACGGCTGGCCGCTGTTCGACGCGGTGGTGGCGGGCGGCACGGGCGACCAGGGCTCGGGCGTGTCCTAGCGAGGTAGCTGCCGCTTCAGGACCAGCGGCCGGTGCGGCCCAGCAGCAGCGCCGTGGCGGCCGTGCCCGCGGTCGACGTGCGCAGCACGCTGCGCCCGAGCCGGAACAGCTTCGCGCCCGCCTCGGCAAATGCCGCCAACTCCTCCGGCGACACGCCCCCTTCGGGCCCGACGACCAGCACGATCGAGCCCTCGGCGGGCAGCTCCGCGGTGGCCAGCGGCTCGGCGCCCTCCTCGTGCAGCACTGCCGCGAAGTCGGCTTCGGCCAGAAGTGAGGCAACCTGCTTGGTCGTTGCGGCGTCCGCGACCTCCGGGAAGCGGAGCCTGCGCGACTGTTTGCCCGCCTCGCGCGCGGTGGCCCGCCACTTGGCGAGGGCCTTGGCGCCCCGCTCGCCCCTCCACTGCGTGATGCAGCGGGCGGCGGCCCACGGCACCACGGCGTCCACGCCGGTCTCTGTCATGGTCTCGACGGCGAGTTCGCCGCGGTTGCCCTTGGGGAGGGCCTGAACGACGGTGATACGAGGCGTGGGTTCGGGCTCCGTCGGGAACTCGAAGGGCTCGACGATCAGCCGGTCCTTGCCCTCCGTCCGCAGCACCACACCGGCCGCGCCGCGCCCTCGCCCGTCCGTCAGCACAATGTCCTCACCGGACTGCAGCCGGCGTACGGAGACGGCGTGCCGTCCCTCGGGCCCGTCCAGGGTGAGGATCGCGCCAGGACCCACGCCCTCCAGCGAGTCGACGACAAATACAGGGGCGGTCATCACGCACCGCCCAGCGCCAGCGCGGCCCGCGCGGAATCCAGTTCGGCGGCAAGTACCTCGACGAGCTGACCGGCCGGCAGCTCGCGCGCCATCCGGTGGCCCTGTCCGGCCCAGAGAGCCATGCCCTGCGGGTCGCCCGCCTTGGCCGCGGCCTTGCGCAGGCTGCTCGTCAGATGGTGCACCTGGGGGTAGGCGGCGGGGGCGTACGGACCGTGTTCCCGCATGAAGCGGTTGACGAGGCCGCGGGCGGGCCGCCCGGAGAAGGCGCGGGTGAGTTCGGTGCGGACGAACAGCGGATTGGTCATGGCCTGCTTGTGCAGCACATTGGCGCCGGACTCGGGACAGACCAGGAACGCGGTGCCGAGCTGCGCGGCGCTCGCACCGGCCGCGAGTACGGCGGCGATCTGGCTGCCGCGCATCAGTCCGCCGGTGGCGACGACCGGCAGCTGCACGGTCTCGCGGACCAGCCCGATGAGCGAGAGCAGCCCGAGCCCGGAGCCGTCGGCGGCGGGGTCGTCCCGGTGTGTGCCCTGGTGGCCGCCGGCCTCAATGCCCTGCACACACACGGCGTCGGCACCGGCCCACTGCGCGGCCTGCGCCTCCTCGGGCGTGGTGACGGTGACCACGGTGAAGGTGCCGGCCTTCGCGAAGGAGTCGAGGACATCGCGGGTCGGACAGCCGAAGGTGAAGGAGACGGCGGGAACGGGGTCGTCGAGGAGGATCGCGAGCTTGGCCTCGTACCCGTCGTCCCGTCCGCTGTCGGGGTCACCGAGAGGCGTCTCGTACCAGGCGGCCTCACCGGCGAGCTGCTGCCGGTAGACGCCGACGGCGGCGGGGTCGGCGGTGTTGGGCTGCGGCATGAAGAGATTGACGCCGAAGGGCTGACCGGTGAGCCCGCGGATCTGTTTGACCTCCTGGTACATGCCGTCCGCCGTCTTGTACCCGGCGGCGAGGAAGCCGAGCCCACCTGCGTCGGAAACGGCGGCGGCGAGCTGCGGACAGGAGGCGCCGCCCGCCATGGGGGCCTGCACGATCGGATACCGGCAGAGATCGGTCAGTGCGGAGGACATGCAGGCATGGTGCCATGTTGCTCGCGCGCGACCGAATCGGGCCTTCCGGGTGTCCTCAATCGCCGGACGGGCTTAAAAATCAGCCCTTCCGGCGTTTGAGGAACGGGGCTTGCGGCGGAGCCCCAACAAGAGCACCGCCGGCGATTGAGGCGCGGGGGCCCGGGGCGAGCCCCGGAAACGGGCGCCCCGCACCCCCCAACGGCTACCGCCCGTTGAACGCGTCCTTCAGACGGGAGAACAGCCCCTGCTGCCCCGGCTGGAACTGCCCCGTCGGCCTCTCCTCGCCGCGCAGCTTCGCCAGATCCCGCAGCAGCCGTTCCTGGTCCGCGTCCAGCTTCGACGGCGTCATCACCTCGACGTGCACGATCAGGTCGCCGCGGCCGCCACCCCGCAGATGCGTGATGCCACGCCCGTGCAGCGGGATCGACTGGCCGGACTGTGTGCCCGGTCGGATGTCGACCTCCTCCATGCCGTCGAGCGTCTCCAGCGGGCACTTCGTGCCCAGCGCCGCCGCCGTCATCGGGATCGTCACCGTGCAGTGCAGATCGTCGCCACGCCGCTGGAAGACCGCGTGCGGCAGCTCGTGGATCTCGACGTACAGATCACCCGCCGGTCCGCCACCCGGGCCGACCTCGCCCTCGCCCGCGAGCTGGATGCGCGTGCCGTTGTCGACGCCCGCCGGGATCTTCACGGTCAGCGTCCGGCGCGAGCGGATACGGCCGTCACCGGCGCACTCCGGGCACGGCGTCGGCACGACCGTGCCGAAGCCCTGGCACTGCGGGCACGGCCGCGAGGTCATGACCTGGCCCAGGAAGGACCGCGTCACCTGCGAGACCTCACCGCGTCCGCGGCACATGTCGCAGGTCTGCGCCGAGGTCCCCGGCGCCGCGCCCTCACCCGAACACGTCGTACAGACGACAGCCGTGTCGACCTGGATGTCCTTCGTCGTGCCGAAGGCCGCTTCGTTGAGGTCGATCTCCAGCCGGATCATCGCGTCCTGGCCCCGTCGCGTACGCGACCTGGGGCCCCGCTGCGACGCCGTACCGAAGAACGCGTCCATGATGTCGGAGAAGTTGCCGAAGCCACCGGCTCCGAATCCGCCCGCGCCTCCGCCGCCCGCCTGGGACAACGGGTCTCCGCCGAGGTCGTAGACCTGCTTCTTCTGCGGGTCCGACAACACCTCGTACGCGGCGTTGATCTCCTTGAAGCGCTCCTGCGTCTTCGGGTCCGGATTCACATCCGGGTGGAGTTCACGCGCAAGCCGGCGGAAGGCCTTCTTGATCTCGTCCTGCGATGCGTCGCGGCGTACGCCGAGTACGGCGTAGTAGTCCGTGGCCACTTACGACTCCGCCAGGATCTGTCCGACGTAACGTGCCACTGCGCGTACCGCTCCCATCGTTCCGGGGTAGTCCATGCGGGTCGGTCCGACCACGCCGAGTTTGGCAACTGCCTCGTCGCCCGAACCGTAGCCGACCGCGACCACGGAAGTGGAGTTGAGGCCCTCGTGTGCGTTCTCATGACCGATACGTACGGTCATGCCCATGCCCGAGTCGTTGGCTTCGCCGAGCAGTTTGAGGAGCACCACATGCTCCTCGAGCGCTTCCAGCACCGGCCGGATGGTCAGCGGGAAGTCGTGCCCGAAGCGGGTGAGATTGGCCGTGCCGCCGATCACCAGCCGCTCCTCCGTCTCCTCGACCAGCGTCTCGAGCAGGGTCGCCAGCACCGTGGACACGGTGCCGCGGTCCTCCGTCTCGAAGGAGTCGGGCAGCTCCTGCACCAGGTGCGGCACATCCGAGAAGCGGCGCCCGACGACCCGGCTGTTGAGCCGGGCCCGCAGGTCGGCCAGCGAGGCCTCGCCGAACGGCGCGGGGCAGTCGATCATGCGCTGCTCGACCCGTCCGGTGTCGGTGATGAGCACGAGCATCAGCCGGGCGGGCGCGAGGGACAGGAGCTCCACATGCCGGACCGTGGACCGGGTCAGCGAGGGGTACTGGACGACGGCGACCTGCCGGGTCAGCTGCGCGAGCAGCCGTACCGTACGGCCCACGACGTCGTCCAGGTCGACGGCTCCGTCCAGGAAGTTCTGGATGGCGCGGCGCTCGGGCGACGACAGGGGCTTGACGCCCGCCAGCTTGTCGACGAAGAGCCGGTAGCCCTTGTCCGTCGGGATGCGGCCGGCGCTGGTGTGCGGCTGGGCGATGAACCCTTCCTCTTCCAGCACCGCCATGTCGTTACGGACAGTAGCCGGGGAGACACCGAGCTTGTGCCGCTCGGTGAGGGCCTTGGAGCCGACGGGCTCCTCGGTGCCGACATAGTCCTGGACGATGGCGCGCAGCACCTCGAGTCTGCGTTCGCTGAGCATTTGCGCACACCTCCAGCCGTGGTTCCTTGTGGTGACTGCTTGGCACTCGTCCTGTCCGAGTGCCAGCACTCCCCCGAGCCAGTGTACGGCTGTGGGGTACGCCCCTAGCAAGGGCCGTCCTGCAGGGCAGTCCTGCAATCGCGGCCGACCACGGTACCTCGCGACACCGCTGGTCCTTGCCGATAGCGTCGCGGTATGGACGTCAGTTGGGAAGACTTCGGCTGGGAGCGGTTGGCCGACGGGGTGGGGCGTCGGCGGCTGCCTGTCTGGGACGCGACCGTTGGACTGGTCGCCGGTGAGGACCGTGTCCTCATGTACGACACGGGTTCGACGCTCCGTGAGGGCGCCGAGCTCCGCACCCAGGCGCAGGCGCTGCTGGGCGGCCGCCGAGTGACGCATATCGCACTGAGTCATCCGCACTTCGACCATGTACTGGGGACCGCGGCGTTCTCCGGGGCCGAGGTGTTCGGCGCCGTCGGCGTCGACGATCTGATGAGGCGGGAGCGGGACGAGATCCGCGGCACGGCCGTACAGCACGGGGTTCCGGTGAAGGACGCCGCGGAGGCCACCGATCTGCTGGTACTGCCGCACCATCTGGTGTGTGGGGAGTGGACGCTCGAGCTGGGCGGCCGCCAGGTGCTGCTGGCCAATGTCGGACCCGGTCACTCGGGCCACGACCTGGCGCTGCTGGTGCCGGGTGAAGGCCCGGGCAGCCCGGAGGTGGTCTTCTGCGGAGATCTGGTGGAGGAGTCGGGCGAGCCGCAGGCGGGCCGGGACGCGATCCCGTCCCGCTGGCCGGCGGCGCTGGACCGGCTGCTGTCGCTGGGCGGCGAGGACGCGGTATATGTCCCCGGGCACGGGGCGGCGGTCGACGCGGCTTTTGTACGCGCACAGCGGGATTCGTTGGCGGAGCGCTTCGGCGTGTCGTAGCGTCGGCCAAATGCGCAGCTACAGCCCGGATCTGACGCCTCCTTGGAAGAAGCAGCAGCCGGCCCCGGAGGTCCCTGCCGAGTCCGACCTGGTCGTGGAGGAGGTCACGACGGGTTTCTGCGGTGCGGTGATCCGTACCGAGAAAACAGCGGAGGGCCCGACCGTCACGCTCGAAGACCGCTTCGGCAAGCACCGGGTGTTCCCGCTGGTCCCACGGGGCTTTCTGCTGGAGGGCCGGGTGGTCACCCTGGTCCGCCCCTCGGCGACGGCCCCGGCCCGCCCGGCACGTACGGCCTCCGGTTCGGTCGCGGTCCCGGGGGCACGGGCGAGGGTCGCGCGGGCGGGCCGTATCTACGTGGAAGGCCGCCACGACGCGGAGCTCGTCGAACGGGTCTGGGGTGACGATCTACGGATCGAGGGCGTGGTCGTGGAGTACCTGGAGGGCATCGACGACCTCCCGTCGATCGTCAAGGAGTTCGCGCCGGGCCCGGACGCGCGCCTCGGGGTGCTGGTGGACCATCTGGTCCCCGGCTCGAAGGAGTCCCGTATCGCGTCCCAGGTCTCCAGCGACCACGCCTTGATCGTGGGCCACCCGTACATCGATGTGTGGGAGGCGGTGAAGCCGTCCTCGGTGGGCATCCGGGCGTGGCCGTCGGTGCCGCGCGGCCAGGACTGGAAGACGGGAGTCTGCCGCGCACTGGGCTGGCCGGAGAACACGGGAGCGGCGTGGCAGCGGATTCTGGGCAGTGTCCGGAGCTACAAGGACCTGGAACCCGAGCTTCTGGGCTCGGTGGAGCACCTGATCGACTTCGTGACGGCGCCGCCCGCCTGAGCGGCGTCAGTCCACCAGGTCGCGTACCACCGCGTCCGCCAGCAAGCGGCCCCGCAGCGTCAGTACGGCCCGTCCCTCCTTGTACGGCCCCGGCTCCAGCAGGCCGTCCGACAGGGCCCGGCCCGCCGCCGCCAGGCCCGCCGGGCGCAGGAGCTCCAGCTCGCAGCCTTCCCGGAGCCGGAGCTCCAGCAGGATCCGCTCCACCCGGCGGTCCTCCGCCGGGAGGAGCTCGCGGCCCGCGCCCGGCGAGCGGCCCTCCGCCAGCGCCGCCGCGTACGCGCCCGGGTGCTTCACATTCCACCAGCGCACTCCGCCCACATGGCTGTGGGCTCCGGGGCCCGCGCCCCACCAGTCCGCGCCGCGCCAGTACAGCTCGTTGTGCAGGCACCGGCCCGCCTCGGTCGTGGCCCAGTTGGAGACCTCGTACCAGTCGAAGCCCGCGTCCCCTAGCACCGAGTCCGCGATCAGATACCGGTCCGCGTGGACGTCGTCGTCGGTCATCGGGACCTCGCCGCGGCGGATCCGCCGCGCAAGCTGCGTGCCTTCCTCGACGATCAGTGCGTACGCCGAGATGTGATCCGGACCCGCGCCCACCGCGGCCGCCAGGGAGGCGCGCCAGTCGTCGTCGCTCTCGCCGGGGGTGCCGTAGATCAGGTCGAGGTTCACATGGTCGAAGCCCGCAGCCCGCGCCTCCGCGACGCACGCCTCCGGGCGGCCCGGCGTATGCGTACGGTCCAGCACCTTCAGCACATGCTGCCGCGCGCTCTGCATCCCGAAGGAGATCCGGTTGAAGCCGCCCTCCCGCAGCTCGGCGAGATACGCCGGGTCCACCGACTCCGGGTTCGCCTCGGTCGTGATCTCCGCACCGTCCGCGAGCCCGAACTCCTCGCGCACCGCGTCCAGCATCCGGACCAGATCCGAGGCCGCGAGCAGCGTCGGCGTACCGCCTCCGACGAACACCGTCCGCACCTGCCGCGGGTCGTCGCCCAGCACCTTGCGGGCGAGGCGGACCTCCTCCGCGACCATCGCGGCGTAGTTGTCCCGGGAGGCGAGCACGCCGCCCGAGCCGCGCAGCTCGGTCGCCGTGTAGGTGTTGAAGTCGCAGTAGCCGCAGCGCGTCGCGCAGTACGGCACATGCAGATAGAAGGCGAGCGGCCGGTCCCCGGCGCCCGTCAGGGCGGACGCGGGCAGCGACCCGTCCTCGGGCATGGGCTCACCATCGGGCAGTACGGAAGGCATGCCCCCCATTGTCCGTCACCTCGCGGGTGCCCCGGGACGGCCACCGCACCGGGTGCCGGGTCGGCCACCGCGCCGGGTGCCGGGACGGCCATCCCGCCGGCTACCGGGACGGCTACCGCGCCTGGAGCACCAGCAGCGCCAGATCGTCCTCCGGCGGCGTCTCCCCGAACTCGTACACCACCTGCTTGATCCGCTCCGCGACCCCTTGCGCGGTCAGGCCCGCGCAGCCGGCGAGCACCCGCGCGAGCCCGTCCTCGTCGTCGAACATCCGCGACCCCGAGCGCCGCTCCGTCACCCCGTCCGTGACGCAGAGCAGGGTGTCGCCGGGCTCCAGGTCGAAGGTCTGGCTCTGGTACGCGACGTCCTCGACGACCCCGAGCAGCACCTGCGACTCGGCCGCCGTGAGCACCCGGCCGTCGGGCCGCAGCAGCAGCGGCAGCGGATGCCCGGCGCTCGCCAGGGTGCAGCGCACACCTCCGCCGACCCGGGGCGAGGGCACGAGCTCGCCGTAGAGCAGGGACAGGAACCGCGCCTGCGGACCCTCCGGCACGCCCTGACCGCCCGCTGCCGCGACCATCAGCGCGGCCGATTCCGCCGCCTCCATCGCATCGTCGAGGAGCAGTCCGTTGAGCCGGTCCAGCACCTGGCCGACCTGGTAACCCTCGCGGGCCAGCAGCCGCAGCCAGGGCCGGGCGAGGCCGGTGACGACCGCGGCCTCGGGTCCGCTGCCCTGGACGTCACCGAGCATGAAGCACCAGCGGCCGCCGGAGCCGGCCGGGAAGATGTCGTAGAAGTCGCCGCCCGCGACGCCGTCGTCGCTGGGCTCGTACACCAGGAACCGGTCGACGCCCGGGATCTGCCCGACCTTGCCGGGGAGCAGACCGCGCTGCAGAACCCGGCTGATGGTGGCCTGCCGGGTGTACTGGCGGGCCGCGCTGATCGCGAGAGCCACCCGGCGCGCGAAGTCCGCGATCAGCGCGGTCGCTTCGTCGGGTACGCGTGCGAGGCCGTACCGCGCGATCAGCAGGGTGCCGAGCCCGCGTCCGCCCGCGACGAGGCGGTATGCGACGGCCGTGCCCTCATCGGCGCCCGGTTGGCCGTCACCGGGCCAGCGGATGGGTACGGGGCCGTTGCCCGCGGTCTCGGGCAGCAGCAGCGGCGGCTCCTTGTCCAGGGTCTCGCGCAGCTGCTCCGTAAGGGACTCGTCGCTGTGCCAGACCCGGGCGAGCCGCTGCGCGGTCCCCGCTCCGCCGCCCGTGCCCCAGCCCGATCCCGGCCGTCCCGACTCGCTGTCCAGCCAGATCGCGCACCAGTCGGCGAGCCTCGGCACCAGCAGCTGCCCGGCGAGCGCCGCGACCATGTCCTCGTCGAGCTGTCCGGCGAGCAGGTCGGAGGCCTCGGCGAGGAAGGAGAGGGCGCCCCGGCTGATCCAGTCGGAGTCCTCGCGCACGGTGCGCCGGGGCGAGGGGGCGAGGATCTCGGCGGCGCGCAGTCCGCGCTGCAGCGCGGGTTCGGCGCCGGGGAGCGGGCAGGTGTCCCAGCCGTCGACGGGGAGGCGGGCCCAGATGGTCTTCAGGCCGGGGCGGTAGGTGATGCCCCAGCGCTCGGCGAGGGCGGCGACGAGATGGAGGCCGCGGCCGTATTCGGGCGTGCCGCGTTCCTCGGGGCCGTGCGGTTCATTGCGTACGGCCCTGGCCGGGTGGTGGTCGGAGACTTCGAGTACGAGGGCGGCGGGCTCGCCGTCCGCCGACTCCTCCAGCCTGCAGAGGAGTTCGACGGTGGTGCCCGCGTGCACGACGGCGTTGGTCACGAGTTCGTTGACGATGAGTACGGCGTCGTCGGCGAGCCGGTCCGTACTGTGACTGCCCGGCGGGCAGCCCCCTGACCCGCGGCAGAAGGCGCAGGTGGCGAGCATGCCGAGGTTGGTCCAGTCGGCGATGGCGGCGCGCACGAAACGGCGCGCGGCGGACGGTGCGAGAGGGTTGCCGGGCAGGCTGGTGCGAGCGACTGAACGCGCGTCATCCCGAAGCGGGTACAACGGTGTTGTGCGGTGAACGGTCTCGCGCTGCATCGGAAGGGACCCCACTGTGCGGCTCCTGGTCGGTTCTGGCAATGCGCCGCTTATGACACCGACAGAGTGACAGACTGAGCCTGCCCATAAGCGTCGAGTCACCGAAGTGGGCGGATTATGAACAGAGACAGTGCGTTGCCGTCAGCTCAGCCGGCTTCCCGGCTGCCTGCGGTGTCCTCCCCGCCCTCTGCCGACGGCGGCTGGATCCGCGCCTCGGAGCTGCGCCCACTGCTGGCCGCGATGACGACCCTGCGCGACGGGGACTTCCATGTGCGGATGGCGGAGGTCCATGAGGGCATTCCCGCCGAACTGGCGGCGATGTTCAACCAGATCGCCGTGCGCAATCAGCACTTCACGGATGAGCTGTCGCGGGTCCGCAGGGAGGTCGTACGGCACGGACGGCTCGACGACCGGCTGTCGGCCAGCCCCGGCCAGGGCGCCTGGACCTCCGCTGTCATCAGTACGAACACGCTGCTGGACGCCCTGGTGGTGCCCGCCGCGAACGCCACCCGTGTGCTGGACGCGGTGGCCGGCGGCGATCTGACCCAGCGGGTCGATCTGCACGACGGCAACCGTCAGTTACGCGGCGATCTGCGCAGGCTCGGCCGTGCGGTGAACAAGATGGTCGACCAGCTGTCGCTGTTCACCAGCGAGGTGACGCGGGTGGCGCGCGAGGTGGGCACGGAGGGCCGGCTCGGCGGACGCGCCAAGGTTCAGGGCCTTTCGGGCAGCTGGCGGGACGTCACCGAGGCGGTCAACACCATGGCCTCCCGGCTGACCGCGCAGGTGCGGGACATCGCCGCGGTGACCACGGCCGTGGCCCGCGGCGATCTGACCCGTACGGTCACGGTCGAGGCGACCGGCGAGCTCCTTGAGCTGAAGCTGACCGTCAACACCATGGTCGACCAGCTCTCGGCCTTCGCCGACGAGGTCACGCGGGTGGCCCGCGAGGTGGGCACGGAGGGCCAGCTGGGCGGCCGCGCCCAGGTCCGCGGCGTCTCCGGCGTCTGGAAGGACCTCACGGACAACGTCAACTTCATGGCGTCCAACCTGACCAGTCAGGTCCGCAACATCGCGCAGGTCACCACCGCCGTCGCCAACGGCGACCTCTCCCAGAAGATCACCGTGGACGCCCAGGGCGAGATCCTGGAACTCAAGTCGACGATCAACACCATGGTCGATCAGCTCCTGGCCTTCGCCGACGAGGTGACCAGGGTCGCCCGCGAGGTCGGTACGGAAGGCAACCTCGGCGGCCGCGCCCAGGTCCGCGGCGTCTCCGGCGTCTGGAAGGACCTCACCGAGAACGTCAACTTCATGGCGGACAATCTCACTTCACAGGTCCGCAATATCGCGCTCGTGTCGACGGCCGTCGCCCAGGGCGACCTCGGAAAGAAGATCACGGTCGAGGCGAAGGGCGAGATCCTCGAGCTCAAATCGACGATCAACACCATGGTCGACCAGCTCTCCGCCTTCGCCGACGAGGTCACCAGGGTCGCCCGCGAGGTGGGCACGGAAGGCAACCTCGGCGGCCAGGCCCAGGTCCGCGGCGTCTCCGGCGTCTGGAAGGACCTCACGGACAACGTCAACTTCATGGCGTCCAACCTGACCAGTCAGGTCCGCAACATCGCGCAGGTCACCACCGCCGTCGCCAACGGCGACCTCTCCAAGAAGATCACCGTGGATGCGCGCGGCGAGATCCTGGAGCTGAAGGACACCGTCAATACGATGGTGGAGCAGCTGCGCGCCTTCGCCGACGAGGTCACACGCGTGGCTCGCGAGGTGGGTACCGACGGCCGGCTGGGCGGCCGCGCCCAGGTCCTCGGTGTCACCGGCCTGTGGAAGGACCTCACGGACAACGTCAACTACATGGCCGACAACCTCACTTCACAGGTGCGGAACATCGCCCAGGTGGCGACGGCCGTGGCGCAGGGCGACCTCTCCAAGAAGATCGACGTGGACGCGCGCGGCGAGATCCTGGAACTCAAGACCACCATCAACACCATGGTGGACACGCTCTCCTCGTTCTCCTCCGAGGTCACCCGGGTGGCCCGCGAGGTCGGCTCCGAGGGCCAGCTCGGCGGCCAGGCTCGGGTCGAGGGCGTGTACGGCACCTGGAAGCGGCTGACGACGAACGTCAATGAGCTGGCGCTCAACCTCACCACCCAGGTCCGCGCCATCGCCGAGGTGGCGTCCGCCGTCGCCCAGGGCGACATGTCCCGGTCGATCACGGTCGAGACGCGCGGTGAGGTCTCCGAGCTGAAGGACAACATCAATCTGATGGTGTCCAACCTCCGCGAGACCACCCGCGCCAAGGACTGGCTGGAGTCCAATCTCGCCCGCCTCGCCGGTCTGATGCAGGGCCACCGCGATCTGATGGAGGTCGCCGACCTGATCCTGCGCGAGCTGACCCCGCTGGTGAACGCGCAGTACGGCGCGTTCTTCCTGGCCGACCCGGACGCCGGCGGCACTCCGCCCCGTACCACCTCGACCACCAAGGGACTGGCCTTCATCGCCGGTTACGGCTCGGCCCAGTCGGCCACCATAGACACCACCGGCATGCCGGGCCACGGTCTGGTGCGCCAGGCGGCCCTGGAGAAGAAGCGGATCCTCCTCGAGGAAGCACCGCCGGACTACATCAAGATCAACTCCGGTCTTGGCGAGGCGTCACCGGCAAGCGTCGTCATCATCCCGATCCTCTTCGAGGACAAGCTGCTCGGCGTCATCGAACTGGCGTCCTTCTCCCGCTTCTCCGACGTCCACCTGGCCTTCTTCGACCAGTTCGTGAACACCATCGGCGTCGCCATCAACACCATCATCGCCAACTCCCGTACAGAGTCACTCCTCGGCGAGTCCCAGCGGCTCGCGGTCCAGCTCCAGGAGCGCTCCGACGAGCTCCAGCGCCAGCAGGGCGAACTGCAGCGCTCCAACGCCGAGCTGGAGGAGAAGGCCGCTCTGCTCGCGACCTCGTCGCAGTACAAGTCGGAGTTCCTGGCGAACATGTCGCACGAACTGCGCACGCCGCTGAACTCCCTCCTCATCCTGGCCCGGCTGCTCTCCGACAACCCGGACGGCCATCTCTCCGACCAGGAAGTGCAGTTCGCCACCACCATCCACCGCTCGGGCTCCGACCTGCTCCAGCTGATCAACGACATCCTGGACCTGTCGAAGATCGAGGCCGGCCGGATGGACGTGCGCCCGAAGAAGCTGCCGCTGATCAAGGTGCTCGACTATGTCCACGCCACGTTCCGTCCGATCACCCTCGACCGCGGGCTGGCCTTCGAGGTCGCGGTCGGCGAGGACGTACCGCGCGAGATGTACTCCGACGAGCAGCGGCTCCAACAGATTCTGCGCAATCTGCTCTCCAACGCCATCAAGTTCACCTCCTCCGGCCGCGTCGAACTGAGGGTGAAGCGGGTCAAGGACCCCGACGACAAGGTGCTCAAGGGCATCGACGACCTGATCGCCTTCGCTGTCGCCGACACCGGCATCGGCATCGCCCCGGAGAAACTCCCGGTGATCTTCGAGGCGTTCCAGCAGGCCGACGGCACGACCAACCGCAAGTACGGCGGAACGGGCCTCGGCCTCTCCATCAGCCGGGAGATCGCGGGGCTGCTCGGCGGCCGCATCATCGCGGAGAGCGAGCCGGGCCGCGGATCCACCTTCACGCTGTACGTCCCCGTCCTCTACCCCGGCCATCTCGGCGGCGAGAGCGACGGCTCCCACGACGGCCACGACATCCAGGACATCCAGGACATCCCGCTGACCGCGCCCGAGCGGCATTACAGCGAGCATGTGCCGCGCCCGGCCCTCGAGGACGGCTGGCCCACGACGACCAAGCTGGAGGAGTGGAAGTCGGGCCGGGCGGGCCGGATTCTGCCGGGCCGCCGCGTCCTCATCGTCGACGACGACATCCGCAATGTCTTCGCGCTCACCCATGTGCTCGGCAGAGTGGGCATGCCTGTGCTGTACGCGGAGAACGGCCGCGAAGGCATCGAGACCCTGGAGCGCAACCCCGACGTCGAACTGATCCTGATGGACATCATGATGCCCGAGATGGACGGGTACGAGACGATCGAGGCCATACGGCGCAGCCCGCTCTGGACCGACCTCCCGATCATCGCCCTCACCGCGAAGGCGATGCCGGGTGACCGCGAGAAGTCGATCGCGCAGGGCGCCAACGACTACGTGCCGAAACCGGTCGACGTGGATCGTCTGCTGACCGTCGTCTGTTCCGTGCTGGATCCGAAGAGCGGAACGGCCGGGCCGGACAGTGCGCCTCCGACCGAAGAACCTGCGATATCGGGGCAGCCAGTCGGCAATGGGGAGCCGGCTGCCCCGCCGACGATCACGTGAGGACACGATGAGCACAGAGGCACCCACCGCCGACCCCGCGAGCATCCTCCTGGTGGACGACATGGAGGACAATCTCGTCGCCCTCGAGGCAGTCCTGGGGTCCCTCAACGAGCCTCTGGTCCGGGCACGTTCCGGGGAGGAGGCGATGAAGGCGCTGCTGCGGCGGAAGTTCGCGGTGGTCCTGCTGGATGTGCGGATGCCCGGCATGGACGGCTTCGAGACGGCGTCCAACATCAAGCGCCTCGACCAGACGAAGGACGTCCCGATCATCTTCCTGACCGGGACGCAGGCCGACAGCGGCTTTGCCTTCCGGGGCTACGCCACCGGGGCGGCGGACTTCCTCACCAAGCCCTTCGACCCCTGGGTACTGCGCGCCAAGGTGAGTGTGTTCCTCGAACTGCACCGCAAGAACCGCCAGTTGGAGCGGATGCTGGCACAGGACCAGGAGCAGCTGGACCAGATGTCCCAGCGGCTGAGTGCGATCGAGAGCGAGCTGGACAGGAGCGGCTCGAACGATATGCCGGAGGTGCGGGTGCAGCTGACCCGGGTGGAGGAGATCCTGAGGGACCTGCGTCGCGGGCGGAGCCAGTAGCCCCCGTACGCCAACCGGGAGTGTCCCCAAGCGCCGACAAGGCCTGGATCCCCGCCTGACGGGCGGGAATTCAGGCCTTGTCGGCGTTTGAGGCGCGGGGCCCGGGGCGGAGCCCCCGGTTACTACGCCTCGCGGGAGCCTGCGTACATGTCCTCGATGAGGTCCTTGTACTCGCGCTCGACGACCGGCCTCTTCAGCTTGAGGCTGGGCGTCAGCTCGCCGTGCTCGATGTCCAGGTCCCGCGGCAGCAGCCGGAACTTCTTGATCGTCTGCCAGCGCTGCAGCCCTTCGTTGAGCCGCTTCACATAACCCTCGATGAGCTGCTCGGCCTGCTCGGTGGCGACAACCTCGGCGTACGTCTTGCCGTCCAGGCCGTTCTCCTTGGCCCAGCCGAGGATGGTCGGCTCGTCCAGCGCGATCAGCGCGGTGCAGAAGTTACGGTCCGCGCCGTGCACCAGGATGTTGGAGACGAACGGGCACACCGCCTTGAACTGGCCCTCGACCTCGGCCGGCGCGATGTACTTGCCGCCGGAGGTCTTGATCAGGTCCTTCTTGCGGTCCGTGATGCGCAGGTAGCCGTCATCGGACAGCTCTCCGATGTCGCCGGTGTGGAACCAGCCGTCGGATTCGAGGACTTCGGCGGTCTTCTCGGGCAGCCGGTGGTAACCCTCCATGATCCCGGGGCCGCGCAGCAGGATCTCGCCGTCGTCGGCGATACGCACCTCGGTGCCGGGCAGCGGCTTGCCGACAGTGCCCGTGCGGTACGCCTCGCCCGGGTTGATGAAGGACGCCGCGCTGGACTCCGTAAGGCCGTAGCCCTCGAGGATGTGGATGCCGGCGCCGGCGAAGAAGTAGCCGATGTCGGGCGCGAGCGCCGCCGAGCCGGAGACCGCGGCGCGCAGCCGGCCGCCGAAGGCCTCGCGCAGCTTGGAGTAGACGAGCGCATCGGCGATCTTGTGCTTGGCGGTGAGTCCGAAGGGCGCGGAGGCCGAGCCCGTACGGCGGAAGTTGTCCTGAGCGGCCTTGGCGTACTCGCGTGAGACACCGGCCGCCCACTGGAAGATCTTGTACTTGGCGCCGCCGCCGGCCCGTGCCTTGGCCGCGACTCCGTTGTAGACCTTCTCGAAGATCCGCGGCACGGCCGCCATGTAGGTCGGCTGGACCACCGGCAGATTCTCGATGATCTTGTCCACCCGGCCGTCGACGGCGGTGACATGACCGACCTCGATCTGCCCGGAGGTCAGCACCTTGCCGAAGACATGCGCGAGCGGCAGCCAGAGGTACTGCACGTCGTCCTTGCTGATCAGCCCGGTCGCGGCGGTGGCCTTGGCCATGTACGACCAGTTGTCGTGCGGCAGCCGGACGCCCTTGGGCCGGCCCGTGGTGCCCGAGGTGTAGATCAGCGTCGCCAGCTGGTCGGGCCTGATCGCGTCGACCCGCTCCTTGACGGCTTCCGGGTGCTTGGCGAGGCGCTCCGCGCCCCGGGCCTCCAGGTCGGCGAGCGAGAGCACCCAGCCCTCGGGGTCGCTCTCGTCCGGCTCCACGCCCGTCGCGTCGATCACCACGACATGCTTCAGCTCCGGCAGGTCGGCCCGCCGCTCACGCGCCTTGGCCAGCTGGGAGGCGTCCTCGGCGATCAGCACCCGGCTCTCGGAGTCGGAGAGGATGTACGCCGACTCCTCGGCGTTGGTGGACGGGTAGATCGTGGTGGTCGCGCCGCCCGCGCACATCACGCCGAGGTCGGCGAGGATCCAGTCGACCCGGGTGGAGGAGGCGAGCGCGACGCGCTCCTCGGGGCGTACCCCGAGGTCGATCAGTCCGGCCGCAATGGCAAAGACCCGCTCTGCGGCCTGCCCCCAGCTCAGGGACTTCCAGTCGTCGGGCCCCTGGCCGGTGGCGGGGGCCACCGGATAGCGGTAGGCCTCGGCGTCCGGCGTAGCCGCCACGCGCTCGGTGAAGAGACTCGCCACAGAGGGCGGTCGGTTCTCGATCAGGGTCATTGTGGCGCTCACGACATCCTCCGGGCCTGCGGGCAGCACTGCACGAGTGGCTGTTGTTTAACTGGCGAGTAACCATCGAGCCGTGCTCAGGTTAGAGGGCATGGGACCTGCGCGTAAGGGGCTACGGGCTGCCGCTTGATAACGAACGGCACGCTCGGCCGTTGGCTGGAACCGCCGGTCGGTGCATCCCTCATCTATCGGGTGATGCGTCCACATCTACCGGTTGATGCGTCCGCAGACACGCGAAAAGCGCCCGTCCGGACCCCCGGCGGGCGCCTTCGCTTGTCGGCTGCGACGGTGCGGCTACTTCTTGGCCTTGCCGCTGTCGTCGCTGGACAGCACGGCGATGAAGGCCTCCTGCGGGACCTCCACGCTGCCGACCATCTTCATCCGCTTCTTGCCTTCCTTCTGCTTCTCCAGCAGCTTCCGCTTACGCGAGATGTCGCCGCCGTAGCACTTGGCGAGGACGTCCTTGCGGATGGCGCGAATGGTCTCGCGGGCGATGACGCGCGAGCCGATCGCGGCCTGGATGGGCACCTCGAAGGCCTGCCGCGGGATGAGCTCCCTGAGCTTGGCGACGAGCCTTACTCCGTACGCGTACGCCGCGTCCTTGTGCGTGATGGCGGAGAAGGCGTCGACCTTGTCGCCGTGCAGCAGGATGTCGACCTTGACCAGGCTGGCGGCCTGCTCGCCGGTGGGCTCGTAGTCGAGGGAGGCGTAACCGCGCGTCTTGGACTTCAGCTGGTCGAAGAAGTCGAAGACGATCTCGGCGAGCGGGAGGGTGTAGCGGATCTCGACCCGGTCCTCGGAGAGGTAGTCCATGCCGAGCAGCGTGCCGCGGCGGGTCTGGCAGAGCTCCATGATCGAGCCGATGAACTCGCTCGGCGCGAGAATCGTGGCTCGTACGACCGGCTCGTGGACATCCGAGATCTTGCCCTCGGGGAACTCGCTCGGGTTGGTGACGGTGTGCTCGGCACCGTCCTCCATGACCACGCGGTAGACCACGTTCGGCGCGGTGGCGATCAGATCGAGACCGAACTCCCGCTCCAGGCGCTCGCGGATCACGTCCAGGTGGAGCAGACCGAGGAAGCCCACGCGGAAGCCGAAACCGAGCGCGGCCGAGGTCTCCGGCTCGTAGACCAGCGCGGCGTCATTGAGCTGAAGCTTGTCGAGGGCGTCGCGCAGCTCGGGGTAGTCCGAGCCGTCCAGCGGATAGAGGCCGGAGAACACCATCGGCTTGGGGTCCTTGTAGCCGCCGAGCGGCTCGGTGGCGCCCTTGCTCAGCGAGGTGATCGTGTCACCGACCTTGGACTGACGGACGTCCTTCACGCCGGTGATGATGTAGCCCACCTCGCCGACGCCGAGACCGTCGGCGGGGGTCATCTCCGGGGAGGAGACACCGATCTCCAGCAGCTCGTGAGTGGCGCCGGTGGACATCATCCTGATGCGCTCGCGCTTGTTGAGCTGCCCGTCGACGACTCGTACGTAGGTCACCACACCGCGGTACGAGTCATAGACGGAGTCGAAGATCATCGCGCGGGCGGGCGCGTCGGCGACGCCGACCGGGGCGGGGACGTCGCGCACCACGCGGTCCAGCAGGGCCTCCACGCCGACGCCGGTCTTGGCCGAGACCCTGAGGACGTCCTCCGGCTGGCAGCCGATGAGGTTGGCGAGCTCCTCGGAGAACTTCTCCGGCTGCGCGGCCGGCAGGTCGATCTTGTTGAGGACCGGGACGATCGTGAGGTCGTTCTCCATCGCCAGGTAGAGGTTGGCGAGGGTCTGCGCCTCGATGCCCTGCGCGGCGTCCACCAGCAGGACGGTGCCTTCGCAGGCCGCGAGCGACCGGGAGACCTCATAGGTGAAGTCCACGTGGCCCGGGGTGTCGATCATGTTGAGGATGTGGGTCGTGTTCTGACCCTCGCCCTCGGTGGGCGACCACGGCAGCCGGACCGCCTGGGATTTGATCGTGATGCCGCGCTCGCGCTCGATGTCCATGCGGTCGAGGTACTGAGCGCGCATCTGCCGCTGATCGACCACACCGGTCAGCTGGAGCATCCGGTCGGCAAGCGTCGACTTGCCGTGGTCGATGTGCGCGATGATGCAGAAATTGCGGATCAGCGCCGGGTCGGTACGGCTCGGCTCGGGCACGTTGGTAGGAGTCGCGGGCACGCAGGGTCCTGATTCTTGAGACGCCGGGGCGTCTCGTCTCGGGCGATGTCGGATCGATACGTAGGCTCCATCGTCCCACGGGAACGGGACTGCGCCCGGTTTGGGCCGCTGGAGGGGCGGCTGGTAACGTGGGCAGCTGTGTCTCGTGCCCTCTCAAGTACGGGACGCAAACTCAAAGATCATCGAACCTGAAAAGGCTCTTTCGTGGCGAACATCAAGTCCCAGATCAAGCGGAACAAGACGAACGAGAAGGCGCGCCTGCGCAACAAGGCCGTCAAGTCGTCGCTCAAGACCGCGATCCGCAAGGCCCGCGAGGCTGTCGCCACCGGCGACGTCGAGAAGGCCACTGTGGCCGTCCGTGAGGCGTCGCAGAAGCTCGACAAGGCCGTCTCCAAGGGTGTCATCCACAAGAACGCCGCCGCCAACAAGAAGTCGGCGCTGGCCATCAAGGTTGGCTCCCTCCAGGGCTGAGCTCTTGACTGATCGCCGGTAGGGACCCAGCGGGCCCTCTCTCCCGCTCCTTCCCGGCACCCCGCGCCGCACACCGAACGCGTTCGCCACGCGGGTGCGGCGCACAAGGCTTGAACCGTGAGGCCCCGGTGACCGTCCTTCCCCAGGACGGACGCCGGGGCCTCTGGCGTGCCCGGCGTGCGGTGGCGGCCCGGCGCCCGAGGGCGGGGAGAGGGCAGGGCCGCCCGCAGGGTCTACCGCCCCGACCGCCCCGACCGCGCCGCCCGCGCAACCGCCACGACCGCCTTCTCCAGCGCGTACTCCGGGTCGTCGCCGCCGCCCTTCACGCCCGCGTCCGCCTCTGCGACCGCGCGCAGCGCCGCCGCCACCCCGTCCGGCGTCCAGCCACGCATCTGCTGGCGGACCCGGTCGATCTTCCACGGCGGCATGCCCAGCTCACGGGCGAGGTCGGCGGGCCGCCCGCCGCGGGCCGAGGAGAGCTTGCCGATCGCCCGCACACCCTGCGCCAGCGCGCTGGTGATCAGGACCGGCGCGACCCCCGTCGACAGCGACCAGCGCAGGGCTTCCAGCGCCTCCGCCGCCCGGCCCTCCACCGCACGGTCGGCGACATTGAAGCTGGAGGCTTCGGCGCGGCCCGTGTAGTACCGCCCGACAACCGCCTCGTCGATGGTGCCCTCGACGTCCGCGGTCAGCTGGGAGACCGCGCTGGCCAGCTCCCGCAGATCGCTGCCGATGGAGTCGACGAGCGCCTGGCATGCCTCGGGCGTCGCGGACCTGCCCAGCGCGCGGAATTCGGACCGTACGAAGGTGAGCCGCTCCGCCGGCTTGGTGGTCTTGGGGCAGGCGACCTCACGGGCGCCCGCCTTCCGGGCCGCGTCCAGCAGGCCCTTGCCCTTCGCACCGCCGGCGTGCAGCAGGACGAGGGTGATCTCCTCTGCCGGAGCGTCGAGATAGGCCTTGACGTCCTTGATCGTGTCGGCGGAGAGGTCCTGCGCATTGCGCACGACGACGACCTTGCGCTCGGCGAAGAGCGAGGGGCTGGTCAGCTCGGCAAGGGTGCCGGGCTGGAGCTGGTCGGAGGCGAGGTCGCGTACGTCCGTGTCGGCGTCGGCAGCGCGGGCCGCCGCCACCACGTGCTGCACGGCACGGTCGAGGAGCAGGTCCTCCTGGCCCACGGCGAGCGTGACGGGGGCGAGGAGGTCGTCGGGCGAATTCTGCTGGCCAGGTTTGCGGATCATCGCGGTCCAGCATCCCACGGGGCACTGACACTCCCGCGCGTACCGGGATTCCCGTACTGGGGACGTACCGGAGAATGGACCGGTGAGTGACGCGAGACATGTACTGGTGCTGCCCGACCGCGACGCCGCCGAGGAGGTGGCACAGGAGCTGGCGGGCCGCTTCGGGGTGGCCGAGGAGCCCCAGCTCCTGCGCGATGCGCTGGCCGGCGAGGACGACGCCGAGGACGCGCAGTGGCTGGTCGTCGTGGAGGACCCGAAGGCCCGCCTCGACCCCGCGGCGCTGGACGATTTCGCCGCGGAGTACGAGGGCTGGCTGGAGAACTAGCCCCCGCCGGCTCGGCGCGACAGCGCGTCAGCCGGTCAGCCCGTCAGCTCGGCCGGCTCGGGGTGGACGGCAACCGGTCGAGTACCAGCCCGAAGTGGTCGCGGTAGGCCGCCAGGACCGCAGCATCGTCGGCCAGTGGCTGCTCATGGCGCTCACCGTGCTCGGTGGTGACCAGTTTGCGGCCGCTGAGCGTGATCCGGCCCTTGGTGGTGAGCCGGGAGCAGACAATGGACCGGGGGAAGTGCGAGGCGGGCGAGGTGCGGTGCCACCAGGCCCCCGCCTCGAAGTCGGCCAGGACGCGGGGCCGCATATCGAGGCGGAACTGCGGTTTGCCGTCGCGGTAGAGGTCGAGATCGCCGTACTCCGTGGCCTCGGCGATCCGGAACGTACCGGCCGGGTCCCGCTGATCGCCCCGCTCGTCGAGCGCGAGAGGGTGCTGGGTGTGGTCGCCGAACCCGACATCGGCCAGCCAGGGGCCGGAGGAGTCCGCCGTCTCGACGCGCAGGGCGAGATGGTCGTACGGGATGCCGAGCCGCCCTTCGTCACCGAAAGCACGTGCCTGGAGGAGGGTGACCGTGAAACCGAGCTCCCGCAGCAACACGGCGAATGCGCCGTTGAGTTCGTAGCAGAAGCCGCCCCGTCGGGCATCCACGATCTTGGCGAGGAGCGCCTTCTCCTCGAGCACGATGTCCTCGCCGAGATGGATGGAGAGATTCTCGAACGGGACTGTCCGCAGGTGCCGCAGTTGCAGATCGCGCAGAGCGGCGGCGTCGGCGCGCTCCGGGCGGGTGGCCCCGATACGGCGGAGATAGGCATCCAGGAGATTGGCGTCCATGGAGTGAGTCTGACGCGACGTCGGACCGCGCGCCATGGACCGCAGGTCCTAGGCCTGTAGGCCGAGGCGCCTGGGGCGGATACGCCGCTGGCGTGCGGTCCACGGCCGATGAGGAGCGGGAGCGGCGCCGGCTGCCCGACGCGGCGGCCTGGAGCCGGCGCGCGGCCGGGAGCAGCGCAGGCGCGGAGCGGCGGCCGGGAGCAGCGCAGGCGGGACGAGGTACGAATTTTGCACAGTCACCCGCTCAGAAGGGCGGCGGGTCCGGCCCGCTGCCCTGGCCCCTCGGCACGGCCCGCAGGTCCGCGCCGCCTCCGGTGACCGCGATCGCCCCGTCGGTGTCCGTGCGCAGCACCACCGCTCCCCCGGTCCGGAGCGCGTCGACGGTACGGGGCGACGGGTGACCGTAGAAGTTGTTCCGGCCGCAGGAGATCAGCGCCAGTCGCGGGCGCACATTCCGTAGCAGGCCGGGGTGTTGGTGGGCGGAGCCGTGATGGGCGACTTTGAGGACGTCGACCGGCGGGAGTGCCGGGTGGGTCGACAACAGCCCTCGCTGGGCAGGAGGTTCGAGGTCGCCGAGGAGCAGAAGGGTCGGGCCGCCGGCGATTCGCACCAGCAGTGTGACGCTGGCGTCGTTGGGGCCGTCGGGCACGAGCGCGGAGGCGCGGGTCGGACCGGGGCCGGGGGCCGCCCGGGGCCACAGCACCTGCCAGACGAGCCGCCCGACCCGGCGCCGCTCCTCGGGTCCCGCGCGGATGACGGGTACCCCGGCGGCGGCCGCCGTTCTCCGTACGAACGCGCTCTGCTCCCGCGGCTCGTCGAACGTCGTCGTCTGGACCGCGCCGACGGCCCTCCCTCTCAGCAGCCCGGGCAGCCCTCGGACATGGTCGGCATGGAAATGCGTCAGCAGGATCAGCGGAATCCTGGTGATGCCCAGGTCCCTCAGACAGCGGTCGGCGAGCTCCGGGTCGGGTCCCGCGTCGACGACCACAGCCGCGCCCTCGCCCGCCGCGAGCACGGTGGCATCCCCTTGCCCGACATCGCACATCACGAACGTCCAGCCGGGCGGCGGCCAGCCGGTGACGACCCTGGTGAGCGGGGCCGGGCGCAGCACGGCGAGAAGGAACAGCAGCACGCAGCCGACGGCTGCCCAGGGATGGCGCGGCAGTCGGCGCGCGACCGGCACGACCAGGGCCGTGACCGCGGCGAGCAGCAGACCGCCGCGCCAGCCGCCCGGCCAGCCCGCCTGCGCCCCGGGCAGCGCCGCGCCGGTACGGGCGACGGAGGCGATCCAACCGGCGGGCCATCCCGCGCAGCGGGCGAGCACCTCGGCGACCGGTATGGCCAGCGGCGTCGCGGCGAGCGCCGCAAAGCCGAGGACCGTGGCCGGGGCGACCGCCAGCTCGGCGACGAGATTGCAGGGGATCGCCACCAGACTGACCCTGGCCGCGAAGATCGCCACCACGGGAGCGCACACGGCCTGGGCCGCGGCAGCGGCGGCCAGCGTTTCGGCGAGCCGCGGCGGCACCCGTCGCCGTTGCAGCGCCGCGCTCAGGCCGGGGCCGATGGTGAGCAGGGCACCGGTGGCCAGCACGGAGAGCAGAAAGCCGTAACTGCGCGCCAGCCATGGGTCGTACAGAACGAGCAGCAGTACGGCGGCGGCCAGCGCAGGAATGAGCGATCGGCGGCGCCCGGTGGCAATGGCGAGCAATGTGATGAGCCCGCACCCGGCCGCCCGCAGCACGCTTGGTTCCGGACGGCACACGACCACGAAGGCGAGTGTGAGCGCCCCGCCGATCATCGCGGTCCCGCGCAGTGTGATGCCCAACCTGGGCGCGAGGCCGCGCCGTTCGGCCAGCAGAGCGGTGCCCGGCGGCCCGATCAGCAGGACGAGCACGATGGTCAGGTTGCTTCCCGATACGGCGAGCAAGTGCGTGAGGTCGGTCGCCTCGAAGGCGTCGTGCAGGTCGGGCGGGATCCGGGAGGTGTCGCCAACCACGAGCCCGGGCAGCAGGGCGCGGGCGTCGGGGTCGAGCCCGTCTGTCGCCTCACGCAGTCCCGCCCGTAGGCCTCCGGCCGTGCGCTGGAGCGCGGTCGGCGGGCCGGTGATCCGCGGCGGCCCGCCGCCCTGCGCCCTCAGTACGGCGGCGAAACGGTCGTCCGCGTTCAGTGGGGGCGCGAGCCGGCCTGCCAGCCGCAGTCGGGTGGAAGGCAGCAGCCGCTGCCACTGCGCGCCGGGCCCCGCGGACGAACCGGCCCCGCCGGAATCGACGGAATCGACGGAATCACCCGAATCACCCGGCTCCCGCGACGGCACGATCACCAGGACAGGCGTCCGGATCGCCGTGACCGCGCCGCCCGGAGCCGTGACCCGGGTCGCCTCACCGTCCAGCACGATCGATGTGGCCGCCATACGGTCACCGCGGATCCGGGGCCGAGTCGTTCGCGGATCGGAGGTGACCGTCAACTCGACGGTGACGTACGCGTACTGATCCGCCAGGGCGGGAAGCGGCCCCCTGTGCAGATCCGCGCCGTGCAGCCCGGCCGAGGCCGCTCCTGCGGCGGCGCACAGCAACAACGCTGCCACGGCAGTGGCGTTGAGCCCACGCCCACGGACCCTCGTGACCGCACCTACGGCACGCACCACCGCCGGAGCCAGCAACACGGCCGCCACGACGAGGCAGGCCGTCACAGCCACCGCCGTCCACCAACCCCGCGCCCCCACCGCGAGGGCCGCCGCGGCCCAGGCCGCCAGGGCCGGCGGCACCAGGCGCAGATCGGCCGGACCCTCCTGCCGCGGATCGGACGCCCCAAGCCGATGACCCGACGCGGCATGAACCACCGGGCGCGTCATGTCCGTCATAGCCGTAGCAGGGTCTGGAGATCCGCGAACCGGCGGTCGCCGATCCCGTTGACCTCGCGGAGTTCGTCGACGGACCGGAACCCCCCGTGCTGGGTGCGGTAGTCGACGATGTGCTGCGCCAGTACGGGACCGACCCCCGGCAGGGTGTCGAGCTGCTCCACGCTAGCCGTGTTGAGGCTCACCGGCCCAGCGGCCTGCGCGCCACCCGTGCCCGGGCCCGTGCCCGATCCGGTCGCGGGCGGTCCTGGCGGCGCGGGCCCGCCCACCACCACCTGCTCACCATCCATGAGCACCCGCGCCCGGTTGAGTCCGGACAGGTCCGTGCCGGCCCTGACGCCTCCGGCCGCTCGCAGCGCGTCGGTGACCCGGGATCCGGCGGGCAGTTGGTGCACCCCCGGCCGACGCACCTTGCCGCTCACATCGACGACGATCCGCCCGCCGGGCCCGGTGTCGGACGGCGATGGCCCCGGCGAAGGCCGCGGCTCCGGTGAGGCCGCACTCTGCTGGACCAGCTCCGGAGCGCGTACGGTCTGCGGTCGGGCCGCCCAGAAGTGCTGGGCCGCGAAGACCGCGGCGACCACGAGGACGACAGCCAGTGCGGCGAGAGTCCTGGGTTCGAGCCCGCACCTGAGCTGCACCCACAACGGCAACCGCTCCCGCAGCGCAAGCCCCGCCCACCGCCGGGTGTCCGCCCCCGTACCGGTGACTGCCCCAGCGCCTGCCCTTGCCCCGGTGTCGACATCCACACGCGAGCGCGCGACAGCCGCGTCGAGCCCAGTGCCCGCACCGCCCGGCGCACCCTCGAACAGGGCATCCGCGCGGCGGCGCAGGGCTGTGGTCGAAGCGGCGGACAAGCTTCTGCCACGCCGTCGGCCCGGGTGGCGTAAGCCGCGGCTCGGGCCGCGATCCGGACCGCGGCCGGGTCCTGAGCCGCGGCCGGGTCCTGAGCCGCGGCTTGGTGCTGAGCCGCGGCCGTGACGGGCGCGGCTGTCCGAGGCCGGGGCGCGGCCCGGGCCACTGGTTGCGAAGCGTGATCGGAGAGCCATGCCACAGGACGGTAGGCATATCCGTCCGAGCCCGCTGAGCAGGCCCAATTTCCGTGGACAGCCCACCCGTTGTGGACAACTCGCTCACCCGCAGAGGTGACAGCGGCGCCCATCAGCGCGCAGCAGCGCCCGTCGAACCGCCTCAGCGGGGCGAGACCACGGCCCCCAACAGCCCCGGCCCCGTGTGCGCCCCGATCACCGCGCCCACCTCGCTGACATGCAGATCGACCAGGCCGGGCAGCCGGTCACGCAGCCGCTCCGCGAGCGCGGCGGCCCGCTCCGGCGCGGCCAGATGGTGCACCGCGATGTCCACCTGACTCGTACCCGCCCGGTCGGCGACGATCTCCTCCAGCCGGGCGATCGCCTTCGAAGCCGTGCGCACTTTCTCCAGCAGCTCGATCCGGCCGCCGTCCAGCTGCAGCAACGGCTTCACCGCGAGCGCCGAGCCCAGCAGCGCCTGCGCGGCCCCGATACGGCCGCCGCGGCGCAAGTAGTCCAGTGTGTCGACGTAGAAGTACGCGGACGTGCCCGCGGCCCGCTTCTCCGCGGCGGCCACCGCCTCGTCCAGCGTGCCGCTCGCCTCCGCCGCCTCAGCGGCCGCGAGCGCGCAGAATCCCAGGGCCATCGCGACCATCCCGGTGTCCACCACCCGCACCGGCACCGGAGCGTCCTTGGCGGCCAGCACCGCGGCGTCGTATGTCCCCGAGAACTCCGCCGACAGATGCAGCGACACGATCCCGGTCGCACCGGCCTCCGCGCACCGCCGGTACGCCTCGGCGAACACCTCGGGGCTCGGCCTGGATGTGGTCACGGGCCGTCGCTTCTGCAATGCCAGCGCCAGCGAGCGTGCCGAGATCTCGGTGCCCTCCTCGAGCGCCCGATCACCGAGTACGACGGTCAGCGGCACTGCGATGATGCCGTGCCGCTCCATCGTCTGCGGCGGCAGGTAGGCCGTTGAATCGGTGACGATAGCGACATGGCGGGACATGAGCGGGAGGTTACCCGTCGGGGCCGCCGTACGGCAGCCCGGCCCCTTGCCAATGACCGCGTCGCCCCGGCCGATGGATCAGTTCGTGGTCTCCGGACGGGCCTTCTTCTGCCAGGGATAGGCGGTCTGCTGCCGGGGGTCGCGCGCCGTGATCGCCTGCGGTTGCTCGGCCACAGTGTGCCCGGGCCCGGCCTCGGACCTGGCCCCCGACTCGGCCCCGGTGCTGGCCACCGACTCCGGCCAGGTCTGCTCGGACGCGACACCATGGCCCGCTGCGCCCTCTCCGGCCCCGGCGGTCCGTCCCGCCTCCGGCCAGGACCCCGGCTCCGCGGCGTCAGGTACAACCGGCACATCCTGCATATCGGCGCCCGGCACACCCTCACCCGACCAGTGCCGCAGCGCCCCCGCCTCCACATCGATCTGCACGCTCAGCGCATCCAGATCGTCGTCCGCGAACTTCCGCGCCCGGTCCCGCGCCGCCCAGCGCAGCGACTCGGCAGAGCGCGTGATCCGCTCCGTACGCTCGCGCAACCCGGGCAGCAGTGAGACCACCGTCGCCCGGTCCGGCTCGCGCTCCAGCCGCTTGAGTTCGTCGTCGAGCTCATGACCGTGCGCACTCAGCCGCCGGAACAGGTCCAGCGACTCGGAGAGCGAGGCGTCCTCCGCCACACCCGCGTGCAGCGCGTCCTGCGTCGCCCTCATCGACGTACGCAGCGACAGCCGCAGCTGCGCCAGCTCGCCGGCAACGCCGCCCTGCCCGTAGCTCTTCGCCCGCAGCGTGGTCTCCTCGACGGTGCGGCGCGCCTGCGTGACCGTGCGCTCTACGCCCCGCTTGGCCGCGCCGATCACCTTCACGCTCACATACACCCCCAACGCCACAAAGGCGACGAAAAGCAGCGCCAGAATCAGTATCGCGGCTTCCATGAGCGCCCCTCCGGCGTCGGATGTTGTCCTTCCACGGTAAACGGAACGGGCAGGCCGAGGGTTCCATCGGAACCCCCAACCTGCCCGTAGGGGAAACCCCTGTGAGACCGGCCGGACCCTAGGCGGGCACGATGTTGACCAGCTTCGGCGCCCGGACGATCACCTTGCGGATGCCCGCGCTGCCCAGCGCCGCGACCACTGCGGCATCATTCAGCGCCAGCGCCTCCAGCTCCTCGTCCGAAATGGACGGGGACACCTCCAGCCGCGCCTTCACCTTGCCCTTGATCTGCACAACGCATGTCACTGACTCGTCCACGACATACGCCGCGTCGGCGACCGGGAAGGCCTGGTGCACGACCGAGTCGGTGTGCCCCAGCTTGTCCCACAGTTCCTCGGCGATGTGCGGGGCCAGCGGGGCGATCAGCAGCACCAGTCGCTCCGCCACGCTCCGCGCCAGCGGGCCGCCCGCCTTCGTCAGATAGTTGTTCAGCTCGGTGATCTTGGCGATGGCGGTGTTGAAGCGCAGGGCCGCCAGGTCCTGTCCGGCGCCGTCGATCGCCTTGTGCAGCGCACGCAGCGTCGCCTCGTCGGGCTCGGTGTCGACGACCGTGACCTCACCGGTCGCCTCGTCGACGACATTGCGCCACAGCCGCTGCAGCAGGCGGTACTGGCCGACGACGGCCCGGGTGTCCCACGGCCGCGAAACATCCAGGGGGCCCATGGCCATCTCGTACAGACGCAGCGTGTCCGCGCCGTACTCGGCGCAGATCTCGTCCGGAGTGACGGCGTTCTTCAGGGACTTGCCCATCTTGCCCAGCTCGCGCTTGACGCTCTCGCCCTCGAAGTAGAACTTTCCGTCCCGCTCCTCGACCTCGGCGGCCGGCACCGGGAAGCCGCGGCTGTCCCGGTAGACGTACGCCTGGATCATGCCCTGGTTGTACAGCTTGTGGAACGGCTCGACCGAGGAGACGTGCCCCAGGTCGAACAGCACCTTGGACCAGAACCGCGCGTACAGCAGGTGCAGTACGGCGTGCTCGGCGCCGCCGACGTACAGATCGACGCCGCCGTGCGGCTGGCCCTCGCGCGGCCCCATCCAGTACTGCTCGATCGCCGGGTCGACCAGCTTCTCGCTGTTGTGCGGGTCCAGATAGCGCAGCTCGTACCAGCACGAACCCGCCCAGTTGGGCATGGTGTTGGTCTCCCGGCGGTAGCGCTTGACGCCGTCGCCCAGGTCCAGCTCCACATTGACCCAGTCCTCGTTGCGCGACAGCGGAGTCTCGGGCTGGGTGTCCGCGTCGTCCGGGTCGAACGTACGAGGGGAGTAGTCGTCGACCTCCGGCAGCTCCAGCGGCAGCATCGATTCGGGCAGCGCGTGCGCGATGCCGTCCTCGTCGTAGACGATCGGGAAGGGCTCGCCCCAGTAGCGCTGCCGGCTGAACAGCCAGTCCCGCAGCCGGAAGTTGACTGTGCCCTCGCCGATGCCGCGCTCGGTCAGCCATTCGGTGATCTTGGCCTTGGCCTCGGCGACGCCCAGGCCGTCCAGCGAGATCTCGTCGTTGGCGGAGTTGATCGCCGGGCCCTGTCCGGTGAATGCCTCGCCCTCCCAGCCGTCGGGCGGCTGGACGGTACGGATGATGGGCAGCTCGAAGGCCTCGGCGAACTCCCAGTCACGCTCGTCCTGTCCGGGGACGGCCATGATGGCGCCGGTGCCGTAGCCCATCAGAACGTAGTCGGCGACGAAGACCGGGATCTGTGCGCCGGTGACCGGGTTCAGGGCGTAGGCACCGGTGAAGACGCCGGTCTTGTCCTTGTGTTCGGTCTGCCGCTCGACGTCGCTCTTCGTCTGGGCCTGCTTGCGGTACGCGGCAACAGCCTCGGCCGGAGTGGCGGCACCGCCGGTCCAGGCCTCCTTGGTGCCCTGCGGCCACTCGGCCGGGACGATGGAGTCGATCAGCCCGTGTTCGGGGGCCAGCACCATGTAGGTGGCGCCGAACAGGGTGTCGGGGCGGGTGGTGAAGACCGTGACCTTCGCGCCGTCCTGGCCGCCGACCTGGAAGTCGACGCGCGCGCCCTCGCTGCGCCCGATCCAGTTGCGCTGCTGCAGCTTGATGGCCTCGGGCCAGTCCAGTGCGTCCAGATCGTCCAGCAGCCGGTCCGCGTAGGCGGTGATGCGCATGTTCCACTGGCGCAGCTTCGCCTTGAAGACGGGGAAGTTGCCACGCTCGGAGCGACCCTCCGAAGTGACCTCCTCATTCGCCAGTACGGTGCCCAGGCCCGGGCACCAGTTGACGGGCGCGTCGGAGGCATACGCCAGCCGGTGGCCGCTCAGCACATCGGCGCGCTCGGCGGCGCTCAGCTCGCTCCACGCGCGCGTGCCGGGCGTCGGACGCTCACCGCTCTCGAACTGGGCGACCAGCTCGTCGATCGGGCGGGCCTTCTGCGCGTCCTCGTCGTACCAGGAGTTGAAGATCTGGACGAAGATCCACTGGGTCCACTTGTAGTAGTCCGGGTCGATCGTCGCGAACGACCGGCGCTTGTCGTGGCCCAGGCCCAGCCGGCGCAGCTGGACCTTCATGTTCTCGATGTTGGCTTCGGTGGACACCCGCGGATGCGTGCCGGTCTGTACGGCGTACTGCTCGGCCGGCAGGCCGAAGGCGTCGAAGCCCAGCGTGTGCAGGACGTTGTGGCCGGTCATGCGCTGATGGCGGGCGAAGACATCGGTGGCGATGTAGCCCAGCGGGTGCCCGACGTGCAGGCCGGCGCCCGAGGGGTACGGGAACATGTCCATGACGAACTTCTTGGGCTTGGCCGCCAGCACGGCGTCCCCGGCCAGCTCACCGCTCGGGTTCGGCGCCTCGTACGTACCCTCGGCGTCCCAGACGTCCTGCCAGCGTGCCTCGATGTCGGCGGCCATGGCAGCCGTGTAGCGGTGCGCTGCGGCCACCTCTGCGGCGGCAGCGGAATTCGTCTCGCTCATGATCCTTAAAGCTCCATCGATCGTCTCTGCCAGCGGATTCGAAAACGAAAAAGCCCCTCGCACAGGAGGGGACGCCGCGCCGATTCCAACCGGATCTTTCATCCGTCGGGACTGATCAGCGCGGCTCGCTAAGCAGAAGGCGTACGGCACGCATAGCAGCAGAGTACCGCAGCGACCGAACCGCCCGCACGACTCCGCTTCGGCGGTCGGTGGAGGGCGAGCGGCAAGGACTGGCGCCACCCGGCGGCCACCCGCGACCCCGCCCGCCCGAGCTGCCGCTCCGACTTCCCGGGCGACCCTCGGCGACCACTCCGTCACCCATTGCGCCTCTTCGCACCCCCGGCGCACGCCCCGCGCCGAACCCCGGCGCACACCGCGAGGCGCATCGGTTCGCGTCACGAGGCACACAAGTTACTCGGCGTATCCCCCCTATCCGGGGCAACCCCAGAGTCAGTTGTCTGTGGTTCCGCTCTCTAAACGCTCAAACCACGAACCACTCGGTATGGGTCGACTTAGCATGCGTCAACGGGACCGTATTTCCCGCACCATTCGGAGTCGCCCCATGAACCCTCGCAATCGCAAGAGCCGTTCGTCACCCGCACCGAGCGCCGGGCTCAGCCGCCAGGCCCAAGGTGGCCTGACCGCAGCGGCATTGGTACTCATACCCTTGCTCGCCGTCGGCGGGAGTGACAGCTTTCGTGCCGCGCTCGACTTCACCACCGGGGTTTTGTCCCTGTTGTGCCTGACCTCTTCCGTGGCGTGGGGTCTGATCGCCACCGACAGGCTGCTGCTTTCCACCCGGCACCGCCTTGTCGCCCAGGCCGTCCACCGGAGCACCGCGGTGGCCTCGCTCGGCTTCCTCCTGCTCCACGTGACCGTCAAGGTCTCGCTGGGACACGTGGAATTGATCGGCGCGCTGATCCCGTTCGGACTCGGCGTCACAGGTACGTCCGCCCTGATCGGCTTCGGCTCGCTGGCCGGCTTCCTCATGATCGTCGCAGCGACGACAGGGGCGCTGCGCAGCGCGCTCGCGGCCAACGTCCGGGTGGCGGGCCGCTGGCGGCCGCTGCACATGCTGGCCTACCCGGCATGGTGCTTCGCCCTCGTGCACGGGCTGTACACCGGCCGTCCCGCCGCGACCTGGGTGGTCACGATGTACTGCCTGGCACTCGCCGGCGTCGCAGCAGCCGTCTCGGTACGGATGCTGCCACGGCCTGTACAGCGACGCATCGCCAACAAGATTCTTTCTCTGACCGGCTCGGACGACGACAAGTCGCGGGCGGACGAGAGGGCACAGCGCGATCTCGGCGTCTCCCCGCTCCCCGGCGCAAGCGGAGTGACCGCACCGGCGGGCCTCAACCGTATGAACGGCATTCCCTCGCAGCGCGCCTACGAGGCGGAGTTCCAGCGCGAGACCCCGCTCGGCCAGTCGCGTGCGCAGCCCCCACGGCTCTCCGCCCCCTCACCGCAGCTCTACGAGGCCCCTCCGCCCCCGGAGACGGATCCTCTCGGCAGCAGTGGCGTCGGCCCCGGCCCCGGCATCTCCGCCGCGTACCGGGCGGTGTCCCTCGCCGGCGACCAGACGGCCCCGCTGGCCGAACGCATCCTGATGACGGACGAGATCCCTGTCGTCTCGGAGTCGGGTCCCCCGCCCGTCGCCTGGCCCACACCGTCACCGCCGCCGCCCGCGCAGGCCGTCCCGTCCGCGCCGTCGGTGCCGCCCGCATACGAGCCCCCCGCTCAGCCGGCCTACGAGCCGCCGCCCTCGTACGACGCGCCCCCCACGTCGTACGACGCGCCCCCCGCGTCGTACGACACACCCACCGCTCCGTACGCGGCCCCCTTCGCGTACGACCCCTCATCCGCCTACGACCCCTCAACACCGTACGAAGCACCTTCGTCCCCGTACCAACCCGGCACCGCCGATGCGTACGACGAGACGGCGCAGATGCCCGGGCCTCTCTTCCCGCCCCCGGCCGGGGAACCCTGGCACGCGCCCGCAGGAGACCGACCGTGAACACCCCCCTTCCTGATGTCCCCGAGGTCCGCGTCGTCGGCCTTCCCCAGCTGACGCAGGGGTTCGACCTTGTCGAGCGACTCGACCTCCCCATGCATCTCAAGGTGCACGGCCCTCTTGAACCGATGACCGGCGAGCGGCTCGCCCAGCTCGCCGACGACATATCCCTGCGCGGCCGCGGCGGCGCGGGCTTCCCCTTCGGGCAGAAGTTGCGCGCCGTAGCCAAGTCCGCCATCCGACGCGGGGTGCGGCCCGTCGTCGTGGTCAACGGCAGTGAGGGCGAGCCCGCCTGCCGCAAGGACACCGTGCTGCTCAACCGCGCGCCCCATCTGATCCTCGACGGCGCCCTGATCGCCGCCGAAGCGCTCGGTGCGCGCACCCTGGTCGTCGCGGTCACCCGCAACTCGACGGAGATCTCCATCCGCGCCGCCCTGGCCGAGCGCGGACTCTCCGACCGGCGCGGGCAGCAGCTGCGCGCGCGGGTCGTGCGCACCCCCGAGCGCATGGTCTCCGGCGAGGCCTCCTCCGTCATCCGCGCCGTGAACGGCGGCCCCGCGCTGCCGCCCGGCCGCCGTGAACGCGCCTCCGACACCGGCGTCGGCGGGGCCCCGACCCTGCTGTCCAATGCGGAGACGTTCGCGCAGCTCGCCATCGGCGCCCGTATCGGCGCCCGCCGCTACAGCCACACCGGCCTGGAGACCGAGCCCGGCACCGTCATGCTGACGATCTCCGGGGCGGTCGCGCGCCCGATGGTCGTCGAGGTCCCCACCGGCGTGCCGCTGCGGTACGTGCTGCAGCTGGCGGGCGCCCCGCCGCTCCCCCAGGGCGTGCTCACCGGCGGCTACCACGGCAACTGGATCGACGCGATGGCCGTCAACACGGCGCTCGTCTCACGCGAATCGCTGGCCTCCCTGGGCGGCGCGCTGGGCGCCGGCGCGATCCTGCCGATCGGCCCCGAGACCTGCCCGCTGGGCGAGGCGCTGCGGGTGGCCAACTGGCTCGCCGCCGAAACGGCCGGCCAGTGCGGTCCCTGCAAGCTCGGCCTGCCCGCGGCGGCCGGCGGCCTGTCCGACGTCATGAACGGCGGCGGCCCGGCCGCCCTGGAGGCGCTGCGCGAGGTGACCCAGGCCGTGAAGGGCCGGGGCGCGTGCAAGCACCCCGACGGCTCGGCGCGCTTCTTCGCCTCGACCCTGTCCGCCTTCACGGACGATCTCGCCGCCCATGTGCTCCACGGCGGCTGCGGACGCGAGACGACCGGCGTGCTGCCGCTGCCCGAGCCGGGCTACGAGGAGGCGGTGGAGTCGATTCCGAGCGGCGAGAAGATCTTCATCGACTGGACGCTCTGCCAGGGCCACGGGCTCTGCGCGGACATCATCCCCGAGCTGATCCGGCTCAAGCCCGACGGCTTCCCGTCGGTGGCCGACGCGGTCGTCCCCACGCATCTGCGGGGGAGTGCGCAGCGGGCCGTACGCCGGTGCCCCGCGCTGGCGATGCGTATCGAGCAGTCTCCGGCCGACCGTGCGCCCGCACCCTCCGGCCGGCCGGCGCTGCCGAGCAGCAACCGCAAGGCCCTTGGCAGCGGCCGCGGCTGACGGACACACAAGGAAGCGGGCCATCCGATCCGGATGGCCCGCTTCCTTGTGTCTACTGCTTCTGTGGAGCTAAGGAGAATTGAACTCCTGACCTCCTGCATGCCATGCAGGCGCTCTACCAACTGAGCTATAGCCCCTTGCGGTGTGCCGCCTTGATCGGAAGTTTCCCCCTCGGCGACGTCGACAACATTAACGGTCACCCCGGTCCATCGCCAAATCGTTTCGGGTCTGCACGAACAAGGCCGGTAACGTCCCACTTCGGGACCATGACCGTGACCATGACTGTGGCCGCGGCCGTGTCGGTCATGCTGTGGCGAACGAATAGAACCGCTTCAACGTGCAGTGCTCATCGAGGAGACGGCCGTAGATCGGCTCCCCCTCGAGCTCGCGGTAGGTCTCGATGGGGTCGCCTTTTATGATCAGCGCCCGCGCGCACTCCTCGCACCAGTACTGGTACTCGGGATTGACCGGATCCATGTCCCGGACGATCGGCGTACCACTGCCGCACCAGTCGCATTTCCGCCTGTGTGCACCCATCACTCAGCTCCAGCTGTGGCCGCAGGCCGTGCACACGTAGGAAACCCCGCCATTGTCGCCGAGGACTTGGGCGACATGGGCCGATCCGCAGGACGGGCAGCTGAGAGAAGCACGTACCTCCGCCGCGGCAAGCAGGTCATCGGCCTTCTCGCTCCTGCTGGCGGACATTGTGCTCTCCCTCCCGTCCTCGCCGGTGTCCCCTCCGGCCGTCCGATTCTGCCATGGCCACGCAAGAGGGTCAGCGGCGTTTGCGTACGAGACCAGCCACCGCGCCCAAGATCGACGCGGCTGCGGGCGCCAGGGCGCACGCCCACGGCGCATCGGCGGACCCATGCGCCCCGTGTACTGTCTGCCGATTCAGGAAGAGTGTGCCGAATGCGACGACGCCGATCACCTGACCGAAGGGAGCGTGCCTGCCCGGCAGCGGCCCCGGTGGCAAGGACCGCGGAGTAGGCGCCGAGCGCCCGCCGGCCGGAAGGCCGGCCGGGAAACGCGAAATCCCGCCCTCTGACGAGGACGGGATCCGGATTGTGGAGCTAAGGAGAATTGAACTCCTGACCTCCTGCATGCCATGCAGGCGCTCTACCAACTGAGCTATAGCCCCGCGTGTTCTTCGCGCTCCGCGCTGCGAACAAGAAGAACTTTAGCCTGCGACCTGCCGGAAAGTGAAATCCGGGGGTGCGGGGCCGAGCGGCGGGCCCGGCCGGGTTCAGTCGTCGTCGCCGAGGACCGGTTCCGGCAGCGTGCCGGCGTTGTGCTCAAGGAGCCGCCAGCCACGCGCGCCCTCGCCGAGCACCGACCAGCAGCAGTTGGAGAGCCCTCCGAGGCCCTCCCAGTGGTGGGCCTCCAGGCCCAGCAGCCGGCCGATCGTGGTACGGATCGTGCCGCCGTGGCTGACCACGACGAGCGTGCCGTCCTCGGGGAGCTTCTCGGCGTGGTGCAGCACCACGGGAGCGGCCCGGTCCGCGACCTCGGTCTCGAGCTCACCGCCGCCGCGGCGCACGGGCTCGCCGCGCTTCCAGGCGGCGTACTGCTCGCCGTACTGCGCGACGATCTCCTCGTGCGTCAGACCCTGCCAGGCGCCCGCGTAGGTCTCGCGCAGGGCGGCCTCGTAGGTGATGTCGAGCCCGGTGAGTTCGGCCAGCTCGCCGGCCGTGGCCGCCGCCCGCTTGAGGTCGGAGGCGAGAATCACATCGGGCCTGAGCGAGGCGAGCAGCCGGGCGGATCGGCGCGCCTGAGCGACACCGGTCTCGGTCAGCGCGATGTCCGTGGTGCCCTGGAAGCGGCGCTCCAGGTTCCAGGCGGTCTGGCCGTGCCGCCACAGGACGACGCGGCGTCCCGTGGCGCGCTCGCGGCTGTCTCTGCCGTTCAGCTCAGCTCACCGTCCGGGTCGCCGGCGAGCCGCGCGTGCTCCTCGGCCTTGCCGCGGGTCTTCAGGGCGTCCTCGGGGAGAGGAAGCTCGGGGCAGTCCTTCCACAGCCGCTCCAGGGCGTAGAAGACCCGCTCCTCGCTGTGCTGGACGTGCACGACGATGTCGATGTAGTCGAGCAGGATCCAGCGGGCGTCGCGGTCGCCCTCACGGCGCACCGGCTTGGCGCCGAGCTCCTTGTTCAGCCGCTCCTCGATCTCGTCGACGATCGACTTGACCTGGCGGTCGTTGGGCGCGGAAGCGAGCAGGAAGGCGTCGGTGATCGACAGCACATCGCTGACGTCGTACGCAATGATGTCGTGCGCGAGCCGGTCGGCGGCCGCCTGGGCGGCGGCGTTGACGAGCTCGATGGAGCGATCCGTGGCGGTCACAAGCAGGCTTTCGTCGGCGGTCGGGAACCCTTCAAGGGTCTCACGGACCGCCGACAGCCCATGCCGCGTTTATTTCGGACCCGATGGGTCACCTGTTTCGGACCTGATGGGTCGCCCTGTCACTGGACCTCGTAGTCCTTGCCGAGGACGACCGAGACGTCGGCGTTGGTGACGGCTTTGCCCTTCTCGACCGCGCTCGCCGGCAGCCCCAGGGTCTTGGCGACCTCGACCGCCTTCGCCTTCTGCGCCACGTCTCCGTAGGTGACCTTCGATGACGTGACGGTGTCGCCGGCCTTGCCGCCGTCGAGGACGGAGTAGCCGCCGTTGACCAGGGCGATCCGGGCGGACTCAGTGGCTCTCGTGTTCCCGGTGGCGTTCTTGACGCCCACGCGGATGGCCGCGCCCTTCTCCGGTGCGGTGACCGTGCCGCCCAGGACGTCCTTGACGACGCTGTTGGCGGTCTGCTCGGTGAGCGTGCCGTCCTGCTGGACCGGAAGCACGGCTGTCTTGTAGTCGCCGCCCTTGGCGTGCTCGGCGAGCTTCGCCAGCGAGGCGCCCAGATCGCTCTCCCGCAGCGACGGATCGAGAATCTGCGCCAGCGTCTCGACGGTGACGGTCGCCGCCTTCGGGTCGTCGGGGAACTTCCGCAGGACGCCCTGCATGACCTGGCCGAAGCGCTGCAGCTGCTTCGCCTCGGCCTCGCCGGGCCCGAGGTAGGTGGCGTACGCGACGGCCATCCGCCCGTTAAGGGTCTGGTTCTCGCCCTTCTTCACCAGCGGCGCCTCGCCCTTCTTCGCGCCGGGCACCTCGGTGTCCGTGGTCAGGTCGATGGTGCCGACCAGCTCGACCAGGTTCTCCAGAAACGGGGTGTCGAGCCGCCAAGTGCCGGTGATCTTGGCACCGAGGAGGGTGCCGACCGCCTCACGGGTGCCCGTCGAGCCGTCGTCCTCGACGGACTTGCCGAGCGTGGTGGCGGTGCCGTCGTCGTTGGCGACGGAGAGCGAGTTGGGGAGCAGAACGGTGGTGCCCTGCTTGGTGGTGGCGTTGTTGACGAGGAGCGCCGTGGAGGTGCCCTTTTTCTTGGTGTTGTGCAGATGCACCACGATCACGTCCCGCTTCTGCGGTCCGGTCGCCGTGCTGCTCTTCTTGTCCGCGTCCGACAAGCCGGGCAGCTTGCCCGCGTACCAGAGGTAGCCGACGCCGCCCACGACGACCAGCGCCAGTGCGACGACGAGCGCGACGACGCGGTTGCGGCCGCGGCGCTTGGCCTCCTCGCGCCGCTCGGAGCGGCTCTCGGTGAACTTCAGCCAGTCGATGACGTCTTCGGAGTCCTCGTCGGGCTCCTCGATGAAAGAGAACTGCTCGGTGCGGTAGTCACGGTCGGCGGCAGGGCGGCGCTGCTCCGGCACGGCAGCCGGTTCGGGCGCCTGCGGGCGCGACTGCGCCTGCGGCTCGGCCGGGGCCTGCTGCTGCGGGATGTTCCACTGCTGGGTGGTGTCGACGGCCGCGGGCTGCGTACCCGTGTCGTAGCCGTACCCGTCGTAGCCGTATCCCTGGTCCTGGCTCTGCCCTGGGGACTGCGGCTGCTGGTAGTACGGGTCGTACTGCTGAGGCCGCTGGGACTGGCCTGCCTGCTGCTGCTGCTGCTGCGCGTACGGGTCGTAGCCGTACCCCTGTCCCTGCCCCTGTTCGGGAGCCTGTGGTTGCTGAGGGTGCTGGGGCTGCTGCTGCGCGTAGGGGTCGTACTGCTGGGGCTGCTGATACACCGGTTGCCCGTACTCGTCGTAGCCGATGATCTGCGGCTGCTGGTAGTACGGGTCGTACGGGTTCTGCTGGTCGTTCACCGGTGCCCCTCTCCGTGGCTCACTCGCCGCGGTACAACTGGCGCTTGTCGATGTAGCGCACCACACCGTCCGGCACCAGATACCAGACCGGATCGCCGTTGGCGACCCTAGCCCGGCAGTCGGTCGACGAGATGGCCAGCGCCGGAACCTCCACCAGAGAGACCCCGCCCTCGGGCAGCCCGTCGTCCGTCAGGTCGTGACCCGGCCGGGTCACACCGATGAAATGGGCGAGTGCGAACAGCTCTTCCGCGTTCCGCCAGCCGAGGATCTGCGAGAGCGCGTCGGCTCCCGTGATGAAGAAGAGATCCGCGTTGCTGTTGAGGGAGCGCAGGTCCCGCAACGTATCTATCGTGTAAGTCGGCCCGGCGCGGTCGATGTCGATGCGGCTCACCGAGAACTGCGGGTTGGACGCGGTGGCGATGACCGTCATGAGATAGCGGTCCTCGGCCGGAGACACCACCCTGTGGCTCTTCTGCCACGGCTGCCCGGTCGGTACGAACACCACTTGGTCGAGGTGGAACAGGGCGGCCACCTCGCTGGCGGCCACCAGGTGTCCATGGTGGATCGGGTCGAACGTCCCGCCCATCACGCCGATTCGACGCTTGCCGGAACCGGAACCGGTAGGCACTTCCTGCTCTCCCATGCGTGCAGAGCCTACTGGCACGACGTTCGGCTCCGACTCAGCGGTCGCGGTTGAAGCGTGTGGTGATCCACAGCAGCAGGAGCAGCGCGAAGAGCGCGCCGCCACCGGTGAGGTAGGGGCTGAGGCTTGGGTGGTTGCCACCGTGCTCGGCGCCCTCGGCAAGAGTGACCAGGTTGGCGGCGGTGCTGGTGAGGCTCATCTTCAGCGGAACCTATCGATCGGGAGTCCGGGAGCCGGAGCTCGGGAATCGGAGCGGAGAGACTTCGCGCACATCGTATGCGGGCCGCCCGGGCACGCTCACGCCGACTCAGTCGTTGTGGTTTTCGTCGCTGCCGTTTCCTCGGTAGCCACGCAGCAGGAACCAGGCGAGCAGAGCTGCTCCGGCGATCGAGGCGATCAGCAGGACGCGCAGCGTGTTGCCCAGTCCCTGCTGCGCGGCTTCGGCGGCGAGCAGTGCGGCGGTGTCCGGCATGTCGGGTGTCCTCCTCGGTTATCCACAGCCCCCGCCACACCGTAGCCCCAGCACCTACGCTGGGGTCCGTCAGGGGGACGAGCAGGGACTCGCGCCAACAGGGGGCATTGATGACCGAAAGCAATCACGAGAACGTTCCGAGCAGGCAGCGCAAGCGCTTCCCGGGCATCTCTTCACGGGCGTACGAACATCCCGCGGACCGCTCGGCGTTGGTCGCCCTGCGCAAGCTCAGCGGCTTCGACACCGTCTTCAAGGCACTCAGCGGACTGCTGCCCGAGCGCAGCCTGCGGCTGCTCTACCTCTCCGACTCGGTGCGGGTGAGCGACGCGCAGTTCGCGCATCTCAACACCATGCTGCGGGACGCCTGTTACATCCTGGATCTGGAGAAGGTCCCGGCGATGTATGTCACGCAGGACCCGCGGCCCAATGCCATGTGCATCGGCCTGGACGAACCGATCATCGTGGTCACCACCGGGCTGGTGGAGCTGCTCGACGAGGAGGAGATGCGGGCAGTCGTCGGACACGAGGTGGGCCACGCCCTCTCCGGCCACTCCGTCTACCGCACGATTCTGCTCTTCCTCACCGGTCTGGCGCTGAAGATCGCCTGGATCCCCCTCGGCAACGTCGCGATCATGGCGATCGTCACCGCGCTGCGCGAGTGGTTCCGCAAGTCGGAGCTCTCGGCGGACCGCGCCGGGCTACTGGTCGGCCAGGACCTGCAGGCGTCGATGCGCGGCCTGATGAAGATCGCCGGCGGCAATCACCTGCACGAGATGAATGTCGACGCGTTCCTGCAGCAGGCCGAGGAGTACGAGGCGGCCGGCGATCTGCGGGACTCCGTGCTGAAGATTCTGAATCTGCTCCCCCGCTCGCACCCGTTCACCACGGTGCGCGCCGCCGAGCTGAAGAAGTGGGCCGCGAGCCGCGACTACCAGCGGATCATGGACGGTCACTACCCGCGGCGCACGGAGGACAAGGACACCTCGGTGTCCGACTCCTTCCGCCAGTCCGCCTCGCACTACGCCGACACCGTCCGCACCAGCAAGGATCCCCTGATGAAGCTGGTCGGTGACATAGCCGGCGGCGCGGGCGATCTGGGCGGCAAGCTGCGGGGCAAGTTCACGGGCGGAGGCGACAACGGCGGCAGCGCCAGTGGTGGGAGCTCCGGCGGGAGCACCGGCGGCGGTGGCAGCGACGGCAATGGCAGCGGTCCTGCGAACGACAACGACAGCGGTGAGGGCGGCAAGGGCGGTCAGGGCAAGGGCTGAGCACCGGGCGACAGCGCCCCGCAGAGCGCCGCGGTGGCCTGGCCCGTCGCATAAGGATCGGTGCCCGCCGGACCGTCCGCGCTCGCCCGCTGGCCGGCCAGCAGCGGGCGCAGGGTGCCTGACGCGTCCGCCGAGCAGGCCTGCGGTCCGGCCTGGACATAGCTGACCAGTAGCTCGACCCGGTGCTGGCGCAGGTCCTCACGGTCGAAGCGGAAGTGCAGTTCACGGCGGACGGTGAACAGCGAGGCCTCGTTCGCCTGTGAGCCGCTCGCCGCGACCGGCCGCAGCGCATAGGCGAAGGTGTGGTCCGACGTCACCTCCAGGGCGTCGGGCCCCGCCTCGGCGACGGTGAGCGTGCCCTGCACCCGCACGCGGGGGTCGGCCAGCGCGACCTTCGCGGGGTCGTAGCGCACCAGCCAGCCAGTGGCGGCGTGGCGGCCGTCGCCGGCCGGAGAGGAGATGCTCCGGTCGAACTGCTCCAGCTGGGCCGGGTCGAGCATCAGCCGCACGGGCCGCACGGCACCGCCGGTAAGCACATCGGGGTCCAGCGAGGACTCGACAAGGTAGTCCTTGGCGGTGGTCAGCGCGGTCAGTACCTGATCCTCCGAGAAGCTCTTGGTGCGCCGGACGCCGGGAAGCGTGATGCCCGCCGCGCCGACCCGGAACTGCGCGGCGGGACTGTGCGCATAGAGGTCGGCGGGGGTGCCGCCCGGGACCGGGCCCTGCGGCGCGAGCGGGATCATCGTGATGCGCAGCGGCTCCGCCTGTTTGAACTGCGGAACCTGGTAGGGGTGACGGACGCCGAGGTAGATCGCGGTTCCGAAGGCCATGGCGACCAGTAGGACGAGCAGCAGGACCTGCCTCGAGCCGCGTCTGCGGCCCCAGGCGGGGAGGCTGCGTACGGCCTGTGCGTGCTCGCCCATCCGCTCCTGCGCGGAGAATTCCTGCAGCCGGGCAGCCCGTACGAACGATTCGTCGAAGACGACGGATCGGTACTCGTCCTCACCACCGCCGGGGAGTCCCTCGGGTGTCCCCTCAGGCGGGTCTCCGCGCCCAGCCATACTTTCAGGGTAGGTCCGGCAGGGCCCTGGTAAACGCGCTGGTACGTGACAAACTCCGACGAGTTCTTACGCGGTCGTTCAGCGGCTGATCAGGGGGTGCGCGGATTGGCGGAGACAGCCGGCGCCGTGTACTCCGCAGAGGCGGAGGGTCCACCGACCCGGCCGGTGGCGGAGCCGCTCGACGGTGTGGAGTCGACGCCGGTCGTGGCGGGCGGCGGCACCCGGTCCTGACGGTTGCCGGCGGCCCCTCGGTACACCGCGGTGAAGGCCAGGGCGACCATGCCGATGCCCATCACCAGGGCCAGGATCCAGGCCACCGGGCGGTGCCAGCGGGCGCTGCCCCGGTAGGGGCGCAGGGCGCCGCCGTGGCGTCCGTAGGGTCCGCCGTACTCGCCGTCCGCGGCCTCGTCATCGTCGTCGTACGCGCGCTCGCGGCCGAATTCGCCGCCGGGACCGTAGCCGTCGTCGTAGAACTCGTCGTCGGCCGCTCCACCGCCGTATCCGGCGCGTGCGGCCTCAGCCTCGGCGCGCGCCTGCGCGGCGGCCAGGAGCCGCTCGACGGCGGTCGGTTCATGGAACTCGGCGGCCCGTACGAAGTCCTCATCGAACACCACGGAGGCGAAGTCCTCGTCCGCGCCCCCGCGGTCGTCGTCGGGCTCCCAGCCGTCCGGGAACGGCCTGCCCCCCACGTCGTCCGGCACGCTTTCAGAGTAGACCTGGCCGGTCGGTTTCGGCAGACAGAGTCCGAAGTCTCCCGGCCCACATCCACCACAGGGATGGTGACCACCGGTTCGCCGGAGGAAACCCACCACCCACCGCAACCCACCACGCCCCCGACCCACATCCACCACAGGGACGGTGACCACCGGTTCGCCGGAGGAAACCCACCACCCAGCGCAACCCACACGCCCCCGGCCCGCGGTCACCACAGGGACGGTGACTACCGAGTGTGACCGTCGCCTGTCACGATGTACTTCGTCGAGGTCAGCTCAGGCAGGCCCATGGGCCCACGCGCGTGCAGCTTCTGCGTGGAGATTCCGATCTCGGCGCCGAATCCGAACTGGCCACCGTCCGTGAAACGCGTGGACGCGTTCACCGCGACCGCCGCGGAGTCCACCAACTGGGTGAAGCGGCGGGCAGCCGGCTGCGAGGTGGTCACGATCGCCTCGGTGTGCCCGGAGGACCAGAGCCGGATGTGGGCGACAGCGGCGTCGAGCGAGTCCACGACGGCGGCGGCGATGTCGTACGAGAGGTACTCCGTCTCCCAGTCCTCGGCCGTGGCCGCCACGACCGTGGCCTTGGAGGCGTCGGCGTACTCCAGCACGCGCTCGTCGCCGTGCACGGTCACTCCGGCCTCGGCGAGCGCGTCCAGAGCGCGCGGCAGGAAGTCGGCGGCGATGTCCTGGTGGACCAGGAGCGTCTCGGCCGCGTTGCAGACGCTCGGCCGCTGAGCCTTGGAGTTGATCAGGATGTCGACGGCCATGTCGAGATCGGTTTCGGCGTCCACGTACACATGGCAGTTGCCGGTGCCGGTCTCGATGACCGGGACGATCGACTCCTCGACGACCGTACGGATCAGTGCGGCGCCGCCGCGCGGGATGAGCACGTCGACCAGGCCGCGGGCGCGCATCAACTCCCGTACGGATTCCCGGCTCTCACCGGGCACGAGCTGTACGGCGTCGGCCGGCAGACCGGAGCCGCCGACCGCGTCCCGCAGGACCTTCACCAGGGCGGTGTTGGAGGAGTAGGCGGAGGAGGAGCCGCGCAGCAGGACGGCGTTGCCGGACTTAAGACAGAGCGCGGCGGCGTCCACGGTGACGTTCGGGCGGGCCTCGTAGATGATCCCGACGACGCCGAGAGGCACGCGCACCTGGCGCAGATCGATGCCGTTGGGCAGGGTCGAGCCGCGCACCACCTCGCCGACCGGGTCGGGCAGCGCGGCCACGTCCCGTACGTCGGCGGCGATGGCCCGTACCCGCTCCGGGGTCAGGGTGAGGCGGTCGATGATCGACTCGCTGGTGCCGGCCTCACGGGCGCGTGCGATGTCCTCGGCGTTGGCCGCGACGATCTCGCTGGTACGGACCTCGAGCGCGTCCGCGATCGCCAGCAGAGCGTCGTCCTTGGCCGACCGCGGCAGCGGCGCGATGTCGGCGGCAGCGCCACGGGCCCGGTAGGCGGCCTGGGCGACCGGGGAGAGGTTGTCGTACGGCGAAAGCGGCGAGAACGTCGTCATACCCGCAGGGTAGTGCGCGCCCCGCGGGCGTCCCTCACGTATCCCGCACTGCGAGACAGAAGCCTCAGAAGGGGTGCACGCCCACCGGGGCGGCGGGCGGCGGGCCGTAGCCCTCCGCGATGCGCTGGTGGTACGTCTGGCGGTCGATGACCTCCAGGCCCACGATCTCCCACGGCGGCAGCCTGGCGCTCGATCGGTGCTCGCCCCACAGCCGCAGCGCCACCGCCGCGGCATCGTGCAGGTCACGCGCCTCTTCCCAGTAGCGGATCTCCGCGTGGTCGTTGGCGTACCGGCTGGTCAGCAGGAAGGGATGGTCGTGCGCGAGCTGCTCAAGACCGCGCCTGACCTCCTTCAGCGGGGCTTCGGCGCCGGAGACGCTGAGCGTGATGTGCCACAGCTTGGACAGCACGTGCTCTTCGCCGTACGTGTCCGTGCCCGCTCCCGTCTCCTGATCCTCTTCGGCGTCGCCGAAGTCGGCGCCCGCTCCGACGCTGGTCAGGGCTCTTTCCTCGCCCACGGCCCTACGGGCGTGAGGGATGCCCCCCGTCCCGCGGGGCACATCCCCTGGGCGCGCTCGTCTCACCGGCGGCCTCCTGTTGCATGTGTTGTCCTGCTGTACCCCCGCCATACCCCCGCAACAAAGTTGACCAGTCCGGGACGGAACGTGGGGCGGTTTTGGTGAAGGTCTCTGCCAGAAGACTGGACTTTCAGCCGATTCAGGAGTGCAGGACGACCAGATCGTCCCTGTGTACGACTTCCCGCTCGTACGCCGGGCCCAGTTCCTGCGCCAGCTCCGGGGTGGAGCGGCCGAGCAGCTGCGGGATCTCCTTGGCGTCGAAGTTGACGAGCCCGCGGGCCACTGCGTGGCCCGCGGTGTCGCGCAGCTCGACCGGGTCGCCGGCGCTGAATTCCCCCTCGACCGCGGCGATGCCGGCCGCCAGCAGCGACTTCTTGCCGTGCACCACGGCCCGTACCGCACCGTCGTCCAGGATCAGGGCGCCCTGCGGGGTGGAGGCGTGCGCGAGCCAGAGGAGCCGGTCGGCGGAGCGGCGTCCGGTGCCGTGGAAGTACGTACCGGTGGCGCGGCCCGCGAGGGCGTCGGCGGCCCGAATGGCGGAGGTGAGGACGACGGGGACACCGGCGGCCGCCGCGATCCTGGCGGCCTCGACCTTGGTGACCATGCCGCCGGTGCCGACGCCGGCCTTGCCCGCGCTGCCGATCTGCACGTGTGCGATGTCGGCCGGGCCGCGTACTTCCTCGATCCGCGAGGTACCGGGCTTGGCCGGGTCCCCGTCGTACAGCCCGTCGACGTCCGAGAGAAGGACCAGCAGATCGGCCCGTACGAGATGGGCGACGAGCGCGGCGAGACGGTCGTTGTCGCCGAAGCGGATCTCGTCCGTCGCCACGGTGTCGTTCTCGTTGACGACGGGGACGGCGCCCATGGCGAGCAGCTGGTCCAGGGTGCGGTAGGCGTTGCGGTAGTGGGCGCGGCGGCTGGTGTCGTCGCCGGTGAGGAGCACCTGGCCGACGCGTACGCCGTAGCGCGCGAAGGAGGCGGTGTAGCGGGCGACGAGCAGGCCCTGGCCGACGCTGGCGGCCGCCTGCTGGCGGGCCAGGTCCTTGGGGCGGCGGGCCAGGCCCAGCGGCGCGAGGCCCGCGGCGATGGCACCGGAGGAGACCAGCACTATCTCCTTCTCGCCGCCGCTGCGGACCTTGGCGAGCACGTCGACGAGGGCGTCGACGCGGTCGGCGTCGAGTCCGCCTGCGGCGGTGGTCAGGGAGGACGAGCCGACCTTGACGACGATCCTGCGGGCCTGTGTTACCTGCTGTCTTGCCACTGTCACAGGGCCGAATCTATGTCAGGGCCCGTGGTGGGTGCTCGGCCATTTCACTCGCTGGACAGTGCGGCCGAGGGTCCGGGCGGCAGCCCCGGCCCCGGACCGCACAACCGACCGGTCGTCAATGCCCTCTCTCGCGAGGGTCGTTACACCCGAACCGGAGTGAACAGTCGGCCAGCGCAATGGCCTTGGCGGCGAGGCGAACAGAGATGGGCTCAACGTGTCTCTGAAAACGGGGAGTTGACGGACATATGAACCAGGTCGGTGTATGTACCACAGTTTCCTCGCCGAATGTACACACCGGTGACCGGCCGCCGGGAAACCGGACGGCGGAAGACCGGGCCGCGGGACCTGTACGGCGCTACACCGCCGTACGGGTCCCGCGCAGCCGCCGCCGTACCTCCCGGCGCAGCCGCCGCACCACCCGTCGGGCGAAGGACACCTTCCGCGGCGGCGCGGCGGGCGCGAGCAGCGCCTCCTTCAGCAGATCCGCCCGCCCCTCGGCGACACAAGCGAGCCGCTGCCGGTCCCTGCCGCCCAGCCGCCGCGCCACCCCCGGCGTCCAGTACTCCTCCATCAAGGGCGCGGCCAGCTCCATCTTGTGGCGCAGGATCTCCTCGCTCTGTTTCAGCACAGCGGGACCGAACTGCGGCAGCAGCGTCACCACGAACGGCCTGATCATCAGCTGGTCGCGCCGCGCGCCCGGCGGTTCGTGGGCGGCGATCAGCTCCATCAGCCGCTGCGCCGAGTGGAAACGCAGCGTGTAACTCCCGCTCTTGGTCACATGTTTGCCGTCGTCCCGGCCCACCAGGTAGTAGCAGGTGTAGTCGGCGACGACGGAGACGCCGTTGCCCCGCATATACGCCTCCATCGTGAACAGCGCGTCCTCGCCGGTCCGCATGGTCTCGTCGAAGCGCATGCCCAGTCGTACGAGCAGCTCGCGCCGGAACAGCTTCTGCGCGCTCAGCGTGAACTTGACGTTGGAGGTGTGGATGTCGGCGTGCTCGAGGTTCTGGGCCCACATCGACTTGGCGGCGTTGCGGTTGACGCCTTCGACCTTGCCGAGCACCACATCCGTACCGGCGCGGTCGGCCATCGCCACCAGCCGCTCCAGCGCCTCTTCACCGAGGTAGTCGTCCGCGTCGAGGAAGAACACATAGCGGCCGCGGGCCAGCGAAAGACCGACATTGCGCGGGCCGCCGGGGCCTCCGGAGTTGGCCTGCCGCAACACCCGCGTCGGGATCTTGCTCGCGGCCGCGAACTCCTCCAGGTACTCCCCCGTACCGTCGGTGGAGCCGTCGTCGACGGCCACGATCTCCATCCGGTCGGCACCGATGGTCTGCGCCTCGACCGACTCCAGACAGCGGACCAGATAGGGCATGGCCTCATAGGCCCCGATGATCACGCTGACTTCACACATGGACACTCCGACAGTCTTACGCGGTGGAAAGTCGCGCCATGGTGCCCGGCGCATGTGTCACCTGCGTGTCGGATGCGACACGGCCCGGAAACTCGCCTGCGAGGGCGGTTTTCCGGGCCGTGAAGAGAGGCGCCGACCTGTCAGCGCGCCACCGGGGCCTCGGCTCCGGTGGGCTCGGATCCGTCGGGCTCGATGCCGCCGGGCTCGATGCCGCCCGGCGCGACGCCATTGGGCTCTACACCACCGGCGTCGGCCTCACGGTCGAGCTCGCCCAGGAACTGACCGCCGATGCGCTGCTCCACAGCGACGTTGCGCGCCTCGGCCTTGTCCGTCAGCGCCCGTACCGCCGCGTTGAACCGCTCGATCGAGGTCGACTCGTCGGAGCCGAGCAGATACTCCATGAGCTCACGCCGGGCGTCCGCCTGCCGGTCGGCGGCCGGGTCGGCCACCGCGTCCAGCAGCTCGCCGATCTCCTCCGCGCTGTTGGAGAGGATGACCGCGGCCCGTACGGCGGTGTTCTGCCGCTGGAACTCCTCGATGCCCAGCTCGGCGGAGTCGGTGACGGCGTACGGCTTGCCGCTCGCGATGAAGTCCGAGACCACACTGGAGATGTCGGAGACCATGCCGTCGGCCTGGTTGAAGCAGTCGTACAGCTTCGGCTCGGAGCCCGTGACGACCTTGTGCTCCCACCAGCCGAAGGAGCGCCAGTACGCGTCGTTCCACTCGGCCCGCAGCTTCTTGATCTCGGAGAGGCGCACCGGGTCGGCGAGCGAGACCCGCGACTTCTCCGACTCGTCCCCGCCCGCGCGGCCCGGCGCGGCCAGCGCGGCCAGTCGGGCCTCGATACGGGTCAGCTCGGCCCGCGCGGCGGCCTGACCGGACTGTGCGGCGGCGGCCTCCTTCGCCCAGCGCGGGTCGGCGGCGCGCTCGGCGCCCGCGGCCTGCACCAGCGCGGTGATCCGCTCGTGGACGGCCTTGGCCTTCTTGTTGCGGATACCGGTGAAGGGATGCGGCTTGTAGATGACGCGGACCGGCTTCTCGGCCTCCAGCAGCCGCCGGACGATGTTCTCGCCGGCCAGGAGCAGGGAGGTGTTGCCGGGGTTGTCGTCCCAGCCCTCCCAGGTGGGGGCGTACAGGATGGTCGGGATGTCGTTCTTCGGGGTGCCGGTCCAGGTCTCTATCGGGGCCAGCTGCGGGCGTCCGACCTCGACGATGTCGTCGTCGCGCACGCCGACATCGGCCAGCGCGTAGCGGTCGCGGCCGGCCCGGCCCGCGGTCCACACCTCGTCGTACACCTTGGAGAAGGGGTTGACGCTGGCGAGCTTGTCGCTGTCGCCGTGGCCGATGAAGACGTGCTTCATGGTCGGGACGCGCAGCATGTGGATGTTCTTGCCGACGTTGGCCGGGTACAGCGTCACCCGGACCATGGAGAGGTCGAGGTTCATCAGATGCGTGCCGCCGGGCACACAGATCACCGGCACGGAGGTCGGGGCGAGCTTCGACACCAGGCTGCGCTCACGCATGAGGATCAGCGGCCGGCCCTCCACGTGCTCCAACGTCTCCAGCCACATGTTGACCTGGTAGGCGGACTCGTCGGAGCCGGAGAAGTAGAGCACGACGGTCGGCCGGTACTCGCGCAGCCAGGTGCTCACGGCCTTGAGCACGGCGGGCGCGCCCGGCACCCTGCGCTTGCGGCGCAGATACGGCACGAGGACGGCCGTGTAGATCAGTCCGAGAGCGAGGGTGGCGGCGACGCCCGCGTATCCGATGACGTCCGTGCCGGTCCCGGCGGCGATCACCACACCGGCCATGGCAGGGATGTCGAGGTGGAGCATCTTCTCGCCGGAGCGGCGCAGCAGCGCCTTCGGCGGGGCGTCCGGGATGCGTACGGCGTGCAGGTCGACGTTGCGGGTGACGACCGGCATGGTGCGGCGCAGCCGGATCAGGGTCGCCAGGGCACCCTGCGGCGCCTGGAGACCGTAGAAGACCAGGAAACCGGCGACAGCGGCATAGAAGAGCGGGGTGTCCGCCAGGTTCTCCCGGGCGAGCAGCAGGACCAGCAGCAGCTCACGCAGCAGGAAGCGGATCGGCAGGCCGATCCGGACCTTGTTGAGGCGGTTGACCAGGTAGCTGCCTTTCTGGTGCAGATACCAGTCCGCCGCATAGGTCACGGCACCGGCAGCCGCGAAGAACCAGATGTTCGGGATCAGCGCGGCGATCATGACGCACGGATAGCCGAGTCCCATCAGAGCTGCCGCAGCCAGCTCTGACAGGCTGCCTACGCGTGCCAGACGAATGGCGGTCGAAATCACGAAGAACCTGCTCCAAGGGTGCCGGTTGTTTCACTTTTGGCGGGAATTGTGAAGGTGGGGCTTCACGAAATCGGGCCTCCACTTTCGCCTCACGGCGAAAACAGAGGCCCGAAAAGTAATTTAATGGGGGATTATTACACATCTTCCTCGCGGTCCAGGACCGCCGCGAGCGCCTGCTCGAAGCCCGAGGCCTCGCTCGCCTCGCGGGTCGGATCCTGCTGCCGCACATCGATGACATGACCGGTCAGCTCGGAGAGCAGCACGTCCAGAGAGGACCGCGCCACAGCTTCGGAGGAGAGCAGCGAGCCCTCCGGCTCCGTACCGAACGCCTTGGTCCGCATCGGGGTGGCCGTGCGCTCCGGATTGACGCAATTCACCCGGATTCCCTCGCTCGCCCATTCGTCCGAGAGTGCCTGGGTGAGATTCACCATGGCCGCCTTGGTGGATGAGTAAAGGCTGTATTCGGCGCGGCCGCGGGTGTAACTGGAGGAGGTGTAGAGCAGCAGCTGGCCCTTGGTCTCCGCGAGGTATTTGTATGAGGCACGCGCAATCTGCACCGGCGCCAGGTAATTGACGTTCAACGCCTCCTGGATGGTGATGTTGTCCGTCTCGGCCAGCTTGCCGATGCGCAGCACGCCCGCTGTGTTGATGACGTAGTCGATACGGCCCGTCTCGGAGTACGCCTTGGAGAGCGCGTCGTCCACATGCTCCGGGTTCTCGACGTGGGTGCCGGTGGTGGAGCGACCCAGCGCGTACACCTTGGCGCCGTACTGTCCGGCCAGCGCGGCGATGTCGGCACCGATGCCGTAAGAACCGCCGAAGACCACCATCGTCCTGCCGGACAGCAGCTCGCGGTAGGCGGCCTCGTCGGCCTGGCGCGGGGCGGCGGTGGAGGCCAGCTGGAAGAGCTTGTCCGCGATGAAGACGTCGACCGGCTGGGTCACCTTCATGTTGTACTCGTCGCCCGCGACGACATAGATCGGCACGTCCGGCAGATACCTCAGCACCACCGAGCAGTCGTCGGTGGCCTGGAAGTTGGGGTCGCCGGCGGCGATCTCGTACGCCCGGCGGATCGTGGAGAGCTTGAAGGCCTGCGGCGTCTGGCCGCGGCGCAGCCGGGAGCGGTCCGGGACGTCGGTGATGAACTCGCCGTCCCCACCGTGGGTGCGGGTCACGATGATCGTGTCGGCGGAGGGGATGGCGACATCGACGGCCTGGTAGCGGCCGAGGGCGTCGACACAGTCCTTGATCACACGCTGCGACAAAAGCGGACGCACTGCGTCATGGAAGAGGACGTTGCGGTCCTCGCCCTCCGCGAGCCCCTCGCCGAGAGCCTCGATGGCGCGCTCGGTGGTCTCGTTACGGGTCGCGCCGCCCTCAATGACCTTGCTGACCTTGGTCAGCCCGGCCTTGGCGATGATCTTCTCCACATCGGGCACAAACCCCGGCGCCATCAGCACAATCACGTCGTCGACCGACTCTGCCTGCTCGAAGATCGACAGCGTGTGCTCGATGACAGCCTTGCCGGCGATCTTCAGCAGCTGCTTCGGGATCGCCAGTCCCACGCGCTGGCCGGTACCACCGGCGAGCACGACTGCTGTGGTGCGGGGCTTGGCTTCGTGCGGCACAGACACAGACGACCTACCTTGCGATGAGTGGGGGACGGGGCGATGGTCGCACTCTCCGTGACCGTCCCGCAAGGCGGGCTTGGGGTGCTCCACACCTCCGCGATACGGGAAGTTCACCCTGTGGCCAGGGAGATGACGGCGACCCGCCCCACCCCCGGGGTGACTGACACCACAGTTGTCAATGGTGCGCTCAGCTACTTGATCGGCTTGTCGACAACGTTCAGTACAAGATCGTTGGAAGCACTGTAGAAGATCTTGACCGTGACCCGCTCCTGGGGCCTGCCCCGCAGCTTGCGGGCCACTGCCCGCACCGCGGCGAGCGGTCTCTTCTTCATCAGCTCGGTGCCGGGATACGGGATGAGGGACCCCTTCTCCACGACATCGTCCAGCACCCGGCCCGGCCTGACCGGCTCGGCGTCGGGTGCGTACCGCAGCCACAGGTCCCAGACGTCGTGCGCGGCGGTCTGGCGGGCCGCCGGCGCCGCACACGGAACGGTGACCCGGAAGCCGTCGCTTCCCTCCCGGCCGACCGGGAACGTCAGCTCGGCCGGGTCCTTGCCGCGGCGGCGCAGCAGCAGCACCGGGTCGTCGGCCAGGGCGCCCCGGCCGAGCAGCCGGCCGGTGAGCATGATCTTCCGGTCGGCGAGCAGGATGTCGCCGACCTCGGCATGGACCGGTCTGCCCCAGGAGCGCAGCGAGAGCACTCCCTGTTTCACATACGGGACGAGCTGGCGGACGGCCGCGCCGGCCACCATGCGGTCCGCGGCCCGCATGGCGCCGCGCTGGTCGACGGCACGGGTCGCGAGCGCCACCCGCTCGCCCTCCGGCAGCTCCACATGGCAGGTCCAGACCCCCTCGGCGAAGTCCGCACCGGCCGGGACAGTCGCCCGGCCCTCGGCGTCGAAGGCGAAGGCCCGCTCCTCGGCCTTCGCATCCTGGTGCGTGCAGACCAGCCGCAGTCCGGCGCCCCGGCTCGGCCTCAGGCCGTCCTGGCGCTCAGGGCTCGGGGGAAGGGGGAGCAGGGTGACGCCCAGCTCGCCGTCCTGGCCCACCGCACAGTCGGCGACGGGAGCGAACTCCTCGCTGTCCCCGGTCGCGGCGGCGATGCGCGGGGCTGCCCCGCGCGAAGCAGCCCCGCGCGACGCGGTGGCCGCGCCGAGTTCGGCGAACAGCTCCTCGTACTGCTTGGCGACCGGGCCCGGGTCGAAGCGCCGTGCGTTGCGCAGCGCGGCCGCACCCATCCGCCGGCGCAGATCCTCGTCGTCGATGAGCTTCAGCAGAGCGCCGGCGATGGCGTCGACGTCACCGACGGGGACCAGCAGCCCGTCCACGCCGTCCTCGATGATCTCCCGCGGACCGTAGTCGCAGTCGGTGCTGACCACCGGCAGACCACAGCGCATGGCCTCCACGAGCGTCATGCCGAACGACTCGTGGCGAGAGGTGGAGACGGCGATCGCGCCCTTGACCCACTCCGGTTCGATGGGTGAGCGGGGACCCATGAGATGTGCTCTGTTGTAAAGGCCCAGTTCATCGATGCGTCTGCGGAGCCGGTCCTTCTGGTTGCCCCAACCGCAGATCCGCAGCGTCCACTCCGGCCGGACGGCGGCCACCTTGGCGAAGGCCTCGATGAGTACCTGGTACTGCTTCTCCGAAGCCAGCCGCCCCGCCGCCACCACGGTCGTGCCCGAGGTGTCGGAAGGCGCGACCATCGGCTCGGGCACGCTGTTCGGAATGGCGAGCACGCGGGTGTCGGGCAGCGGCATCTGCTCCCGGTAGGAGGCCGCGTCCCCCTCGGAGACCGTCACGAAGGCGTCGAGCCGGGCGAGATGGTCGTACATCTCGGCGCGCAGCTCGGGCTTGTGATGGTTGTGCGTCATGTGCTCCTGGCCGATGAGCACGGCACGCTCCCGCGCGAACTGCGCGACGTACGCGACCAGTCCGGGCCGGGTCCCGATGATCACATCCGCGTCCGACCCGGCGTAGTGGGCCTGCACCCGCTCGTCGCTGAGCTTGCTGTACTCCTTGTAGCGGGCCTCGTTCTTCGGGAAGAGCTCGGCGGGCTGCAGCTGGAGCGGGTGCTTCTTCTCGTTCGTCGGGGAGGACGGACGCGTGTCCACGAGCGGTACGACGCTGATGCGGGGGTCTATGGCGAACAGCGGGATGTCCCGGTGCCGGAAGACCGAAACGATCTCCACCTCATGCCGGTCGGCGAGCTCCTCCGCAAGGTTCAGCGTGGTGCGGATGGTCCCGCCGATGCCATAAATCGTGTGGATGAGGAAGGAAATCTTCATCAACGCTCCGTTCCGTCTGCCGGGACACCTCGTCCCGCCCCCGCGTACAAGACGGTCATTGGGGGTGGGAGGTTGCGCCGCCGTACGCATGGATACGGACCGGACTCATCGGGGCGACTCGGCCTCACGCCGCGCCGCCCCGTGCTTGTTCTTCCGGAGCGGGTCGAACTCGTCTAGAACGGGTCGAACTCGTCGTACTCACGCTGCGACTCGTCCCGCTCCGCATCGCGGTCCCGGCGACGCTGCGCCGCAGGCCGCGGGGCCTCCAGACGGTGGTCCTCACCGCGGCGGCCGAGCATCTCCGCGCCCGCCATCATCGTCGGCTCCCAGTCGAAGACGACGGCGTTCTCCTCGGGGCCGATGGCCACGCCGTCGCCGCCTCGGGCACCGGCCTTCATCAACGCGTCCTCGACACCGAGGCGGTTGAGGCGGTCCGCGAGGTAACCGACGGCCTCGTCGTTGCTGAAGTCGGTCTGGCGCACCCAGCGCTCCGGCTTCTCGCCGCGCACCCGGAAGATGCCGTCCTCCTCCTGAGTGACGGTGAAGCCCGTGTCGTCGACGGCCTTCGGGCGGATGACGATCCGGGTCGCCTCCTCCGCCGGCTTGGCCGCGCGCGCCTCGGCGATGATGCCGGCGAGCGCGAAGGAGAATTCCTTGAGTCCCGTGCGGGCGATCGCCGAGATCTCGAAGACCTGGTAGCCGCGCTCCTCGAGCTCCGGGCGGATCATGTCCGCGAGGTCCTGGCCGTCCGGAATGTCGATCTTGTTGAGGACGACGAGCCGCGGCCGGTCGTCGAGACCGCCGTACTGGCTGAGCTCGGCCTCGATCACATCGAGGTCGGAGACCGGGTCCCGGTCGGACTCGAGCGTCGCGGTGTCCAGGACGTGCACCAGCACCGAGCAGCGCTCGACATGGCGCAGGAACTCCAGACCGAGGCCCTTGCCCTGGCTGGCGCCCGGGATCAGGCCGGGGACGTCGGCGATGGTGTAGACGGTCGAGCCCGCGGTGACGACGCCCAGGTTCGGTACGAGCGTCGTGAACGGGTAGTCCGCGATCTTCGGCTTGGCGGCGCTGAGCACCGAGATCAGCGACGACTTACCGGCGCTCGGGTAACCGACCAGCGCCACATCGGCGACGGTCTTGAGCTCCATGACGACGTCACGGGCCTCACCCGGCTCGCCGAGCAGCGCGAAACCGGGGGCCTTGCGGCGTGCCGAGGCCAGCGCGGCGTTGCCGAGGCCGCCGCGGCCGCCCTGGCCCGCGACGAAGGTGGTGCCCTGGCCGACCAGGTCGGCGAGGACATTGCCCTGCTTGTCGAGGACGACGGTGCCGTCGGGCACGGGCAGGACCAGGTCCTGGCCGTCCTTGCCGGAGCGGTTGTCGCCGGCGCCGGGCTGGCCGTTGGTGGCCTTGCGGTGCGGGCTGTGGTGGTAGTCGAGCAGCGTGGTCACCGACTGGTCGACGACCAGGATGACGTCACCGCCACGGCCGCCGTTGCCGCCGTCGGGGCCGCCGAGCGGCTTGAACTTCTCCCGGTGAACGGAGGCGCAGCCGTGGCCTCCGTTACCCGCGGCGACATGCAGCTCGACGCGGTCCACGAAGGTGGTCATGGTTGTGCCTCCAGTTACGTACGGAATGTCTATCTAGTAACAAGCGAAAGGCGGACCCGCTTCCCGATGCCGGGAAGCGAGGTCCGCCTCACGAAGAAAACCGCTCTACAGCGACCGAATTACTCGGCGACCGGAACGATGTTCACGACCTTGCGGCCGCGGTGGGTGCCGAACTGCACCGCACCGGCGTTCAGCGCGAACAGGGTGTCGTCGCCACCGCGACCGACGCCCGAACCCGGGTGGAAGTGGGTGCCACGCTGGCGGACCAGGATCTCACCGGCGAGAACGACCTGACCGCCGAAGCGCTTCACGCCGAGCCGCTGAGCATTGGAATCGCGCCCGTTCCGAGTGGACGATGCGCCCTTCTTGTGTGCCATGTCTCCTCAGTCCCTTACTTCGCAGCCGCGGGGATGCCGGTGACCTTGATCGCCGTGTACTGCTGGCGGTGACCCTGGCGACGGCGGTAGCCGGTCTTGTTCTTGTAGCGAAGGATGTCGATCTTCGCGCCCTTGTGGTGGTCCACGACCTCGGCCGTGACCTTGATACCGGCCAGCACCCACGGGTCGCTGGTCACAGCGTCGCCGTCGACAACGAGCAGGGTCGAGAGCTCGACCGTGTCGCCAACCTTGGCGGTGGGAATCTTGTCAACCTCAACGATGTCGTCGACAGCAACCTTGTGCTGGCGACCACCGCTGCGCACGATGGCGTACACGCGGACTCTCTTTCGCTCGGAACGGATCCCCTGATGCCAGCCGCTCGCACAGGCCGAAGCCTGCGGCGATCCGGAAGGATGAGCGGCCTCTCCCGGCCGGCAGAACCAGCGGGAGGGAGTTGCTCAGGGGTGGCTGTGTATGGAAACACGCCGAGGGTCAAGGTTACGGGCGCCCGGGCAAGGGGTCAAACCGGGGTCGGCGCTCCCATTGCCCCGGCCATTACCCCTGCCGCAACCCCTTGGTAAGCGGCGGTTCCTGCCTGTTCAATGAGCGCTCGTGTCCTTTCGTTCACTGATCACCCTGCCTCGTATGCTCCGTCACGGCTCGTCCGTGGGCGCGGATCTGCCGCCGGACGAGGCCGTGAGCGTCGATTCCGTCGCCGAGCCCGCGCTGCGGGCCGCGCTGGCAGCGGCCGCGGCGGGCGACGCCGGTCCCGCCCGCGAGCTGCTCGCCGAGACCCGCCTCGACGCGCAGTGGGAGCGGCGCAGTGTCTGCGTCTCGGAACTGGCCGAGCACGCGCTGCGGAGCCCCGGCTGGCTGGAGGCGTGGCTGGCCGAGTCCCCCGAGGATCCCGACGCGATGCTCGTGAAGGCGGATCTCTGCATCCAGCAGGCCTGGGAGATACGTACGGGCTACCGCGCCAGGCATGTCTCCGAGGACCGGTTCCGGGCCTTCTTCACGCTCCTCGACGATGCCATTCCGGTGATCGCCGCCGCGGCCGAGCTGAACCCCACCGACCCGGTGCCGTGGGAGGTCGCTCTCACGCACGCACGCGGCATCCAGGCGCCACGCGATGTGTTCGACGCGTACTGGGCGGAAGCCGTCGCCCGCGCCCCGCACCACTACGGCTGCCACGCCACCGCCCTGCAGTATCTGTGCGACAAGTGGTACGGCTCGCACGAGGAGATGTTCGCCTTCGCGGAGCAGGCCGCCGAAGGTGCGCTGCCCGGCTCGAAGCTGCACGCGCTGCCGCTGCTCGCCGCCGTGGAGTACGAGGTCGTGTCCGACGACTCCACCGAGAACGGCCCGATCGTCCGCGCCCGGATCGAAGCGGCGATCGACCGCGCCCTGGAGCTCTCCGGCTGGTACGCGCCCGGCGACCCGGAGGCCGCCGGGTTCCGCAATCACCTCGCCCTCATGCTGATCTTCGCCGAGCGCTGGGCCGAGGCACTCGACGTCTTTCGGGCGATCGGCGTGCATGCGCGCGAGTACCCGTGGGCCTACGTCGGTGAGAGCCGCAAGGAGTTCCTGGAGTTCCGTCTGGGTGTACGGATGCAGGTTGCGTCGCAGACCCCGTTCTTCGGGCACCCGCCGCAGCCCGCCACGCCGGCGGCGGCGGCACTCTCCGCAGGCCCCGCCGTCCCCACGCCGCGCTCGCTCGCGATAGCCGCGGCCCCGCCCCACGAAGTCGCCGAGGCGGCGCTGATGTGCGGTGTCTCGCTCCGGATCGCCCCGGCCCCGTCCCCGTCCCCGTCCCGTATGAGTTACGTCGAACTCGTCCCCGACCCCTCCCCCGGCAGACGCGCGACCCTCGCGACCGGCGAGGAGATGCTGACGGCGGCCGCCGACAACTTCACCACCGGCGAGAAATGGCCCGCCCTGGTCCTGCGCCGCACCGCCGACCGCTACGGCTTCACTCTGTTCCACAAGGGCAAGGCACTCGCGTCCCATCTGTGGGACCCGGCCGCCCCGGTCACCGACCACGCCGAGGCCACCGCCACCGCGCAGGCCATCGCCGCCGTTTTCCCGGTGCCCGACCCGCGCCCGCTGGTCACGCTGCTGCGCGGCACGGACAGCCCGGCCCGGCGCCAGTCCGAGCTGGTGGCAGCGCTCGGGCTGCCGCCGGTCCCGGACGGCTTCGGCGAGCGCGACGAGATCCTCGAGAGCCTGCCGGGAGCCCAACTCCTCGCCCGCCGCGGGGTGTTCAAGGGGATCAGGGACACCATGTCGACCGACCTGGGCTCCCCCGCCCTGCCGGTCCGCCACCCGGCCCGCTGGTGGGTCCTGCGAATTCTGGGCCTGCTGCTCTTCGTCCCGGCGGCCGTGTACGCCTGGTGGTCCCCGGACGTGGGCTGGTACCGCACCATCGCCCCGACGGTCGCCGCGCTCTACCTCGCGGCCCAGCTGCGGAAGGCACGGGCTCACAGCCGGTGAGCCTGCTCCGGGCCGTATGCTCGCCGGGCGAAGCCGCGCACCGGAAGGCAGAGAAGTGAACTACAGGGTCCAGCCCACCGCCCAGGTCGACGAGACCGCCGAGATCGGCGCCGGGAGCAGCGTCTGGGAGCTCGCCCAGATCCGCGAGGGCGCAAAGCTCGGTGAGGGCTGCGTCGTCGGCCGCGGCGCCTACGTCGGCACCGGCGTGCAGATCGGCGACAACGTCAAGCTGCAGAACTACGCCCTCGTGTACGAGCCCGCGGAGCTCGGCGACGGCGTCTTCGTCGGCCCCGCCGTGGTGCTCACCAACGACCACAACCCGCGCTCCGTCGACCCGGACGGCAAGCAGAAGCGCGGCGGCGACTGGGAGGCCGTGGGCGTCAAGGTCGCGGAGGGCGCCTCGCTCGGCGCGCGCTCCGTGTGCGTGGCGCCGGTACGGATCGGACGCTGGTCCATGGTCGCCGCGGGCGCCGTCGTCACCAAGGACGTACCGGACTTCGCGCTGGTCGTCGGTGTGCCCGCCCGGCAGATCGGCTGGGTCGGCCGGTCCGGTGTCCGCCTGGTGGAGCGGGCCGGCGAGTCCGGTGTCTGGGAGTGCCCGCAGACCGGCGCGGTGTACGTCGAGAAGGACGGCGTCCTCGGCGAGCAGGCGGTCTGACAACGTTCCGGCCGCCGGTCCTGCCGGCGGCCGAACCGGACTCCGGGTTCCGCCTGAGCGGGGCCGGAACGGCCCCCCGGACCCCGGTCCCCCTAGGCGCGGGTCCAGGCCTCCAGGGCCAGCCCCGACTCGTCCTTCTGGCGGGTCACCCGCAGCGTCCCGTCCGTACCGAACGCTGCCATCACCACCCGCCCCCTGGCGTCGATCGCCAGCGCGGGCACGCCCACGCACGGCTCGCCCGTCAGGGTCCAGCTGACGCCGCTGGACTCGTCCTCCGTCGGATAGGCGGCGAGGGCCGGGCGGCCGGTCTCGGCGTCACGGTGGGCGAGGATCGTGCAGTCGTGGCCGTCGACCGGGGTACGCAGCAGGGCGACCGGGCCGGTGCCCGCACCGTCACCGAGAGCGGCCGGCGTCTTGTCGGACTCGCGCCAGGCGCGGACCGTGCGGTCGCCGGCGTCGTGCCAGAAGTGGGTGAGCCGGTTGCCGCCGGTGCGCTCGGCGGTGAGCGAGTCGGCAGCGGCCGAGGCCGGGATGTCCTCGGCGCGCTCGAACTTGACGCCCGCCTCCAGCTGCTTCCAGCGCATGATGTGGTCCGCCGTGGGAGCGAGGAGTTCCATCAGGCCGTCGGCCGTGATCGAGGCGGAGACCGTACCGGATGCTCCGCTGCCCTTGAAGTCGGCCCATTTGTTCCACTTGCCCGAAGGCACCTGGCTGCGTCCGCAGACACCGCCGCCCGCGTTGCGTACGAACACGTGCAGTGAACCTTCCGCGTCCACCACTGCCGACGGCAGGCCGATCTGCTCGGCGAGGTCGGGGTCGTTCGGGTACGGGCTGCCGAGCGGATACCAGTCCCGTATCGCCAGACCCGACTGGTACTGCAGGGCGTACACCACATCGGTGCCGGTCCGGCCGTCCGCGAGACGCTTGCGCCGCAGGCCCACCAGGTGGACATAGCCGTCGGCGCCCTGCGCGAGGCAGAGATACGGCAGTACGCCGGGGGCGGGGAGCAGATCGGGTGCGGACCACTCCGGGCCGCCGGGGCGGGTCTCGGTCCAGCGCAGCACACCTTCGGCGGCCGGGGCGTACGCGGTGAGCCTGCCGTCCTTGCCGCGCAGCAGCCAGCCGGCGGTGGGGGCGAGGGAGGTGTCCACGGGAGGTGTTCTGCCGGCCTTGCTACTCGGCGGCGCATCCGTACGCCGCGCAGATTTCCGTCCGGACCAGACCGCCATGGCACACCGTCGACTTTCCCGTGACCGCCCCGCGAAACTTGCGCGTCGATAGTACGACAGCCGCAGTACGACAGCCGCCCTGCGCGGACAGCCCACAGGAGCCCTCGACCACCCCACGGCTCGTTCACAGAATCGTTATCCGAGTACTCGTCGCACAGGTGGGACGTCCTCACGATGGGCCGGAAAGCACCGACTGCCGCGCGACGGCCGGGCCGCGAGCCTGCTCACCTCGGCGATTGCCTACCATTGCGTAGAGCACCCCTGGGCGCGTGTGCCGCACCGGGCTGTCCCGCCGCACCGGCTGTGGCGTGATCGCGCGGGGTGTCGGCCAGCAGTATGAGACCGTGACACGCCCCGCCAGTGACCTGACCCAGAAGAAGAGTGTTCAGTGAAAGTCATCAGCATCGTCGGTGCCCGTCCTCAATTGGTGAAGCTCGCACCCATCGCGGCCGCGTTCTCCGAGACGGAGCACGAGCACTTCATCGTGCACACCGGGCAGCACTACGACGCCGACCTCTCCGACGTCTTCTTCGACGGACTCGGCATCCCGGACCCGGATGTCCACCTCGGTGTCGGCTCCGGCAGCCACGGCGTCCAGACCGGTTCGGTGCTCACCGCGCTCGACCCGGTCCTCGAACGCGAGCAGCCGGACTGGGTCCTCGTCTACGGCGACACCAACTCCACGATCGCCGGTGCGCTGTCGGCCGTGAAGATGCACCTCCCGGTCGCACACCTCGAGGCCGGCCTGCGCTCCTTCAACCGGCGTATGCCGGAGGAGCACAACCGCGTGCTGACCGACCACTGCGCCGACGTCCTGCTGGCCCCGACCGAGGAGGCCATGCGCCACCTCGCCGACGAGGGCCTCAAGGACCGCGCCGTACTCGCCGGTGACGTCATGGTCGACATCTGCCTGCGCATCCGCGACGCGGTCCTCGCCGGCGAGCACGCGGCGCCCGCGCTGCCCGAGGGCATCGACCCCTCGAAGCCGTTCCTGCTGGCGACCCTGCACCGGCCCGACAACACCGACGACCCCGAGCGCCTCGCCGCGATCATCGGCTCGCTGGCCAAGCTGCCGGTGCCGGTGGCGCTGCTCGCGCACCCGCGCCTGGTCGCGCGCGCCGAGCAGCACGGCATCGACCTCGCGCAGGGCTCGGTGCACGTCGGCCGCCCGCTGCCGTACGCCGGTCTGGTCGCCGCGGTCCTGGCCTCGACCGGTGTCGTCACCGACTCCGGCGGTCTCCAGAAGGAAGCCTTCCTCCTGGAGCGGATCACCACCACGATCCGCCCCGAGACCGAGTGGGTGGAAACCGTCGACACCGGTTGGAACGTCTTGGTTCCCGACCCGCACGAGCTCTCCGCCGACGAGTGGGCCGCCACCGTCACCCGCGCGGTTCCGACGGCCGACCCGGGTACGCCGTACGGCGACGGACGAGCCGCGCAGAATGTTGTCCGGATCATGGAACAGTGGAAGGGGGGCAGCCGGCGCGCGTGACGGACACAGGGCTTCACAGGGGGCCCGAATCCGTACATGTCACCGTGCTAGCGTCACCGTTTATGTCAGCGTCTCCCAGGTCCGGGCTGCCCTCAGAAAGCACTCGGCCTCATGTCATCTATCTCGCCATCGGCTTCCCGCCGGCTGCGAAGAGCAGCGCATACCGTATGCGCGAGACGGCGAACCAGTTCTGCAACGCGGGCTGGGATGTCACCGTCGTCAACATCGCCCAGGAGTCCTGGGAGCGGGACTCGGGCGTTGACCTCACGCTCCTCGAGCAGGTCGACCCCCGGGTGAAGATCGTCGAGCTGCCGCTTTCCCGCGAGGACCTGGAAACGGACATCCGCCTCTACGGGGAGGAGCGCGCGCTCAACCCCAACAAGTGGGTCACGCAGCTGCGCAAGCGGCAGCAGAAGCCGTTCCCCGAGCCGAACTTCGGCGAGTGGCGCGGCGCGCTCGAGCAGGCCGTGCTCGACATTCACCAGGAGCACCCGGCGGACCTGCTCGTGGCCAGCTGCGTTCCGTATGTGAACCTCGCTGCGGCCTGGAAGCTCTGGGAAGAGGCCCGCGTTCCGTACGCGGTGGACTTCCGCGACGGCTGGTCCATCGACGTGATCACCGGCATCGAGGCCTTCACCAAGGACTCGGAGCTGGGCCACTGGGAGCAGAAGGTCCTCGACAACGCGGTCTCGCTGTGGGTCGTGAACGACCCGATCGCCGACCACTACCGCGCCCGCTACCCGGAGATCGCCTCCCGCGTCGAGGTCGTACGCAACGGTTACGACGCCGACAGCTCGCCCGGCCGGGCGCACAACCCGGACCCCGAGTCCGGTCTTGTCTTCGGTTACCTGGGCACGGTCAACTTCACGCCCGCGCACCTGGAAACGGTGCTCAACGCCTGGCGTGCCGCCCGTGAGCGGGAGCCGCTGCTCGCCAACGCACGCTTCGAGGTACGCGGCCACATCGGCAACGGAGCGGGCCGCGAGGCCAACAAGCACTCCGAGATGCTCAAGCAGGCCGAGGCCGACGGCGTCTCCTTCGGGGGGCCCGCCGCCAAGGCCGAGGTCTCCTCCATCTACGCCCGCTGGGACGCGATGGTGCTCATCCTGATCGGCGGTCGCTATGTGACCTCCGGCAAGGTCTACGAGTACATGGCCACCGGCCTGCCGATCGTCTCGGCGCACGTCGTCGAGCACGACGCCTCGAACGTCCTGCAGGGTCACCCCCTGTGGACCGGCGCCGTGGGTCTCGACGAGGAGGGCCTGGCGGAGTCCTTCGTCAGGGCGGCGCACATGGCCGTCGAGACGAGCGACGAGGTGCACGCGGAAGCGATGGCGCACGCCGACCAGTTCACCCGCGAGGCGCTGATGTCCGTCGCCGTGAAGAACCTGGTCAACCGGCTCGCGGCGGACCACGGCGGGCCTGCCGCGCTTCCCGGAGCCACCATCTCCCAGTCCGCCGGAACCGCGGATGTGGACAACCGCTCCCCGAAGTCGATCGTCGCCGGAGGTCCCACCCCGTGACCGATGTGCTGCTTGTCGCCGCCTCCCAGCCGCAGCTCGGCGTGCTGGCCGGTGCGGTGCAGAAGTTCCGCGCTCTCGGCGCCAGCGTCTACCTGGCCTGTGCCTTCGACGCAAAGGGCTGCCAGGAGGAACTCGACCGGCTCGAGCTGGACGGGTATCACCAACTGCCCTACGGAATAGGGCATCTGAGCACCGCCACGCGGCGCAAGCTGAAGAAGGTGCCGCACAGCCGACGGCTGTGGGTCCAGAGCCGTCGCAACGTCTGGCTGCGCCGGCACGGTCTGGGCGCGCAGCAGCTCGTCGCGCTCGACGCGAACGCCGTGTACACGGTCTGGCGGCTGGCCCAGTACAACACCGGCGCCGGTGCCTCCTTCGGTATCGCGCCGGCTCTCCGGGCCCTGGAGAATCCGCGTGTACCGGGCCGTCCGGCCGCGGTTGCGACCAGGCGGAGGGCACTCGTGCCGCCGCCGGCGCTGCTCGCCAGCGATGTACGCCGCCAGGCCAGGGCGCTGCCCCAGACCATGCTGCGTACGGCCACCGCACGCCCCGTGATGCGCAGCTCCGTCGGCGCCCGGCTGTGGCGCACCGCTCTCGGCGCGCCCGGTGTGCCCGCCAAGGTGCGGGCCGCGCTGTCCCGCCAGGTGGCGGAGGGCATGCGCTGGGCCGGCCGGCCCGGTGGCGCGACACTCGCGCTGACCACCGCCGCGGGGCGCATCTCGGACCGGAAGATCAGGACCGGGCTGCTCGACGAGGCGGTCAAGACCGAGCTCAACAAGGGCATCGCACCGCGTGCTCTGGACCGTACGGTCAACGAGCTGCTGGCCTCCGCCGACGAGTACTACAAGGCCGGTGACCCGGCTGCGGCGGCGTCCACGCTGGACCGTGCGCTCGTTCTCGGTTTCCACCGGGTCGTCCACATCGACCAGTTGAGCTCTCCGCTGGCCGCCGACCCCGAGGCCTTCTCCGCGCCGGTGCACCGCTCGGCGGTCATGAAGAAGATCGTGGAGCCGCGCGGCAGGAAGACTCCCGCCGCCACGCCACCGGCCGACCGGCCGCTGCGACTGCTGGTCACCACGAGCGCCAACGACAACTTCCTGAAGCTGATCCTGTCCCACTACGAGGCCCACCAGGGCGTCGAGGTCCGTTACCTGGACCTGGCGGCCAGCCCGGCCATGAAGCGCCTCTCGTGGGCCGGCCGGCGGATGATAGAGAACCGTCTCGGGGGCGACGCCCTCTACGCGGAGCAGGTCGAGACGCTCATGCGGCCCCATCTGGACTGGGCCGACACGGTGTTCCTCGACTGGTGTGTGGCACCGGCCGTGATGCTCACGACGATCGACCCGGGCGACACCCGGATCGTCGTCCGGCTGCACAGCTACGAGGCCTTCACCCGCTGGCCGCACCTGGTCGACTTCTCGCGTGTGGACGACCTCGTGTACGTCGCGGACCATGTGCAGGACCTGACGACCTCGCTGGTTCCGCAGCTGCGCGGTCCGCAGGCGCCGCGTACGCACATGCTCGACAACGCCATGGACCTGAGCGCCTTCAACCGCGCGAAGCCGGCCGACGCCCGCTTCAACCTCGGGCTCATCGGTATCTCGCAGGTCGCGAAGGACCCGCTGTGGGCCATCGACGTACTGCAGCGGGTGCGCAAGGCGGACGAGCGTTACCGGCTGCTGCTGGTCGGCAGCGACATGGACCGCAAGACCAGCCGCGCCACCAAGGACTACCTCGCGGAGTTCGAGAAGCAGCTGGCGCCGCTGGAGGAGTCCGGTGCGGTGGTACGTCTCGGGCCGACCGACGATGTGCCGTCCGCGCTCACCGAGATCGGCACGATCCTCAGCTCCTCGGTGCGTGAGGGCTGCCACGTCGGACTGATGGAGGGCGCGGCGAGCGCCGCCGTCCCCGTCGTCCGCGACTGGCCGTTCTACGCCGGGCGCGAGCACAGCGCCCGTACGCTCTACCCGGAGGGCTGGGTCGTCGGCTCTCCCGAGGAGGCCGCGAAGCGCATTCTCGAGACCACCGCGACCGAGGAGAGCTGGCGGAACGCGGGCAAGCTCGCCTCCGAGCATGCGCTCTCCGCGTGGGACTGGCCCGTGGTGAGCCGGCGCTTCGACAAGCTGCTGCTCGGCGAGTAGGACAGCGCGCGTACGAAGGAAGGGCCCCCGGGATTCCCGGGGGCCCTTCCTTCGTACAGGCAGTGAATCTGCGCGGGGATCTACGCGGTGAATCTGCGCGGCGATCTACGCGGTGGACCTGCGCGGCCGATCTGCGCGGTGGATCCTGCTCAGCCGCGCGCCTCCGGGTGGCGCAGGCACCAGCCCGCCCAAGCCGATGTGACCATCGCGCGCACGTCGTGGCGCGCCTGCCAGCCCAGCTCCTCACGGATCCGGTCGGCCGCCGCCACGACCCGTGCCGGGTCGCCGGGACGGCGCTCGGTGACCACCGGTTTGAGGTCGTCCCGTCCGGTGACGTCCTGGATGGTGGTGACCATCTCGGCGACCGAAACGCCTTCGCCGCGGCCGATGTTGAGGATCAGCGAGGCCGAGGCGTCCTCGGCGAGCCGCCGCGCCGCCGCTACATGGGCGGAGGCGATGTCCTCGACATGGATGTAGTCGCGGATGCAGGTGCCGTCGGGCGTCTGGTAGTCGTCGCCGAAGATACGCGGCGACTCGCCCGCCGTGAGGCGCTCGAAGACCATCGGCACCAGATTGAAGATGCCGTCGTCACCGAGTTCGGGCGAGGCGGCGCCCGCGACGTTGAAGTAGCGCAGCGAGGCCGTCGCCATACCGTGTGCCTTGCCGACGGCTGTGACCAGCCACTCCCCGGCCAGCTTGGTCTCGCCGTACGGGCTCATCGGCAGACACGGCGTCTGCTCGGTGACCAGGTCGACATCGGGCATGCCGTAGACCGAGGCGGAGGAGGAGAACAGGAACCGGCGCACACCGGCGTCGGCGGCCGCGGCCAGAACGGTCCGCAGCCCCTCGACGTTCTCGTAGTAGTAGTGCAGCGGCAGCGCGACGGACTCGCCGACCTGCTTCTTGCCCGCGAGGTGCACGATGCCGGTGACGGAGTGCTCGCGCAGGACGCGGTCGACCAGCTCACGGTCGAGTACCGAGCCCACCTCCAGCGGGACTCCGGCGGACAGCCGCTCGGTGCTGCCCGTGCTGAGGTCGTCGAGGACGACGACACGCTCGCCGCCGTCGGTCATCGCCTTCACCACGTGCGAGCCGATGTATCCGGCGCCGCCAGTAATCAACCAGGTCATGGGGAAACCCTCTGCAACTCAGCCCTGCCCCACCAACTACGCGGGGCAGGGCCTTCGTCTCGTAGATCAGCCATCAATTGAGCAACCCCCGCGAGAGCCTCCGCGGGAGCGGCGCCGGTTCAGGCGCGGTGGCAGCGTCAGCCGCCGATGACGACGCGGCGGACGCCTTCCCAGCGCGCCGGGTCGGTGGTGCGCCGGCCGTCGACCAGGACGCGGACGTCCGGCAGGTCGGTGGCGGCCAGCTCGCGGTACTCGGCGTGGTCGGCCTGCAGGATCGCGGCGGTGACGACCTGGCCCTCGTGCGGAGTGAGGTCGTGCGCGGCCAGCTCCTCGGAGGTGTACATCGGGTCCGACACGAAGGGGACGGCCCCGCGCGCCTTGAGCGCCTCGACGGTCGGGAAGACGCCGGAGAAGGCCGTCTCCTTCACGCCGCCGCGGTAGGCGGCGCCGAGCACCAGCACGCCCACGCCGTCCAGGTCGCCGTAGGCGGCGGCCAGCAGGTCGACGGCGTACTCCGGCATGGCGGCGTTCGCCTCGCGCGCCGAGCGCACGACGGTGGCCTCCGGGTCGTTCCACAGGTACATCCGCGGGTAGATCGGGATGCAGTGGCCGCCGACCGCGATACCGGGCTGGTGGATGTGGCTGTACGGCTGCGAGTTGCAGGCCTCGATGACCTTCTTGACGTCGATGTCGTTCTTGTCGGCGAAGCGGGCGAACTGGTTCGCCAGGCCGATGTTGACGTCGCGGTAGGTGGTCTCGGCGAGCTTCGCCAGCTCCGAAGCCTCGGCGGTGCCCAGGTCCCAGACGCCGTTCGGCTGCGCCAGGTCCGCGCGCTCGTCGAAGTCGAGCACCTGCTCGTAGAACGCCACACCGCGCTGCGTCGAGGCCTCGTCGATGCCGCCGACGAGCTTGGGGTAGCGGCGCAGGTCGGCGAAGACACGGCCGGTGAGGACGCGCTCCGGCGAGAACACCAGGTGGAAGTCCTTGCCCGCGGTGAGGCCGGAGCCCTGCTCCAGCATCGGGGCCCAGCGGGTGCGGGTGGTGCCGACCGGCAGGGTGGTCTCGTACGAGACGAGGGTGCCGGGCTTGAGGCCGGCGGCGATCGCCTTGGTCGCGGAGTCCATCCAGCCGAAGTCCGGCACGCCCTCGGCGTCCACGAACAGCGGGACCACGACCACGACGGCGTCGGACTCGGCGACGGCGGCCGCGGTGTCGGTGGTCGCGGACAGCAGCCCGGCGCCGACGGTCTCCTTGAGCAGGCGGTCGAGGTCGTGCTCGCCGGGGAAGGGCTCGGTGCCGGCGTTGACCAGCTCGACGACCTTCTCGTTGACGTCGGCGCCGATCACCCGGTGGCCCTTGGCGGCGAACTGCACGGCGAGCGGAAGCCCGATCTTGCCGAGCGCGACTACACAGATATTCATCGGGTTACTTTCCTCTTCAACCGGACCAGCAGGGGTCGCACACGCGACCACCATCTTTGCGCGGGCGGGAACAGCAGACCGGTCTGGATGACCATCCGGCCCTTGGGATTCACGCGCGCCGCCACTCGATACGGGGTGCCACTGCGCCAGCGCCGGGCGAGCGGCATCGGCAGATCCTTGCCGCGCACCGGGATCTCGTACGTCCAGCCTGCGACATCCACATAGAGGCGCACGCCGAGCGAAGCCTGGCGGGGCTGGATCGGAATCCGCGCACGGACGACCGTGCCGGCGCCGTCAGCAGTGACTTCCTGAGTGAACTCCCCCACGGGTGCGGGGAGTTCATGGCCGGCGGGCAGCCTGCGGGCGCCGGCCTTGTCCGCGCTCTTGGGCATCGCGCCCTGGACGAGCCGGACGACGGCCGAGTCGGTGTCACCGGTGAGCCCGGTCCGTACCGCCAGGGCCAGGGACAGATCGTCGCCGTTCTGCTCCCACTCGGCCGAGACCAGCTCGGTCCGGGCCGAGAGCCGGCCGGGCACCGATTCCCCGACCACCTCGAAGACCCGGTCGGGGAGATCCATCGCGGGGTCCCTGAAGCCCGGGTAGAGCGCGAAGGCCCTGTCGTCCTCCAGGTGGAACGGCGGTGCGCCGTTCTCCTCCTCCGCCACGATCGCCGCGACGAGCTCGTCCACCGCGCCGCGCCGGGCCAGGGCGAGCCTGACCCGTCGCATGACCGGCAGCGAGTCGCTCAGACCGTCCGTGAGGTACTCGTCGGCCAGATCGGCGATACCGGCGCACACCTCGCGCCTGGTCTGCGGGTCGAGCGCCGGGAAGTCGCCCTGGATGAGCTTGGACAGCTCCCAGGTGAAGTGGCGCTTGAAGACGAAGTCCCGCTGCGGTCCCGCCTCGATCAGTCCGGCCGCGTGCTTGAGGATCTTCGCGGTGCAGCCGAGCCGGGCGAGATGATTCGCCCGGTAGGTGATGTTGCTCGCGTCCCCGCGCTTGACCGCGTAGTAGTACGTGTAGTCCGCGAGCACCGAGATCTTCCGGGCCCGGACACACGCCTCGACGGTGAACGGCTGGTCGCTGCCGACCGGCAGGTCCTCGGGGAAGCGCAGGTGGTACTTCTCCACCAGCTCACGGCGGAAGAGCTTGGTGTTGGCCAGCGTGAACGGCAGTGCCGAGTCGTAGAGGCTGACGTCCGGGTCGCTCTTCTTGAAGAGCGCCTGATGGACATAGCGGCCGTTGGTGCCGACCATCTTGCCGACCACGACGTCGGATTCGTGCTTCTCGGCACAGGCCACCATCCGCTCCAACGCCTCTTTGCCGAGGTAGTCGTCGGAGCCGATGAAGTAGACGTAACGTCCGGTGGCCACGTCCAGCGCCCTGTTGCTGGGCGCGGCCGGGCCACCGGAGTTCGCCTGGTGTATCACCTTGACGGTGTCCGGGTACTTCTTGGCGAAGCGGTCGAGCTCCGCTCCGCTGTCGTCCGTGGAACCGTCGTCGACGGCCACGATCTCGAGCCTGTCCAGGCCAATGCTCTGCCCGACAAGGGAGTTAAGGCATTCCGTCAGATACGGCATCGTGTTGTACACGGCGACGACGACGGTGACATCAGGACTGGTCAAGGCTCCTCGCCCTACTGGGCCGCGGCGTGCGCGGAGAGATCGACGGTGATGCCGAGGGAAGCGGATTCCAGCACCGCGGCTGCCACCTCGACCGTACGAAGGCCCTGGCGGAGCGTGCAGATGTCCTGGGACTTGCCGAGGACCGCGTCACGGAAGAGCTCGTGCTCGACCAGCAGCGGCTCACGCTTCGGGATGGCGTAGCGGATCATGTCGCCCTCGGCGACACCGCGGAAGGCCTGCAGGGCCTCCCACTCGGTGGCCTGGGCGGCGTTGGAGTAGAAGGTCAGGTCGGCGGTGAGGGTGTCCGCGATGAAGCAGCCCTTCTCACCGGTGACCGAGGTGAACCGCTCCTTGAGCGGGCTCAGCCAGTTGACCAGGTGGTTGACCATGGTGCCGTCGGAGAGCTGACCGACCGCGGAGACCATGTCCTCGTGCGGACGGCCCGACTTGGAGACGGTACGGGCGGAGATCGAGGTGTACGTCTGGCCCGTCACCCACCCGGTGAGGTCGATGTCGTGGGTGGCGAGGTCCTTGACCACGCCGACATCGGCGATGCGGTGCGGGAAGGGGCCCTGGCGGCGGGTGACGACCTGGTAGACGTCGCCGAGCTCGCCGGCCTCCAGGCGCTGGCGCAGCGAGCGCAGCGCGGGGTTGCAGCGCTCGATGTGGCCGACGCCGGCGACCAGGCCGCGCGACTCGAAGGCCTCGACGAGGCGGCGGGCGCCTTCCACGGTGTCCGCGACCGGCTTCTCGACCAGCGCGCCGACACCGGCCTCGGCGAGCTTGAGACCGACTTCCTCGTGCAGGGCGGTCGGGCAGGCCACGACGGCGTAGTCGATGCCGAGCGCGATGAGCTCCTCGACGGTCGACAGCACAGGGGCGCCCTGCCCCCAGCCGTTCTTGTCACCCATCGGGTCGACGACGGCGACAAGCTCGACGCCCTCGAGACCGGCGAGTACGCGGGCGTGGTGGCGGCCCATCGAGCCGAGGCCGATCAGGCCGGCTCGCAGTCCCCGGGTGGTCACAGATTCTCTCCAAGATCGTTCACGGCGGCGACGATGCGCTCGAGGTCCTCCGCGGTCAGCGAAGGATGCACCGGCAGCGAGACGACCTCGGAGGCCGCGCGCTCGGTCTCGGGCAGGTCCCAGTTACGGCCGGCCTTCTGGTCCGGCTCCCAGTACGGCTTCAGCCGGTGGATCGGGGTGGGGTAGTAGACGGCGTTGCCGACGCCCGCCTCGGTGAGCTTCGCCATCGCGGCGTCGCGGTCCCCTGTGATCCGGATCGTGTACTGGTGGTAGATGTGGCGCGCGCCCTCGGCGACCGTCGGGGTCTGCACGTTCGGCGCCGTGATGTGCTCGGTGAGGTACGCGGCGTTGGCGATGCGCTGCTCGGTCCAGCCACCCAGCTTCGACAGCTGTACGCGGCCGACGGCGGCGGCGACATCGGTCATTCGCATGTTGGCGCCGACGATCTCGTTGGCGTACCGCTGCTCCATGCCCTGGTTGCGCAGCAGGCGCAGGGTGCGGGCGACCTCGGCGTCACCGGTGGAGATCATGCCGCCCTCGAGGGAGTGCATGTTCTTGGTCGGGTAGAAGCTGAACGTGCCGCCGGAGCCGAAGGCGCCGACCGGGGTGCCGTTCAGCGCCGCGGCGTGCGCCTGGCAGGCGTCCTCGACCACGGCCAGCTTGTGCTTGGCGGCGATGGGCATGATCTTGTCCATCGCGGCCGGGTGGCCGTAGAGGTGCACCGGCATGATCGCGGCGGTGCGCGGCGTGATGGCGGCCTCGACCGCCGCCGGGTCCAGGCCATAGCTGCCGGGCTCGATGTCGGCGAAGACGACGTCGGCGCCGACCAGGCGGACCGCGTTCGCCGAGGCGGCGAAAGAGAACGAAGGAACGATTACTTCGTCACCCGGGCCGATACCAAGTGCCAGCAGAAGGAGGTGCAGTGCGGAGGTACCCGAGTTGACGGCCACGCAATGGCGCCCCTCGACCAGCTCCGAGAAGCCCTCCTCGAATGCCGCCACCTCCGGGCCCTGTACGACCCTGCCGGAACGCAGTACACGTACCGCCGCCTCGATCTCTTCCTCACCGATGACCGGGCGGGCAGCGGGAATGGGCTGCTGGTTGCTGCTCGTCATGGACGTCCTCCTTGAACACCGCTGAACTCTTTATGGCAGAGGATCAGGGGTCGTGCGGACGTCTCACGAGGCCGCGCAAACCCCTCCGGCGCGAAGCCGACGCCCTACCGAGGATTCTGGGACCGGTCTTGTCCCGAACCGGGCCGGTCACCCACCGTAGTGTCCGGAGCGGGACCGCACCCGGCAGCGACCGCCGTCACATTATCAGGGATTTCCTAGCGAATTTCGGGGCTGTTAACGGAGCACCGCATCGATTCGGCGACAAAAACCACGTCCCACCCCGCGGGCTGCGGGGTGGGACACGGTCCGTTCACTGAAGCCTCATCAACTGTTCAGCTGTTCAGCTGTCGGTCGATGCCGACACCGACGACAGCGTCTGCTGCTCGGCGGCCGCGGTCTTCTTCGCCGTGGCCTTCTTGGCGGTCGTCTTCTTCGCCGCGGTCTTCTTGGCCGCCGTCTTCTTGGTGGCGGCCTTCTTCGCGGTGGCCTTCTTGGCGGCCTTGCGGGCCGTCTTCTTGGCCGGAGCCTCGTCCGCGGTCTCCGCGGTCTCCGCTGTGCCGGCCTCCGGCTCCGCCTGCGACTCGTGCGTGGCGGGGACCACGACGATCGCGGCCTCCTCCGCGCCCGAGGGCGAACCGGCGGGAGCGGTGACCTTGCGGGTCACCCTGCGGCGCGCACGCGGCGGGGCCGCGACGGGAGCCTCCTCGGCTGCGGGAGCCTCGACGGGCGCCTCGGCCTTGGCCTCGGGCTCGGCGGCGGTCTCCTTGACCGTGGTCTCCACGACCGTCGGCTCCGACGTCGCCGGGGAGCCGGCCGGAGCCGTCGCCTTGCGGGTCGCGCGGCGGCGGGTACGGCCCGTCGGGGCCGCCTCCTCCGCGGGCGCCGCCGGCTCGGCGACCGGGGCCACGGACGTGACCTCCAGGGCCTTCGGCTCCTCGGCCCTGGGCTCGGCGACCGTGACCTCCGCGGCCTTCGGCGCACCGGCCGGAGCCGTCGCCTTACGGGTCGCCCGGCGACGGCCACGACCGCGCGTCGCGGCCGCCTCCGCCTCCGCGGCGCTGCTGTACAGCTCCTCGTCCGGCACAAACTCGGGCTCCGCCAGCGCCACCGGGGCAGCCACCTCGGCGGCGATCTCCGCCTCGGTCTCGGCCTCGGTCTCGACGACGGCCTCGTGCTCGAGCTCGTGCACGTGCTCCGCACCACCGCGACCGCGCTTCTTGGAGCGCTTGCCGCCGCCACCGCCACCGGCGGTGGTCGGCTGCTCCATGTGCACGATCACACCGCGGCCGTTGCAGTGGACACAGGTCTCGGAGAAGGACTCCAGGAGACCCTGGCCCACCCGCTTACGGGTCATCTGGACCAGGCCCAGCGAGGTGACCTCGGCCACCTGGTGCTTCGTACGGTCGCGGCCCAGGCACTCGAGCAGCCGCCGCATGACCAGGTCCCGGTTGGACTCCAGCACCATGTCGATGAAGTCGACGACGACGATGCCGCCCAGGTCGCGCAGCCGCAGCTGGCGCACGATCTCCTCGGCCGCCTCCAGGTTGTTCCTGGTGACGGTCTCCTCGAGGTTGCCGCCCTGGCCGGTGAACTTCCCGGTGTTGACGTCGACCACGATCATGGCCTCGGTCTTGTCGATCACCAGCGAGCCACCGCTCGGCAGCCAGACCTTGCGGTCCAGCGCCTTCATCAGCTGCTCGTCGATGCGGTTCGACGCGAAGACGTCAACCTCGCTGGTCCACCGCTGCAGGCGGTCGACCAGGTCCGGCGCCACGTGCGAGACATAGCCGTGGATGGTGTCCCACGCCTCGTCACCACTGACGATGACCTTGGAGAAGTCCTCGTTGAAGATGTCGCGGACGACGCGGACGGTCATGTCCGGCTCGCCGTAGAGCAGCGTCGGGGCATTGCCGCCCTTGGACTTCTTCTGGATGTCCTCCCACTGCGCCTGCAGCCGCTCGACATCGCGGCGCAGCTCGTCCTCGCTCGCGCCCTCGGCGGCGGTACGCACGATGACGCCCGCGTCCTCGGGGACGATCTTCTTGAGGATGGTCTTCAGACGCGCACGCTCGGTGTCGGGCAGCTTGCGGCTGATACCGGTCATCGAGCCCTCGGGCACATAGACCAGGTAGCGGCCGGGCAGCGAGACCTGGCTGGTCAGGCGGGCGCCCTTGTGGCCGATCGGGTCCTTGGTCACCTGGACGAGGACCGACTGGCCGGACTTGAGCGCGGCCTCGATACGGCGCGGGCCGTTGGCCATGCCCAGCGCCTCGAAGTTGACCTCGCCTGCGTACAGGACGGCGTTGCGCCCCTTGCCGATGTCGACGAACGCGGCCTCCATGGACGGCAGTACGTTCTGCACCTTGCCCAGGTAGACATTGCCGACGTACGAGGTGGCCTGCTCCTTGTTGACGTAGTGCTCGACGAGCACGTTGTCCTCGAGGACGCCGATCTGGGTGCGCTCGCCGTTCTGCCGGACGACCATCACACGCTCGACGGCCTCACGGCGGGCCAGGAACTCGGCCTCCGTGATGATCGGCACCCGGCGGCGGCCCTGCTCGCGGCCCTCGCGGCGGCGCTGCTTCTTCGCCTCCAGACGGGTCGAGCCCTTGATGGACTGCACCTCGTCGGACGGCTCGTCGCTCTTGGTACGCGGGGCGCGCGGCTCGCGGACCTTGACGACCGTACGCTCGGGGTCGCCCGAACCCGTCTCGTCCTCGGGCCCGGAGTCACCACTGCGACGACGACGGCGGCGCCGGCGACGGCTGCTGCTGGTGCCGGCGGCCGAGGGGGTCTCGGTGTCGCCCTGCTCCTCGTCGTCCGCGGCTTCCTCGTCGTCCTGGATGTCCTCGGCCGCGGCCTCCTCGGCCTCCTCCGAGGTCTCGTCGGCGTCGGCGGGCTCGCCACGGCGACGGCGACGGCCACCACGGCGGCGGCGACGCGACGGGCGGTCCTCGAACTCGTCCGACTCCTCGCCCTCACCGGCCTCGGCAGCCTGCTCGGACTCGGTCTCCGCCTCGGGCTCGGCCTCCTGCGCCACGGGCGCCGGGGCCTCGACGGGCTCGGCGGGCTCGCCACGGCGGCGGCGACGGCGACGTCCGGCGGGCTCGGCGGCGACGGGCTCGGCGACCGGCTCGACGTACGCCTCGTCCTCCTCCGGCTCCGTCTCCACGGCAGCGGCGGCGGCCGCGGCGGCCGTCTCCGGGGTCTGGAACATCGGCTCGGTGAAGACCGGGGCCTGGAAGACGGCGACGGCGGGCCGGGTGGCGCGACGGCCACGCGCGGGCGCCTCGCTCTTCTCGGCCTTCTCGGCCTTCTCGGCCTGGTCGGCCTTGGCGGCCTTCGGCTGGGCGGTGAACTCGGGCGAGACGGCACGGCGGCGCGTACGGCCCCGTGTCGCCGCCTTCTCGGCGGCCGCGACGTCCTCGTCCGCGGCGATCTGTGCCACCACGTCCTGCGGCAGGCTCTCGCCCGCGTCGGCGACGCCGTTCTCGTCGGCCTGCGGGGCGTCGGCGGGCGCAGTGGCCTTACGGGTGGCGCGGCGGCGGGTACGGCCCGTGGGGGCCTCCTCCGCGGGCTCGGTGGCCTCGGCGGTCTCCGTAGCCTCGGCGGCCTGCGGCGCACCGGCGGGCGCGGAGGCCCGGCGGCGGGCACGGCCACGCGGCGCGGGCGCCTCGGCCGGGGTCTCGGCCGGGGTCTCGTCCTCGTCCTCGGCGGCGGGCACGGCTTCGGCGACCGGCTCGGGCGCGGTGGCCTTACGGGTCGCACGACGGCGGGTACGCGGCGCGGCGGCCTCGGCCTCGGGCTCGGACACCTCGGCGGCGGGCGCCTCGGGCTCAGTGGCCTCGACCGACTGCGGCGCACCGGCAGGCGCAGTCGCCTTACGCGTCGCACGACGGCGCGTACGCGGCGCGGCGGCCTCGGCCTCCGGCTCGGACACCTCGGCGGCGGGCGCCTCGGGCTCAGCGGCCTCGACCGACTGCGGCGCACCGGCAGGCGCAGTCGCCTTACGCGTCGCACGACGGCGGGTACGCGGCGCGGCGGCCTCGGCCTCCGGCTCGGCGCTCTCGGTGTTCGCCACGGCCGCTGCGGCCGGAGCGACGCTCTCAGTGACGTCAGCAACGTCAGCGACGTCCGTGGCTTCCACGGCGTCCTTGGCACCCGCGGCCGCGGTCGGCGGCCCTGCGGGACGCGACGCGGCGCGGCGCCTGCGGCGCGGCGGCAACGTGTCGCTGGGGGAATTGTTCTCTGTGTCTCCGGCGGTGCCGGATTCGTTCGGCTCGAGCATGCGGGCGGTTCTCCCGTCACGCTCCCGGGCGCCACGCCTGATTCCGGTCCGGCCACGGCCCGCGTGATGTGCGCGGAGCCGCCGTCCGGGGCTCGGGCGCCGCACGGGAGCTGATGTATGGCTCGCCGGTTCCGTACGCGATGTACGTACGGCCTGGCGAAAGTCTCCTGTCAGTGCGCGGCCCGACCCAGGTGGCTCCCGAGTACCAGGGCTGCGCTACAACGACTGCCCTTACGCGGCGGGACCTTCCGGCGCCGTCGCGGCGGCTGTTCCGGCGGCCGTGGGTGGAGCGGCCAGAACTACCTCGCGGTCGGGCGCGAGCGGGTCGGTCACCGTGCCGGACTCCTCGTCGAAGAGCCCCTGCGCCAGCCTGGTCACCGCTGCGGGGACCGGCGGCGCCAGGTCGGCCACAGCTCGGAGACCGGACAGGACGTCGTCGGGTCGCACAGCAGGTGTCACGTGCCGAACAACCAGCCGCAGTATCGCACAGGGCCCGTCCCCCGACCTATCAGCCTGGGGATGGAGCGCCTGCAGCTCCGCCACGGCACCTCGTGCGTCGAAGGTCCGCATGCCGTTCTTCGTCTTCCGCTCGACCTCGACGGTCTCGGCGGAGAGGAAGCCGGAAACGGCCTTCTCGGCGTCCTCGACGGGCACGCCGTCGAGCCGCAGCTCCCACACGGATGCGGTGAGCCGGTCGGCGAGACCCGAGGTGCGGGCCTCGACGGCGTCGGTGATGTCGAGCCCGCCGGGCAGTGACTCGTCGAGCAACTCACGCAGCTTGTCCGGGTCCCGGTGCTCGGTGAGAGCGATCTCCAGGTATTCAGCCTCGCTGCCCGTGCCGGTGGGTGCGGCATTGGCGTACGAGACCTTGGGGTGCGGGGTGAAGCCCGCCGAGTACGCCATGGGCACCTCGGCACGGCGCAGAGCGCGCTCGAAAGCACGCTGGAAGTCGCGGTGGCTGGTGAACCGGAGGCGGCCGCGCTTGGTGTAGCGCAGTCGGATGCGCTGCACTGCCGGTGCGGGCGGCGGGCCTTCGGGCTGTCGCTTGCCCAGTGGTTCTTCTCCTCGGTGCGGGGCGGGCGCGGGTGGCGCGCCCGCCCTCGGACGTGCGGGGGTGTTCCTTGGGGGGCCGCCCGGCTCACCCCTGCTGGTGCAGGGAGATCTCGGGGTCGGCCGCCACGCCGGGAACAGTCGTTGTGCTACCCAGCGTACGCGCCTGCCGCACTACCGGTTCCACGGGCTTCGAGGCCGGTGACGCGCCGACGAGCGCCCTCCAGGCGTCGCGCCGCGCCTGCCGCACCGTTTCACCGGCCGACCGGAGCGCGGCCCGCGCCGCCCGGCCCGCCTCGACCGCGGCCTTCTTCACCGGACGCCAGACGCCGTCGCGCACCGCGTGCCCCACGGGGGTGCAGACGTACTGGTAGAACCAGCGCACCGGCCGCGCGACGAGGTTCCGGGCGAGCCACTTGACGGCCCGGCCGACGGCGCGCGAAAGGTGTCCGGCGATGCTCCAGGCGACGGCGATCGCGTCGGCGATCTCCCGGCCGACCGGAGCGAGGACATGGCGGTACAACCAGGCGACGGGCGTGACGAGCAGCGTGACGACGAGCCAGACGACCGCCGTCCACACACCGCGGCACACGGTGCTCACGAGCCAGGCGATGCCGTGGCCGAGCGGGGTGAGCAGCTGCCGGTGGATCCACACCAGCGGCACCACCAGCCCGTACATCACCACCGGCACCAGGACGTACCGCCACAGCGCGACCCACGGCCAGACGAACAGCGCCCTGCCCAGCCACCCGAGCACCGTGGCGATGCCGTGCCCGGCAGGCGTGAGCAGCCGGCGGTAGATCCAGCGCGCGGGCGCGAGAAGCAGATGCTCCACGAGCCAGGCGATGCCGTGGCCGAGCGGGGTGAGCAGCTGCCGGTGGATCCACACCAGCGGCACCACCAGCCCGTACATCACCACCGGCACCAGGACGTACCGCCACAGCGCGACCCACGGCCAGACGAACAGCGCCCTGCCGATGAAGGCCGCGAGCCATGCCAGACCGTGTCCGATCGGCGTGAGGACGTTCTCGTACACCCAGGCAAGCGCCCGGCGGAGCGGTCGCAGCAGTATGCGGTCGGCGGCGAGCGCGCAGACGACGAGAACGTCCCAGACCATCCGCACGGGAAGCACGACGAGCAGCACCACGATCCGCACCGGAATCCGGATGATCGTGGTCAGACAGCCGGGGCCTGGCTGGTACTGCGCGGGTGCCTGATGACTCCCGTAGGTCTGAGGCGACTTCTCGACTTCCATGTCAGACATGACGCGCTACAGCCCCGTCCGGATCCAGTACCTGCGCCTTTTGAGGCATCGCCGGATTGTGCCGGGGACACACGAAGGCCCGGCCACGGGGTATGCCCAGGGCCGGGCCTTCGCGCAGGTGCTGCTTCAGGTGTTACTTGACGACCGTCAGCGGCAGCAGTTTCTTGCCGGTCGGGCCGATCTGGATGGACGTGTCCATCTGCGGGCAGACACCGCAGTCGAAGCACGGCGTCCAGCGGCAGTCCTCGACCTCGGTCTCGTCCAGCGAGTCCTGCCAGTCCTCCCAGAGCCAGTCCTTGTCGAGACCGGAGTCCAGGTGGTCCCAGGGCAGGACCTCCTCGTACGTGCGCTCACGGGTGGTGTACCAGTCGACGTCCACCCCGAATTCGGGCAGCGTCTTGGCGGCGCACGCCATCCACCGGTCGTACGAGAAGTGCTCGCGCCAGCCGTCGAAGCGGCCGCCGTCCTCGTAGACGGCGCGGATGACGGAGCCGATACGGCGGTCACCGCGCGAGAGCAGGCCCTCGACGATGCCGGGCTTGCCGTCGTGATAGCGGAAGCCGATCGAGCGGCCGTACTTCTTGTCGCCGCGGATCTTGTCGCGCAGCTTCTCCAGACGCGCGTCCGTCTCCTCCGCCGACAGCTGCGGGGCCCACTGGAAGGGCGTGTGCGGCTTGGGCACGAAGCCGCCGATCGAGACAGTGCAGCGGATGTCGTTCTGGCCGGAGATCTTGCGGCCCTCGGCGATGACCTTGACCGCCATGTCGCCGATCTGCAGCACGTCTTCGTCGGTCTCGGTGGGCAGGCCGCACATGAAGTACAGCTTCACCTGACGCCAGCCGTTGCCGTACGCCGTCGAGACCGTGCGGATCAGGTCCTCTTCCGAGACCATCTTGTTGATGACCTTGCGCATGCGCTCGGAGCCGCCCTCGGGGGCGAAGGTCAGACCGGACCGACGGCCGTTCCTGGTCAGCTCGTTGGCGAGGTCCACGTTGAACGCGTCGACACGGGTGGACGGGAGGGACAGACCGATCTTGTCCTCCTCGTACCGGTCGGCCAGGCCCTTGGCGATGTCGCCGATCTCACTGTGGTCCGCGGAGGAGAGCGAGAGCAGGCCGACCTCCTCGAAGCCGGTCGCCTTCAGACCCTTCTCGACCATGTCGCCGATGCCGGTGATGCTTCGTTCCCGCACAGGGCGCGTGATCATGCCGGCCTGGCAGAAGCGGCAGCCGCGGGTGCAGCCGCGGAAGATCTCGACCGACATCCGCTCATGGACGGTCTCGGCGAGCGGCACGAGGGGCTGCTTGGGGTACGGCCACTCGTCGAGGTCCATCACCGTGTGCTTGGACACACGCCACGGGACACCCGACTTGTTCGGGACGACGCGGCCGATCCGGCCGTCGGGCAGGTACTCGACGTCGTAGAAGCGCGGGACGTAGACATTGCCGGTCTTCGCGAGGCGGAAGAGGACTTCCTCGCGCCCGCCCGGCCGGCCCTCGGCCTTCCAGGCGCGGATGATCTCGGTCATGTCGAGGACGGCCTGCTCACCGTCGCCGATGACCGCGCAGTCGATGAAGTCCGCGATCGGCTCGGGGTTGAATGCGGCGTGGCCGCCCGCGAGCACGATCGGGTCGTCGACCGTACGGTCCCTCGACTCGAGCGGGATGCCCGCGAGGTCCAGGGCGGTGAGCATGTTGGTGTAGCCGAGCTCGGTGGAGAAGCTCAGCCCGAAGACGTCGAAGGCCTTCACGGGACGGTGCGCGTCCACGGTGAACTGCGGGACCTTGTGCTCGCGCATGAGCTCTTCGAGGTCCGGCCAGACGCTGTAGGTGCGCTCGGCGAGCACGCCCGCACGCTCATTGAGTACCTCGTAGAGGATCATGACGCCCTGATTGGGCAGTCCAACCTCGTACGCGTCCGGGTACATGAGCGCCCAGCGGACATCGCAGGCGTCCCAGTCCTTGACGGTGGAGTTGAGCTCTCCACCGACGTACTGGATCGGCTTCTGAACGTGCGGGAGAAGCGCTTCCAGGCGTGGGAAGACCGACTCGACAGGCATCGTGGTGTCTCTCGTGAGCGGGCAGGGGTGACCATCAAGCGTACCCCGATGCTCAGTGGCTCAACGCCGCGCGAAGATCTTGGTCCGAAGCCTCCCGCCACACCTCGGGCAGTTCCCGCTCCCGCTCGGCGGCCTGCGCCTCCTCGTGGCCGTACAGCAGTCCCCAGGTGAAGGCCGACTCCCCGGCCGCGTGCGCCTGGATCCCGAGATCCCGCAGCGCCTCGCGGGCGACGACGCTGTCCTGGTGGTCGCCGAGCACCGATTGCACGTCCTTCATCCGCTTGGCGAACCGCTTGGCGGGCTTGCCGAGCGCGGGGGTCGCCGCCTCGCCCGCGTACCGGGCGCGCTTGGCGGCCTTGCGGGCGTCGTGCATCGCCAGGTCGCGTTCGTGCCCCGGGGGGAGCTCGAGGGCGTGGTCGATCCGGGCGGCCAGCCGGTCGTAGTCCTTGAGGACGGCCTTGGGGATGACCCTGGCGGTCGTGCCGAACGCGGCCTTCAGCAGCGGAGGGTCGGCGAGCAGCGTGTCCAGCGAATCGAGCAGCGCGAGGTACCGCTTGCTGTCGAGTACGGCAGTGGCCTTGCGGCGCGCGCCCGAGCCACGGGCGACGGTCCAGATACGCAGCCGCCCGCGCACCGGGCCGAGCAGCAGCGTCCTGGGCAGGTCGTCGATCCGGGAGCGCAGCCGCTCGGTGAGCACCTCGTGGTCACGGGCGACGCCCAGCTCACCGGCCAGCCATTTGAGCTCCTCGCCGACCGGGTCGGTGACGGTGCGATCGATGATCTTGCGGTACGTCTTGAACACGCTGCGCAGCCGCCTGGTGGCGACTCGCATCTGATGGACGGAGTCGGGCAGATCGCGGCGCACGGCGGGGTCGTACGCGAGGATGGCGTCGGCCTGTTCCCGCAGGTAGGCGAGAACGTAGTCGCCTGCGTTCGCGGGTTCTTCGGCGGGGACGGGGGCCGTCGGCTCCGCGGCCGCTTCCGCGTGCTTGCCCTCCTCGGGGGCCGTCTCCGTCAGGGCCCTGGCCAGCTTGGACGGCCACTGGGCCGGGCGCACGCCCGCCTTGCGGAGCTTCTTGTCGACCGCGTCGAGGAGCGCCGGGTCCGCATCGTCGGCGAGCTCGACCTCGATCTCGTCCCACTGCGCCGTGCGGCCGCCGTCCGTGAGGCGTTCCGCGCGCACGCCGTCCCTGCTGAGCTCGGCCAGCGGGGCCCCGTCCGCGTCGACCAGATGGTGGATGTGCCGCGAGGACCGCAGGCGCACCACGGGGACGAGTTCGGCATCCCGGGTGCGGGCCCGGACCAGACTCTGCAGGACGTGCGGGACCGCATCGGACAGCGGCGCGGTGATCTCGTCCCTCACATCCGGTGCGACGGGGAGCTTGAGGTGCCAGCCCGCATCCGTCCCGCCCGTTCTGCGGCGCAGGGTGATGGAGGCGGCGATCAGGCGCAGGTCTGCCGTGTCGTAGTAGACGGCGTCGAGCTCGGCGACGCCCTTGTCGTGGACGGCCGAGACGCCGGCCACCCGGGTCAGGTCCGGTAGCCCCGTGTCGGGGGTGGCTTCGTACTTCCGCTCGATCTCGCGCTTAGTGTCCGCCATGAACCGAACTTAGTCGTCGAAGCTCGTTTGCGGCAGACCCACTCCGCGACCGCACTGTCCTCGACCGGCGGACGCGCTTGCTGTGCTGTGCCCTCAAGCGCCGGGCAGGCGTGAGCCGTCCGGACTACGCGGCTGCCGGACTACGCGGTTACCGAGCTAACGCAGTTGTCGGGCTACGCAGTTATCGGCCGCTGCACCCGGATCGACTGCAGCAGTCCGATCGCGATCCAGACCGCGAACATCGAGGTGCCTCCGTACGACACGAACGGCAGCGGCAGACCCGCCACCGGCATGATGCCGAGCGTCATCCCGATGTTCTCGAAGGCCTGGAAGGCGAACCAGGCGATGATCCCGGCGGCGACGATCGTGCCGTACAGCTCGGTCGTCTCGCGTGCGATACGGCAGGCGCGCCACAGGACGACGCCGAGCAGCAGCAGGATCAGGCCCGCACCGAGGAAGCCGAGCTCCTCGCCCGCGACCGTGAAGACGAAGTCCGTCTGCTGTTCGGGGACGAACTGGCCGGTGGTCTGGGAGCCCTTGAACAGACCTGTGCCGGTCAGTCCGCCGGATCCGATCGCGATCCGCGCCTGATTGGTGTTGTAGCCGACACCGGCAGGGTCGAGCTCCGGGTTGGCGAACGCCGCGAAGCGGTTGATCTGGTACTCGTCCAGCAGTCCGAGCGCGGTGACCAGTACGGCGCCGATGGCTCCGGCGGCGATCAGGCCGAGGATCCAGCGGTTGGATGCGCCGGAGGCGAGCAGCACTCCGAGCACGATCACCGCCATCACCATCACCGAACCGAGGTCCGGCATCAGCATGACGATCGCCATCGGCAGGGCCGCCAGGCCCAGCGACTTGGCGACCGTGCGGTGGTCCGGGTGCAGCAGGTCGCCGGCGTCGACGCGCGCGGCCAGCATCATCGCCATCCCCAGAATGATCGTGATCTTCACGAACTCCGAGGGCTGCAGGGAGAAGCCGCCGCCGATCACGATCCACGCGTGCGCGCCGTTGATCGTCGCGCCGAGCGGGGTGAGGACCAGCAGGACGAGCAGTACGGACAGCCCGTACAGGACCGGGACCGCGCCGCGCAGGGTGCGGTGCCCGAGCCAGATCGTGCCGGCCATCAGCGCGAAGCCGATACCGGTGTTGAGGGCGTGCCGGAAGAGGAAGTAGTACGGATCTCCCTGGTTGAGCTCGGTGCGGCCGCGCGTCGCGGACCACACCAGCAGCGCGCCCACGAAGGAGAGCGCGAGCGCCGAGAAGAGCATCGGCCAGTCGAGCCTGCGCACCACGGAGCCGCGGGCGGAGAGCTGGGACCACAGACCTCCGCGCTCGGGCCCGTAGCCGGAGACGGAGAAGCCACTCGAGCCGGCCATGTCTCAGTCCCTCCGCGCGGGCGGGCCCGCGAGCTGCTGGTCCTCGGCCGGGGGCTCCTGCTTCTCCGGCTCGTACGGCTCGATCTTCGGGGCGTCGATCGAACCGTCCGCCCCGATCTTCGGAAGCGCCTTCTGCGGCTCGGGCAGCAGTGCCTTCTTCAGGTCCTGGCCGCCCTTCTCGTCGAGTCCGTACATCGCCTCGTAGATCTTGCGTACGGCGGGACCCGAGGCGCCGGATCCCGTACCGCCCTGGGCGATCGTCATGATGATCGTGTAGTCCTTGGTGTACGAGACGAACCAGGAGGTCGTCTGCTTGCCGTAGACCTCGGCAGTACCCGTCTTGGCGTGCATCGGGATCTTGTCCTGCGGCCAGCCGCCGAATCGCCAGGCGGCGGAACCGCGGGTCGTGACTCCCGCGAGGGCTTCGTCTATCTGGTCCCGGGTCCGGGCGTTCATCGGCAGCTTGCCGTGCGAGGTGGGCTTGATCTCCTGCACGGTCTTGCCGTCCGCGCTGATGACGGCCTTGCCGATGGTGGGGTTGTGCAGCGTGCCGCCGTTGGCGATGGCGGAGTAGATGGTGGCCATCTGGATCGGGGTGACGAGCGTGTCGCCCTGGCCGATCGAGTAGTTGACGGAGTCACCCGCTCGCATCCGGTTGCCTTCGAGGCAGTTCTCGTACGCGATCTTCTCGACGTAGTCGCCGTTCTTCTTGCCCTGCTTGCACCAGCCGTCCTTGTTGGCCTCCCAGAAGTTCTGCTTCCACCGGCGGTCCGGGACGCGGCCCTTGACCTCGTTGGGGAGGTCGATGCCGGTCTCCTTGCCGAGGCCGAACTGGTGAGCCGTCTTGTAGAACCAGTCGTTGGTGCGCTTCTTGGGCTTGGTGCCGCCGTCCTTCTGCCATTCCCGGTGGGCGAGGCCGTAGAAGACGGTGTCGCAGGAGACCTCCAGGGCCCTGCCGAGGGAGATGCTGCCGTAGCCCTTGGACTCGAAGTTCTTGAAGACCTGGCCACCGACGGAGTACGAGCTGGGGCAGGGGTAGCCGCCGTCGAAGGGATAGCCGGCGTTGACCGCGGCCGTCGACGAGATCACCTTGAAGATCGAGCCGGGGGCGGCCTGGCCCTGGATCGCGCGGTTGAGCAGCGGGTAGTTGGAGGCCTTGCCGGTGAGCTTGGCGTAGTCCTTGCCGGAGATGCCACCGACCCAGGAGTTCGGGTCGTATGTCGGCTGGGAGGCCATCGAGACGATCCGGCCGGTCTTGTTCTCCATCACCACGACGGCGCCGGCGTCGGCCTTGTAGTTCTTGTCGGTGTTCTTGTCGAACTCCAGGCGGGCGGCCTTCATCGCGTTGTGGAGCTCGTACTCGGCGACCGCCTGTACGCGCGCGTCGATGGAGGTGACGAGGTTGGCGCCGGGCTGGGCCTTGTCCCTGGCCGCCTCGCCGATGACCCGGCCGAGGTTGTCGACCTCGTAGCGGGTGACGCCGGCCTTGCCGCGCAGCTCCTTGTCGTAGGTGCGCTCGAGGCCGGAGCGGCCGACCTGGTCGGAGCGGAGGAACGGCGAGTCGGTGTCCTTGGCCTTGGTGATCTCCTCGTCGGTGACGGGCGAGAGATAGCCGAGGACCTGCGCGGTGTTGGTCTTTCCCGGTCCGGTGTAGCGGCGTACGGCGGTGGGCTCGGCGGTGATGCCGGGGAAGTCCTCGGCGCGCTCGCGGATCTGCAGGGCCTGCTGGGTGTTGGCCTCGTCGGTGACCGGGATCGGCTGGTAGGGCGAGCCGTTCCAGCAGGGCTGCGGGGTCTTGGCGTCGCAGAGCCGGACCTTGTCCAGGACGTCCTTCGGCTTCATGCCGAGGACACCGGCGAGCCGGGTGAGGACGCCTTTGCCGTCGTCCTTCATCTTCATCAGCTCGGTGCGCGAGGCGGAGACGACCAGGCGGGTCTCGTTGTCGGCGAGCGGGACACCGCGGGAGTCGAGGATCGAGCCGCGGACGGCGGGCTGGACGACCTGCTGGACGTGGTTGTTCTTCGCCTCGTCGGTGTACTCCTGGCCGTTGCGGATCTGCAGGTACCAGAGGCGTCCGCCGAGGGTGAGGAGGAGGGAGAAGACAAGCACCTGAATGATGACGAGCCGGATCTGGACCCGGGGGGTCCGCCCGGTCTCCGGAATGTTGCTCACGCTGCCCCCTCGATCACAGTCGCTTGACTCCCTTGATACGCCCGGCCCTTGCCACCCTGGCCCGGGTCACCTTCACCCGCAGTCCGCGCTGTTTGCCGATGCGCAGGCCCGTGCCGGAGCTGTTCCAGCGCGCGGCGACATCGCCGCCACCGCCGCTGCTCTGGCTCTCGCCGAGCGGATCGTTCTCGGAGCGTCTGGCCAGCGCCATGATCAGCGGCACGGTGAACGGCGCGAGCAGCAGGTCGTAGACGGCGGCCGTGAACAGCAGGCTGCCGAGGCCCACATGGCGGGCCGCGGTGTCGCCGACGAGGGCGCCCACGCCCGCGTACAGCAGTGTCGATCCGATGGCGGCGGCGACGACCGCGATCATCGGTGCGGTGGCGGACCTGAGCTGGCCGTTGTCGGGGCGCACCAGGCCGGCGAGGTAGCCGATCACGCAGAGCACGAGCGCGTAGCGTCCGGCGGCGTGGTCGGCGGGCGGGACGAGGTCGGCGAGCAGTCCGGCGCCGAAGCCGATGAACGCGCCGGCCATGTGCCCGTACACAAAGGCGAGTCCGAGGACGACGAGCAGCAGCAGATCGGGGACGGCGCCGGGGAGCTGGAGGCGGGCGAGGACAGAGACCTGGATGACGAGTGCGACCACGACGAGTGTCGTGGAGAGCAGCATCCGGTTGAAACGCATGAACGGATCAGCTCCTACTACTCGACATCGTTCTGGCCGCCGGCGTTGTCCGGGTCCTGGCCATTGCCGTCAGCTGTGGCGCCGACGTTGCCCTGGGCCTCCTCGCCACCGTCGCCGTTCGGCGACGGGGTGACCGTCACCGTGACGGTCGGGGTGGGCTTGGGCGCGGCGGGCTTGGACGGCAGGACCGTGTCACGCGGATCGGACCTGGGCGCCTGGACGACGACGCCGACGATGTCGAGCTGGGTGAAGCCGACGAAGGGGCGGACATAGATGTTCCTGGTGAGGGAACCTCCGGAGGGGTCGACACGGACGACCTCGCCGACCGGGACACCGGGCACGAAGGGCTTGCCGCCCTGCGAGCCGAAGGTGACGAGCCGGTCGCCGTTCTTCACCTTGGCCTTGCCGTTGAGCAGTTGGACGGAGAGCGGCCGGTCGCCCTGGCCGGTGGCGAAGCCCAGTTCGTCCGTCTTCTCCATCCGGGTGCCGACGGTGAAGTCCGGGTCGTTGGCGAGCAGTACGGTCGAGGTGTTCGGCCCGACGGTGGTGACCCGGCCGACGAGTCCGTCGCCGTTGAGGACGGTCATATCGCGCTTGATGCCGTCGTTGGAGCCGATATCGATGGTCACCGTCCAGGAGAAGCCCTGGGCCGCTCCTATGGCGATGACCTCGGCGCCCTTGATGCCGTACTGGCCGGCACCCGCCTTCTTGAGCATGGTGTCGAGTTCGCGCACCCGGCTGCGGTTGCGGTCGTCGCTGCCGAGTCTCTGCTTCAGCGCGGCGTTCTCCCGCTCCAGCTCGCTGATGCGGTCATGGCGCTCGCCGGAGTCCCGTACGGCCCCGATGGCGTTGCCGATCGGGTCGACCGCTGTCGCGACGCTCTTCTCGACGGGTCCGAAGACCGTGGCGGCGGCCTGCCGGGCGCCGTCGACCGGTGACTCCTCGCCTCCGCGGATATCCACCGTGATCAAAGCGAACGCGATGGCGATCAGCAGCACCAGGAGCAGCCGGCTCTCTCGTGTGTCCCTCACGTGCGGCGGCCGTGCCTTCCTCGTAGGAATGTTGATGTCTGTATATCAACGATCCGCCGTACGGGTTGGCAGGCCCCCGTACGGCGGATTCGTAGGTCTCCGCAAGGAGACATGACTAGCGCCGGGGCTGGGCGTCCAGTACCTGCTGGAGCGCCTCGAACTCCTCGACACACTTGCCGGATCCGAGGGCCACGGAGTCCAGCGGATCCTCGGCGATATGGATCGGCATTCCGGTTTCGCGGCGCAGCCGCTCGTCGAGGCCGCGCAGCAGCGCGCCGCCGCCGGTGAGGACGATGCCGCGGTCCATGACATCGCCGGAGAGCTCCGGCGGGCACTTGTCGAGGGTGGTCTTCACGGCGTCGACGATCGCGTTGACCGGTTCCTCGATCGCCTTGCGGACCTCGGCATCGGAGATCACCACGGTCTTCGGCAGACCGGAGACGAGGTCACGACCGCGGATCTCGGTGTGCTCGTCCTTGCCCATGTCGTACGCCGAGCCGATGGTGATCTTGATGTTCTCGGCGGTCCGCTCGCCGAGCAGGAGCGAGTACTCCTTCTTGATGTGCTGGATGATCGCGTTGTCCAGCTCGTCGCCGGCGACGCGGATCGACTGTGCCGTGACGATTCCGCCGAGTGAGATGACGGCGACTTCGGTGGTCCCGCCACCGATGTCGACGACCATGTTGCCGGTGGCTTCATGAACCGGGAGTCCCGAGCCGATGGCCGCGGCCATGGGCTCCTCGATGATGTGCACCTGCCGGGCGCCCGCCTGCGTCGACGCCTCGATGACCGCGCGGCGCTCAACACCCGTGATGCCGGAGGGCACACAGACGACGACGCGCGGCCGGGCGAGGTACCGACGCTTGTGGATCTTCAGGATGAAGTAGCGGAGCATCCGCTCGGTGATTTCGAAGTCGGCGATGACGCCGTCCTTCAGCGGCCGGACGGCAACGATGTTGCCCGGTGTCCGCCCGATCATCTTCTTCGCCTCGGCGCCGACCGCCAGGATGCCGCCCGTGTTGGTGTTGATGGCGACGACGGACGGCTCGTTGAGGACGATCCCCCGGCCTCTGACGTACACCAGCGTGTTGGCGGTCCCGAGGTCGACAGCCATGTCACGGCCGATGAACGACATGTTGTTCCCCATGAGGATGCGTCTGGCCTTCCCAAATCGAGCGTTGATGGCTTTTCAGGATGGCGAGGTGGGTGCGCTGTGGCGTGGAGGCTTCCATCGTAGTGCCGCCTGCACGGACACCGCGCGGTGGACCACCTCTCTATTAGGTGACGAGGTGTCGGAGCGATGCGTTCCCGCAATGCTCGTCCATATGCCTGGGGGCGACCGAAATTACTTCGGTCGCCCCAGGTCATGAGCGCTGTATGGCTGACGCCCAATCAGGAAAGTCCGGGGAAGAAAATCTTGAGTTCCCGAATGGCGGACTCCTCGGAGTCCGAGGCGTGAATGAGGTTCTCCCGGACGATCGTGCCGAAGTCACCACGAATGGAACCGGGCGCGGCGGCGATGGGGTCGGTCGGGCCCGCCAGCTGGCGTAGGCCCTCGATGACCCGCTCGCCGTCGACGACCAGCGCGACGACCGGGCCGGAGGACATGAACTCGACCAGCGGCTCGTAGAAGGGCTTGCCCTCGTGCTCACCGTAGTGCTGCTCGAGGGTTTCCCGGTCGAGAGTGCGCAGCTCCAGCGCGCTGATGGTCCAGCCGTCCTTGGCCTCGATACGGCCGATGATCTCGCCGATCAGGCCGCGGCGTACGGCGTCGGGCTTGAGCAGGACGAGCGTGCGCTGGCTCACGGTACGAGCTCCTTCATATGCGGATTCAAGAGTTCAGAGGCTACAGGGCCGAACGAGTGGTCGATTACGCAGCGTCAGGTTCCGAGGAGGCCTGCGCGGCCCAGGACGCCTTGGCCTCGTCGATCTTGCGGCCGTAGTGGACCGAGGCCCACCACAGCGCCGCGAAGACCGCACCCAGGAAGAACATCGTCGGCACCACGAAACCGCTCGCAATCAGCGCGATCTGCAGCGACCAGCCGAGCTGCACCCCGCCCGGTCGGCCGATCATCCCGCAGAGCAGCAACGAGAGCAGCATCCCGACGCCGCAGACCGTCCAGACCGTCGCCATCGAGAGGTCGTCGAACTTCATGGCGACCAGACCGGCAAAGCCGATCACGAAGAACTCGCCGATCAGAGTGGATGCACAGAGCGTACGCATCAGTTGTCAGGCCCTTCCCAGGAGCAGCCGGGCCTCGCCGACCGTGATCACGGAGCCCGTCACCAGGACGCCGGCGCCCGCGAACTCGGACTCCTCCTCGGCGAGCGTGATCGCCGCCTCCAGCGCGTCGTCGAGACGCGGCTCGACGACCACCCGCTCGTCGCCGAAGACCTCCACGGCGACCGCCGCCAACTCGTCTACGTCCATCGACCGATGGCTCGAGTTCTGTGTGACGACGACCTCGGCGAAGATCGGCTCGAAGGCCTCGAGGAGCCCTCGGACGTCCTTGTCCCCGCTCGCGCCGACCACACCGATCAGCCGCGAGAAGCCGAAGGACTCGGTGATGCCGTCGGCGCTCGCGCGGGCGCCGGCCGGGTTGTGCGCGGCGTCCAGGACGACCGTCGGGCTGCGGCGCACGACCTCGAGGCGGCCGGGGGAAGCCACTGAGGCGAACGCCCTGCGGATGGTGTCCATGTCCAGCGTGCGGGCCTGCTCGGCGCCGACGCCGAAGAACGCCTCGACCGCGGCGAGCGCCACCGCGGCGTTGTGCGCCTGGTGCGCCCCGTACAGCGGGAGGAAGATCTCCTCGTACTCACCGCCGAGCCCGCGCAGCGTCACCTGCTGGCCGCCGACCGCGACTTCGCGCGAGACGACGCCGAACTCCATGCCCTCCCGGGCGACCGTGGCGTCGACCTCGACGGCCTTCTTCAGCATCACCTGCGCGGCGTCCACCGGCTGCTGCGCCAGGATCACCGTCGCGCCCTCCTTGATGACACCGGCCTTCTCGGCGGCGATCTCGGCGGGCGTGGTGCCGAGCCGGTCGGTGTGGTCCAGGTCTATGGGGGTGACGACGGCGACGGACCCGTCGATGACGTTCGTCGCGTCCCAGCTGCCGCCCATGCCGACCTCGACGACCGCGACATCCACGGGCGCGTCGGCGAAGGCGGCGTACGCCATGCCGGTCAGCACCTCGAAGAAGGAGAGCCGGAACTCCTGCGCGGAGTCGACCATCTCGATGTACGGCTTGATGTCGTTGTACGTCTCGATGAAGCGCTCGGCCTCGATCGGGGCGCCGTCCAGGCTGATCCGCTCGGTGATCGACTGGATGTGCGGCGAGGTGTAGCGGCCGGTGCGCAGATCGAAGGCGCCAAGCAGGGCCTCGATCATGCGGGCCGTGGAGGTCTTGCCGTTCGTACCGGTGATGTGGATCGAGGGGTACGCGCGCTGGGGCTCGCCCAGCACATCCATCAGCGCCGCGATCCTGGCGACCGAGGGCTCCAGCTTGGTCTCGCCCCAGCGCCCGGCGAGCTCCTGCTCCACCGCGCGCAGCGCCTTGTCCACCTCCGGGTCTGCGGGCCGGGCGGGCACAAGGTCACCCTGGGGAGAACCGGCTTGCGCGCGCAGGGTACGGCTGCCGGCCTCGATCACCGCCAGGTCGGGGTCACGATTGGTCTCGGCGTCGACGATCTCTTCGAAAGGGTCCGGCTGCTCACTCACAGGACCAGTCTACGGAGGCGGAGTGACAGGACGTCCGCGCCCTGTCCTCGGCAGCGCGCCGCTCACGCGAGAGCCCGGGGGAACCCCCGCCCCACGCGAGAGGCCCCGGGGAAACCCCGGGGCCTCTCGTACGTGTCCCGCGTTGCGTGTCCCGCGTGCCGCTACGCCTCCGGCAGGCTGTTCAGCTGCGCGGTGATCCGAGCGATGTCCTCCTCGGCCTTGGCCAGGCGCGTACGGATCTTGTCGACCACGTTGTCCGGCGCCTTGGCGAGGAACGCCTCGTTGCCGAGCTTCGCCTGTGCCTGCGCCTTCTCCTTCTCGGCCGCGGCCAGGTCCTTCGCCAGCCGCTTGCGCTCCGCGCCCACGTCGATCGTGCCGGACAGGTCCAGCGCGACCGTGGCCCCCGCGACCGGGAGGGTCGCCGTGGCGCTGAAGCCCTCGCCCTCCGGCTGCAGCCGCAGCAGCTGCCGGATCGCGGCCTCGTGCGGCGCCAGCGCGGTGCCGTCGAGGGTGAGCCTGGCCGGGACCTTCTGGCCGGGCTGCAGCCCCTGGTCGGAACGGAACCGGCGGACCTCGGTGACAACCCGCTGGACCAGCTCGATCTCCCGCTCGGCCGCCGCGTCCCGGAAGCCGCTGTCGCCGGGCCAGTCGGCGATGACGACGGACTCCTTGCCGGTGAGCGTGGTCCACAGCGTCTCGGTGACGAACGGGACGATCGGGTGCAGCAGCCGCAGCGTGACGTCGAGGACCTCGCCGAGAACGCGGCCGGAGACGCGCGCCTGCTCGCCGCCCGCGAAGTACGTGGTCTTGGACAGCTCGACATACCAGTCGAAGACCTCGTCCCACGCGAAGTGGTAGAGGGCGTCGGACAACTTCGAGAACTGGTAGTCCTCGTAGTACGCGTCGACCTCGGCCACCGTCGCGTTGAGCCGGGAGAGGATCCACCGGTCGGCCGCCGACAGCTGCTCGGTGGGCGGCAGTTCGCCTTCCACCGTCGCGCCGTTCATCAGCGCGAAACGGGTCGCGTTCCAGATCTTGTTGGCGAAGTTGCGGGAGGCCTGGACCCAGTCCTCGCCGATCGGGACGTCCACCCCCGGGTTGGCGCCACGGGCCAGCGTGAACCGCACGGCGTCGGAGCCGTAAGTGTCCATCCAGTCCAGCGGGTTGACCGCGTTCCCGAAGGACTTCGACATCTTCTTGCCGAACTGGTCCCGGACCATGCCGTGCAGGGCGATGGTGTGGAACGGCGGGGTGCCGTCCATCGCGTACAGGCCGAACATCATCATCCGGGCGACCCAGAAGAAGAGGATGTCGTACCCGGTGACCAGGACGGCGTTCGGATAGAACTTCTCGAGGCTCTCGGTCTGTTCGGGCCAGCCGAGGGTGGAGAAGGGCCACAGACCGGAGGAGAACCAGGTGTCCAGGACATCGGTGTCCTGGGTCCAGCCCTCGCCCGTCGGCGGCTGCTCGTCCGGTCCGACGCAGACGACCTCACCGTTCGGCCCGTACCAGACGGGGATGCGGTGGCCCCACCACAGCTGGCGCGAGATGCACCAGTCGTGCAGGTTGTCGACCCAGCCGAAGTACCGGGACTCCATCTCCTTCGGGTGGATGTTCACCCGGCCGTCGCGGACCGCGTCACCCGCGGCCTGGGCGAGCGGGCCGACCTTGACCCACCACTGCATGGACAGCCGCGGCTCGATCGTCGTCTTGCAGCGCGAGCAGTGGCCGACGGAGTGCGTGTATGGGCGCTTCTCGGCGACGATCCGGCCCTCGGCGCGCAGCGCGCCGACGATCGTGGAACGGGCCTCCAGCCGGTCAAGACCCTGGAACGGGCCGTGCGCGGTGATGACCGCGTGCTCGTCCATGATCGCGAGGTTGGGCAGGCCGTGCCGCTGCCCGATCTCGAAGTCGTTCGGGTCGTGGGCGGGCGTCACCTTGACGGCGCCCGTGCCGAACTCGGGGTCGACGTGCGTGTCGGCCACGACGGGGATCCGGCGGCCGGTGAGCGGCAGCTCGATCTCCGTGCCGACGAGGTGGGCGTAGCGCTCGTCATCGGGGTGGACCGCGACCGCGGTGTCACCGAGCATCGTCTCGGCGCGGGTCGTCGCGACAACGATCGACGCGTCGCCCTCTCCGTAGCGGATCGAGACCAGTTCGCCCTCGTCGTCCTGGTACTCCACCTCGATGTCCGAAATGGCCGTCAGGCAGCGCGGGCACCAGTTGATGATGCGCTCGGCGCGGTAGATCAGCTCGTCGTCGTAGAGCCTCTTGAAAATCGTCTGGACAGCCTGGGAGAGGCCCTCGTCCATGGTGAAGCGCTCGCGGCTCCAGTCGACGCCGTCGCCGAGGCGGCGCATCTGGCCGGAGATCTGTCCTCCGGACTCCGCCTTCCACTGCCAGACGCGCTCGACGAACGCCTCGCGGCCGAGGTCGTGGCGGGACTTGCCTTCCTTCGCCAACTCCCGCTCGACGACGTTCTGGGTGGCGATACCGGCGTGGTCCATGCCGGGCTGCCACAGCGTCTCGTACCCCTGCATCCGCTTGCGGCGGGTGAGGGCGTCGATCAGCGTGTGCTCGAAGGCATGGCCCAGGTGCAGGGAGCCCGTGACGTTCGGCGGGGGGATGACGATGGTGTACGGCGGCTTCTCACTCTTGGGGTCGGCCGCGAAGTAACCGCGCTCTACCCAGCGCTCGTAAAGCTTCCCCTCTACCTCGGCCGGCGCGTACTGGGTCGGCAGTTCGGGGTTGCTGGCTGGCTGCTGCTGAGCGTTCTCGGTCACGGGCTCAGTTTAGAGGTGTCACGGGGCCGTACTGAAACGGGAATGTTCAGTAACGGTGTGACCCCTGCCGCGCCATGGCGATGGCGGTTGGGCCAGGATGTTCGGAGGACATAAGTATCTGGAGGGGAACGCAGTAATGAGCTACAACCAGCCGGGCCCGTACGGCGGCCAGCCTCAGCAGCCCGGACCGTACGGTCAGCCGGGTCCTTACGGCCAGCAGCCGCCGCAGGCCCCGCAGCCCGGCTACGGGTACCCGCAGCAGCAGCCTCAGCAGCCCGGCTACGGATACCCGCCGCAGGCCCCGCAGGGCGTTCCGCCGCAGCAGGGCCAGTGGGGCCAGCCCCAGCAGCCGGGCCCGTACGGCCAGCAGCCCCAGTACGCCGGCGGCCAGGTGCCGCCCCCGCCGGCCGCGCCGAAGAAGAAGACGGGCCTGATAGTGGTGGCCTCGGTGGTGGCGCTCGCGGTGATTGGCGGCGGCGCGTATCTGCTGCTGGGGGGTGGCGGCGGCAACAGCGCGGTCGGGGACGACACCAAGGGCTACAAGATCACCCCGGCGGACACCATCGGCGAGTACAAGAAGAACGGGGCCGACACCCCCGTCCCGATGAACGCGAAGCAGAAGGCTAATGCGACCGCCATGGGGATCAAAAACCCCACGATGCTCATGGCCAAGTACAAGGTGGACGACTCTACCGACCCCATGAAGATCAAGGAGATGAGCCTGAACGGCACTTGGGGCGAGATCGCCGACCCTGAGAAGGCCATCGACATGGGCTTCTCCAACTATGGGAAGAAGGAGAACGCCGAACTCGGCAACGAGGGTCTCAAGCTCGAGCCTGTCGGCAGCCCCGAGGAGAAGACGCCGTCCGGCTTTGAGGGCGCGCTGATGAAGTGCCAGTACCTCAAGTTCACCAACCCGTCCGGGGACGGCACCCCTAAGAACGGGCCCAAGGAATTCCAGATCCCGACGTGTATCTGGGCCGACTACAGCACCTTCGGCGTGGTCAATGCCGTGGACACTGCCAGCGCGCTGGTGGGCAAGCCCCAGACCCTCGACGAGGTCGCCGAGCTGACCGCCAAGCACTACAAGGCGTCGCGCACCAAGATATGACGCAGGTTTGAGCACGCCGTGGCTGTAAGGGCGAACATAGGCCTTGAGCCGCGTACATGCGTTGCGTTCTGCACGAGTGTGGTGTCCGGTGGGAGCTGCTTGGACACCACACTCGTCAGCTGCTGCCGCAAGTCCCAGCGCCGATGGAAGCAGACGACCGGGCTATCGCGCGGCCGCTGTTAGAAACAAGCGTCGAACGCGTCCCCATCACGAACGCCTATCTTGGTGAGCCCTGCATAACAGACCGCCCTTGTAGCGGGGTCACCCGCGTACTTGCAGGATGTCCGTACCTTGGGCCCCACGTTGTATCCCTTCGCTGCCAGATAACTTGCGCAGGAAGTAGGTGACGCGCTGGCGGGCGCAGCGGCCACCACGGGTAGGGCGAATACCGACGCCGCCACGGCGGTCACCACGAGTACTCGTCTGATTTTGGTGCGCACTTTGCACCTTCCCCGTTCATTCGTTGGTTCAACTGTCGAACTGGTCGCCCACTGGCCCTTCCCGGTGATCCACGATCGGCGCAACAGACTAGTGCGACGTTGTCTCGACCTCGATCACATCCTGGCTGAAACGATCAACAGCCAAAAAGGGGCGCCCGGCCAGTTGCACTGGCCGGGCGCCCCTTCGGCGCAAGTACGTGACCGCTACGCGGACTTCTCGTGGCGGCCGTCGTCCTTCACGATCCGCGGCACCAACGTCGGGTTCACGTTGTTGTGGACCACGTCCTCCGTGATGACGACCCGGGCCACGTCCTTGCGGGACGGGACCTCGTACATCACCGACATCAGGACTTCCTCCATGATGGCCCGCAGACCACGCGCACCCGTCTGGCGCAGGATCGCCTGGTCCGCGATGGCCTCGAGCGCGCCGCGCTCGAAGTCCAGCTCCACGCCGTCCAGTTCGAACAGCCGCTGGTACTGCTTCACCAGCGCGTTCCGCGGCTCCACCAGGATCTGCAGCAGCGCCTCGCGGTCCAGGTTGTGGACCGAGGTCAGGACGGGCAGGCGGCCGATGAACTCCGGGATCATCCCGAACTTCACCAGGTCCTCCGGCATGACCTCCTGGAACTGGTCGCTCGCCTCGATCTCGCGCTTCGAGCGGATCGTCGCGCCGAAGCCGATGCCCTTCGCGCCCGCACGCGACTCGATGATCTTCTCCAGGCCGGCGAAGGCGCCGCCCACGATGAAGAGCACGTTCGTCGTGTCGATCTGGATGAACTCCTGGTGCGGATGCTTCCGGCCGCCCTGCGGCGGGACGGAGGCCGTCGTGCCTTCCAGGATCTTCAGCAGCGCCTGCTGGACGCCCTCGCCCGAGACATCGCGGGTGATCGACGGGTTCTCGCTCTTGCGGGCGACCTTGTCGATCTCGTCGATGTAGATGATCCCGGTCTCGGCCTTCTTGACGTCGTAGTCGGCCGCCTGGATCAGCTTCAGCAGGATGTTCTCGACGTCCTCGCCGACATAGCCGGCCTCCGTCAGCGCCGTCGCGTCGGCGATGGCGAACGGGACGTTCAGCATGCGCGCGAGCGTCTGGGCCAGCAGCGTCTTGCCGGAGCCCGTGGGGCCCAGCAGGAGGATGTTGGACTTGGCCAGTTCGATCGCGTCGTCCCGGCCCTGCGCGCCGCCGTTCTCACCGGCCTGGACGCGCTTGTAGTGGTTGTAGACCGCTACCGAGAGGGCCTTCTTCGCGGGCTCCTGCCCGACGACGTACCCCTCGAGGAACTCGTAGATCTCGCGCGGCTTGGGAAGTTCCTCCCACCGCACCTCGGAGGTCTCGGCGAGCTCCTCCTCGATGATCTCGTTGCAGAGGTCGATGCACTCGTCGCAGATGTACACACCGGGGCCTGCGATGAGCTTCTTCACCTGCTTCTGGCTCTTTCCGCAGAACGAGCACTTGAGCAGGTCGCCGCCATCACCGATGCGTGCCACGAGGTGCTTCCCCTTCGCCTGGGAGCAGCTTGGTTCAGCCGGCTCCTGGTGCCTCATATCCGACGGTACCTTGCCTGGCCCCCCGTTCGGGCCCCCCTTGGCGCGGTTCACATTGTCGTGCACCGCGCCAAGGGCGCCGGAGCGGTCAGGCGGCCGCTGCGGCCGTGCTCTTGCGGGTCGAGACGATCTGGTCGACGAGGCCGTACGCGAGCGCGTCCTCGGCGGTCAGGATCTTGTCGCGCTCGATGTCGTCGCGGATCTTCTCGATCGGCGTGGTGGAGTGCTTGGCCAGCATCTCCTCGAGCTGCGTCCGCATCCGCAGGATCTCGTTGGCCGCGATCTCCAGGTCGGAGAGCTGCTCGCGGCCGGTCTGCGAGGACGGCTGGTGGATCAGTACGCGCGCGTTCGGCAGGGCCATCCGCTTGCCGGGGGTACCGGCGGCGAGCAGCACGGCCGCGGCGGAGGCCGCCTGGCCCATGCAGACCGTCTGGATGTCCGGCTTCACGAACTGCATCGTGTCGTAGATGGCGGTCAGCGCGGTGAAGGAGCCACCGGGGCTGTTGATGTAGATCGAGATGTCGCGGTCGGGGTCCATCGACTCCAGGCACAGCAGCTGCGCCATGACGTCGTTGGCGGAGGCGTCGTCGATCTGCACGCCGAGGAAGATCACGCGCTCCTCGAAGAGCTTGGCATACGGGTCGTACTCGCGCACGCCCTGCGAGGTGCGCTCCACGAAGCGCGGGACGACGTAGCGGTTGTCCACCTGCGGGCCGGTGTAGAGGCCGCTGGCGGAGGCGCCGGAGAAGTTGCTCATGTCGGTGTTCACCATCCTGGTGGCGTTCTGCGGGCTGGGGAGACTGGGGCGCTGACTGCCTGGCGCAAAGGCTCAGGCGCCGGTGCCGCCGCCGCCCGGAACGCCCGATGCGGAGGCCATGATGTCGTCGATGAGGCCGTATGCCTTGGCCTCGTCAGCGGTGTACCAGCGGTCGCGGTCACCGTCGCGGATGATCGTCTCGACGGTCTGACCGGAGTGCTGAGCGGTGATCTCCGCCATGCGCTTCTTCGTACGGAGCAGATACTCGGCCTGGATCTTGATGTCCGAGGCGGTACCGCCGAGGCCGGCCGATCCCTGGTGCATGAGGATGTCTGTGTTGGGGAGCGCGAAGCGCTTGCCCGCGGTGCCGCCGGTCAGCAGGAACTGGCCCATCGAGGCGGCCATGCCCATACCGATCGTGACCACGTCGTTCGGGATGTACTGCATGGTGTCGTAGATCGCCATGCCGGCCGTCACCGAGCCACCGGGGCTGTTGATGTAGAGGTAGATGTCCTTGTCCGGCTCGGCGGCAAGGAGCAGCATCTGCGCCGTGATCTTGTTGGCGATGTCGTCGTCGACCTGCTGGCCGAGGAAGATGATCCGCTCGCCGAGCAGCCGGTTGTAGACATGGTCGCCGAGGCCACCACCGATGGACGGCTCACCCGCGGCGTTAGGCATCAGATTCGTCACGTATCCACCTGCTCGTCTCTGACGGCTCCGGCCGTCTCAGCGTCTTCGTACTGGGGGCGGGGACTCCCCTGCCCTCGTATTCATGGACCCTAACGCGCTGGTAGGCGGGCGCCATCCCGCTTCCCGAACTGTTCGCTCGGAGCGCAAGGTGACAGGGGTCCGTATGTACGACGACGGGCCCCGGGCGCATGGTGCGTCCGGGGCCCGTCATGGGGCTCAGCGCGAGGCTCAGGCCTCGGTCTTCTCCGCGGCCGCGTCGCCTTCGTCGTCACCGTCGGTGTCACCGTCGACGACGGCCTCGACGGTCTCGGCGGCGGTCTCGGTCTCGTCCTCGTCGTCCTCGAGGTCGACGAGCTCACCGTTGGTGTCGACGACCTTGGCGGCCTCGACGACCACGGCGAGCGCCTTGCCGCGGGCGACCTCGCCGACGAGCATCGGCACCTGGCCGCCTTCGACGACGGCCTGGGCGAACTGGTCGGGGCTCATGCCGGAGGAGGCAGCACGCCGCATGAGGTGCTCGGTGAGCTCCTCCTGGTTGACGTTCAGCTTCTCCTTGTTGACCAGCTCGTCGAGGATGAACTGGGTCTTGATGCCCTTGATCGCCTGCTCGGACGTCTCGGCGTCGAACTCTTCCTCGGTCTTGCCCTGGATCTCCAGGTACTTGGCGAGGTCGATGCCCATCTGACCGAGCTGGTGGTGCTCGAGGTTGTGCTTGCGGGTCTTGACCTCGTCCTCGAGGAGCTTCTCGGGGATCGGGACCTCGGCCAGCTTCAGCAGCTCGTCCAGGACGCGCTCCTGGGCCTGGGTGGCCTGGTCGTACTGCTTCATGTTCTCGAGGCGCTTGCGGCTGTCCGCACGCAGCTCCTCGAGGGTGTCGAACTCGCTGGCCATCTGCGCGAAGTCGTCGTCGAGCTCGGGGAGCTCGCGGGCGGTGACGGCGGTGACCTTGACGGTGACCTCGGCCTCCTTGCCCTCGGCGCTGCCGCCCTTGAGCTCGGAGGTGAAGGTGGCCTCGCCGTCGGCCTCCAGGCCGGTGACGGCCTCGTCGATGCCGTCGAGCAGCTCGCCGGAGCCGATCGTGTACTGGACGCCGCTGGCGACGCCGTCCTCGAGGACCTCGCCGTCGACCTTGGCCTCGAGGTCGATCGTCACGACGTCGCCGTCGGCGGCGGCGCGCTCGACCGGGTTGGTGGAGGCGAAGCGGCCGCGCAGCTCCTCGACGGCCTTGTCGACGTCCTCGTCGCTGACCTCGACCGCGTCGACGGTGACCTCGATGCCGGAGTAGTCCGGGATCTCGATGACCGGGCGGATGTCGACCTCGGCGGTGAAGGCCAGCGTCTCGCCGTCCTTCAGCTCCGTGATGTCGACCTCGGGCTGGCCGAGCGGGTTCAGCGAGGCCTCGTTGACCGCCTCGGTGTAGAACTTCGGGAGGGCGTCGTTGACAGCCTCCTCCAGCACCGCACCACGGCCGAACCGCTGGTCGATCACTCGGGCCGGGATCTTGCCCTTACGGAAGCCCTTGACCGTGACCTGCTGGTTGATCTTCTTGTACGCCGCGTCGAGGCTGTCCTTGAGCTCCTCGAAGGGCACCTCGACAGTGAGCCGAACCCGAGTCGGGTTCAGGGTCTCCACGGCGCTCTTCACGGTTCGGTCTCCTTGGTGGATTCTGGGGTTCTGCTGCGTCCGCCGCACTGGAGGCGGCTCAGCGGATCGGCCCTGCTTCTCGTCGGACTCGCCGGCTTTCGTCGGACTCGTCAGACACACGGGCACGCAGCTTGCATAGTAGCCGCAAGCAGGATGAGCCCCACAATGCGATCTTGAAGACGATCGTGGTGATGGTCGGGGTGGCCGGATTCGAACCGACGACCTTCCGCTCCCAAAGCGGACGCGCTACCAAGCTGCGCCACACCCCGTCGGTGCGACACGTAGGGTACATGCCCGCAGGCTGTGCGGCTGCCGCATTCTCCGGCGGGGATTGCGAGGCGGAATGGGGTGTGCGACACCGGCCCCGGACCCGCTACGATGCTCTTCGTAACCGCGGCCCTCGTGACCTGCGGTGCGGTGCTTGCGGGCGTAGCTCAATGGTAGAGCACTAGTCTTCCAAACTAGCTACGCGGGTTCGATTCCCGTCGCCCGCTCTCGAAGGCCTCAGGCCCGGCTCGGTGGTTGACCACCGAGCCGGGCCTGAGGCGTTTTCGCCGATTTCCCTGAGGCGTCGCCGACGCGGGAACAGTCGGCCGACTCGGGCCGACTCAGGTCAGAAGTTGATGTTGTTGATCGTCTGGGCCAGCGAGTCGAGGAATTTATTGATCGACGGCGCCATGCCCGTAGAGGCGAGGAAGAAGCCGAACAGCACCGCGACGATGGCGGGTCCGGCCTTGAGGGAGCCGCCGCGCATCAGCACCACGAGGATGATCGCCAACAGCAGCACCACAGACAGTGAAATGGCCACAACTGATCACACCCTCGGTCGGTCCACCTTGCCGGCCCGGGAGCATGCAGCCCAGCACACCCCCGCCACGACCATGTTGCCACCAACAGCCCCATACATGCTCCCCGCTGACGAATCATCGACGACGGGATCACGCCAACCGCGCACCCGTGCACGCCTCGTGACGAGGGGGCGACTCGGCCGTAGGGGCGAAATACGGGACGGAATTCGGCCTGATCGTTTCCATGCCCCCACAACTCGGTCACACGAAATTCGACAGCGCGCGGTGAGGAAATTCACCCCGTCGTAAGCCCGTGACGAAATGCACCATTTAACGGGGATTAATTGGGGCATATGGTGCGGTTGGTGCCCGTGTCAGATTCGAATGGGAGACGGGCGGAAGGGTTTTACTAAATCGAATGGACGAGGCTAGGGTGCCTCAGATGTTCCACGCTCCGCACGAATATCAGAGGGCCCCGCTCCCCACGGGCCGGGAGTCGGAGCCCGTCCCTACGACGCAGCAGGCACGCACGCCTGTTCGTGACACGCCTGGCGAGAAGTCCACCCCAAAGTCCACCAGGCGAGACGCATACTTCGACAACGCGAAGTATCTGGCCATCGTGCTGGTGGCGGTGGCGCACGCATGGGAGCCGGTGATGGACGGCAGCCGCGCCTCCCGGGCGCTGTACCTGCTGGTCTACACCTTCCATATGCCGGCCTTCATCCTCATCTCCGGCTACTTCTCCAGAAGTTACACCGGCCGGCCCGACCAGCTCAGACGTCTGCTGACCGGGATCGCCGTGCCGTACATCGTCTTCGAAGTGGTGTACTCCCTCTTCAGACGGTGGGCCCAGCACGCCCCCGAGCAGCCGATCAGTCTGCTCGACCCCTTCTATCTGACCTGGTTCCTGGCCGCTCTGTTCATCTGGCGGCTGACCACTCCGCTGTGGCGGCTGATCCGCTGGCCGCTGCCGGTGGCGCTCGCGATCGCCTCGCTCGCCGCGATGACGCCGAACATCGGAGCCGACCTCAACCTCCAGCGCGTGCTGCAGTTCCTGCCGTTCTTCGTGCTCGGGCTGCTCCTGAAGCCCGAGCACTTCCAGCTGGTGCGGCGGCGGGAGGTGCGGCTGCTCGCGCTGCCGCTGTTCGCCGGGGCGGGCCTCTTCGCGTACTGGGCCGCTCCCCGGATGAACTTCAGCTGGCTCTACCGCTCCAGCAGCGCCCAGGAACTGGGTGTGCCGTGGTGGACGGGGATCGCGATGACCCTCGCGTTCTTCGGATGCGCGGTGCTGCTGACGGCCGGGTTCCTGGCCTGGGTGCCGCGCCGCAGCACCTGGTTCACGGTGCTGGGCGCCGGCACCATCTGCGGCTATCTGCTGCACGGGCTGCTGATCAAGGCCGCGGACTACGGACATGTGTTCGAGGCGTACACCTGGCTGAGCGACCCGGGCGGCGAGATCTTGCTGACGTTCATCGCGGCTGCCGTGGTGACGCTGCTGTGTACGCCGCCGGTGCGTCGGGCGATGCGGTGGGCGACCGAGCCGGAGATGGCGTGGGCGTTCCGGCGGGACACGACGGAGCTCGGTCCGCGACGGTGAGCCGGCCTGTCCTGATTCAGGCCGTCCGATCCACCCGGGTCCGCCTGAATGCCACCTGAATGCCGCCTGAATCAGGACAGGCCCAGCAGCCCGCGCACCTTCGCGTACTTCGCGGTCAGCCGGGTGCGCGTCGCCTCGTCGAGCACGGCGAGCCGCGCCGGGTCGGCGTTGTGCGCCAGATCGGCCTCCTTGACCAGGCGGGCGCCGGGAGTGGCCAGAATCCGCCTCGTGTAGTCCTCCAGGTCCTCGCCCTTGCGCTTGGTGAGTGCGAGGACCATGCCCTTGACCGACTGCGGCAGTGCGGCGGCCTCCAGCCACTCCCGGGACAGCGCGTCGTCCTCGACGGAGTCGTGCAGCCAGCCGGCCGCGATCTGCTCGTCGCTCCCGCCCCGGGCACGTACGCCTTCCGCGACGGCGGCGAGATGCTCGGTGTACGGGCGGTCCGCCTTGTCCGTCTGGGCTGCGTGGGCCTCGCGGGCGATCGCCTCGACCTCGGAGAGCGTGAGATATGGCATGGGCACGACTGTACGGGTGCCTGCCGCGGGGCCGCCCCGGCCGTTCGGTGACGAACATGGGGACACGAGCACTACGCAGCTGCTCCGGCAAAGGCGGGGGCTGTCAGGGACGTCATACGGGCGGCGATCTGCGCGGCGCTCGCGCGCGGCAGGCTGTCCGCGATCGCGCCGTCCGCGAGGAAGAGCACACGGTCGGCGTACGCGGCGGCCGCCGGGTCGTGGGTGACCATGACGACGGTCGCGCCGAGGCGGTCCACGGCGGAGCGCAGCAGCGCGAGGACTTCGGCCGCGGTGGTGGTGTCCAGCGCGCCGGTCGGCTCGTCGGCGAAGACGACATCGGGCCGGGTGACCAGCGCGCGGGCGATCGCGACCCGCTGCTGCTGGCCGCCGGAGAGTTCCGCGGGACGGCGCCTGGCCTTGTCGGCGAGGCCGACCTGCCCGAGTACGTCGGCGGCCCGGCGGCGGTCGGCGCGGTGACCGGCGAGTCGCAGCGGCAGGAGGACGTTCTGCTCGACCGTCAGTGACGGCAGCAGATTGAAGGCCTGGAAGACGAAGCCGAGGCGGGTGCGGCGCAGCACGGTGAGCTTGTTCTCGCTCATGCCGGTGATCTCGGTGCCGCCGAGGCGTACGAACCCTGCGGTGGGACGGTCGAGACCCGCCGCACACTGCAGGAACGTGGACTTGCCGGAGCCCGACGGCCCCATCACAGCGGTGAAACTGCCGTGCGCGAGCGTGAGGTCGATACCGCGCAGGGCGTGGACGGCGGAGGTCCCGCGGCCGTACTGGCGGCGTACGTCGTGGAGTTCGACGGCCGCGCGGCTGTCCGGTGCGGGCGCGGCGACGTCCTTGTCGTGTCGGCGCTTGCTGCGTCGCAGGCCCATGGTGTTCTCCGCCTTCTGTCTCTGTCTTCTGTCTTCTGTGAATGTGCTGGTCGGTGCTCCGACGCTACGGATCGGGGGTGGGGCGGGGCCATGGCGTCGGCTGGCGGATCGGTGGTGGGGCTGTCCCCACCACCGAGGGCGTCCTCAATCGCCGGAGGGGCAGGCCGGGTCACCATCGGGGTCCTTCGCCTCGCACTCGAACCACACCGTCTTGCCGCCCCGCGCGAGCGGTACGACGCCCCACCGGTCGGCCATCGCCTCGACCAGCAGCAACCCCCGCCCGCCCTCGGCGAGACCGTCCGGGTCGCCGCCGGGGGCGGATGTCCGCGGAAGCCCCGGCGCGCCGTCGGTGACCTCGATCCGTACGCCGGACGCCTGACGCAGGACCAGCAGCGCACACCGCCTGTCCGGCACATGCCGCACCACATTCGCGAGCAGCTCGGTGACCGCCGGCTCGACCGCGTCGCTCAGCTCCTCGAGTCGCCAGAGGTGGAGGTACGAGCGGACGATCCGGCGGAGATGACGCGCTGAATGCTCACCCACGGTGAAGGCCATACGGTACGTCGCGGGTGGCGCGGCATCGATCTGGTGCACGATAACTCCCGCTGGGGCAGGACAAGTTGGATTGTTCCGCCACCAAGCCTGCGGTCGCCCGGTTACGCTCGGCTACGACCTGTGAGCAACCCTGCGTACCGTTGGGGGAAGTCGTGACGCACATCCGAGACCTCGACCCGAGCGCGTCCCCGCTCGACTACTACGGCGCGGAACTGCGGCGGTTACGGGAGGCAGCGGACCTCAACCAGAAGCAGTTGGGCTCGATCATCTACTGCACCGGCTCGCTGGTCGGCCAGATCGAGACCGCGCGGAAGGTCCCGACCAGGGAGTTCTCGGAGCGCGTGGACGCGGCGCTGGGGACGGAGGGGGCGATGTCGCGGCTGGTCGGGTTGGTGCTGCGGAGCCAACTGCCGTCGTGGTTTCAGCTGTACGCGGAGCTGGAGGCGCGGGCGACGTACATCTCTACGTACCAGGCGCAGGTGGTGTACGGGCTGTTGCAGAGAGAGTCGTACGCGCGGGCGCTGCTGGAGGTCGACCATCCCGAGAAGGTCGTCGAGATGGTGGCGGCCCGCCTGGATCGCCAGCGCATCCTGGCGCGGGAGACCCCACCACTCCTGTGGGTAGTGCTGGACGAGTCGGTGCTGCTGCGTGGCGTGGGTGACCGCAAGGTCATGCGAGATCAACTCGGGCACCTGTTGGACTTCGTGAAACGCCCTTGGGTGCAGATCCAGGTGCTCCCCTTCTCGGTGGGGCAACATACCGGAATGATGGGGTCGTTCAACCTTCTGCGCTTCGAGGACGATCCGGACCTCGTCTACGTCGAAAGCTACGACTCCGGTCACGTCACGGCCAATTCCACAGCGATCAGGGAGCGTTCGCTCGGTTACGCTCGCTTGCAAGCTGCGGCTCTCTCCCCCGAGGACTCGGCCGCACTGATCGCTCGTGTGATGGAGGAACGCTATGGGGACCGACCAGGACCTGACGAAGACTGCGTGGCGTAAGTCCAGCTACAGCGGGACCAGCGGAGGCGACTGCGTGGAGTGCGCCACCCTCGGCGACACCGCGTGGACCAAGTCCTCGTACAGCGGCAGCAGCGGAGGCGAGTGCGTCGAGGTCGCCGCCTGCGCCGCCGCCGTCGCCGTCCGCGACTCCAAGAACCCCGAGGGCCCCGCCTTCGCCGTCCCGGCCGCCGCCTTCGCGGCCTTCGTCGCGGCCGCCGCCGACGGAGAGTTCAACAGCTAGGCAACGCCCGCCAGTTCAAGCAGCGCACGGTCGCTTCCGCGACCCCCGATCACGGCCAGCCCCACCGGCAGTCCGTCCACCGGCATCCGGGGCAGCACCACACACGGCAGGCCCGCGCCGCTCGCCAGGCAGGTGAGGCGGAACGTCGCCTGTCGGGTGGCGGCCTTCCGCTCGGGGTCCTCATCGATCAGGGGCGCGGGGCCGCCCGCCGCGGGCAGCAGCAGCACCGCGTCCTCGGGAAGGGCTGCGCGCAGGTCCCGGGCGGTCCGGTGGACCACCGCCTCCGCGGCGGCCCTCTCCTCCGGGGTCACCGCGGCCGCACGGGCGAACCGGGCCTCGATGCCTGGTCCCAGCGTCCCGGGGTGAGCGGTGACCCAGGCCCCGTCGCACTCCCATACCTCCGCCCCTTGAGCCGTAGCAAAGGCCGCTGCCCTCTCCCCCGGGTCGCCGCCCAGGGCCGGGACTTCCTCGATCCGCAGGCCGAGTCGTTCGGCCAGGTCCGCGGTGGCCGGGCCGAAGGCCTCGCGTACCCCCTCGTCGGCGAGTGCGACGAGGTCGGCCGCCACCAGGGCCGTACGGAACGGGTGTTGACCTTCACCAACCCCCGCAGGCAGGAGTACGTCGCCCAGCCGCGCCAGCGTGTGCGCGTCCCGGGCGAGCCAGGCGACGGTGTCGAAGGAGGGAGCCAGCGGCAGCATGCCCGTGGTGGGGACCAGGCCGTGGGTGGGCCGCAGGCCGTAGAGCCCGCAGTGCGACGAGGGGACCCGGATCGATCCGGCGGTGTCGCTGCCAAGTCCGGCGTCGGCCTCGCCGAGGGCGACCGCGGCGGCCGGGCCGCTGGAGGACCCGCCGGGGACGCGGCCGGGTGCGGCCGGATTGGGCGGGGTGCCGTAGTGCGCGTTCGTACCGTTGAGGCTGTAGGCGAATTCGTCGGTCTGCGCGATGCCGGTGATGTCGGCGCCGGCGTCGAGCAGGGCGGCGACGGCCCAGGAGTGCGAGGGCTGTGGTTCGGCCTCGGCGAGGCGGGTGGGGTTACCGGCGCCCTGCTTGTGGCCCGCGACGGCGTGGACGTCCTTGACAGCCAGCCGTACGCCGTGGAGCGGGCCGGTGCCGGATCCGGCGACCAGGGGGTTGCCGCGCTCGCGCCAGACTGTGGTGTCTGTCGTGGCCATCAGGGCTCCTCGGGATGCGGTCGTGGCGTCCAGCATCTCTTGAACCCGTCCGTCGTGGACGGCGCACAGCCTTCGGCCGTGTCCTCAATCGCCGGACGGGCCGGATTTCAAGCCCGTCCGGCGATTGAGGACAAAACGCTTACGCCTCGCGGCACAGAAGCAGCAGCGCCCGGTCGTCGTTGACGTCCTTCGCCACCGCCTCGATCAAATGCCAGGCCGCGCCCTCGAAACCCGAGGCCACATACCGGTCGGCCTCCCCGGTGAGGCGGTCGATGCCCTCGCTGATGTCGCGTCCCGACGCCTCCACCAGGCCGTCCGTGAAAAGCATCAGTACGTCGCCGGGGCGCAGGGAGCCCTTGACCGGGTCGAACTGCGCCCCGTCGTAGACACCGAGCAGCGGGCCGTCGGTGTCCTTCTCCTCCCAGCGGCCGCTTCCCGCGTGCAGCTGGAGCGCGGGCAGATGGCCCGCCGACAGCAGCTCGTAGTCGCCGGAGTCCAGGTCGAGGACGAGGTGGATCGAGGTCGCGAAGCCCTCGTCCCAGTCCTGGCGGAGCAGATAGCCGTTGGCCGCGGGCAGGAAGCCGTGCGGCGGGAGCGAGCCGAGCAGGCCGCCGAACGCGCCGGACAGCAGCAGCGCACGCGAGCCCGCGTCCATGCCCTTGCCGGAGACGTCGGTGAGGACGACCTCCAGGGTGCGGCCGCCGTTCGTACGGGCCGCTACCACGAAGTCGCCGGAGAAGGACTGGCCGCCCGCCGGGCGCAGCGCCATCTCGTGGTGCCAGCCCTTCGGCAGCTTGGGCAGAGCGCTCTGTACCCGGATGCGTTCGCGCAGGTCGAAGAGCATTGTTCCGCCGCGCCGCCAGGGCACGCCGACTCTCGCCCGGAACTGCGCTATGAGCAGACCGAAGAAACCGCAGGCCGCGACGGTCAGTACGGTGCCCGGGGTGACTCTCGCCGGGCCCTCGGTGTACGGACCGAGCACGACCGATTCGATGATCAGGGCCGTCGCCGCCGCCGCGTACAGACCCAGCAGGCTCGCCGGGCGGAGGAGAAGGCCGCCGGCCACGATCGGCAGGACCAGCGCCGCCGGGGAGACCCAGACGGGGACCACTATCGAGCCCCATGTGAAGGCCGGAATGGTCAGCAGCAGCCCGGCCAGAGCAATCCAGTCGGAGCCGTCGCCGCGGAAGTAGTCGACTCCGGATTTGCGCAGGGCGATACGTGCCCGGTGCACCGCTTTCCGCAACCGGGCCGTGAACGAGTCTGCTGCAGAGGCACGGGCCATTGCCGTGGACCCTATCCACCCGGTCGCCTCCCGCGCAGGGGGACCCCTGTGACAATGCGTTCGAAATCGGGTCGCCCCGATGACGTAGCCCTGGTAGGCATGGCATATGACGACAGAGGTGAGGGTGCTGCGTCCGTCCGAATGGGACGACTGGTACGGGAAGTTGATGCTCGCCTTCGGCGGAGCCGGGGAGGCCCCGGAGGAGCGCGATCTGTGGGATTCACTCACCGAGCACGAACGCTCGATCGGGGTCTGGGACGGCGACGACTGCGTGGGGACGGCCGGAGCGTTCTCGTTCGGGGTCTCGGTCCCGGGCGGCGCGACGGTGCCGGCCGCGGGCGTCACGATGGTGAGTGTGGCGGCGACGCACCGGCGGCGCGGTGTACTCACCTCGATGATGCGCCGCCAGCTCGACGACGTACGCGGCTGGGGCGAGCCGCTCGCCGTGCTGACGGCTTCCGAGCCGGAGATCTACGGACGGTTCGGCTACGGGATCGCGACGCAGCAGATGTCCGTGCAGATCGACACGGTCCAGGCGCGGATCAACGTTCCGGAGGGCGCCGACGCGGTTCGGCTGCGGTTCGCGAAGGTAGAGGATGTCGCGCAGGAGTGCGAGGCGGTGTACGTCCGCAGCATCGGTTCACGGCCGGGCATGCTCGCCCGCAAGCCGGGCTGGGAGCGGCTGCCGCTGCTCGACCCGCCGGGCGATCGTGACGGCGGCTCGGCGATGCTGTGCGTGGTCGCCGAGCGGGAGGGCGAGATCGTCGGCTTCGTCCGCTTCCACAACAAGGCGGACTGGGAGCCGCGCGGCCCGAAGGGCATCATTGTGCTGCGGCACATCGAGGCGCTCGACCCCGTGACGTACGCCGTTCTGTGGCGCTTCCTCTTCGACATCGACCTGACCGTGCAGGTCGTGGCACGCAACCGGCCCGTGGACGATCCGCTGCTGCACCTGGTCAACGATGTGCGGCGGTGCGAGGTCCGGGTGCGGGACGGGCTGTTCGTACGGCTGGTGGACCTGGGGGCGGCGCTGGAGGCGCGGACGTACCAGACGCCGCTGGATGTGGTCTTCGACGTCGAGGACGCCTTCTGTCCGTGGAACACCGGGCGCTGGCGGCTGACCGGCGACAGCAAGGGCGCGTCGTGCAAGCGGACGGACGACGAGGCGGATCTGGCGTTGTCCGTACGTGAGTTGGGGGCGGCGTATCTGGGCGGGGTGTCGCTGACGGCGCTCGCGGGGGCGGGGCGGGTGCGGGAGCTGCGGGCGGGGGCGCTTGCCGAGGCGTCGACCGCGTTCGGCAGCGACCTGGCGCCCTGGCTGCCGCACGGCTTCTAGTTCCCGGGACCTGCGCTCCGCCCCGGACCCGCGCCTCAAACGCCGGCGAGGCTCTTGTTGGGGCTCCGCCCCAAGCCCCGCTCCTCAAAGGCCGGAGGGGCTGAAATCTTCCGCCGACGAGGCTGGATTTCCCGTCCGGAGGGGCTGCATTGCAGCCCCTCCGGCGATTGAGGACAAGGGAGCTATCCCCGCTGGCACACCTCGCACCAGAAAAGATTGCGTGCGGCGAGACCGGCGGTGCGGATCTCGCCGCCGCAGACATGGCAGGGCAGCTGTGCCCGGCGGTAGACGTAGACCTCGCCACCGTGGTCGTCGACGCGCGGCGGGCGGCCCATCGCCTCTGGGGTGTGCTCGGGGCGGACGGTGTCGATGCGGTTGTTCCGTACGCCCTCGCGCATCAGCTCCACGAGGTCCGTCCAGATCGCGGTCCACTCGGCGCGGCGGAGGTCCCGGCCGGCGCGGTAGGGGTCGATGCCGTGCCGGAAGAGGACTTCGGCGCGGTACACATTGCCGACGCCCGCGATGACCTTCTGGTCCATGAGCAGCGCGGCGACGGTAGTACGGGAGCGGGAGATACGGGCCCAGGCCCGGTCCGGATCCTGGTCGGCGCGCAGCGGGTCGGGGCCGAGGCGGTCGTGTATCGCCTGCTTCTCGCCGTCGGTGATGAGTGCGCAGGTGGTGGGGCCGCGCAGATCGACGTACCCGGTGGGGCCGGCCAGCCGCAGCCTGACCGTGTCGGTGGGCGGTGGCGCGGGGGCGTCGCCGAAGTTCACCTTGCCGAAGAGGCCGAGGTGGATATGGACCCAGCCGAGCGGGCCGAAGCCGAGGAAGAGGTGCTTGCCGTGCGCCTCGGTGGTCTCCAGGGCCTGGCCGTCGACCAGCGCCGCACTGTCGGAGAACTTCCCCTGCGGGCTGGACGCCCGCACAGACCGGCCGCCGAACCTCTCGAAGTGGTCGGCGGCCAGTCGGTGGATCGTGTGCCCCTCGGGCATCAGCCCTGCTGCGGGTGGTGCGCCGGGATCGCGGGGAGCTCGCCGGTCTTCTCGTACTCCGAGAGCATCTCGATGCGGCGGGTGTGACGCTCCTCACCCGAGTACGGCGTAGTGAGGAAAATCTCGACGAACTTGGTCGACTCCTCCACCGTGTGCATCCGGCCGCCGATGGCGATGACGTTCGCGTTGTTGTGCTCGCGACCGAGAGCGGCGGTCTGCTCGCTCCAGGCGAGTGCCGCGCGCACCCCCTTGACCTTGTTCGCGGCGATCTGCTCGCCGTTGCCGGAGCCGCCGATCACGATGCCGAGGCTCTCCGGGTCCGCGACCGTCTTCTCCGCGGCACGCAGGCAGAACGGCGGGTAGTCGTCCTGGGCGTCATAGATGTGGGGACCGCAGTCGACGGGGTCGTGGCCATGGGCCGTGAGCCACTCGACGAGGTGGTTCTTGAGTTCGAAGCCGGCATGGTCGGAGCCGAGGTACACGCGCATGTTCCGAGTGTGGCACGCGAGCGCCCGGGTAGCCGTCAGCGGGGTCAGGACCCATACGGGTCGTTCGCCTCCGCTTATCTCCTGGACCTAACGATCCGGAGACGGGACTTCACACATCAGGAGTCGCGGGTTTGAATGCGGGGGCTCGTAACCCGAGTGCTCTCGAACCTAAGGATTCGTCCATGACCTCGCAGCAGACCCTTACGAAGGAAGGCGAGCAGGCCGGTACGACCGGTAAGCCGCAGTCCTCCGACGGTCTCCAGGCCGGACTCAAGAACCGGCACCTGTCCATGATCGCCATCGGCGGTGTGATCGGCGCCGGCCTGTTCGTCGGCTCCGGTTCCGGTATCGCCGCGGCCGGCCCGGCCATCCTTCTGTCGTACGCACTCGTGGGCGCACTGGTCGTCTTCGTGATGCGGATGCTCGGTGAGATGGCCGCCGCCAACCCGACCTCCGGCTCCTTCTCCGCCTACGCGGACCGGGCGCTCGGCCGCTGGGCCGGGTTCTCGATCGGCTGGCTGTACTGGTTCTTCTGGGTCGTGGTGCTCGCGGTCGAGGCGACAGCCGGCGCGAAGATCCTCGAGGGCTGGGTGCCTGCGGTTCCGCAGTGGGGGTGGGCACTGATCGTGATGGTCGTGCTGACGGCGACGAATCTGGCGTCGGTGTCCTCGTACGGCGAGTTCGAGTTCTGGTTCGCGGGCATCAAGGTCGTCGCGATCGGCGCGTTCGTGGTCATCGGCATGCTCGCCGTCTTCGGAGTGCTGCCGGGCTCGGACAACGCCGGTGCGGGCTTCGCACACCTCACCGATGCCGGCGGATTCATGCCGCACGGTGCGGGCGCGATCCTGACCGGTGTGCTGATGGTCGTCTTCTCCTTCATGGGCAGCGAGATCGTGACGCTGGCGGCCGGTGAGTCGGAAGACCCGCAGCGGGCCGTCACCAAGGCCACGAACAGCGTGATCTGGCGGATCGGCGTCTTCTACCTGGGCTCGATCTTCGTGGTGCTGACGCTGCTGCCGTGGAACGACAAGTCGATCGTCGACAAGGGCTCGTACGTCGCCGCGCTCGACTCGATCGGCATCGCGCACGCCGGCGAGATCATGAACGTGATCGTGCTGACGGCGGTGCTTTCGTGCCTCAACTCGGGGCTGTACACCGCCTCGCGGATGGCGTTCTCGCTCGGCCGGCGCGGCGACGCGCCCAAGGCCTTCGCGCGCACGAACTCCCGGGGTGTGCCGCAGGCGGCCATCCTCGGCTCCGTGGTCTTCGGCTTCCTCGCCGTGTTCTTCAACTACAAGTGGCCGGACACCGTCTTCGCGTTCCTGCTGAACGCCTCCGGTGCGGTGGCGCTGTTCGTGTGGCTGGTCATCTGTGTCACCCAGCTGAGGATGCGCGGGATCATTCAGCGCGAGATGCCGGAGAAGCTCGTCGTGCGGATGTGGCTCTTCCCGTATCTGACGTGGCTGACCATCGCGATGATCACGTTCGTACTGGGCTACATGGTCTACGACGGCGGCGACGCGCGTAAGCAGGTGCTGCTGTCGCTGCTGGTGGCAGCGCTGGTGATCGCGTTCGCGGTCGGGCGCCAGATGTTCAGGCCGAGCGTGTCGGCGGTCACGGCCGAGTCTGCGGTTTCGGCTGATGATGTCGATGCCGACAGCGCCCAGAGCGGTGTGCAGGACGCGGTCACCCGGTCGTAGGTGGTCACACGCAAGGGGGCCCGCAGCCGTCGGTGGCTGCGGGCCCCCTTGCGTGTCGTCCCGAATCCTGACCCAAACCTGACGGCAGATGTCAGGTTATTGAGACACGCTCGCCGTGAAAGCCGCCAAGGAACGAACGGAGAGCCCTCTTCATGCTTCCCACCGCCGAGACCACCTTCCGCCCTGGTGACGCCGGCTACGAGGACGAGCTGGCCGGATTCCAGACGGGGTTCAGCCGGCGGCCGGCGCTGATCGTCGGTGCGACCGACGCCGAGGAGGTGCGCTCGGCAGTGGCGTACGCGGCCGGGCACGGGCTGCCGGTCGGCGTGCAGGCCACCGGTCATGGGCTGCCGGGAGCCGCCGACGGCGGCGGGAGCCGAAGACTCCGAACGCGGTGCCGTTCCGCGACGCGCGCTATCTGGTGCGGGTGCTGAACCCGCTGGACGGCCCGGACCTGGACACGGTCCGCGCCCTGCACGGGCGGGCGTTCGGGGTGCTGGAGCCGCTGACCGTGGGCCGCTCGCTCAACTTCGCCTTCGGCGGCGGCGACCGTACGCAGGGGCTGTACGACGCCGAACGGCTGGAGAGGCTCGCCGGGGTCAAGTCGCAGTACGACCCGGCGAACCTCTTCCGGCAGAACTACAACATCAGCCCCGGCGGCCGATGAGCTTCCAGGCGGTGGGCAGCGCGCCCATCGCCAGGGCGGCCTTCAGAGCGTCGCCGATGAGGAACGGCACCAGGCCCGCGGACACTGCCTGACCCATCGTCATCCCCGTGGCCAGGGCCAGGTACGGGACGCCGACCGCGTAGATGATCACGGAGCCGGCCACCATCGCGCCCGCGGTGCGCAGCACGGAGCGGTCGGCGCCGCGGCGCGCGAGGGCGCCGACCACCGTGGCGGCGAGCAGCATGCCGAGGATGTAGCCGAAGGACGGCATCGCATAGCCGGAATCGCCCTCCGCGAACCACGGCATGCCCGCCATGCCGACCACCGCGTAGAGCGCGAGGGAGAGGAAGCCACGGCGGGCGCCGAGCGCGGTGCCGACGAGGAGCGCGGCGAAGGTCTGGCCGGAGACCGGGACCGGCGAGCCCGGGACCGGGACGGTGAGCTGGGCCGCTATGCCGGTGAGTGCCGCACCGCCGACGACGAGCGCGATGTCCCGGGTACGGGAGGCGGGCAGCAGGTCGGCGAGGACCGCTCCGGGACGGGAGGTGACGGAAGCAGTACTCATCGGGACTCCGCGAAGGTGAGGGCAGGTAAGGACACGGCGACGCTATCCCGCGGTGATCGCTCGATCACCATCAGCCGCCGACAAAGGCCGACCGAGCGCCTTGGTGGGGATCAAACAAAAGCCGTCGGTCATGCGCGAGTTGGCGTGATGCTCGTCACTGAGGTCGGAGCGGAGTGGGCCCGTTTTGCGCGGAGGGACGGACTCCGGAGAGACTGTGGAATCCCGCCAACCCGGCTGCCGCAGCGCTCCTGGTCGCGGCGGGATGCGAGGGATGCGTGCGACGCGTGCGCGACGTTTGCGACGCCGTGACGACGTGCGCAAGTGTTCACCTTGTGTGAGCATCGTGCCCGTATAGCGGACATACGTTCCTCGTAAGCGGGTCCCATGCCCAGACTGGTCCGCTCCCCCGTCTCAGCGACTGAACAGGGCACGCCCATGTCTCGGACCTCCGCGCCTGCGCCCGTCGACCAGCAGGTCGACGCTTCGCTCTCGCACGGACTCAAGCAACGCCATCTGTCGATGATCGCCCTTGGCGGTGTGATCGGCGCCGGGCTCTTCGTCGGCTCCGGCGCCGGCATCGCCGCGGCCGGCCCGTCCATCGTCATCGCCTATGCGATATCCGGCCTGCTCGTCATGCTCGTGATGCGCATGCTCGGCGAGATGTCGGCGGCGAACCCGGCCTCCGGCTCCTTCTCGGTGCACGCCGAGCGGGCGATCGGCCCCTGGGCGGGCTTCACCGCGGGCTGGGCGTTCTGGTTCCTGCTCTGTGTGGCCGTCGGCCTCGAGGGCATCGGCGCCGCGAAGATCATGACCGGCTGGCTGCCGGGCACACCGGAGTGGGCCTGGGTCGCCCTCTTCATGCTGGTCTTCTGCGGTACGAACCTGGCGGCGGTGAAGAACTTCGGCGAGTTCGAGTTCTGGTTCGCGGCGCTCAAGGTCGGCGCGATCGCGCTCTTCCTCGGCATCGGCGTGCTGGCGATCCTCGGCATCCTGCCGGGCACCGACGCGCCCGGCACCGCCAACCTCACGGGCGACGGCGGCTTCATGCCAAACGGCTCCGAAGGCCTCGTCGTGGGTCTGCTCGCCTCGGTCTTCGCGTACGGCGGCCTGGAGACGGTCACGATCGCCGCGGCCGAGTCCGAGCACCCGGTCCAGGGCGTCGCCAAGGCCGTGCGTACGGCGATGTGGCGCATCGCGATCTTCTACATCGGCTCGATGGCCGTGATCGTCACGCTGGTCCCGTGGGGCGACCCGAAGGTCGTCGAGAAGGGCCCGTACGTCGCGACCCTCGACCACCTGGGCATCTCTGGTGCCGGCCAGATCATGAACGTGGTCGTGCTGGTCGCGCTGCTCTCCGCGATGAACGCCAACGTCTACGGCGCCTCCCGCATGGCCTGCTCGCTGGTGGCCCGCGGCCAGGGCCCGAAGGCGCTCGGCAAGGTCTTCAGCGGTGTGCCGCGCACTGCCGTACTGGTCTCCTCCGTCGTCGGTTTCGCGTGTGTGCTGCTCAGCTACTGGCGGCCCGACGATGTCTTCATGTGGCTGCTCAACATGATCGGCGCGATCATCCTGGTCGTGTGGATCTTCATCGCCGTCTCCCAACTCCTGCTCCGTCGCCGGACTGAGCGCGAGGCACCGGAGAAGCTGGTGGTGAGGATGTGGCTGTACCCGACGCTGACCTGGGTCGCGCTGGCGGGCATGGCGACGGTCTTCGTCCTGATGGCGCGCGAGGCGGACACGCGTACGCAGCTGTACTACACGGGTGGGCTGACGCTGGCGCTTGCGGCCGTGGGCTACGTGCGTCAGGTGAGGGCGGCGCGGGGCGGAGTGAAGCCGGTGGACGCGGAGCCGGTGGACGCGGAGCCGAGCGACGCGTGAGGGATGACCGGGGCCGTCCGGTGGCCGGTTCGTCCTCAAACGCCGGACGGGCTCAGATTGCCGGACCGGCTTCTTCCGCCGCACCGGCCTGAGTTTCCGCCGGGCCGGCGATACGGCGCAGCGCATTGGACCCCCGGGCCGACACGGCCCGGGGGTCCTCCGTGTCCGGGAAGCATCGCCCGTGCTTTTCGACGTCGCGCGCCCCCTATCCACACCGCACGGCATATGACAATCTCGCCTCCCCGCTCCGCTCGCCGCGCCTCCGCCTCCCCGCGAACCAGGCGCGCGAGCGGATCGGCGACAGCCTGACGACCACCTGGAGTCCTAGGACCATCGCCTGATCACCCCCCGGCCTTCCTGCTGTTAGCCTGCACCTGCATAAGATGTGCAATAAGCAGCCGGAGGGACCGGATATGGCCATGTACACGCTTCCTGAACTTCCTTATGACTACGCGGCGCTCGAACCGGTCATCAACCCGGAGATCATCGAGCTCCACCACGACAAGCACCACGCCGCCTACGTCAAGGGCGCCAACGACACGCTCGAGCAGCTCGCGGAGGCGCGCGAGAAGGAAGCCTGGGGCTCGGTCAACGGCCTGGAGAAGAACCTCGCGTTCCATCTCTCCGGCCACATCCTGCACTCGATCTACTGGCACAACATGACCGGCGACGGCGGCGGCGAGCCGTTGGAGAAGGACGGCGTCGGCGAGCTCGCCGACGCGATCGCCGAGTCCTTCGGCTCCTTCGCCGGCTTCAAGTCCCAGCTGACCAAGGCCTCCGCGACCACGCAGGGCTCGGGCTGGGGCGTCCTCGCATACGAGCCGGTCAGCGGCCGTCTGATCGTCGAGCAGATCTACGATCACCAGGGCAATGTCGGCCAGGGCTCGGTCCCGATCCTGGTCTTCGACGCCTGGGAGCACGCCTTCTACCTTCAGTACAAGAACCAGAAGGTGGACTTCATCGAGGCGATGTGGAAGGTCGTCAACTGGCAGGACGTGGCGAAGCGTTACACGTCCGCCAAGCAGCGCGCGAACAACCTCCTGCTCGCTCCGTAGCACCGCCGCCGTAACGCCGTCGCCGTAACGCCACATGGTCGTCCTGCTCGTGATCGTCTTCTCAACCTTCACCTGCAGGCGGATGAAAAGGGGCGGCCCCCGCGAGGACGTGACTCGCGGGGGCCGCCCGGTTTTGTGCTGTCGCTCCCACTTCGCCTCGGTCTAAACTCCCCGCCACCGACTGACGAGGGGGCGCCATGCCGAGGACCATGTGGTGCGACACCTGCAAGTCCGACGAGACTCACCGCCCGTTGAACGACGCCGAGAAAAAGTGGGCCAGGGACCGCACCGCCAGGAAGTACGTCGGCGACTTCTGGCTGTGCACCAAGCCGGCCTGCCGTAATCTCCGCACCGGCGGGAACAAACGTCCCTTTCCCGCCCCCGTACGGCTGCCCGTGCCGGAGTGAATTCAGTCGAAGATCGGGCCCTGCGTACGCGTGCGCTTGATCTCGTAGAAGCCCGGGATGGACGCGACCATCAGCGTTCCGTCCCACAGCTTCGCCGCCTCCTCGCCCTTCGGGGCGGGAGTGACGACCGGGCCGAAGAAGGCGATCTGCTCGCCGTTGCTGCCGGGAACCGCGATGACCGGCGTGCCGACCTCCTGGCCCACCTTGTCGATGCCTTCCTTGTGCGAGGCGCGCAACTCGGTGTCGTACGCGTCGGAGTCGGCGTACTCGATCAGCTCCGCCGGCAGGCCGACCTCCTCCAGCGAGGCCACTATCGCCTCACGGGTGGCGCCCTCGCCGCGGTTGTGGAAGCGGGTGCCGAGCGCGGTGTAGAGCTTGCCGAGGACCTCGTCGCCGTACTTCTGCTGCGCGGCGATGACAACGCGGACCGGGCCCCACGCCTGCTTCATGCCCTCGCGGTACTTCTCCGGGAGCTCGTCGAGCTTGGGCTCATTCAGGACGGCGAGGCTCATCACATGCCAGCGGACCTCGACGTCGCGGACCTTCTCCACCTCGAGCATCCAGCGGGACGTCATCCAGGCCCAGGGGCACAGGGGGTCGAACCAGAAGTCGGCCGTGATCTTGCCGGGCTTGCCGTTCTCGGACATGTCTCTCCTCGTTAGCACGTCGCGTGCGCCTCGAACGGGCAACACCACCGCTCACCCGAGGATTCCCTGATACCGCGTGCCAGGTGCACATGGGAGGATCGGTGCTGTTCGAACGAGACACGAAGGAGTGCCCGTGCCCGGTGAGAATCTGTCCCGCGACGAGGCCCGTCAGCGGGCCGAGCTGCTGTCCGTCGACGGGTACGAGGTCGCCCTCGACCTGCGTTCGGCGGTCGGGGAGGCCGCGGAGGACTCCAGGCCGCGCACATTCCGTTCGGTGACGACGATCCGCTTCCGTTCCGCACAGCCGGGCGCCTCGACCTTCGCCGATCTGCTGGCGCCCGCCGTGACTGCCGTGACGCTGAACGGCGAAAAGCTGGACCCGGCCGCCGTCTTCGACGGCTCGCGGATCGCGCTGGACGGCCTCGCCGCGGAGAACGTGCTGGTCGTGGACGCGCAGTGTGCCTACAGCCGTACGGGCGAGGGGCTGCATCGCTTCATCGACCCGGAGGACGGCGAGGTCTACCTCTACACCCAGTACGAGCCGGCCGACGCGCGCCGTGTCTTCGCCACATTCGAACAGCCGGACCTGAAGGCGCCGTTCCGACTGGAGGTGACCGCGCCCGAAGGCTGGACGGTCTGGAGCAACGGCACGGGCGCGCCCGACGGGGACGGGGTGTGGCGGTTCGCCGAGACCAAGCCGATCTCGACATACATCACCGCGGTCGTCGCCGGTCCGTACCACTACGAGACCGACCTCTACACCCGGACGTTCGACGACGGTACGACGCTGGAGATCCCGCTCGGTGCGATGTGCCGCAAGGGGCTCGCCAGGCACTTCGACGCGGACGACATCTTCCTGGTGACGAAGCAGGGCCTGGACTTCTTCCACGACCACTTCGACTACCCGTACCCCTTCGGGAAGTACGACCAGGCGTTCGTGCCCGAGTACAACATCGGCGCGATGGAGAACCCCGGGTGTGTCACCTTCCGCGAGGAGTTCGTCTTCCGCGGGAAGGTGACACAGGCGTCGTACGAGCGCAGGGCCAACGTCATCCTGCACGAGATGGCGCATATGTGGTTCGGCGATCTGGTCACCATGCAGTGGTGGGACGACCTGTGGCTGAAGGAGTCGTTCGCGGACTTCATGGGCTCGTTCTCGCTGGTGGAGGCGACCCGGTTCAGCAACGGCTGGGTGACCTTCGCCAACAACCGCAAGTCGTGGGCGTACCGCGCCGATCAACTGCCGTCCACGCATCCGATCACGGCCGACATCCATGACCTGGAGGCCGCGAAGCTCAACTTCGACGGGATCACGTACGCGAAGGGCGCGTCCGTGCTGAAGCAGCTGGTCGCGTACGTGGGGCGCGAGGCGTTCCTGGAGGGCGCGAGGCGCTACTTCAAGCGGCACGAATACGGGAACACGCGCCTCGGCGACCTGCTGTCGGTGCTTGCGGAGACGTCCGGGCGGGACATGGTGGCGTGGTCGCAGTCCTGGCTGCAGACGGCCGGCGTCAACTCCCTCACCCCGGTGGTCACATACGACGCCGGTGACAGGATCACGCAGCTCGCGGTGGTCCAGGAGGCGGCCGAGTCGCATCCCGAGCTCCGGCCGCACCGGGTGGCGGTGGGGCTGTACCGGCGGTCGGGCGGGGAACTGGTGCGGTACGCGCAGGCCGAGGTGGACGTCGCCGGGCCGCGGACCGTCGTGGACGGGCTGACCGGGGCGGAGCGGCCGGACCTCGTGCTGGTCAACGACGAGGATCTGACGTACTGCAAGATCCGCTTCGACGAGGGCTCGCTGGCGACGCTGCGGGCACATCTGGGCGACATCACGGACCCGCTGGCGCGTGCGCTGTGCTGGTCGGCGCTGTGGAGTCTGACCCGGGACGCGCTGATGCCGGCGCGGGACTTCATCGATCTGGTGCTGCGGTTCGCGGGGCGCGAGTCGGACATCGGTGTGCTGCAGATGCTGCACGCGTGGGCGCGCTCGGCGCTCCAGCACTACGCGGCGCCCGAGTGGCGCGAGCAGGGCGGGCGGCTGCTGGCGGAAGGTGCGCTGCGCGAGCTGCGGCTGGCCGAGCCGGGCAGCCAGCACCAGCTGACGTGGGCGCGGTTCTTCGCGACGGCGGCGACGTCGGCGGCCGATCTGCAGCTGCTGCGGGGCCTGCTGGAAGGTACGGCGAAGATCGACGGCCTGGAGGTGGACCAGGAGCTGCGCTGGGCGTTCCTGGAGCCGCTGGCCTCGCACGGGGTGGCGGACGAGTCGGTCATCGCGGACGAGCTGGCCCGCGACGACACGGCCTCGGGCAAGCGCCACCAGATGCGGTGCCTGGCGGCACGGCCGTCGGCGGCGGTGAAGGACCAGGCGTGGGCGCAGGTCGTCGAGTCGGACACGCTCTCCAACGCGCTGGTGGAGGCGACGATTTCGGGCTTTGTGCAGGCGGGGCAGCGGGAGCTGCTGGCGCCGTACGCGTCGAAGTACTTCGAGGCGATCGAGCGGGTGTGGGCGGACCGGTCCATCCAGATCGGCATGGACGTGGTGAAGGGCCTGTTCCCCGGCCTGCAGGACGACGAGGGGACGCTGGCGGCGACGGACGCATGGCTGAACGGCCACGCGGGCGCGCCGCCGGCGCTGCGGCGTCTGGTGCTGGAGGCACGGGACGATCTGGCGAGGGCGCTGCGGGGACAGGCGTGCGACGGGGGCGCGGGGGCGGGTGCCTGAGGGGTCTTCTCCCCCATCCCGCCCCTTCCCGTAACCCGGGGCAAGCCCCCCCGGATCCCCGGGTGGGCCGTGAGGGACGAGGCCCCCACGGCCCCTGGCGGGATGCGGCAGCTTCGCGCCGCCACGTGATTGCGGGGCCGGTCGCCCCCGGCTTGGCGTGCGTCCCGCGCGCGAGTACCGCCTCTCCTCGCTGACCCACCTCGGCGAGCAGGGCGCGTCCCTGTCGATGCTGATGGCGAAGTCCCGACACAAGAAGCCGGAGAACGTCCGCCGCTGCTTCAAACCGTCGCCAGAGGCGATTGCCGAGCTCACGAGCCTGCTCCCGCCCGGCCGCAGCAACCGCTGAGCCGCGTTCCTTGATCCTTCTCGGTGGCAACGGCGGAGGCGGAGAGGAGCGTCGCAGCGGCGAGGCTGCCCCAGAGGGCGGCCGGGCCGTGGGGTGCGAGAGCGGTGATGACCGCCGGGGAGACGGCGAGGCCGAAGCCCGTGGAGAGCTCGAAGCGGGCGAGGGTGCGTCCCAGGACATGGGCCGGGGCGAGGGCGGTGACGAGCGCGGTGGCGCTGCCGGCATAGATGATCTCGCCGATGGTGCAGACCACGGACACCGCGGCGACGGCCGGGGCACCCCAGCCGTGTCCCAGTGAGGTGGCTGCGAGGAAGCCGAGGTAGGACGCGGTGAGTACCACGCCGGCGAGAGCCAGCACGGTCCGCCGGGAGAAGCGGGACATCAGGACGGTGACCGGAACCTGCAGGGTGACCACCAGCACCGTGTTGGCCACGAAGATGGCTGCCGACCACACCGGGGATGCGTGCAACTGTGTCACCAGGACCAGAGGGAGCGCGATTTCGGGGACGTTGAGGCAGAAGACGTAGACCACGTTGGCGGCCAGCAGCCCGCGCATCCGAGGTGCGGGCCCGTCGGCCGTGTCCTTGGCCGGGGCAGCGGCCGGATGCGCGTGCAGGTGGACCGACCACGCCAAGGCCGCCGCAGTGAGATAGGCGAGCCCGGTGACGGCTGCCAGCGCCTGCAACGCGGTGGTGCCGCCCGCCAGGCATGCGGTGGCGAGGAGCGCGCCCACGCCCAGGCCGGCGTTGCGCAGGGCGCGGCCTCCCGCGAGAGCGGTGTCGCGTTCCCGGCCGTGGGCGACCGTGGCCACGAGAGCTGCGTGGGCGGCCGGCCATGCCTGGTTGCCGATGCCGAGGAAGAGCGCCGCCGTCGCGAACATCCAGACGTGCCCCGCGGGGGTGGCCAGCAGCAGTGCCACGCCCAGCACCCGCACCAGCATCGACGCTGCCACGACCGTGCTGCGTGCGCCCCGGTCCAGCCATCGGCCCACCGCGGGCATGCACACCAGACCCACGACGACGCCGACCGTCATGGCGATGCCGGTGGCCGGCGCGGTCAGCCTCAGCACCGTCACCCCGTAGAGCAGCAGAAAGGGCCGCAGCAGGCCGGTGCCGAGCGCGTCCACGGCCAGGGCGACGGCATAGCGGGGGCCTCCGGAGGCACGGACGAGAGCGCGGGGCTGGATCTTGGTGGTGGTTGCCATGGCGTCAACGGTGCGTACGGCCGCTTGGCTTGCTACGTCGGTTGACGGACACCGTCAACCGACGCCGTCGCCGGCCATCCGGTCAGGGATGCTGAGGGGATGACGTTGAGGATCGACATCAGCGGCCTGCCGTCCGAGCGACTGCGGTTCGCCGCCTCCCCGCTGGCCGAGCTGACCGCGATGCTGCACGTGCTGGCCGAACCCGGGCATCATCCGCAGCTCGCCGGCTGGGCCGGCGATGTCTGGGCCGGGCTGCGACCGGAGCTGGCCGAGCGGTTGCGGGAGGCCGAGTTCCTCTGGCGTTCCTCACAAGCCGACTTCCTGCTCCCCGCCCGACCTCGGCCGACCCTCGCCGAGGAGTTGGACGACGTGGACCGGATCGACGACGAAACGTATGTGACCGCCGCGCTCGTCACCACGTGCGGCAGCAGCCGGGTCCACTTCGCTGCGCCGTCGCCGCTGACCGACGCGGCTGCGCGCGAGCGGGCCCTGGACCTCGCCCAGGCCCGCGGCGCGCTGCAAGAGGCCTTCGCGGAACGGCTGCTCGCGGACCCGGGCGTTGTGCGGGCGCGGGTGCGCCACACCCTCGAACAGTGCGCCGAGGCCTTCTTCGACGCCGCCTGGGCGGGCGTCGCCGTGCAGCTCGCCACCGACCTGCGCCTGAAGAACGACCTGTTGAAGCGCCAGGGCATCGGGTCGGCACTCGCATCGGTCTCCGCCGCAGTCACCCTGGCACCGGACGGAGACTGCATCATCGTGGACAAGGTGCAGGACAAGGCGACCGCCGCCCACGGCACCGGGGTCACCTTCATCCCCAGCGTCTTCGGCCGCCCGCACCTGGTGGCGGTCCACGCGCCCGGGTGGCAGCCGGTGGTGCAGTACCCCGTGGCCGAGCCGAGTCCCTCAGAGCCGGTATCGCTGGAAACGGTCACACTACGGCTGGAGGCACTCGCACATCCGGTACGGCTGCGGCTGCTGCGCACCCTGGCCCGCGGCCCGCACACCACCAGCGAGCTGGCCCACGCCTGGGAACTTTCACCCCCGGAGGTCTCCCGCCACCTCGCCGTCCTGCGCCGAGCGGGCCTGCTCACGGCCCGGCGGGACGGTCGTTACGTCCGTCACACCCTCAATCTGCCCGCTCTGACGGCGCTGGGCGCCGACCTGCTGGCGGCCGTACTGCGCTGAGTAGCTTCGGTCTGCCAGAACGCGGGCGACCGCCGCCTTCGCAGCATCGTCCGACTCGGCAGGCCGCCGAGCAGTACCGGCGCGACCGCCTGCTGCCCTCGGGCAGCCGGGCAGCGCACTGGCTGCACTGCCGGACGTTCCTCCCTGGCCATGTCCCGGGGTCATCCTGTCCGGCCGTGCGGGCCAGGCGGCAGGCGGGCGGCGGGGCGCGCTCGGTATGAAGTGGCTCTTTTCGGCAGTCGAACGCCCGTACTTTAGGACGGGCTTGTCCGGATTTGTCGACGAGCTTGTAACAGCGGTTAGCGGGCCGTCCCAGCGCGGGAGTCTCCCGGACATGAAACACAACACCCCGCTTTCCCCCCTCCCCCTGAGCCACCTCGCCGACGTGCAGCGGCGCGTGCTGTCCGTCGCGCAGCTGCGCGCCCACGGCGTCTCGGCCGCCCGGACCACCGCCCAGTGCCGGCCCGGCGGGCCCTGGCAGTTGCTGCTGCCCGGTGTGTACCTCCTGCACCCCGGTCCGCCGACCAGCGAGGAGCGGCTGCACGGCGCACTGCTGTACGCCGGGCGGCCGGTCTTGCCCGCACAGGCCGGGCCGGACAAGACCGACGACGCGCTCCGGTACGGCGAGGCCATGATCACCGGGCTCGCCGCACTCGCCCTGCGCGGATTCGCGGCCGCTCCGCCGCTGCTCTCGCTCGAGCGGATCGACGTCCTCGTGCCCCGCACCCGGCGGCTGCGGTCGACCGGATGCGCCCGGCTGGTCCGGGCGCACGCCCTGCCGCGACCGGAAGTGATCACCGGTCTGCCCGTCGCACCTGTGCCGCGCGCCCTCGCGGACGCCGTCGCGGAGCTTCCGGACGCCAAGGCCGTACGCCGGCTGCTCACCGAGGCGGTGCGCGGTGGGCATTGCGAACCCGCCGCCGTCGTCAAGGAGTTGAACCGTGCGCGGCTGCTGAACCGGCCCCATGTGGTGGACGCCGTCGACTCACTGCTCGCCGAGGGGCGGGCGCTCGCCGAGGACCGGCTGTACGAGCTGGTGCGCACCGGCGGACTCCCCGACCCCGTCTGGAACGTCGACCTGCGCCTCCCCGGCGGCCCCCACCTCGGCGGCATCGATGCCTACTGGCCCGAGCAGGCCGTCGCCGTCGAACTCGACACCCGCGCGCCCCGCCACGACGAGGACGCGCTGTGGACGGAGTACGCCCGCAAGCGTGAGCATCTGGAGCGGCTCGGCATCACCGTCGTACACATCACGCCGAAGAAGCTGCGGGAGTCACTGGAGCAGCAGGCGACCGTGGTCCGTACGGCGCTGATGGCGGCGACCGACCGCGACCCGGCCGCGTATGTGGTCGTGCTGCCGCGGTGAGCCGCAAACCTCGTCAGCCACAGAACTCCGCCTCGACGACCGCCTCGCTGTCCCCCGCCCAGTCGCCGTTGAAGTTCAGCGCCAGCGAGTGGCTCCCGTCCCGGGTGATGAGCGCCTCGGACGCGGAACCGTGAATTCCGCCTCCGTGGCCCCAGACCTCGGTGCCACAGCTCGTCGTGTGCCGCATCAGGCCGAGACCGTAGCGGTTGTACGGCTCCTTCGGGTCCGTCGGGACGGTCGTGGTCATCTCCCGCAGTTGCCGCTTCGGCAGCAACTCGCCCTTCAGCAACGCCCGGTAGAAACGTTGCAGATCGGCGGAGTCGGAGACCATCTCGCCCGCCGACCCGGCGGCCGACGGATTCAGTTCGGTCACGTCATGGATCTTCGCCTTCGGGTCCTCGGACAGCTTCGAATAGGCCCGACCGCTGGGGCGCGGCATCCGGGCCTCGGTCCCTGGCACGGAGGTGGCGCGCAGCTGGAGCGGACGCAGGATCCGGCGCTCGATCTCGGATCCGTACGGACGTCCCGTCGCCCGTTCGACGACCATTCCGGCGAGGATGAAGTTGGTGTTGGAGTACTTCCAGGCCGTGCCGGGGGTGAACTCGGGTCGGTGGCCCATCGCGAGCCCCACCAGCTGCCGCGGCGTCCATGTGTCGTAGCGGTGCTGGAAGAAGCCGTCGCCGAAGACCTTCTCCAGGAAGCCCGGGTCGTCTGTGTAGTTGTAGATCCCGCTGGTGTGGTTGAGAAGTTGTCTCAGAGTGATCCTGCGCCCGTCGTGGCCGTTGCCGCGCACCACACCGGGGAGCCACTGCTCCACGGTGTCGTCCAGGCTCAGTCTGCCTTCGGCCTCCAGCTGAAGCACGACCGTGGCGACGAAGGTCTTGGTGATGGACCCGACGCGGAAGCGGTCCTGCGGCAGACGCTCGCGCCCGGTCCGCAGGTTCGCCACGCCGGCCGTGCCGCTCCAGGTGCCGTCGCTGTCGCGCGCCTGGGCGACGACTCCGGGCACTCCGTCGCGGACGGCGGCCTCGATCGCCCGCTGGGTGCTGCGGTGGGTCCCGCCTGTCTCGTCCGTCCCGCTGTCCGCGGCGGCGGGGTTCACCAGGGCGGCAGCGGCCAGGGCCGCCACCGCCACCGCTCCCGTCAACGCCGCTCGGACCGTACGTACCGTACGCAATGACATGCCAGTCCCCTGTCTTCCGCTGCGCTTCCACTGCTCTTCGACCGCTTTACGGCTGCGGTCGGCTGAGGGGACTCGGCCGGAGCGTGCGGCGTTGCCCGGGGTGGAAGAGTTGAGCGGCTATCAGCCTTTTCCGGCGATCCGGCCCACCGGGGGCCGCGAACGCCACAACGCAAGTCCGATGTCGACAAGTTCGACCCGCTCCAGACCTGTCACCGCGTCCAGCGGATGCCACGCGGCGAGGTCCGTGGACCCGTCCGTCTCATGGCGCAGCTCCCCGCCGGCGATCCGGCCCTCGTAGACGATGCGCAACCCCTGGAAGTCGGCGAACGCACCGAGCTTGCGCGGGTACTGGCGGCGGATGGTGTCGATGCCGAGCAGCGCGGTCATTTCGGACGCGTACCCCGTCTCCTCCTCGACCTCGCGGACGACCGTCTCGAGCGGGTCCTCCCCGTGGTCCATGCCGCCGCCGGGCAGCGTCCACTTCTTGACGCCGTCGCGGGCCACCCAGCGGGCGAGCAGGATCTGTTCCTCCCGTACGCACACGGCGTAGGCCGCAACTCGCAACTCCCTGTTCCGCAACTGCCTGTTCATGCGGTGAGGGTAGAGGTACGGACGCCGACGGACTTCGGACGGGCAGGTTTCGGACGGGCGGGTCGCAGGCGGGCGGGTTTCAGACGGGCGGGTCAGACGGGCGGATTGGCGGGCGAGTACTCGGGGGCGGACCAGCGCAGCGGGCTGGCCGCCTCGGTCTCGACGACCTGTTCGACGGTGAACCGGGTGGTGCGGCCCGCATCGGAGTAGTCGGTGTGCGCGGTACCGGCGAGCTGGAGCGTGGTGCCGGTGCTCCAGTCGAGGAAGAGCAGCCCGGCGCGGGGGTCCCTCTCGAGGTTGCCCAGCGTCAGGAACATCGCATTGCCCGGATAGTCCTGCCAGCTCAGCGTCGTGGGCGAGGTGACCTGCACAAAGCCGGGGTTGCCACCGCGATGGCTGGCGTCGACGCCTTCCGGCGTGCCGGTGGCGATGAAGAAGGTGTCGGCGGCGCGAACGAACTCCTCCTGGTCAGAGGTGAGGTGTCCGCCGCGCCGGACGTCGCCGGCCAGGTCCCCCCCGTCCGGACCGGCTGCGTACAGCTCCCGCTTCTGCAGATACTTCGGGCAGTTGGCGAAGACCCGCTCGGCCTCGATCGCAAGGCCGCGCGCAGACGGGCGGGCCGTACCGTCCAGCCGCATCCGGCGACGGGTGCGCGGGTCGAGTGCGATCGTGCCGACGGACAGGGGGCCCGCGGCGAGGGCGCCGGCGAGTGGGTCGCCCTGGTGGACGCCGCCGGCGACCGAGATGGAGTGCGCCCCCGTGGCCCGTACGAAACCGGGCGGGCCGGTGAGCAGCGAGGCCCACATCCGGCCCGCCGCGTCCGCCGCGCCGAGCACCAGCATGGGCTGGAGGCCCAGGAAGGCGGCGGCGACCGGCTTGATGCCGTCGCCGATGGAGCGGCCTACGTGCGCGGCCTGGTCGGATACGCCGACGCGCCGCTGCACGGCGAGCGAACCATGGTGGTACGGCTCCTGGTACGAGTCCACGGTGGCCAACTCCCTTAGAAGAAACCGCAGGTGGGCGCCGCCGCGGTCGGTACGGGAGCGCCCTCGGCGCCCGAGGGCGCGTAGATCTCGAGACGGGTGCCGTCCGGGTCGTGGAAGAAGATCCCGCCGGAGGCCGCGCCCTCACCGTGGGCGACCACGCCCTCGTGGGCGAAGTCGACGCCGAGCGTCTTCAGCCGCGCCTCCGCCGCGCGGACCTGCTCGATGGATTCGGCCTCGAAGGCGAGGTGGTGCAGCCCGGCGAGCGCGGGCGCGTACGCCCCGTCCGCCTGCTGCCAGAGCGTGAGGACGAGCTGCCCGTCCCGGCCGAGGAAGGCGAAGCGGCGGCCTTCGTCCCTGCCCTGCCCGAGTACGTCGAAGCCGAGGGCATCCCCGTAGAAGGGGAGCGAACGGTCGAGATCGGTGACATTGAGGCCGATATGGCCGGTACGCAGAGCGCTGGTCGCCGTCATGGCACACCTTCCGGAAGTCGATATGAGCTAACCACTTAATTCGACTTTAGAGGTTAGAATCGAGCGGGTCAACCGGTCACGTACTCTTGAAGGGTTAGCTACGGGAGGAGCCCAGGGATGCCCGCCATGTCCGATCCGCGGCCGCTCACCGGCGAGCCGGTCTCCCTCGACCTGCTCAACACCCGGTGGATGCGGGACGGCGTACGCCAGGACCTGCTGACCGGGGTCGACGGGCTGCGCATCTGGCTTACGGCCAACGGCCTCGCGGAACGGTTCACCGCGGACGCCGCCACCCTGGAGCGGACGGTGACTGCCCGCGACGCGCTCGCCGCCCTCGTCGACAGCCCCGGCGACCCGGCCGCGGCCGCCCGCGTCGACGAGGTGCTCGGCCATGGGCGCATCCGCGCCAAACTCACCGCGGACGGTCCCGGCGAGGAGGCGGAATTCGCGGACCCGGCCTGGGGTCCCGGCTGGACCGCCGCTCGCGGCCATCTCGATCTGCTGCGCACCGCGCCCGACCGGATCCGCGGCTGCGCACATGAGGCGTGCATCCTGCACTTCTTCGACACGTCACGGAACGGCACGCGCCGCTGGTGCTCCATGGCGGTGTGCGGCAACCGCGCGAAGGCATCGCGGCACTACGCCCGCACCCACGAGGACTGAGGCCGCCGCCCGCGGGTCCCGGCGGCAGGTCCCGGCGGCAGGTCCCGGCCGAGTGCCCTGACCACGGGTACCGGCCGCAGGTCCCGCCCGCAGGTTCCAACCCCGCGTCCCCACCACGGGTCCCGGCCGGAGAAGCACCCAATTGTCCTGCATGGCGTATCCGCCGCAGTGGCGGATCTGCGCCATGACCGAGTCCCGTCTCTGCCAACCCTCCACAAACCCCTGTCACTTACGAAAGGCTGAGCGGTCATCCGGCACCGAATTCCGGACCCTACCTTTCACATACAGGGATGCTGATGACCCCCGAATCCCAGAGCTCCATTCCAGGGCGCTCCGTACCAGGTCACAGACGCGTGGCCCGTATAGCGGCCGCCGCGTCGCTCGTGACCGCACTGATCGCCGCGGGCGCCGCACCTGCCTTCTCGGCCGCGCCTGCCGACGATCCGGCCGGCACCTCCGGTGTCAAGGCCAAGTCCTCCTCCGACAAGCTCGGTTCGGCCGACGCCGAACTTCTCGCCGAGGCCGAGGCCAAGGGCGAGAAGAGCGTCACCGTGATGGTCGCCACCGCACCCGGCGCGACCGAGCAGGTCGTCGGGCAGCTGGACGCCGTCCAGGGCGCCGTCGTGGGCAGGACGTTCGACCAGCTCGGTTACGTACGGGCCACCCTTCCCACCGCCAAGGCGGAGGCCGCGCTGAAGGCGGCCGCCAAGCTCTCCAGCGTCCACGGCATCGACCTCAAGCACGAGGTCAAGCTGGACGACCCGACCCCGGCGGCAGACGCCACCAAGGCCGCGGGCACCGCGGCTACGCAGGCCGGTACGTACCCGGCGCCCGGCAAGGGCACCCCGGCGAAGAACCCGTACAACCCGTCCTTCGAGACGGGCGCGGTGGACTTCGTCAAGGAGCACCCCAAGGCCGACGGCCGCGGCGTGACCATCGGCATCCTCGACTCCGGTGTCGACCTCGGCCACCCGGCGCTGCAGAAGACCACCACCGGCGAGCGCAAGATCGTCGACTGGGTGACCGCGACCGACCCGGTGGCCGACGGCGACGCCACGTGGCGCCGGATGTCCCTCGATGTGAGTGGCCCGACGTTCGCCGTCAACGGCCGTACGTACTCCGCCCCGGCGGGCGCGTACAAGTTCAGCCTCTTCTCCGAGGCCGCCACCAAGGGTGGCGACATGGCCGGTGACCTCAACCGGGACGGCGACACGACCGACGTCTGGGGCGTGCTGTACGACCCGGGCACCCGCACCGCCACGGTCGACCTCGACAACGACGGGAACTTCTCGAACGACACCGTGATGAAGCCGTACAAGAACGGCTTCCAGATCGGCTACTTCGGCAAGGACAACCCGGCGACCGACGTCGTCGAGCGGATCCCGTTCGTCATCGAGGTCCGCAAGGACGTCGTCTACAACGCCGCGGGCGCCAAGGCCGACTACGTCAACATCGGCGTCATCGAGTCCGAGCACGGCACGCACGTCGCCGGCATCACCGCCGCCAACAGCCTCTTCGGCGGCAAGATGAACGGCGCCGCCCCCGGCGCCAAGCTGGTCTCCTCGCGCGCCTGCACCTGGAGCGGCGGCTGCACCAACGTCGCGCTCACCGAGGGCATGGCCGACCTGGTCATCAACCGCGGCGTGGACATCATCAACATGTCCATCGGCGGTCTGCCCGCGCTGAACGACGGCAACAACGCCCGCGCGGAGCTCTACACCCGCCTCATCGACACCTACGGCGTCCAGCTGGTCATCTCGGCCGGCAACGAGGGTCCGGGCACCAACACCATCGGCGACCCGGGCCTCGCCGACAAGGTCATCTCCGTCGGCGCCGCCATCTCCAAGGAGACCTGGGCCGCCAACTACGGCTCCGCGGTGACGAAGAAGTACGCCATGCTCCCCTTCTCCTCGCGCGGACCGCGTGAGGACGGCGGCTTCGCGCCGATCATCACCGCGCCCGGTGCCTCCATCAACACCACCCAGACCTGGCTGCCCGGCAGCCCGGTCACGGAGGCGGGCTACCAGCTCCCGGCCGGCTACTCCATGCTGCAGGGCACCTCGATGTCCTCGCCGCAGGCCGCGGGCGCGAGCGCACTGCTGCTCTCGGCCGCAAAGCAGCGGCACATCGAGCTGACCCCGGCGAAGCTGCGCACGGCGCTGACCAGCACCGCGCACCGTATCCCCGGAGTGCAGGCGCATGAGCAGGGCTCCGGCCTGATCAACATCGTGGACGCATGGGACGCCATCGAGGACGGCGCCACCGCCCATGAGTACAGCGTCAAGGCCCCGGTCGACACCGCGATCGACTTCGCGCTGAAGACCCCCGGCTTCGGCACCGGTCTCTACGACCGCGAGGGCGGCCTGAAGGCCGGCCAGAAGAAGTCCTACGACGTCGTCATCACGCGGACGACCGGCCCGGACCGCCCCGTGCGGCACGAACTGGACTGGAAGTACAACGACGGCACCTTCGACCTGCCCGGAAGCGGCGCGGTCACGCTGCCGCTGAACACCCCGGTCACCGTCAAGGTCGAGGCCAGGCCCAAGGCGGCCGGTCTGCACAGCGCGATCCTGGAGGCGGACGACCCGCGTACCGAGGGCGTGGACAAGCAGATCATGGCGACCGTGGTCGTCTCCAAGGAGCTCGCGAAGCCTGCGTACACCTTCTCGGCGTCCGGCTCGGTGCAGCGCAACAGCCACAAGTCGTACTTCATCACGGTGCCCGAGGGCGCGAAGAACCTCGAGGTCGCGCTCGGCGGTCTGGCCGCGAACAGCCAGACCCGGTTCATCGGCATCCACCCGTACGGCGTGGGAGTCGAGGACAGCTCGACGATCTTCTGCTACCCCAATTACAACAATCCGGCGAACACCTGCCGTCCGGACTTGCGCTCGTACCCCGAGCCGACCCCGGGCGTCTGGGAGATCGAGGTCGAGTCGCGGCGTACGTCTCCGCTGCTCGACAACCCGTACAAGCTGGACGTCAGCCTGCTTGGCGCGTCCTTCGACCCGGCCGTCAAGACGCTCCCCGAGGCGAAGGCCGGTACGCCGGCCCCTGTCGAGTGGAAGGTCACCAACGGCTTCGCCGCGATCGACGGCAAGCTCGCGGGCGGTTCGCTGGGCTCGGCCAAGGTCGCCCGTCCGTCCATCAAGAACGGTGAGTCGCAGGAGTCGACCGTCACCATCGGTGAGGGCGTCGAGCGTCTCGATGTCGCCATCGGCGGGGTCTCCGACACCGGCGCCGACCTGGACCTGACCGTCCTGCTGAACGGTGTCCAGGTCGGACAGTCGGCGGACGGCGACTCGGAGGAGGCGGTGAGCCTGCTCAAGCCGGCCGCCGGCACCTACACCATCGTGGTCGACGGCTACTCCGTCCCGGCCGGGACCACCGAGTACAACTACCGCGATGTGTTCTTCTCGCCCTCGCTCGGCTCGGTCAAGGTCGACTCGGCGAAGCCGGTCAAGCTCGCCAATGGAGCGTCGGCGCAGGTCAGCGCCGAGGTTCTGGTGGGCGGCCCGGCTCCCGAGGGACGTCAGTTCTTCGGCGAGGTGCAGCTGCTGAATGCCCACGGCACGTCCGCGGGCGCCGGCAGCGTGGTGATCGAGAAGGTCACTCCGTAACGGTGTGATGTGACGGCGCGAGCCGTACGACGGCGGGGCGGGCGCTCTTCGGAGCACCCGCCCCGTCGGCATGTCCTGTCTCACACATCCCGAAGCCCGGACAATGGATTGGACAAGAGGACCCAGGTCATACGCATCATGGGCAGGCTGCCCGCGTCGTACGCACAGACAGAAGGAGTCACCGTGAGGGTCGGAATCGTCGGAGCCACCGGTCAGGTCGGCGGAGTCATGCGCAAGATCCTCGCCGAGCGAAAGTTCCCGATCGACGAGCTTCGTCTGTTCGCCTCCGCCCGGTCGGCCGGATCCACCCTCGAGTGGGAGGGCCAGGAGATCACCGTCGAGGACGCGACCGCCGCCGACTACTCCGGTCTGGACATCGTGCTCTTCTCGGCCGGTGGCGCGACCTCCAAGGCGCTCGCCGAGAAGGTCGCCTCGCAGGGCGCCGTCGTGATCGACAACTCCTCGGCCTGGCGCCGTGACCCCCAGGTGCCGCTGGTCGTCTCCGAGGTCAACGCGCACGCGATCAAGAACCGGCCCAAGGGCATCATCGCCAACCCGAACTGCACGACGATGGCAGCGATGCCGGTGCTGCGCCCGCTGCACGAGGAGGCCGGTCTCAGCGCGATGGTCGCCACCACCTACCAGGCCGTGTCCGGCTCGGGTCTGGCCGGTGTCGCCGAGCTGCACGCGCAGGCCTGCCAGGTCTCCGAGGCCGCCGACCAGCTGACCTTCGACGGCGGCGCGGTCGACTTCCCCGAGCCCGGCGTCTACAAGCGCCCCATCGCCTTCAACGTCCTGCCGCTGGCGGGCAACCTCGTCGACGACGGCTCCTTCGAGACCGACGAGGAGCAGAAGCTCCGCAACGAGTCCCGCAAGATCCTGGAGATCCCCGAGCTCAAGGTCTCCGGCACCTGTGTGCGCGTCCCGGTCTTCTCCGGCCACTCGCTGCAGGTCAACGCCCGCTTCGAGCGCCCGATCAGCGTGGAGCGCGCGTACGAGCTGCTGAAGGACGCCCCCGGCGTCGAGCTCTCCGAGATCCCGACCCCGCTCCAGGCGGCCGGCAAGGACGCCTCGTACGTGGGCCGCATCCGCAACGACGAGACCGTGGAGAACGGCCTCGCGCTGTTCCTCTCCAACGACAACCTCCGCAAGGGCGCGGCGCTGAACGCGGTGCAGATCGCGGAGCTGGTCGCGGCGGAGCTGCGCGCGTAGCGGTCGTGTCCTCAATCGCCGGCGGGGCTGAATCTTTCAGCCCCGCCGGCGATTGAGGCGCGGAGTCCGGGGCGGGGCCCCGGCTCCGCCGCACTGCGCCGAACCGCGCCCCACGGCACCCGCATTAAGGCGGGCAGCCGCACCTCGCCCCGTGGAAGGATGGCCACAAACGTCACGAACCGAGGAGATGACAGCGTGCCTGGCACGAATCTGACCCGCGAAGAGGCGCAACAGCGGGCCCGCCTGCTGACCGTCGACTCGTACGAGATCGACCTCGACCTGAGCTCGGCGCAGGAGGACGGCACCTTCCGGTCCGTGACCACCGTGCGCTTCGAGTCCGCCGAGGACGGTGCGGAGACCTTCATCGACCTGGTCGCCCCGGCCGTCCACCAGGTCGTACTGAACGGCAAGGCGCTGGATGTCGCCGCCGTTTTCCGGGACTCGCGGATCGCGCTGCCGCATCTGTACGCGGGCCCGAACGAGCTGACGGTGGTCGCGGACTGCGGGTACACCAACACCGGTGAAGGGCTGCACCGCTTCGTCGACCCGGTGGACCAGCAGACATACCTCTACACGCAGTTCGAGGTGCCGGACGCGCGCCGCGTCTTCGCCTCGTTCGAGCAGCCGGACCTGAAGGCGACGTTCCAGTTCACCGTGAAGGCCCCCGAGGGCTGGACGGTCGTCTCGAACTCCCCGCTGCAGCAGGCGGAGGGGGCGGAGCCCAAGGACAATGTCTGGCGCTTCGAGCCGACGCCGCGGATCTCCACGTACATCACGGCGCTGATCGTCGGTCCGTACCACTCGGTCCACAGCAGCTACGAGAAGGACGGCCAGTCCGTTCCGCTCGGTGTGTACTGCCGCCCCTCGCTCGCCGAGTTCCTGGACTCCGACGCGATCTTCGAAGTCACGCGGCAGGGCTTCGACTGGTTCCAGGAGAAGTTCGACTACGCCTACCCCTTCGCAAAGTACGACCAGCTCTTCGTGCCGGAGTTCAACGCGGGCGCGATGGAGAACGCGGGCGCGGTGACCATCCGCGACCAGTACATCTTCCGCTCGAAGGTGACGGACGCGGCGTACGAGGTGCGTGCGGAGACGATCCTGCACGAGCTGGCCCACATGTGGTTCGGTGACCTGGTCACCATGGAGTGGTGGAACGACCTGTGGCTGAACGAGTCGTTCGCGACGTACACCTCGATCGCCTGCCAGGCGTACGCGCCGGGCTCGAAGTGGCCGCACGCCTGGACGACGTTCGCGAACTCCATGAAGACCTGGGCGTACCGGCAGGACCAGCTGCCGTCGACCCACCCGATCATGGCCGAAATCCGCGACCTCGACGACGTTCTCGTGAACTTCGACGGCATCACGTACGCCAAGGGCGCGTCGGTGCTGAAGCAGCTCGTCGCGTACGTCGGCATGGACGAGTTCTTCCAGGGTGTCCAGGCGTACTTCAAGGCGCACGCGTACGGCAACACCCAGCTGTCCGATCTGCTGGGCGCGCTGGAGGAGACCTCCGGCCGTGATCTGAAGACCTGGTCGCAGCAGTGGCTGCAGACGGCGGGCATCAACATCCTGCGCCCGGAGATCGAGATCTCCGAGGAGGGGTACGTCACGTCCTTCTCCGTACGCCAGGAGGCACCGGCCCTGCCCGCAGGCGCGAAGGGCGAGCCGACCCTGCGCCCGCACCGGATCGCGATCGGCTGCTACGACCTCGACGAGAACGGCAAGCTGGTCCGTACGAACCGGATCGAGCTGGACGTGGACGGCGAGCGCACGGATGTGCCGTTCCCGCAGAACACCCGCCGTCCCGCGGTGATCCTGCTCAACGACGACGACCTTACGTATGCAAAGGTCCGGCTCGACGAGGAGTCGCTGCGGGTCGTGACCGAGCACCTCGGTGACTTCACCGAGTCGCTGCCGCGGGCGCTGTGCTGGGCCTCCGCCTGGGACATGACGCGCGACGGCGAGCTGGCCGCGCGGGACTATCTGTCCCTGGTCCTCTCCGGCATCGGCAAGGAGTCGGACATCGGCGTCGTGCAGTCGCTGCACCGCCAGGTGAAGCTGGCGATCGATCTGTACGCGGCACCGCAGTGGCGCGAGACGGGTCTGACGCAGTGGACCGAGGCGACGCTGGCGCATCTGCGCGCGGCCGAACCGGGCAGCGACCACCAGCTGGCCTGGGCCCGCGCCTTCGCCGCGACCGCGCGGACGCCGCAGCAGCTCGACCTGCTGCAGGCGCTGCTCGACGGCACGGAGTCCATCGAGGGCCTGGCCGTGGACACCGAGCTGCGGTGGGCGTTCGTGGAGCGGCTTGCGGCGGTCGGAGTGCTCGACGAGGAGGAGATCGCGGCGGAGTACGAGCGGGACAAGACGGCGGCGGGCGAGCGCCACGCGACCACGGCGCGCGCAGCCCGGCCGACGGCGGAGGCGAAGGCGGAGGCCTGGGCCTCGGTCGTCGAGTCCGACAAGCTGCCGAACGCCATTCAGGAGGCGGTCATCGCGGGCTTCGTCCAGACCGATCAGCGCGAGCTGCTCGCCCCGTACACGGAGAAGTTCTTCGCGGCGGTCAAGGGCGTGTGGGAGTCCCGCAGCCATGAGATCGCCCAGCAGATCGCGGTCGGGCTGTACCCCTCGCTCCAGGTCTCGCAGGACACGCTGGACGCGACGGACGCCTGGCTGGACTCGGCGGAGCCGAATGCGGCGCTGCGGCGGCTGATTTCGGAATCGCGCGCGGGTGTCGAACGGGCACTGAAGGCGCAGGCGGTGGACGCCGCGGCTGCGCAGTAGTAGCCGCTGCCGTTGCCGTAACAGCACAGAAGGGGCGCCCCGGTCCGTACGGACCGGGGCGCCCTCGTGTTTCCAGGGCGCGAACTTCCCGCCAATTTAGTGACCCCCCGTCAACCTCCGTTCTCCGACGCCGATATGCTCCGTGCCCGTCGTCATATGATCTTTCTCGTTCGATTCTGAGGATGCTGATGGTTCGACAGGGAACGTCGACCGGAAATCCGCGGCCCCTGGCCAGCTTCGGGTGGCTGCTACCCGTCGCCGTGACCGTTGCGGCCGCGGCCGCAGCCGTCTCCCTGGTTTCCGCGTCGGCCCGCACCACCGTGCTCTGGATCGGTGTCGCGGCGGTCGTCGCGGTCGCCGTCGCCTGCGCCGAGGCCGCACGCCGCGGCAGGGTGATCGAGGAGCTCCACGGCAGACTCGCGGAGCGGGAGGCTGCGCTCTCGCGGCAGCAGGCCGAGACCTCACGCCTCGCCGGCGAGCTGCTGCCCCAGGTGGTGGAGCAGCTGCGCAAGGGCGAGTTCCCCGAGGACGTACTGGACGCGCTCGACGCACCGGTCGAGCACCGGGCGGTGCTGCGCTCGGTGCTCGACGCCGTCGTCGCCGAGGAGGACCTGCGTGAGTCCGCGCAGCGCGCCTTCGTGAACATCGCCCGTCGAGTTCAGGCCATCGTGCACCAACAGGCCCAGGAACTCCGTGAGATGGAGGACCGGCACGGCAAGGCTCCGGACGTCTTCGGCGATCTGCTCCGCATCGACCACGGCACCGCGCTGATCGGCCGGCTCGCCGACTCGATCGCCGTACTCGGCGGCGCGCGGCCCGGCCGCCAATGGAGCAAGGCCGTACCGCTCTACAGCGTGATGCGCGGCGCGATGTCGCGGATCATCGACTACCAGCGGGTGGAGCTGCACTCGGTCTCCGAGGTCGCCGTCGTCGGCACCGCCGTCGAGCCGCTGATCCACGCGCTCGCCGAGCTGCTCGACAACGCCACCCGCTACTCGCCGCCGCAGACCAGGGTCCATCTCACCGCCGTCGATGTGCAGTCGGGCATCGCCATCGAGATCGAGGACGGCGGCGTGAGCATGAGCGAGGAGGCCCGCAAGCGGGCCGAGCGCATGCTCCGCCAGGCCCAGCAGGGCATCGACGTCAACGACCTGGGCGAGACCCCCCGCCTCGGCCTCGCCGTGGTCGGCCGACTGGCGCAGGTGTACGGCTTCCAGGTCTCGCTGCGCTCCTCGGCGTACGGCGGTGTGCGCGCCGTCCTCGTCGTCCCGCAGGAACTGATCACCACGGCCGCTTCGGCGACCGGCCTCGCGCACGGCATCGGCACCGCCTCCGGCCCCCGCCCGGCCGACCGGCCCCTCGAGGAGCGGCTGCCCAGGCCGGTCACCGGACCCATGACAGCAGACGACGAGGTCCCGATCGTGACCGAACGGACCATGACAGGTCTGCCGCAGCGGCGCCGCAAGGCCCGCGTCACCGCACCGGCCGCCGCCGACACCGCCGCCGCACCCGAGCCGGAGCACTCACCCCCGGTACAGCCGGGCATGTGGCTGTCCGCCTTCCAGAGCGGGCTGTCCGGTGAGCCCACCCAGACGAGCAAGGGGAACACGCAGCCATGATTCAGCAGCAGTCCAACCAGACCAACATGGACTGGATGCTCAAGGACCTGGCCGAGGGTGTACCCCAGACCAGGAACGTGGTCGTGCTGTCCGCGGACGGACTGCGCATGGCCCAGTACGGGGCGGACACCGACACCGCCGACCGGCTGGCGGCCGCGTGCGCCGGACTGCAGAGCCTTGCGGGTGCCGTCGCGAGCGAACTCCCGCACAGCAACGGGCAGATGCATCTCGTCGTCATCGAGATGAACGGCGGTTTCTTCTACCTGATGGCGGCCGGCTCGGGTGCCTATCTCGCCGTGCTGGCCGACGAGGGTGTCGACGCCGGGCTGATGGGCCACCGGATGCGCGATCTGGTGCTACGGATCGGAGAGCATCTCAGCACGCCGCCGCGGCACGAGGGACAGACCGCGTGAGCAACCCGGGCGGGGACTGGGAAGAGAGCAGTCCCGAGCGGCTCTACGTCATCACCGGCGGCCGCAGCGGCTCCTCCGCGCCCACCACTCTCGACCTGGTCACGCTGATCGTCGCCAGGTCGGGCCCCCGGCCCGGTGTCCAGCCCGAGCACGCAGCGATCATCCGGCTCTGCCAGGCGCCGCTTTCGGTGGCCGAGCTCTCCGCGTATCTGAGCCTTCCGGTGAGTGTTGTCACCGTGCTGCTCAGCGATCTGCTGGCCGACAACCAGGTGATTGCCCGCGCACCGGTCCAGGCCGCCCAACTCCCCGACCGCGCTTTGATTGAGGCAGTGATCGATGGACTTCAGAAGCTCTGAGCAGGCCGTGGGGCCGCGGAGCGAGGACGTGCTGCCCGAGACGGCCACCGCCGCCGTCAAGGTGGTCATCGTGGGCGGCTTCGGCGTCGGCAAGACGACCCTGGTCGGCTCGGTGAGCGAGATCAGACCGCTGACGACCGAGGAGACCATGACCCAGGCCGGGGTCGGGGTCGACGACATCCAGGGCGTGGAGCGCAAGACCTCGACGACCGTCGCCATGGACTTCGGCCGCATCAGCATCAACGAGGAACTGGTGCTGTATCTCTTCGGCACCCCGGGTCAGGAGCGCTTCTGGTTCCTGTGGCGCGGCCTGTTCGAGGGCGCGCTGGGCGCGGTCGTGCTGGTCGACACCCGGCGGCTCGAGGTGAGCTTCGACGTCATCGGGCGGCTGGAGGAGCGCGGTGTGCCCTTCGTGGTCGCCGTCAACTCCTTCCCCGATGCGCCGGGTTACTCCCTCGACGATGTGCGTGGCGCCCTCGATCTGCCGGCGGAGGTACCGGTCATCGGCTGTGACGCGCGCGAGCGCGCCTCCAGCCGCGACGTGCTGGTGACGCTGATGCGCTATCTGCAGTCCCTCGCCGCGCAGCCGGAGGCGTCGTAACCACGCCGGAGGCCGGACTCACACCGCCTCCGGGCTGAGCTGCCACGGCAGGGCCCCGGGGTGCCCTGTCCGCAGCTCCTGGTGGAGGTCGCTGTTCCGTTCCAGCCAACAATGTCGACGACGCTGCCTGATAGCTGGGGGATTGTCCTGTTGGATCAGCCATCACTGCTCAGTACGATGCGTGATAGTTGATCACTAAGGGGTGCCCGTGGCGCGTGTTACGACAGTGACAACGCGTCGCACCCGGCATGGAGGGTAGGCAGACGTGACGCCTGAGCTGGCAGTTCCGCCGATCTTCTCTCCCATCCCACCGGCGATCCATCCGCGCCATGCGGATATAGACGTACAGACAGCGGCCTGGGCGGAAACGTTTCGCATAGGGTCCGACGAGCTGCGCGGCAAACTCGTCGTGCAGGACATCGGCACCTTCTCCGCCCGGATCCTGCCGGAGGGCCGAGAGGAAGTCGTCTCCCTCCTCGCGGACTTCGTTCTCTGGCTCTTCGGCGTGGACGACGGGCACTGCGAGGAGGGCGAACTCGGCCGACGGCCGGGCGATCTGGCAGGACTGCTGCACCGGCTGCTGCGTATCGCGCAGAACCCGGAAGCCCCCATGCTGCTGGACGACCCGCTGGCCGCCGGGCTGCGGGACCTGCGGCTCAGGGTCAGCCGGTACGGCACAGCGGGACAGACGGCCCGCTGGGTGGACGCACTGCGGGAGTACTTCTTCTCGGTGGTGTGGGAGGCGTCCCACCGCCGCGCCGGCACAGTGCCCGATCTGAACGACTACACCCTGATGCGGCTGTACGACGGCGCGACGTCGGTGGTGCTGCCCCTGCTGGAGATGGGGCACGGCTACGAGCTCCAGCCGCACGAGCGGGACCGTACAACGGTGCGCGCCGCGGCCGAAATGGCGTCGTTCATCATCACCTGGGACAACGACATCTTCTCGTACCACAAGGAGCGGAGCGGGCCGGGCTACTTCCTCAACGTCCTGCGGGTGCTGGAGCAGGAGAACGGGCTCAGCATCCACCAGGCCCTGACCACGGCGATCGCCCAGCGGGACCGGGTGATGTGCCTCTTCATGCGCCTGAGCGACTATGTGTCGGAGCAGGGCAGCCCGCAGCTGCGCCAGTATCTGCAGACCCTCGCGTCCTTCATACGCGGCGCGCAGGACTGGGGCATCAGCTCCGTGCGGTACACCACGCCGGACGACCCGGCCGGCATCCCCACGGTGTTCCGCGACACCCCCACCGACGACAGCCCCGAGCCGCTGGACATCCCGGCGATCGCATGGTGGTGGGACCTCCTGCCGTGCGGCGCCACTTCGCCCGGCCGGTACCGACCGGTCCAGCGAACCTCCTAGCTTCCGGGAGGGCGGGGCCACCGCCAAAGCCGTCCCGCTCACCCCACCCGCGCCGCCGCGACCTCCCGCAGCGCACCCAGCACCCGCCCCACCCCCGGCGCCTCCTCCGCCCCCCGCCGTACCGCCGCCACCACATGCCTGCGCGGCTGGTCCGCGCTCAGGACCCGCATCACCACGCCCGTGCGCCCGCCCCGTTCCACCGCCGCCATCCGCGGAACCAGCGCGACGCCCATCTCCGCCTCCACCATCGCGAGGATCGCGGTCCAGCCCGCCGCCGAGTGCGCCTGTTCCGGTACGAAACCCGCCGCCTCGCACGCCGCAAGGGTGATCTCCGACCACGGCCCGCTGCCCCCGAAGATCCACCGCTCGCCCGACAGATCGGCCAGCCGCAGCCCCGCCTCCGCCGCCAGCGGATGCCCGGCCGGCAGGGCCACGTCCAGCGGGTCGGCCAGCAGCGGCACACGGCTGAACCTCGGGTCGCGGGCCGTCGGCGCGTGCGCCGCCAGCGACAGCGCCAGGTCCACTTCTCCGTTGGACAGCAGCTCGTACGCCTCCGCCGCCTCCGCCTCCCTGACCCGTACCTCCAGCGCCGGGTGCGCCGCACGCAGCTGCCGCACCGCCGGAACCACCAGCGCGGGCACGGCCGTCGAGAACGCTCCCACCCGCACCTCCCCCGCCTCGCCCCGCAGATACCCGGTCAACTCCGCGTCCGCCCGCTCCAGTTGAGCGAAGACAGCCGCCGCGTGACGCAGCACCAGATGCGCCGCGTCGGTGAGCCTGACCCGCCGCCCATGCGCCTCGAGCAGCGGTACGCCGAGTTGCTTGGCCAGGTTGGAGAGCTGCTGGGACACGGCCGACGGGGTCATCAGCAGCGCTTCGGCCGTGGCGGTCACGGTCCCCCGCTCGCTCAGCGTGCGGAGGATCTGCAGCTTCTTGATGTCCCACTCGGTCATGCCCGCAACCTATCCGGCAGCATCCGAAGCCATCCGGTGCTGTCCGGCACCATCCGGCGCACTGAAGGTACCGAGGAAGCACGTCGAAACGATCACCGTCGGCGGCGACGGCGAGGAGCAGGAGCAGGAGCAGGAGCAGGAGCAGGAGCAGGAGCAGGAGCAGCGTGCCGTACGACTGGGTGTGCCTGGGCCGGCAACCAGCGATCCCGTGCCGCGACGCTGACACCGGAACGGGAACGGGCCAACTGGGTGAGGCTGTTTCATCGCCGTGTCGACCAGCGCGTTCCCCCCGTCTGATCACTCAAGGGGTGCGAGTACGAGCACCGTGACTGCCGCGCGGGGACGGCGGGGCGCGACTCACCCACGTACACGAGGGTTCAAAGTGGAATCCCCCCAGGTGCCCGGCTGTTGATGGCGGGTCATGAACCCCTTCCCCGATCCGCCCGGCCAATCAGGTCTATCTCTCCCGCGATTGATGTTTGCGAATGTTTTGAGAGTGTATGCCCGTCTTTGTGTGGGACTGTGACTGTCGAAAGTCTCGCTTGACATAGACCAAGACGGAAGAAGCATCCATGGTGACCACTGGCCTCACGGGCCCCTTCCGCAGGATTGCCGCCCGATTCCGGCTGGCCCCGGCCCTGACCCTGTGTGCGACCACTGCCCTGATCGGTGTAGCCGCGCCGCCGAGCGCGAGCGCAGTCACGCCACCGAGCGCGAGCGCGAGAGCGGCCACGTCGCCGGTATCGCTGGCCACCGCCGGAAACTTCGCGGTTCTCGCCGCGTCGACGGTCACGAACACCGGTCCCACCACGGTCAACGGCGACCTCGGACTGAGCCCGGGCACATCGGTCACCGGCTTTCCTCCCGGGCAGGTGAACGGGACCCAGCACGTGGCCGACGCTGTCGCACTGCAGGCCAAGAACGACCTGACCGCCGCGTACAACGACGCGGAGGGGCGCCCGGCCACGGCCACCGTCCCGGTGGAACTCGGCGGAACCACCAAGACCCCCGGCGTGTACCAAACTTCCGCCGGCACGCTCGGAATCACCGGAGAGCTGACCCTCGACGCTCAGGGCGACCCGAACGCCGTCTTCATCTTCAAGGCTGCATCCACCCTCACCACAGCGTCCGGAAGCAGCGTGAACCTCGTCAACGGCGCGCGGGCATGCAACGTCTTCTGGCAGGTCGGAAGCTCCGCGACGCTCGGAACCAACTCCACCCTCCGGGGAAACGTCCTGGCCCTCGCCTCGATCACCGTCACGACCGGGGTGACAGTGGACGGCCGGACACTGGCCCGCAACGCCGCGGTCACGCTGGACAGTGACACGATCACCCGCCCGAACTGCGACCAAGCGCCTGTCACCACCACAACCACCACCAGCCTGGCCTCTTCGGCCAACCCCGCGCCGGTGAGTCAGACGGTCACTTTCACCGCCGCAGTGGCGGCCGGTTCCGGTACGGCCATCCCCAATGGCCTCGTGGTGTTCATGGACAGGTCACAGCTCATCGCCGTAGTCCCCCTCGACAGCACCGGGCACGCAGTCTTCACAACCAACCTGGCCGTCGGCCTTCACCTGATCCAGGCCGCCTACCTGGGTGCGGACGGGTTCGCCGGCAGCACCTCACCTACGATCTACCAGCTCATCCAATAGAGCTGAACCACCGTCGGCCTCCGCGCACCGATGCTGTGCGCGGAGGCAGGCCGGCGGTCAGACGGGTGGCCGTGGAGTACGTGCTGGGGCCCGCCCGGCGAGGCAGCCCAGGGCGCCGAATGAGAACCCCGGCGTCGCCCGTCGGCGGCCCGGATCCAGGTGTCTCGGTTGTCCAAGGTCCGGTGTCAAGACGGCTGGTGAGCCCCGTGAATATCCCTCCAGCCCTTAAGTTCAATGACGACAAGAAGGGGCCGCTCCTGTGGCAGTGGATGCCATCCTGTCCACGACCCCGGACAGCGGGCATAGACGCACTCGACTCAAGAGAATCCTCGTCCTGCTCCCCGGATTGGCCTGGCTGGCGGCGGCCGTTCTGGGCCCGAGCCCCTCGTACGCCGCAGAAGCACCCGTGACGCTGGGGACCGCTACCAGTTACGCGGTGCTGGCCGGTTCAACGGTCACCAGTACGGGCGCCGGCGTCATCAACGGCGACCTGGGGCTGAGCCCCGGCACTTCGGTGACCGGCTTTCCGCCCGGACACGTCAACGGGGCGCAGCATGTCGCCGACGCCGCCGCCGTCCAAGCGAAGTCCGACCTGACCACCGCCTACAACGACGCGGCCGGCCGGACACCCACCACCAACCTCACCTCACCGGGCGATATCGGCGGAACGACACTGACGCCGGGCGTCCACAGGGCCGCGTCGTCACTGAACATCACCGGGACCGTCACGCTCGACGCCCAGGGCGACCCCAACGCCGTCTTCGTCTTCCAGATCGGCTCGACCCTGATCACGGCGCCGGGGAGCCATGTCGGCCTCGCAGGCGGAGCACAGGCTTGTAACGTCTTCTGGCAGGTGGGGAGCTCCGCCACCATCGACACCACTTCCGTCTTCAAAGGCAACGTCCTGGCCCTGACGGCCATCACGGTGAACACCAACGCGGTGATCGAGGGCCGGGTCCTGGCGCAGAATGCCGCGGTCACGCTGGACACCAACACCATCACGACGGCGAACTGCACCGGCCCGCAACTGTCGATCACGACACCGGCGGCGGGGCACCTCGGCAGCGGGGCACCCGACGGAACGATCACCGGGCAACTGGGACCGGTGACGGTCGACGCCAGCGGTGTGGACTCCTGGACGGCCACCGTCTCCGTGACGAACTGCACCACGGGTGGCGCCTCACCTGCCGAGACCATCCCGAAGAGCCGTCTCGCCTACTGGTCGGGACCGGCCACCGCGAAGACCGGCACCGGTACCGCCACCCCGGGGCAGGCCATAGCGGCGCAAGCACAGAGCCTGAGCACCCCCCGCACGGCGTTCAGCCTGCAGTCGGGTACCGCTGTCACCTCTGTGGCCTGGACTCCGACTCTGATCGTCTCGGTGCCCGCCTTTGCCGTGGCAGGCAGCTACACCGCAACTGTGACGCACTCCGTCGCGTAGTGGTGGTTCCCGCAAGAAGGAGCCCTCCATCGTGCCGAGAGCACGCCCGGCCTACCCGCCGGGATTCCGTCGCCAGATGGTGGAGCTGGTCCGGGCCGGTGGCACCCGAAGGAGCCGGGTCAGGCCACCGAATGTGTCACAGTGCCTTGGTAGGTGCCGGCTATGGCGGGTGCGGGCACATGAACGTCCAGGGTGGGGTCCCAGGCGACAGAGTTGCTGCCGGAACCACTCGGGTGTCTGAACGCGACGCGAGAGTTCGCGAGGGTTCCCAGGGGGCCGGGAATGAAGGGGCCGTTGACCGGATCAATTGCCGCTCCAGGGTCGTAGTCGACGCCCCCTCGGGAGATGGTTTCGTCGGACCGGCCTCCGCCGGTGGTGAAGTCCTGGCTCAAGGTGACGGTGGCTATCCACTCGGCATCGGGCGCGGCCCGCTCGTCGATTACCCGAACCTCGCCGAGGTGACCCGAGGCAGTGCCGCCCGGAGCTGCACTGGACAACACGGCCGCAGTGGGCGCTGTGATGTTCAAACTCCCTGGGGCGACCACCTCGAACACCACCCGGGTATCTGTGCTGTCGTCAACATGGGCCGCCCCAGCACTGACGACGGCGTTGGCCAGCGCAGCGAAGACCCCGGCCGTAACTATGAGGCCTCGGGCCGGTATCCACCCACTACTGTCAGTGCATGCCATGAGAAGACGGTATGACACAGCAGTCCGGTCTTCACCCTGTGAGCGCGCCGTGCACTCCATTTGAGGCGATCTGCGGCTGGCGATCGCAAAAACACGGCTGTCGCTGTAACTCACGCCTCTAGTGAACGCCTCACTGAGCGTCGCCGTCACCCTCCGCCCCGGCGCTCGGCGCGGCGGGCTCCCCGGCTCCTGACGGCGGGGCCGCGGCCGCCGGGGACGCGTCATCCGTCACCTGGCCCGCTTGGGCCGGCGGGGAAGAGGCCGCCGGCCTTCTGACCGGCTTTGCCCTTCGCCTCTTCCTCGCGCTGCCCTTCGCCTCTTCCTCGCGCTGCCGTTCGGCCTCCGCGCGCTGCTCCTCTGCCTCGGTGGCCCGGCCCCCGCGCCCTTCGCACAGCTTCGGGTACCACCGGGGCCCGTCGCCCGGGTAGGCCGCGGCGGCTTTCCAGCGGTCGTCGGTGAACTTCCCTCCACAGCCGGCGCAGACCGGGCGGCGGGCCTCCCGTTCACGGGCCTTCTCTTCGGCCTGGCGCTGCTGTTCGGCTTTGTAAGCGGCTACACGGGCCTGTTCGGCTTCGCGGCGGCGGGCGTCGGCGACGTCCTTGCGCGGGTTGCCGATCGGGTGCGCTATCCGGCCGCCAGCGCCGCCTCCGCCGCGGCCAGCTCCTTCTCCGGGTCCGCCATCCGGGCGAGGACATCCAGATCGTCCCGGCTGTAGCGGCTGCGCACATCCTCCCGCCAGCTCTCCGCCGCGCAGCGCAGCGGCTCGATCGCGTCCGCGTGGCGGCCGAGCCGGTGCAGGACGAGCCCGTAGTAGCCGGCCGCCTCGGTGCCGTACGCGTACTCCTGCCCTTCCTCCCACGCCTTGCGCAGATACGGTTCGGCCTCCGCGTACGCGCCACGCTGCGCCTTGAGTTTGCCCGCCAGCATCGCGTTCAGCGGGGAGCCGCCCTCGGCCGCGCGGACGTACCAGCGCTCGGACTCCTGGTAGTCCTTGTGGTGCTCGGAGAGCCAGCCCATCTGGTTGCAGGCGTCGTGGTGACCGGTCTCGGCGGCCTGCCGGTACCAGTGGTCGCGGAGCACGGGCCTGCGCAGTTCGCTGCAGAGCTCCGCCAGGTCGTACGCAGCCTCCGGGTCACCGGCCCGCGCCGCGGGTTCGATCCACCGGACCATATGACGCGCGGCCGCGCCGCCCCACTCGCCGAGGATCTTCCCGTACGCGTACGAGGCCTGGACGTCACCCGCCTCAGCGCGCTCGCGCAGCCCCGGCAGCCGGCGCAGGTCCTTGCCGGGCGCCACGCCGTCCGCGCGCAGCCGGGCGATCCGCGCCAACTGGTCGGCGACGTCCTCGTCGCCGTCACCGATCTCGCGGAAGCAGCGCTCCGCCTCCTCGAAGCGCCGCTGCCGCTTGCAGAGGATGCCCAGGTTCCACTGCGCGGACTGGTGCCCGTCGGCGGCCGATACGGCGTACCAGCGTTCGGCCTCGGCGAGTTCACCGCGCTGTTCATGCAGTACGCCGAGGACGTACGCGGCACCCTCGTACCCCGACTCATGTGCCTGTACGAGGAGTTGACGGGCCTCGGTCCAGCGGTCGTCCGTGCCGGCCGCCTCCGTCTCCGTCGCCGTCGCCGTCTCCGTCTCCTCCAGGAAGATGGCGTGGTCGACGCGGGCGGAGGCACTGAGGGCCGCGGCCCTGCGGTAGTACGTCTCGGCCTCGACGGCCAGCCCGGGATAGTCCCGGAAGCGGTCGCCCATCTCGAAGAGCGGGCGGAGTGCCTCACGCGCGGCCTCACCGTCGCCTTCCGCTCCGCCCACCGCCTCCGCTGCTTCCGCCGCTTCCGCCGCCGCTTCCGCCGCCGCGAGACCCGCGGCGACCTGGTCGAAGTCCCCTCGTATGGACTCGAAGAGCTGCACCCAGCGGAAGACGGCGATATCGCCGATGTCCACGTTGTCCATCAGGAACTTGGGAGCCTCGTCCAGCCTGCCCTCGACCGCGAGGTGCTTGCCGAGCTCGATCTTGCAGTCGAGGTGGCCCAGTTCCCAACCACGCCGGAACCACTCGGCGGCCTCCGGGTTCCCGTCCTCCTGGAGCAGGACGCCGAGCCCGTACGCGCATCCGGCGTGCCGCTCGGCGGCGGAGCGGTAGAGCCGGTCGGCCTCCGCGCGGTTGCCGCGGATCTTCCGGTACCGGGCGAGGGTGTAGGCGGAGAACGCGTCCCCCGCGGCCACCGCCCGCTCCCAGTACGGAATGCCTTCGTCGACGTGTCTGCGGAGGACGAAGAAGTCGGTGTGCCTGCGGGCTGTCTGCGCGTCTCCCGCGAGCGCGGCGGCGACGAGCCCCTCACCGTGGTGCCGGATGTCCTGCGTCGGATCCTGTTGTGCCATGCGCGTGATCGTTCCAGGCACCGCCAACGCCCCGCCAACAGGCCCCTGTTCGGCTTGCCCTGTGCGGTTACCGCTTCCTGGCCGTGCCCGCCGCGCCGCCCGACGCCCCCAGCATCACTCCGCCGAGGATCAGCAGCATGCACAGGATCTGCGTCGGACCGGTCGCCTCACCGAGGAGGACGAAGGAGAGCACGGCCACACAGACGGGCTGCAGGTAGTAGACGACTCCGGCCCGTGCCGCGCCGAGCAGCGCGATCGCCTTGTTCCAGGAGAAGAAGGCGACGGCGGAGGAGAAGACGCCGACGTACACCAGCGGCCCGACCGTCCCGGCCGTTGGCTCGAAGCCGCCTTGGAGGGCCAGGCCGGCACCGAACGCGGGAGCCAGCATCAGCGCGCCGAGCACGAACGTGGTGAAGAGGAAGGCGAGTCCGCCGATCTCGGCGGGACGGCGGCGCAGCAGTGCGCTGTACGAGGCGAAGCTGAGCGCCGCGGCGAACATCCACAGGTCACCGGCGGCAAAGTCCAACGACAGGGATCCCTTGCCGACCAGCAGCAGCACTCCCGTGCAGGCGACCGCCATTCCGACCGTACGGCGCACTCCCAGCCGCTTGCCGCCGAGGCGTTCGTACACCGCCATCAGGACGGGCGAGGCGGCCATGATCATGCCCATGTTGCCGGCCGGAGTGGAGAGACCGGCCTGGTTGACGAGGGTGTTGTAGACGGTGACGCCGAGCAGCGAGGCGAGGGTGAGGTAACCCGAGTGGCGTCGTATCAGCGCTCGTTGCCGCCAGGTCTCGCGTGCGGCGAACGGCGCGACGGCGACGATCGCGACGATCCAGCGCCAGAAGGCGGCCTGCACGGGCGGTACGGAGTCATGAAGGGCACGAGAGGCTACGAAGCTCCCCGACCAGACGACCGTCGCGACGGCGGCGAGCAGGAGCCCGAGGCCGGAGGCCTGGCGCACCTTCTCCGCCGGGGTTGTCGCCTCACTGCTGCGGACGCGGTCCAGGACTGCCATCGGTATACCCCTTGCCTCTCTCCCCCGCCGGGGGATCTCTCGGTTGCGCGAGCTACCGTCGCACCGGCGGAACGCTTAGGTCCATCGAATACTTTCGACGATTATTTGAAGGAAAACTGAAAGGTTTGTGCGTGCCTGCCCGTGGACCGGTACCGGCCGGGATCGTGCGCCATGAGGGATCGCGAGCGCCGTGGGGGATCGCGACATGCCAAGGGCGCCCTCGGGTGCGTACACACCCCAGGGCGCCCTGGAAGAACCGTTCGGGCTACTGGGAGCCGGTCAGCTCTGCTTCTTGGACTTGTCGAGGACCATTACCAGGCCCGCGATCAGCGCGAAGAGAGCGAGCGGCGCCACGACATAGAGGCCGACCGTCTGGATCACGCTCAGGCCCGGGCCCGGGTCGTCGCCGTCGTCCGGGGTCAGCGCGAGCGCCGGCGACGACAGGAGCAGCATCATCAGCGTCGTACCGGCCGCGACGGCGCCGGCGCGCAAAGCGTTCTTCTTGTCCACGGTGCCAACGTAGCGAACGGCTATCCCGGGCGCGCGTCCGGGGGTGCCGTACGGGCACCGGGCCCGCACCCGGGCCCCGCACCGGCCCCGGAGCCACCCCCAGGGCCACCCCCGGGACGGAAGACGTCCGCGAAGACGCCCATCAGCGCGTGCAGCCGGGGCGAGGCGGCCAGCTCCTCCAGCGTGAGGGGATGGCCTTCGGCGTCCGCGACGGGCAGCCGCCAGTTCGGATACTGGTCCCAGGTGCCCGGCAGATTCTGCGGGCGCCGGTCACCCACCGCGTCCGGCAGCCAGACGCCGACCATCCGGGCGGGCGTACGCAGCAGAAAGCGGTAGACCGCGCGGATCCGGCCCTCCTCGTCGCCGCTGCCCTCGGGCAGCAGGCCGAGGCCGCCGAGCAGGCCGAGCCATTCGGCGACATCCCCGGCATCCTCCGTGCGCTCCTGCTCCAGGGAACGGGTCAGCAGGCCGAGGCGGTGGCGCAGCGCCACATGCTCGCCGGTCAGCCGGGCCGCCGTGGACGGCAGATCGTGAGTGGTCGCGGTGGCCACACATCCGACGCGCCACTCCTCGGGCGGCAGCGGACGGCCGGTGCCGGCCCAGTCGCGCTCGAACCAGAGCACGGAGGTGCCCAGCACGCCGCGGCGTGTCAGCTCCTCGCGCACACCCGGCTCGACCGTGCCGAGGTCCTCCCCTATCACGACGGTGCCCGCCCGGTGGGCCTCCAGGACGAGCACGGCGAGCATCGCCTCGGCGTCATAGCGGACGTATGTGCCGTCGGTGGGCGGGCTGCCCTCCGGGACCCACCAGAGGCGGAACAGGCCCATCACATGGTCGATACGCAGCGCGCCCGCATTGCGGAGGAGTCCGCGCAGCAGCCCTCGGTACGGGGCGTAACCGGACGCGGCCAGCACGTCCGGGCGCCACGGGGGCAGGCCCCAGTCCTGGCCACGGGCGTTGAAGGCGTCCGGCGGGGCGCCGACCGACATCCCGGCGGCGAAGGCCTCCCGCTGCGCCCAGGCGTCCGCGCCGCCCGGGTGCACGCCGACGGCCAGGTCGTGGACGATGCCGACGCCCATGCCCGCCTCGCGCGCCGCCTGCCCGGCGGCGGCCAGCTGCCGGTCGGTCAGCCAGGCGAGCCGGCTGTGGAAGTCGACCCGGTCCATCAACTCATGCCCGGCGCGGGCGGTCTCGGGCGAGCGCGGGTCCTGCAGTTCCACCGGCCAGGTGTGCCATTCGGGGCCGTGCACCTCGGCGAGGGCGCACCAGGTGGCGTGGTCCTCCAGGGCCTGGCCCTGCTCGGCGAGGAAGTCGCAGTATGCGGCGCGGCGTCCGGGCCCGAGCGGGATGCGGTGCACGATTTCCAGGGCCTCGCGCTTCAGCTCCCAGACCGCGTCCCGGTCGATCAGCGCACCCTTCCGCAGAACGGATTCGCGCAGCCCGGCGCCCTTGTCACGGAGCTCCTCCAGCCGCTGCCCGTCCCGGGCGCCCGCGTACGCGTATTCGGGGATGTCCTCGATGCGCAGATGGACGGGGTCGGGGAAGCGACGCGAGGACGGCCGGTACGGGGAGGGGTCGGTGGGGGTGCCGGGTACGGCCGCGTGCAGCGGGTTCACCTGTACGAAGGAAGCCCCGAGCGACCGTGCGGACCAGGTCGCCAGCTCGGCCAGGTCGCCGAGGTCGCCCATGCCCCAGGAGCGGGTGGAGAGCAGGGAGTAGAGCTGTACGAGAAGGCCGTGCGAGCGGACGTCGGGCTGCGGCGCCCGGGCGGGCGCGACGACAAGGCTGGACCGGGCGACCCGCCCGTCCGGAGCCTCGGCCGACAACTGATGAACGCCATACGGAAGTTGCTGCCAGGGCTGGGGGTCCTCGGGGGCAGCCCCGGCCCCGCGGGAGACGACCGGCGCTGCGGCTGCGGGTTCGCTGCGCGCCGCGTCGGGCGCGGGGATCTGTTCCGCCTCGCCGCGTAAGGCGGCCTCTTGCTCGTCGCCGCGTAAGGCGGCCTCTTCCACCTCGCCGCGCAACGAGGCCTGATCCGCATCGCCGTTCGTCGCGGCAGCCGCAGGCCCGCGGATCAGCCACTCCACCTCCGTGCCCTGTTCCGTCTCGACCCGCAGGGTCGTGCCCACGGGCTGCTCCGTCAGTGCCGCCGGAACCTCGCCGCTCGCGCTCCAGAGCACGACCGTCGGCGGCAGCAGCCGGCCCGCGGCGGCGGACTCGGCGCGATTCAGGGCATCACGAACCCCCGACGCGGTGGACGCGTCGACGCCGAGTGCGGCGAGGACCGCGACGACCGTCGCGTCGGGGACCGGGACGGTGACGCCCTCGGAGGGCGCGTAGGAAGTGGCGACTCCGTGCAGTGCGGCGAGCCGGGCAAGGCCCATTCAGACTCCTGGGGACTCCACGCCGCCGGCCGTGCCGTGGGCCGTCGGCTCGCTGGTGAGAGGTGCACTGTCGGTGAGCGGCGGTTCACTGGTCAGTGGGGCGGCGTCGGCGAGCGGGGGTTCGCTGGTCAGCGGGCCGGGACCCGGGACCTGTTTGGACAGGGCGGACAGCAGAAGGTGTGCGGATGCGGCCACGGTGGTCACTCCAAGCGGACGGTAGTGGGACATCAGCAGCCCTACCCAGCGGGCACGGCCGCAGACGTACACGATCAGTCAACGTGTTCCGTGTCACATTCCGTTCCCTGTGTGGGAGTTGAATCAAATCAATCAAACCGCCCATCACATAAGTCAAAAGGTGCACAACGGCCACTCGCATTGACACCCTCACTGTGGTGGTGGTGGGCTCGAAGCCGACCGGAGCGACAGGGGAGACTGAGGGGAGACGGGCGTGCGGCTCGCGCGCGGGAGGCGTACTGCGACAGCCGTCGCGGTCGCTGTCATCGGCAGCCTGCTCGGCGGCGCGCACGGCGCGGTCGCCGCCCCGGACGACCCCGGCTCCCCCGCCACCACCTCGCAGGACCCCGAGGGTGAGGCCGCGCTGCCCTCCGTCTGGCCGCGACCGCAGACGATGCGGGCGGCGGGATCGGCCGTAGCGCTGGGTGCGGAAGTGACTGTCGTCGCGGACCGCGGCGCCGATCCGTACGCCGTCGAGCGGCTGACGGAGCTGCTGCACGCGTCCGGCGTACGCACCGTGCACACCGCACTGCCCGGCCGCGGCCCCGTCCTGCGCATCGGCGGCACCGGCGCGTGGGACGCACTGCGCGCCCTGCGCGCACCCGAACGCACCGATCTCCCCTCCGGCGGCTACCGGCTCGCGGTCGGCCAGGTCCAGGGCCGGGACACCGTCGCGCTCGACGGCGTCGGCGAGGACGGCCTCTACCACGGCGTCCAGACGCTGCGGCAGCTGATCGTCCGGCAGACCGTCGCGGGAGCCGACCGGCCGACCGTTGCCGGAGTACTCGTACGCGACTGGCCGGGCACGGCCGTACGCGGCATGACGGAAGGCTTCTACGGACAGCCGTGGAGCCATCAACAGCGGCTGGCACAGCTGGACTTCATGGGTCGTACCAAGCAGAACCGCTATCTGTACGCGCCCGGTGACGACCCCTTCCGGCAGGCCCGCTGGCGCGAGCCGTATCCCGCGGCCCAGCGAGCGGAGTTCCGCGAGCTCGCCGAGCGCGCGCGCCGCAACCACGTCACGCTCGCCTGGGCCGTCGCGCCCGCGCAGGCCATGTGTCTGGCCAAGGACGGCGACGTCAAGGCGCTGACGCGCAAGATCGACGCGATGTGGGCGCTGGGTGTACGCGCCTTCCAGCTGCAGTTCCAGGACGTCAGCTACAGCGAGTGGCACTGCGACGAGGACGCGGACGCCTTCGGCTCGGGCCCCGAGGCGGCGGCCAGGGCGCAGGCGCGCGTGGCGGGCGCGGTGGCGCAGCATCTGGCCGACCGGCATCCGGAAGCCGCGCCGCTCTCGCTGATGCCGACGGAGTTCTACCAGGACGGTGCCACCGACTTCCGGCGGGCGCTCGCGAGCGAGCTGGACGGCCGGGTCCAGGTGGCCTGGACGGGTGTCGGGGTGGTGCCGCGCACCATCACAGGCCGCGAACTGGCAGGTGCCCGGGAGACGTTCAAGCATCCGCTGGTCACCATGGACAACTACCCGGTCAACGACTACGCGCAGGACCGGATATTCCTCGGCCCTTACACGGGCCGCGAGCCCGCCGTGGCGACCGGCTCCGTCGCGCTGCTCGCCAACGCCATGGAGCAGGCCTACGCGTCCCGCATACCGCTGTTCACCGCGGCCGACTACGCCTGGAACCCGAAGGGCTATCGCCCCGACGAGTCCTGGCAGGCCGCGATCGACGATCTCGCGGGCGGCGATACGAAGACCCGCGAGGCCATGCGCGCGCTGGCCGGCAATCACGCCTCTTCGATACTCAGCCCCACCGAGTCCGGTTATCTGCAGCCGCTGCTCAAGGAGTTCTGGCGGTCGCGCACGACGACGGACGCGGCGGCCAGGGACCGGGCGGCGGCCTCGCTGCGCGCCGCGTTCACCGTGATGCGCGAGGCCCCGCAGCGGCTGACGCGGCCCGCCGACGGCCGTCTCGACGATGAAGTACGGCCGTGGCTGGAGCAGTTGGCGCGGTACGGCCGGGCCGGCGAGCTCTCGGTGGACATGCTGCAGGCGCAGGTCCGCGGTGACGGCGCGGCGGCCTGGCGGGACTCGCTGGCCCTGGAGCCGCTGCGTACGGCCATCAGGGCGAGCCGGGCGACGGTCGGCAAGGGCGTACTGAATCCGTTCCTGGACCGGGCCGCGAAGGAGTCGGCGATCTGGACGGGTGCGGACCGCTTCGCGGACACGGCCGGCGAGGACACGGTCCGGCTGGACCGGCCCAGGCCCGTCGCCTCCGTGAACACGATGACCGAACCGTCCGCCGGTGCCACGGGCTCCGGCGGCCGGGTGGAGGCGCATGTCCCGGGCCAGGGCTGGCGCACGCTCGGCCCTCTCTCCGCCGGCGGCTGGACCGAGACCGACGCGAAGGGCCTGCGGGTGGACGCGGTGAGGGTCGTGGCGGACGGGGACGATCCCGTCGCCGTGCGGTCCGTGGCGCCGTGGTTCGCCGACGAGCCGCCGGCCGGCCTCGATCTCGTACGCGGCGAGGCGGACGCCGAGATCGGCGGCGGCCCGCAGCGCGCGGGCGTCCGGCTGACCGGGCGGCGCCCCGCCGAGGTACGCGGCGAACTCACCGCGAAGGCTCCGGCCGGCATCAAGGTGAGGGTCCCGAAGCAGACGACGGTGCCGCGCGGGCAACGTACGACCGTGCCGGTCGAGGTCACCGTCCCGGCGGGCACACCGGCCGGTGAGTACCGGGTGCCGCTGTCCTTCGCGGGCCAGGAGCGCACGCTGACGGTGCGTGCCTATCCGCGCACCGGGGGCCCCGACCTCGCACGCACGGCAGGCGCCGCCGCCGCCTCGTCCGGCGACGAGACGGCCGACTTCCCGGCGTCGGCGGCGCTCGACGGCGACCCGAAGACCCGCTGGTCCTCGCCCGCCGAGGACGGCGCCTGGTGGCAGCTGGAGCTGAAGCAGCCGGCCCGGGTCGGGCAGGTGGTGCTGCACTGGCAGGACGCGTACGCGACGAAGTACCGCATCCAGGTCTCCGTCGACGGCCGCACGTGGCGCACGGCCGCGACGGTCAAGGACGGCGGGGGCGGGCGCGAGAGCGTGCGTATGGACGCCAGGGACACCCGCTTCATCCGCGTCCAGGGCGACGCGCGCGCCACCCAGTACGGATACTCACTCTGGTCGGTGGAGGCATACGCCGTCACAGAGTGAACGGCGCCCCCGAGCCCTGCCCGGCCCCGAGGCCCCGCCGCCCCTCCGCCCGGCGAGCGAGCCGAAGGGGCGCGCGGCTGTCGAAAGCGGAGAGCGCGCGGAGGCCGCGAGGCACGAGCGGCCGAGCACGGCCGACCATCGACAGACGCTCAAAGCGCCCCCGAGTCCCGCCCAGCCCCCGGCCCCCTCCACCCCGGCGAGCGAGCCGAAGGGGCGCGCGGCTGTCGAAAGCGGAGAGCGCGCGGAGGCCGCGAGGCACGAGCGGTCGAGCACGGTCGACCGTCGACAGACGCTCAAGGCGCCCCGGAGGCGAGCCGAGCCCCAAAAAAGAAGGGACCTCAGGCAGAGATGCCGTCGATCCGGGCCATCGCGTCGTCCGCGCCGAACGGCTGCAGGTATGGCAGCCAGCGCGGGTCCCTATGCCCGGTCCCGATGATGCGCCACGCGAGCCCGCTCGGCGGAGCGGGATGCTGGTGCAGCCGCCACCCCAGCTCCCGCAGATGCCGGTCCGCCTTCACATGGTTGCAGCGGCGGCAGGCCGCCACCACGTTGTCCCAGGCGTGCTGTCCGCCACGGCTGCGCGGAATGACATGGTCGACGCTGGTTGCGACGCCACCGCAGTACATACAACGCCCGCCGTCGCGGGCGAAGAGTGCTTTGCGGGTAAGCGGAACGGGCCCCCTGTAGGGGACCCGCACGAACCGCTTCAGCCGTACGACGCTGGGTGCGGCGATGACACGGGTCGCGCTGTGCATGAAGGCGCCGGATTCCTCGAGGCAGAGGGCCTTGTTCTCCAGTACGAGGATGAGCGCGCGGCGAAGCGGTACGACGCCGAGGGGCTCGTACGACGCATTGAGGACCAGAACGTGCGGCACGGTGGATGCCTCCTTGTACGCCGGCGGCGCGTGGCTCGCGCCGGGACGATCTGCTCTTCAGTGTCTCCTCATGCCAGGTCCGAGCGCCACCACGTGCGGGTAACGGGCTCGAAGTGTTTTGCAGCACACCCGCTTCATCCCCAGGTGAGCCTCGTCTCTCCCTCGAACACCGCGCCCGAGCACACCGGATGCCCCGTTAGGGTGGTTGGTCTGCCACCCGCTATGCCTGGAGGTTCCGCTCGTGTCCTGGTCCGTCCTATTGGCCGCCGATCCGTCATCCGAGCCCGGCTCGCTCGACGAGGCCGCCAAGCAGGCAGGAGACGCCGCAGGCTGGGTGGAGCAGAACTGGTCCACCTGGCTGAACACCAGTCTGCGCATCGCGCTGATCCTGGTGGTCGCGCTGGTGCTGCGCATGTTGCTGCGCCGCGCCCTCACCAAGCTGATAGAGCGGATGAACCGCTCCGCCCAGGCGGTGGAGGGCACGGCTCTCGGGGGCCTGCTGGTCAACGCCGAGCGCCGCCGTCAGCGCTCGGAGGCCATCGGATCCGTACTCCGCTCGGTCTCGTCCTTTGTGATTCTCGGCACCGCGGGCCTGATGATCCTCGGCGCCTTCAAGATCGACCTGGCCCCGCTGCTCGCCTCCGCCGGTGTCGCGGGCGTCGCGATCGGCTTCGGCGCCCGGAACCTCGTCACCGACTTCCTCTCCGGCGTCTTCATGATCATGGAGGACCAGTACGGAGTCGGGGACAGCATCGACGCAGGTGTCGCCTCCGGCGAGGTGATCGAGGTCGGCCTGCGCGTCACCAAGCTGCGCGGCGACAACGGCGAGATCTGGTACGTCCGCAACGGCGAGATCAAGCGCATCGGCAACCTCAGCCAGGGCTGGGCGACCGCGACGGTCGACGTCATGGTCCGCTCCTCGGAGAACCTGGACCAGGTCAACTCGGTGATCAGCGAGGTCGCGGACGACCTGGCGAAGGCCGAGCCGTGGAACGAGCGGCTGTGGGGCCCGGTGGAGGCGCTGGGTCTGAACGAGGTGCTGCTGGACTCGATGACAGTGCGGGTCGCGGCGAAGACGATGCCGGGCAAGGCACTGGGCGTGGAGCGGGAGCTGCGCTGGCGGATCAAGCAGGCCTTCGACAGGGCGGGCATCCGCATCGTGGGCGGCCTGCCTCCGGTGCCGGAGGAGGCCGCGTCGGCAGACCCGACGGCGGGGATGGCTGCGCCCTCGGCGTACGGGTCGGCGACCTCGCCACAGTCAATGGCGGCGACGCCGCTGGCGCCTCCGACGAGCGTGGCCAAGTAGGACTAAGCACAGGAACGGGCGCCCGGGCCGCTACGGCCGGGGCGCCCGTTCCCTATACGGCCGACGCGCTCCTACGGGTTCTCGTACGTCGGGAACTGCCCCGTGTCGACGCTCCAGGCGCCGACCGTCGTCGTGTCGCCGAAGATGTAGTCGTGCCGGGACCGGGACCGGATCCCGCCCGCCCCGGGGCCTGGGTCCGTGAGAACCGCAGCGGTGCCCTTCCGGGGGTCGATGATCACGTAGCCGGGGGTCCCCAGGCAAGGTAGTCCCGAGCCTTGTCCTCGTAGTCATTCTCCGGATACGAACGCGACTCGCTCGAGCCTGCGGTGACCCGCTCTGTGAGGCTCCGCTTTCAATCTGTCCCCGACGACCGTGGCCGACCTGCGCGTCCGCTCACCCTGCCGGGCACAGTCGACTGATCACGCCCACGCCTGGCGTCACGTCAGATCGGACTACTACACGTTTGTGTACTCCTGGGCGCGCCGGCATCACGACTCCCTCATGACTCCCGTTCTTCAGTCATGCCAGGACAGAGACGTGCCGACATCGGCCGCAGACGCTTCATCCGTGTGGCCGGAGGCACCGTCGCCGGTGCCGCCATGGCGGGCGGGGGGACCTTCACCGCCATGGCCGCCGGGGTGTTCGACACCCCAGAGCCGGACCTCTTCGGCGGGATGCCGAGGTCGCTCGCGCTGAGCCTCCCGGGCGCACCGGGCGCACCGGGCGGCGATCAGCTGCCGCCGGCGCCGCCACCCCTGCCGCCGCTGCCGGATCAGCTCGCCGAGGGCACTCTCTCCAGGCCCGGCGCCCTGGTGGACATTCCGTACGCCGATGAGCCGGTGAACCCGCAGGTCGCCGAGAACTCCGTACCGACGACCCTGCCGTTCCAGTTCAACAAGTCCGACCACAAGTGCGTCACCGACCTGCCCGAGGCGCTGCGGCCGTGGCGGGACCGTCCGACGGCCTGGGCCAATGTCACGCCCGACAACAACCACACCTATCTCGACTCCAAGGGCGTCATCCAGTACCGGCCCAACAGGACCGCGGCCGGATACGACCAGCCCGTCACCCAGATCCAGTTCGGTCTGGGCTGTCTCACCGGCTACCGCATCGACAAGGACCCCGCCCGCAGGGCTCTGTTCCTCAAGCGCGCCAAGGCGCAGGCGGACCGTCTGATCGAGAAGCGGGTGGAGGCTCGCGGCGCCTGGTACTTCCCGTACCCCTTCAACTTCGCGCACCCGACGCACAGCGGCGTCGTCTACAAGGCGCCCTGGTACTCCGGCATGGCGCAGGGTGAGGCGATCAGTCTCTTCATTCAGCTCTCCCAGCTCCACGGGATCACCGAGGAGGAGCGCACAACATACCGGGCGGCCGCCGACGGTGCCTTCGCCTCGATGCTGCGCGCCGACGACGCCAAGCCGTGGGCGGTGAACAGGGACAAGAACGGGTACCTGTGGATCCAGGAGTACCCGATCAACGCCCCGGGCACCTCGGACTACACCTACAACGGCATGATCTTCGCCATGTTCGGGCTCTGGGACTACTTCCAGGCGACCGGCAATCCGCTGGCGGAGCAGTTGTACGACGGTTCGCTCACCACGATCCGTGATCACTTCCCCCGGCTGCGCAACGCCCGCTGGTACTCGTACTACTGCGGCACTCACCGCATTCCGGCGCCGACGTACCACCAGCACCACATCAACCTTCTGCGGCAGCTGCATTGGCAGACCGGCAGCCCCACCATCGCCAACCGGCACGACCAGCTGATCGACGACTTCCCGGCGTACGGCCTGCGCTCGGGGTCAGTCGCGGCCATCGCCGCCGGCACGCACACCCTGTACGCGCTCGACACCCTCGGCGCGGCGGGCAGCTTCGGCTGGTCCGCCTCGAAGGCCGACAGGCAGCTGGCAACGAAGAAGGTGACCTTCGCCAAGGCCACCCAGGCTCCGGTCAACGTACGCCGCCGCATCATGGGCCGCGGCATCTACTACCGGATCAACGCCGGTTCGTACGCTGGCTGGTGGATCGGCGAGGCGTTCCCGAAGGTCTTCCTGCGCGGTGAGTACGTCTCCACGACCTACCGCCCGCAGCGCAACGCGACCTTCCCCGCAGGCGTGGAGATCACTTGCGTCAAGTTCGGCGCGAACGGGACCACCGGCTCCACCAAGACCGTGAAGTTCGCCAAGGAGTCCAACGCCCCGTTCGACCGCAGGGCCGTCGTGAACGGCAGGCCCATGGTCCGGATCACCGCCGGTGGACTGAACGGATACTGGGCACCCACCGCGCAGGTGCTCACCGACGGGCGCTGACACCGCCGCAGACCCGCCGCAGACCCGCCGCAGACCCGCCGCAGACCTGCCGCAGACCCGCCGCAGACCCGCCGCAGACCCGCCGCAGACCTGCCGCAGACCTGCCGCAGACCCGCCGCAGACTGCACACGCTCGACGCCTCCGCAGGTAACGCTTTGGTTGCCTCGGAGGCGCTGGCCATTGACGCCCGGCTGACGTGCGGCTTACTTTTCCTCTCACTGGTTAGGAAACTTTCCTAACAGTGCGGCGGGGAAGTCCGCAGTCGAAAGGCAGGTGCATCCGTCGTGGCCGGAACCACTCCCGGAACCACACCCGGTACACCGCGCGTACTCCGCGCCATGAACGATCGGGCCGCACTCGACCTGCTGCTCGAGCACGGGCCCCTGTCACGTACGAAGATAGGGAAACTTACCGGCCTCTCCAAGCCCACCGCATCCCAACTGCTGGCGCGGCTCGAGTCCGCCGGGCTCGTCGTCGCCACCGGGACCACCGAAGGCCGGCCCGGGCCCAACGCCCAGCTGTACGCCGTCAACGCGCGGGCCGCCTTCGCCGGCGGGCTCGATGTGACCCCGCACCGGATCCGCGCCGCCGTCGCCGACATCACCGGCGCCACCGTCGGAGAGTTCGAGCTGCCGACCCCGGGGCGACGAGCCGAGAGCGTCGTACGCCAGGTCACCGAGGCGCTCGACGGGGCGGTGAAGGCCGCCGGGCTCACCCGCTCCGATGTACACCGGCTGGTCATCGGCACACCCGGCGCCTTCGACCCGTCCACCGGGCGGCTGCGGTACGCATCCCATCTGCCCGGCTGGCACTCCCCCACCCTCCTCGACGAACTGGCCGCGGTGCTGCCGATGCCCGTCGAGTACGAGAACGACGTCAACCTCGTCGCGGTCGCCGAGCAGCGCCTGGGCGCCGCGCACGGTCTTCAGAACTTTGTGCTGCTGTGGAACGAGGAGGGCCTCGGCGCCGCCCTCGTCATCGGCGGCCGACTGCACCGCGGCTTCACCGGTGGTGCCGGTGAGGTCGGGTTCCTGCCGGTGCCCGGCACCCCTCTGGTGCGGCAGGTGACCAAGGCGAACAGCGGTGGCTTCCAGGAACTGGCCGGTGCGCAGGCGCTGCCCCGGCTGGCGCGCGAGCTCGGTGTGGACGGCGTCGCGCACGGTCCGCACGCCGAGGTCGCCACCGAGCTGGTCTCCCGGGCCGCCGGTGCCGAATCGGGGCCGTACCGGCAGCTCCTCGACGCCTACGCGACCGGTCTCGCCACCGGTCTCGCCTCCATGGTCGCCGTACTCGACCCCGAACTCGTCGTCCTGTCCGGCGAGGTGATCGCCGCAGGCGGGGAGCCTCTGCGCGCACGCGTACAGGCAGAGCTCACCGAACTGGCCGCTTCCCGGCCCCGTCTCGTACTCGGTTCCGTACGGGAACACCCGGTCCTGCGCGGGGCGCTGGAGAGCGCCCTGGCCACCACGCGGGACGAAGTCTTCGACACCTCCCGCTGAAAACCAGCGCACCTCCCAACCAGCGCACCTCCCCCGTTCGACCCCAGGCCCCTCCACCCGCCACAGGGAGACACCGCCATGCCCACACGCACCCGGAAGACGGCCGCCGCGCTCGCCGCGACCGCCGCGATATCCCTGTTGGCCTCGGCCTGTACGGGGTCGAACGAGAACGCGGCGACCGACGACCCCAACAAGGACGTCACGATCAACTTCTGGCACGGCTGGAGCGCGCCCGGCGAGGTGAAGGCGATCCAGGACAACGTCGCCCGGTTCGAGAAGGCCCACCCGAACATCAAGGTGAAGGTCACCGCCAACATCACCGACGCCAAGATCCAGCAGGCGCTGCGGGCCGGCGGCTCCAAAGCACCCGACGTGGTGTCCTCGTTCACCACCGACAGCGTCGGCAAGTTCTGCACCTCCGGCTCCTTCGTCGACCTCAAGCCGTTCCTGGACCAGTCGAAGATCGACCCGGCGAAGGTCTTCCCGAAGACGCTGCTCGACTACACGCAGTTCGACGGCAACCAGTGCACACTGCCGCTGCTCAACGACGCGTACGGGCTGTACTACAACAAGGACGCCTTCAAGGCCGCCGGGATCACCGCCCCGCCGAAGACGTGGAGCGAGTTCGAGAAGGACGCCGAGAAGCTGACCAGGCCCAAGGGCGACAGCTACTCGCAGGTCGGCGTCATGCCGACCTACCACGGCTACGAGACCACCCCGATGCACTACGTCTCCCAGTGGGGACCGACGTACTTCGACGCCGACGGCAAGTCCAACGTCGCCAAGGACCCGGCCTTCTCGAAGATGCTCACCTTCCAGAAGGGCCTGATCGACAAGCTCGGCGGCTTCCAGAAGCTGGAGAAGTACCGCAACACCTTCGGTGACGAGTGGGGCGCCAAGCACCCCTTCCACACCGGCCAGGTCGCCATGCAGCTCGACGGCGAGTGGCGGCTCGGTATGGCCAAGGAGGCGGGCGCCAAGTTCGAGATCGGCACGGCGCCGCTGCCCGTCGCCGACGACCAGGTCGCCGACTACGGCAAGGGCTACCTCTCCGGCACCGTCATGGGCATCGCGGCCACCAGCCAGAAGCAGAACGCGGCATGGGAGCTGCTGAAGTACATGACCACGGACACCGACGCGGTCGTGGCCTTCTCCAACGCGATCCACAACGTGCCGTCCACGCTGGAGGCGCTCAAGTCGCCGAAGCTGAAGATCGAGCCCGGGTTCAGGACCTTCATCGAGATCGCACAGCACCCGAAGTCGAACACCACCCCGGCGCAGGCCGACGGCGGTGCGTACCAGGTGACGTTCCAGGACTTCGGCTACCAGTACGAGAAGGGGTCCGTGAAGGATCTCAAGGCCGGTCTGGAGAAGACCGCCAAGCAGATCGACACGGACATCGCGAAGGCGAAGTAGCCTCCCATGAGCACAAGCACAAATGTGCGCACAGGGACGGGCACGGACAGGGGCACGGGCAGGAGCACCAGCAGACACACCCTGCGTTCGAAGCGCCGCCGGTCGGCGCTTCGGACAGCGGCCTTCATGTCGCCCTGGCTGATCGGCTTCAGCGTCTTCTTCGCCTACCCGCTGATCTCCACCGTCTACTTCTCCTTCACGAAGTACGACGGCATCCGCCCGCCCTCCTTCAACGGCCTGGAAAACTGGTCGTACGTCTTCAGCGACTACCGGCTGTTCTGGCCGGCCATGCAGAACACCCTCTGGCTCGTCGTGGTCATGGTCACCTGCCGGGTCGTGTTCGGTCTCGGCATCGGACTGCTGATCACCAGGATCAGGACCGGGGCCGGGCTCTTCCGCACGCTGTTCTATCTGCCCTACCTGGCCCCACCGGTCGCGGCGACGCTCGCCTTCGTCTTCCTCCTCAACCCGGGTACGGGGCCGGTCAATTCGGTCCTCGACTCGATCGGGCTGCCGACCCCCGGCTGGTTCACCGACCCCACCTGGTCGAAGCCCGCCCTCACCTCGCTCGCCCTGTGGGGCATCGGCGACCTGATGGTGATCTTCATGGCCGCGCTGCTCGACGTACCGAAGGAGCAGTACGAGGCGGCGGAGCTGGACGGGGCCTCGGCCCGGCAGCGGTTCCGCTTCGTGACCCTGCCGAACATCATGCCCATCGTGATGTTCGCCGTGGTCACCGGCGTGATCCAGACCATGCAGTACTACACACAGCCCCTCGTCGCGGGAAAGGTCGCCTCCGGCGTCATCGGCGGCTCGGGCCAGCAGTTCGAACCCGGCTACCCCGACAAGTCCACGCTGACCCTCCCCCAGCTCGTCTACGACCTCGGCTTCCAGCGCTTCGACTACGGCTCCGCGTGTGTGATCGCGCTTGTGCTCTTCGCCCTCGCCATGGCCTTCACCGCGCTGCTGATGCGCCGCCGTGGCGGCCTCATCCAGGCAGGTGATTGACCGTCATGACCCAAGTCCTGACCGCCCCCACGGCTTCCGAGGCGATCTCCCGGTCCCCCGCCGCCCGCTCCGCGCGCCGCAAGGCCCTGCTCCAGTGGGTCGCGGTGCACTCGCTGGGGATCGCGGCCGCGCTCTTCTTCGTGCTGCCGTTCGTCTTCCTCTTCCTGACGTCGGTGATGAGCGACCAGCAGGCGCTCACCCGCGATCTGTGGCCGCAGAACTGGGAGTGGAGCAACTACGCGGACGTCTGGAACACCCCGGGGTTTCTGACCTGGTGGAAGAACACCCTGCTGTACGCGGGCGTTGGCACCGTCCTCACGGTCGTCTCCTCGGTCCCGGTGGCGTACGCCCTGGCCAAGTTCCGCTTCCGCGGCCGCCAGCTGTCGCTGATGCTGGTCATCTCGATGATGATGCTGCCGCAGCAGGTGACCATCATTCCGATGTATCTGTTCTGGGCGAAGCAGTTCGACTTCTCCGGGACGCTCTGGCCGCTGATCATCCCGATGGCGTTCGGCGACGCGTTCTCGATCTTCCTGCTGCGCCAGTTCCTGTTGACCATCCCGAACGAGTATCTCGACTCGGCGAAGGTCGACGGCTGCGGTGAGTTCCGCACGCTGATCAAGGTGGTGCTGCCGATGGCCAAACCGGGCATCGCCGCCGTCGCGCTCTTCCAGTTCTTCTACGCCTGGAACGACTACTTCGGCCCGCAGATCTACGCCTCGGAGAACCCGGCCGCGTGGACCCTGTCGTACGGCCTGGAGTCCTTCAAGGGCGCGCACCACACCGACTGGAATCTGACCATGGCCGCGACCGTACTGGTCATGGCCCCCGTGATCCTCGTCTTCTTCTTCGCCCAGAAGGCGTTCGTCGAGGGCGTCACGCTGACCGGAGTGAAGGGCTAAGAACTGATGAAGCTCGCAGTCGTGGGTGGCGGATCCACCTATACCCCAGAGTTGATCGACGGCTTCGCCCGGCTGAGGGACACCCTCCCGATCAGTGAACTGGTCCTCGTCGACCCGGCGGCCGACCGGCTCGAGCTGGTCGGCGGTCTGGCGCGGCGGATCTTCGCCAGGCAGGGACACGACGGGAAGATCGTCACCACCTCGGACCTGGACGCGGGTGTCGCCGACGCCGACGCGGTGCTGCTGCAGCTGCGCGTCGGCGGGCAGGCGGCGCGGAACCAGGACGAGACCTGGCCGCTGGAGTGCGGCTGCGTCGGACAGGAGACGACGGGTGCGGGCGGCCTCGCCAAGGCGCTGCGTACCGTCCCGGTCGTCCTCGACATCGCCGAGCGGGTGCGCCGTACCAATCCGAACGCCTGGATCATCGACTTCACCAACCCGGTGGGCATCGTGACCAGGGCGCTGCTGCAGGCCGGCCACAAGGCCGTCGGTCTGTGCAATGTCGCCATCGGCTTCCAGCGCAAGTTCGCGGGGCTCCTCGAAGTCGCCCCGGCCGACATCCACTTGAACCATGTGGGCCTCAACCACCTGACGTGGGAGACGGGTGTGCGGCTCGGCGGCCCCGAGGGCGAGGACGTACTGCCGAAGCTGCTGGCCGGACACGGTGACGCGATCGCCGACGATCTGCATCTGCCGCGTGCGGTGCTCGACCGGCTCGGTGTCGTCCCCTCGTACTACCTGCGCTACTTCTACGCGCACGACGAGGTCGTACGAGAGCTGAGGACGAAGCCTTCGCGGGCCGCCGAGGTCGCGGAGATGGAGAAGCAGCTGCTCGAGATGTACGGCGACCCGGCGCTCGACGAGAAGCCGGAGCTGCTCTCCAGGCGCGGCGGCGCCTTCTACTCGGAGGCGGCCGTGGACCTGGCGGCCTCGCTGCTGGGCGCAGGCGGCAGCCCGTACCAGGTGGTGAACACCCTCAACAAGGGCACGCTGTCCTTCCTGCCGGACGACGCCGTGATCGAAGTACAGGCCGCCGTCGGCTCGCAGGGCGTGACACCGCTGCCCGTGCCCGAAGTCGACCCGTTGTACGCGGGGTTGATCGCCCAGGTGACGGCGTACGAGGACCTGGCGCTGGAGGCCGCCCTGCGCGGCGGCCGCGACCGCGTCTTCAAGGCCATGCTGTCGCATCCGCTGATCGGCCAGTACGAGTACGCCGAAGCGCTCACCGACAAGCTGATCGCGCACAACCAGGAGCACCTCGCGTGGGCGTGAACGCCGCAGTCCTCGCCATCGACGCGGGCAACAGCAAGACCGACATCGCCTTCGTCGGCGACGACGGCTCGGTCCTTGTGTCGTCCCGCGGGCCCGGCTTCCAGCCGCCGAAGGTCGGCGTCGGGGCGGCGCTCGATGTGCTCGGCACGACTGTCGGCGAGGCGCTGGCGAAGGCACGCGCCCACGGCGCTGCCATCGACGGCGTCGAGCATGTGTCGGCCTGTCTCGCCAATGCCGATCTGCCGGTGGAGGAACGGGAGCTGACGGCCGCTCTGCACGCCCGCGAGTGGGGCCGTACGACTGAGGTGCGCAACGACACCTTCGCCATACTGCGCGCGGGCGTCGACGAGCCGCGGGGTGTCGCGGTGGTGTGCGGCGCGGGCATCAACTGCGTCGGCATGCTGCCGGACGGCCGTACCGCCCGCTTCCCCGCGATCGGCAAGATCTCGGGGGACTGGGGCGGGGGTTCGGGGCTCGCGGAGGAGGCGCTGTGGTTCGCGGCGCGGGCGGAGGACGGCCGCGGCGAGCCGACGGCCCTGGCCCGTACGCTGCCCGCGCACTTCGGACTGGACTCCATGTACGCGCTGATCGAGGCGCTGCATCTGGAGCACATCCCCTCGGCGCGCAAGCATGAGCTGACCCCGGTCCTCTTCGCCACCAGCGCCGAGGGCGATCCGGTCGCCCGCTCGCTGGTGCACCGGCTCGCGGAGGAGGTCGTCGCCATGTCCACGGTGGCACTCGCCCGGCTCGATCTGCTCGACGAGGAGGCGCCGGTGCTGCTGGGCGGCAGCGTCCTCGCGGCGCGGCACCCGGAGCTGGACGAGCACATCGGCAAGCTGCTCGCGGCCAAGGCGCCGAAGGCGGTCATCGAGGTGGTGACGGCCCCGCCGGTGCTGGGCGCCGCGCTGCTGGGGCTCGACCACATCGGGGCGTCGCCGGAGACCCGCGCCCGACTGCGCGCGCACTACGCATAGCGCATAGCGGGACAGGGGAGGACAGCAGGACCGCAGGAAAACGGGACGGCGGGAAAAACGGGATGCGTCGCCCATGTGCCCGGTATCAGGATCGGGGGCATGGGCGACGCATTGCGTGAACGGTTCGAGGCCGACGGGTTCGTGAAGCTCGAAGGAGCCTTCCCGGCGTCCGTGGCGCGGGAGTGCACTGACCTGCTGTGGGCCGAGACGGGGTGCGATCCGGACGATCCGGCGACCTGGACCCGGCCGGTGCACTGGGTGTGGGGCATGGCGCAGGAGCCGTTCATACAGGCCGTGAACACCCCTGTGCTGCTTGACGCGTTCGACCGGCTGGTCGGTCCCGGGCGGTGGGAGCCGCGGTACTCACTGGGGTCGTTCCCATTGCGCTTCCCGCACGAGGAGGAGCCCGACGACGCCGGCTGGCACATCGAGGGCAGCTACCAGCCGGAGGGAGCGAGCACGTACTACGCCAACCACCGTTCCAAGGGGCGGGCGTTGCTGATGCTGTTCCTGTTCAGCGAGGTCGGCGAGAGGGACGCGCCGACCCGGATCCGGATCGGTTCGCACCACGACATCCCGGCGCTGCTCGCTCCGTACGGTGAGGAAGGCGTCTCGATCATGGAGATCGGCCCGGCGATCGACGCGGCGTCCGCGCACCGCGAGACGGCGTACGCGACGGGCCGGCCCGGCGACGTCTTTCTCTGCCATCCCTTCCTGGTGCACGCCGCGCAGCCGCACCACGGCACGAGGCCCCGGTTCATGGCCCAGCCTCCGCTGTATCCGGCCTCCGCCTAGGCCCCCCGGGCGCGGCGTCCGGCATCCGTGCAACGGGAACCGATCAAGGCGCTGAAGCGTATTCATGGTGGGGAGAGTGGTGGGGAGAACGGCCTGGCAGGATCCTGAATTGCTGCGACTGCAACAAGATCCAGTCAATCGTGCTGTGAATGTCAGTCACTGCGGCCATACTGCTGACCGGGAGTCGTCCCCCACCCGCCGGGGGGCGGGCCGACGTCAGCGACCGAGGGGGAGGTCACGTGACATACCCGCCGACTGCGCGCACCGCGCCCCAAGCGGCTGCGGCGTATGCGCCCGCACAGCCGCCGGCCCAGCCACCCGCCCACCGCGGCGCATGGGCCGAGGGCAAGGAGCGGCTGCGTACGGCTGCGACGACCGAGCCCGGCCGGCTGCAGATCATCGGGGCCGTGCTGGCCGCGCTGGTGGTGGCGTTCGGCGCGGTGACCGCGTTCGAGATCTCCGACCGGGCGGCCGCGGCCGACGATGTGGTGAGCCGCAGCCAGCCGCTGAGCGCGGACGCCGCGTCCATCCACCGCTCGCTGGCCGACGCCGACGCCGCGGCGGCCAGCGGCTTCCTCGCGGGTGCCGAAGAACCGCGCGTCATCCACGAGCGGTACGAAAGGGACATCACGGCCGCGTCCCGTCTGCTCATCAACGCCGCGGCGAATACCGACAGTTCGACCGAATCGGGCCGCGAGATAGCGACGCTCAATGAGCAGCTGCCGCGCTACACAGGCCTGATCGAGCGCGCCCGCGCCAACAACCGGCAGGGCCTGCCGCTCGGCGGCGCCTATCTGCGGTACGCGAACCTGAAGATGTCGACCGAGCTGCTGCCCGCCGCCGACAAGCTCTACAAGGCGGAGACGGCGCGACTCGGCCAGGACACCGGCGACGCGCGCGACTGGCCGTTCGCCTCGCTCGGTCTCGGCGTGCTGGCGCTGGCCGCGCTCGTCTGGGCCCAGCGGCGCAACTACCGGCGTACGAACCGCATGTTCAACCATGGGCTGCTGGCCGCCACAGCGGCCTCGACGATTGTCATCCTCTGGCTGATCGTGGGGCACACAGTGGCCCGCACCGAGCTGCAGGCCGCCATGGAGCGCGGACAGGATTCCCTGAAGACTCTCAACACCTCCCGGGTGCACGCGCTGCAGGCCCGTGCCAACGAGAACCTGACACTGGTGGCACGAGGCGCGGTCCTCACCCCGGACGGCAAGAACGACCAGTACGAGTTCACCTACAAGAACCGCATGGACGCCGTCAGTCTCACGCTCAAGTGGGCGAAGGACCTCGCCGACGACCCCGAGGGCCGCGGCCCCGTCGCGGACGCCACCACGGCCGTGGCCGAGTGGCGCACCCGCCATCAGAAGGCGCGCAGCACCGACAACGACGGCGACTACGAAGGAGCCCTGCAGCAGACCATCGGGGCGAAGAGCTCCACGGGCCAGTCCTTCGACAGGGTGGACGCGGCGCTGCGTCAGGCGATCGACCATGAGCAGAGCGAGTTCACGGCGTCCGCGGAGTCGGGGCGCGGGGCACTGTCCGGGCTGCCGGTCGGCGCCGCGGCGCTGGCTGTGCTGGGCGCGGCGGGAGCGATTCTCGGCATCAACCGCAGGCTTTCGGAGTACCGGTGAGAGGAGGCGCGATGACGGACATGAGGACCCGGTTCCGTGGCTGGGGCGGCGTCGCGGGGATGGCCGCGGCCTGCGCCCTGACCGCCGCAGCCACACTGCTGCCGCTGTCCCACGGCGCCGCGGACAACGCCGGTGCGGCGCTGGCCGGTCAGGGCGTGGCCTCGGCCCGGCCCGCCAAGGCCGACGACTGCGAGACGCCCGAGGCCTCGCTGCCGTCGTCGGCCGCCGACGGGCCGAACATCGACAAGATCGTGCAGCGGGGCAAGCTGATCGTCGGCGTCGACCAGAACAGCTACCGCTGGGGTTATCGCAATCCCGCCAGCGGCGGCCTCGAGGGCTTCGACATCGATCTCGCCCGGGCCATCGCCCGGGACCTCCTCGGCAGGCCGGACGCCGTCATCTTCCGCGCCATACCGACCAACCAGCGCATACCCGCGCTGAACAACGGCACGGTGGACATCGTCGTCCGTACGATGACGATCAACTGCGCCAGGATCAAGCAGGTCGCGTTCTCCACCGCGTACTTCCAGACCGGCCAGCAGGTGCTCGCGCCCAAGGGCTCGTCCATCACCGGCTACAACACGTCGCTCGCCGGGAAGAAGATCTGCTCGGCGGAGGGCTCGACGGCGTACGAGGCCCTGGAGAAGAGCTCCTTCGGAGCGACGTTCAAGGACGCGCACGACGGGCAGCCGCAGGACGAGGACCGGTTCACCGTGCCCAACCAGCTCGACTGCCTGGTCCGGCTCCAGATGGGCCTCGTCGACGCGGTCGTGACGGACGCCGCCCTCGCGGCCGGCCAGGCGGCGCAGGACCCTGCGGTCGAGCTCAAGGGCGGCAAGCCCTTCACCACCGAGTTCTACGGCGTCGCCACCAAGCTCGGCAACGACGACCTGGTGCGCCGGGTCAACAAGGTGCTCGACGACTACCGCAAGGGCCCCTGGACGGAGGCGTACAACAAGTGGCTGGTGGCCGATCTGCCCGGGATAACCGGGCCGCCGGCGCCCAAGTACCGCACCGGCTGACCTACGAACGACTAGTCCTGGCAGGAAGAGCGGAGAGGTGATCGATGGGCGTCGCGGGACCCACCGGGCCGGTGATGGACCGGGACGAGGTGGACCGTGCGCTGGCGCGGCTCGGCGCGGAGCACGAGGCGATCGAGACGTCGCTCCTCGCCCTGCAGGACCACGCGGGCCGCAGGCTCCTCGAAGGTGCCGGGCTGACGGGCGTCACCAAGGACCGCTGGGCCTCCACCGAGCAGGCGATAACGCTGCTGTGGGGGTACTTCGACGCGTACACCGCCGCCCTGAACGACACCCGTGAGCTGCGCGCCAGGCGGCGCTGGCCCAGTCGCGAGGACCTGGTGGAGCTGACCGACCGGCTGCGCGGCCGCAGCGTCACGATCGCCAGCTCCGCCGCTCACCCGGCTCCCTCGATCACCGGACCCGCCAAGCTCTCCGAGCAGTTCACGCTCGAGGAGCTGGTGGCCCGGATGAACGAGCTGTACGCGAGTTCGCTGGACATGGTGGTGACGGCCGACTCGGTGTGGTCCGCGCTGCCCGCCCGGATAGACCTGCTCTCCGCCGAGCTGCAGCGCACCCGCTCGCTCGCGCACTCCGTCGGCGTACGGCCCGGGGAGCACCCGGCCGGCGACGAGCTGGAGTCGATCACCCACGAACTGTCCACACTGCGCGCCCAGGTCATCTCCGACCCGCTGGCCTTCTGGCGGTCCGCGCCCGGCAGTTCGGCCCCGGGCGGCGGCCGGCCCGACACCGACCGCTACGACCGGGCGGCACGGGCCCTGGAGGACATCCGCCGGGAGATCGAGGCGGTGCTCCAGGTCCGGCAGGACTCGGAGGCGCGGCTGCTCCGGCTGCGCGATGTGCTCTCGCGCGCCGACCGGACGCTGACCGAGGCGCGTTCGGCGCGCGGCGAGGTGCTGGCGAAGATCGCGGCATCCGAGGTGCCCGCGGTCAGCGGCCCGCCGACCGTACTGCAGGAGCGGCTCGCCACCGCCGCCGAGTACCGCAGGTACTCCCAGTGGCACCGGCTCTCGCCGCTGCTGGAGTCCCTGGAGCGCGAGGCCGAGGACGAACTGCTGTGCGCCCGCGAGTCGTTGACCGCGGTTACGGCGCCGCTCGCGGTCCGCGCCGAGCTGCGCGGCCGACTGGACGCGTACAAGGCGAAGGTGGCCAGGCACGGGATGGCGGAGGATCCGCTGCTGATCGAGCGGTACGACGCGGCCCGCCGGATGCTGTGGAGCGCGCCGTGCGATCTGCGGGTCGCCGAGCAGGCGGTGCTGCGCTATCAGCAGGCCGCCGCGGAAGTACTGGTCCCGAAACAGTCCGGACCGTCCGGGCCCACTGACCGCAGGGGGGATTCGTGAGCGAGGACAAGCACTGTCAGCGCCCCGGTTGTGAGGGCTCCTACGAGGACATGGGCAGCGGTGAGCTGTACTGCGACACCTGCGGTCTTGCGCCCGTCGTCTCGCCCACCGGCATGGTCGTCTCGCAGCCCACCGGCATCACGGGCGGCGGCCGGGGCAGCAGTTCCGCACGGAGCAGTTCACGCTCCTCGCGGGCCTCGTCGCGCTCGTCGACCTCGCGGCGTTCCGTCTCCGGCCGGCTGTCGCGTTCGCTCTCCGGCAGCAGCACCTCGTCCCGTTCGGTCTCGGTGCGCAGCTCCGGCACCAGCTCCGGCGCGTCCGGCCGCAACCGCCTGGGGGCCGGCCTGGTCTCCGTACCGGATGTGCCGCGCCCCGATCCGCGCTCGGCGGTGATGGAGAACCCGGAGGTTCCGGAGCGGAAGCGGTTCTGCTCGCGCTCCGACTGCGGGGCTGCGGTGGGACGTTCGCGCGGTGAGCGCGCCGGCCGTACGGAAGGTTTCTGCACCAAGTGCGGGCACCCGTACTCCTTCGTTCCGAAGCTGAGCGAGGGCGACATCGTGCACGGGCAGTACGAAGTCATGGGCTGTCTCGCCCACGGCGGCCTGGGCTGGGTCTATCTGGCGGTGGACCGTGCCGTGTCCGACCGCTGGGTGGTGCTGAAGGGTCTGCTGGACACGGGCGACCAGGACGCGATGGCGGCGGCGATCTCGGAGCGCCGCTTCCTCGCGGAGATCGAGCACTCCAACATCGTCCGGATCTACAACTTCGTCGAGCACCTCGATCAGCGGACCGGCTCTCTCGACGGCTACATCGTCATGGAGTACGTCGGCGGAAAGTCGCTGAAGGAGATCGCCAACGACCGGCGCGGCGCGGACGGCAAACGCGACCCGCTGCCGGTCGAGCAGGCGTGCGCGTACGGCATCGAGGCGCTGGAGGCGCTCGGGCATCTGCACAGCAGAAACCTGCTGTACTGCGACTTCAAGGTCGACAACGCCATCCAGCAGCAGGATCAGCTCAAGCTCATCGACATGGGCGCGGTCCGCAGGATGGACGACGACGAGTCCGCGATCTACGGCACGGTCGGCTACCAGGCGCCGGAGGTCGCCGAGGTCGGCCCGTCGGTGGCCTCGGACCTGTACACGGTCGCGCGGACGCTGGCCGTGCTGACCTTCGACTTCCAGGGCTACACCAATGTGTTCGTGGACTCCCTGCCCGACCCGGAGAACATCCAGGTCTTCCGGACGTACGAGTCCTTCTACCGGCTGCTGGTGCGCGCGACGGACCCGGATCCGGCGCGGCGGTTCGCCTCGGCGCAGGAGATGGCGGAGCAGCTGACGGGCGTGCTCCGGGAGGTCGTGGCGATTCAGACGGGTCGCCCGCGGCCTGCGCTGTCCACGCTGTTCGGCCCAGAACTGCGGGTCACGGACACGCAGTTGTTCGCGGAGCTGACGGGAGACGTGTCGCAGCTGGGCGCGCGGGTGGTGCAGCCTTCGGGCCGCGGGCGCGCGACGGCGGCCGGGAACGGTTCGGCCGCGGTGGGGGCCGCTCCGGCGGCCCACCCCTGGGGCGCCGGAAGCGCCGGAGTCCCGGGCGCCGGAGTCGCCAACCCCTACGCGCCACCGGCCGCCGCGATCCCCGCGCCACGTGCGGAGGGCCTCGGCTCGCCGCCCGCCGGCCTGTCCCTCGCACCGCATCTCGCGGTGCTCGACACCCGGGCGACCTCGCTCGCGCTGCCGGTGCCGCGCGTCGACCCGAACGACCCCAACGCCGGTTTCCTCGCCGGCCTCATGGCCTCCGCGCCCGCCGAGCTGATCGCCGCGCTGCACTCCGCGGCCGCCAGTTCTCCCGAGACCCGGCTGCGCGAGCTGCGCGCCCGCCTTGAGATGCGCGAACTGGACTCCGCCACCAGGGCGCTGGCGACACTGGAGAGCCAGCATCCCGACGACTGGCGCGTCGTCTGGTACCGCGGTCTCACCTCGCTGGTGACCGGTGAGAACGAGGTCGCGGCGCTGTCCTTCGACGCGATCTACGACGCGTTCCCCGGCGAGCCCGCGCCCAAGCTGGCGCTGGGCGTCTGCGCCGAGGTGCTCGGCCAGCTGGACAACGCCGCGGAGTACTACCGCCTCGTGTGGACGACCGACCCGAGCTATGTCAGCGCCGCGTTCGGCCTGGCCCGGGTGCAGATCGCGGCGGGCGACCGGGCCGGAGCCGTACGGACCCTGGAGTCGGTACCCGAGGCGTCGATCCACTACACGGCGGCGCGGGTCGCGGCCGTACGGGCAAGGTTGCGGCGACGCGCCGCGAACGACCCCCTGATCGACGACCTGACGGCGGCCGCGGCGCAGGTGGACGCCCTGAAGGACTTCGGTCTGGACGCGGTGCGCCGTGAGCAGTTGTCCACAGAAGTACTCGGGACGGCTCTCGACTGGGTACTCTCCGGAAGTCCCGGAGCCCGGCCGTCCGTACCGACCGCACCGAACATACAGAGCGCAGCGACCTTGCTACTCGGCAGCGAACTGGACGAGCGCGGCCTGCGCTTCGGGCTGGAACGCTCCTACCGGGTGCTCGCCCGGCTCGCCCAGCGCGGCGAGGAGCGGATAGACCTGGTGGAGCGGGCGAACCGTTTCCGCCCCCGGACGTGGGTGTGATTGATGTCGTCGCAGAAGCAGCATCAGCTGGCCACCGGGGCGACATGCCCCAGCTGCGAGGAACCGCTGGAGACGGGTGACCTGTTCTGCGGTGCGTGCGGGTACGACCTGTCGGCCGCGCCCGCGCCCCGGGACGACCATCCCACCGTCGCCATCGGCACTCCCGTCGAGTGGCCGGCGGCCACCGGGACGGACACCTCGGGCACGCCCGCGCCGGTACATCTGCCGGACGATCTGGCGGGTACGGACTCGGGCGGCGGTCAGCTGTCCGCATCGGCCGTGCGGTACGACGATCCGCCCGGCCATGAGGCGTCCGCCGACGCCAGTGCCTCATCGAGCGGCGACTTCGAGCTGGCCGCGCCCGATGCGGGCACCGCCGTGACCGCCGACCCGCGCGCCGTGGACCCCGCCACCCCTTCCGCGCCCGGCGCTCGTTCCGCGCCCGGCACCAAGCTCTGTGTGGCCTGCCGCGCCGGCCATGTCGACACCGACGGCTACTGCGAGAACTGCGGCCACGCGCAGCCCCGCGAGCGCGATCACATGGAGCAGGAGCTGGGCTCGGTCGCCGCCGTCAGCGACCGCGGGCTGCGCCACCACCGCAACGAGGACTCGTTCGCGGTCTCCTGCACGGCTCTGCCGGACGGCTCACCCGCCGTCGTCGCGATCGTCTGCGACGGGGTCTCCTCGGCGACCCGCCCCGACGAGGCCTCGGAGGCCGCCGCGAGCGCCGCCAACGAGCTGCTGCTGGAGTCGCTGCCGCGCGGCACGCACCCCCAGCAGGCCATGCACGAGGCGATCATCGCCGCCTCCGAGGCGGTCAACTCCCTTGCCGTGGACCCCGGTCAGGCCGAGGCCATGGAGCACGATCCGCACCGCCATCAGAACGCACCCGCGTGCACGATCGTCGGCGCGGTGGCCGCCGCCGGTCTGCTGGTCATCGGCTGGGTCGGCGACAGCCGCGCCTACTGGGTGCCCGACGACCGCAGCGGCCCGCCCGCCCGGCTCACCGAGGACGACTCCTGGGCCGCCCAGATGGTGTCGGCCGGCCTGATGAGCGAGGCGGAGGCGTACGCCGACGAGCGCGCCCACGCCATCACGGGCTGGCTGGGAGCCGATGCGTACGAACTCGAGCCGCACACCGCCTCCTTCAAGCCCGACCGGCCCGGTGTGGTCGTGGTCTGTACGGACGGCCTGTGGAACTACGCGGAAGGCGCCGAGGAGATGGCCCGGGCCATCCCGGTGGGTGCCGCGGACCGGCCGCTGCACAGCGCGCAGGTACTGGTCGGTCATGCGCTCGACGGCGGCGGCCACGACAACGTAACAGTGGCCGTCCTGCCGTTCGCCGTGCCGCACCAAGGGGCAGGATCGGCCTACAACAAGGCTTGAGCCCCGATATGTCCGGCGAGCCGTCGCCCGCGGGACACCCGTGTCCTTTTCTCGCCGCCCCAGTGGAGCCTCAAGGAGCCGATCAGATGGCCAATTTCTCCAAATCCCAGGTGCCGCAGTTCTCCGTCGAGGTGTACCAGAACGAATTTCTGCCGGAGGGCGGCCGCGAGGTCAACGCGATCGTCACGGTCACCTCCACCGGAGGCGGCACCAGCGGCGGTGCGCCGCTGGCGGGAGCGTCGTCCTCCCCCTCGTACATACCGGGGCAGGCAACGAGCGCCGCTGTGGTGATCATGGTCGACTGTTCCGGCTCCATGGACTATCCGCCGACCAAGATGCGCAATGCGCGTGATGCCACGGCCGCCGCCATCGACACCCTGCGCGACGGTGTCGCCTTCGCGGTGGTCGCCGGTACGCATGTGGCGAGCGAGGTCTATCCCGGAGGCGGCCGGCTCGCGGTCGCCGATGCGCAGACCCGCGGCCAGGCCAAGGAGGCCCTGCGTCGGCTCAGCGCGGGCGGCGGCACCGCGATCGGCACCTGGCTGCGGCTGACCGACCGGCTGCTGGCCTCTTCCGACGTCCCGATCCGGCACGGCATCCTGCTCACCGACGGGCGCAACGAGCACGAGTCCCCGGAGGATCTGCGGGCCGCCCTGGACTCCAACGCGGGCCGCTTCACCTGCGACGCACGCGGAGTCGGCACGGACTGGGAGGTCAAGGAGGTCACCGGCATCGCCTCGGCACTGCTCGGCACGGCCGATATCGTCGCCGACCCGGCCGGGCTGGCCGCGGACTTCACCAGCATGATGGAGAACGCGATGGGCAAGGAGGTCGCGGATGTGGCGCTGCGGCTGTGGACGCCCGTCGGTGTGGAGATCAAGTTCGTCAAGCAGGTGGCGCCGACGGTCGAGGAGCTGACCGGGCGGCGTACGGAGGCGGGGCCGCGGGCCGGGGACTATCCGACCGGCTCCTGGGGTGACGAGTCCCGCGACTACCACGTGTGCGTCCAGGTGCCGGAGGCGGGCATCGGTCAGGAGATGCTGGCGGCCCGGGTCTCGCTGATCATTCCGGCGGCGGACGGCGGCGCTCCCGAGGTGCTTTCGCAAGGGCTCGTCAAGGCGGTGTGGACGGACGACATGGTGGCGTCCACCTCGATCAACCCCCAGGTCGCGCACTACACGGGGCAGGCCGAACTGGCACAAGTCATCCAACAGGGGCTGGATGCCCGCAAGTCGGGCGACTTCGACGGCGCGACCGCCAAACTGGGCCGTGCGGTACAGCTCGCGGCGGACTCGGGGAACGAGGACACTGCGAAACTCCTTTCGAAGGTGGTGGACGTCGTCGATGCGGCGACAGGTACTGTGCGACTGAAGGCGAAGGTCGCGGAAGCCGACGAGATGACCCTCGAAACGCGCTCCACCAAGACGGTTCGTGTGAAGAAGTAGCAGCAGAAACAGTGATGTGAACGGCCCTCGGGCCGAACAAGGAGAGGGGGAAGCGCCGACATGCCGACCTGCCCGAACGGACACCAGTCGGGTTCCGACGACTGGTGCGAGGTCTGTGGCCACCGCATGGCCGGTCCTGGCGCTCCCGCGGGTGCCGTTCCGCCGCCGCCTCCCCCGCCGCCGGCCTACGGCTACCCGGGCCCCGGCGATCCGAACGCCACCGCCCAGGCCGAGCTCTGCCCGCAGTGCCGCACCCCGCGCGAGGCCATGGCCCCGTTCTGCGAGGAGTGCCGGTACAACTTCCTCACGCACACGGCGACGTCGTACACCCCGGTGGCTCCGTCCCAGCAGCCCCCCGGGATGAACCTCCCGCCGGGCTTCCAGTCCCAGCCCGCGCAGGCGTCGGCACCGCTGCCGCCCCCGCCCCCGCCGCCGCACCTTCAGCCGCATCAGCCGCCGCAGCAGCATCAGCCGCCGCAGCATGATCCGTACGACTACCAGAGCTCGCGGCCCTCGCAGATGAACCGGCCGGCCGAGCCGCTGACGAACGAACCGCCGGCCCAGCAGCAGCCGTACCAGCAGCAGCCGGGTCCCCCGGCCCCGCCGTCCTTCCCGCAGAATCCGTTCCCCAACCCGCAGGGGCAGCCCGGCCCGCCGGCGCCGCCCGCGTACCAGCAGCCTGCTCCGCCCGCCCCGCCGCAGCCCCAGCAGACGGGCGGTGGCGACGACTGGATGCTGTCCCCGCCCTCGCAGCCCCAGGCACCGCAGAGTCCGCAGGCGCCGCAGCAGCCGGATTCGTTCCGGCAGCCGGGGGATCCCTTCCAGCAGCAGCCGATGCCGCAGCAGTACGCCCAGGAGCAGGGCCGACCTCAGGGCCAGCAGCCCGGCCAGCAGCAGCCGCCCCAGTACCAGACCCCTGCGGGCTGGACCGCCGTCATTTCGCCCGACCGTGAGTACTTCCTGGCGATGATGCAGCGCAGCGGCCCCGAGGCCACCGGCCTCAATCTGCCCGCGTACTCGCCCGAGCAGCATCTGCCGCTCACCGGGAACCAGATCACCATCGGCCGCCGCCGGCACTCCACGGGCGAGTCCCCCGACATCGATCTGTCCGTACCGCCGGAGGACCCGGGCGTCTCGCACCAGCACGCGGTGCTGGTCCAGCAGCCCGACGGCTCCTGGGCCGTTGTCGACCAGAACTCCACCAACGGCACCACGCTCAACGGCGCCGAGGACCCGATCCAGCCCTATGTGCCCATCCCGTTGAACGACGGCGACCAGGTCCATGTCGGCGCCTGGACGACCATCACCATCCGGCGCGGCTAGCTAGGGCGTGCCTTGGCGGCCCGCCGCGGCGGGCCAGCCGGTCGGGCGTCCGAGCGGCCAGGCGTACGGCCCTTCGGGGTCGTCCAGCCAGGCCCACTGGTGGTCCCCACTGACAGTGACCCCGAACCGGTCCCGCTGTGGGCGCCGCTCGCGCTCCCACAGCGAGAGGGCCTCGTGCGGATCGAGGCTGCCCGCGGTCAGGGTCAGCAGGAAGCGGAAGAGGTCGTTCTCGATCGCGCGCCTCGGCAGCCCGCCGATATGTCCCTCCCGCGGCAGCTCGCCACCGCGCAGCGGCACGAAGTACGCCGATGTGCGCAGAAAGTGGCCCTCCGCACTTCTGCCGCCGCTGTCGTCACGCACCCGCAGCGCGATCAGCCCGGTGGAGAGCGGAGCCAGGATCCGCGCCCCCGGGCTGCACTGCGGCAGCCAGTCGAACGGCACCGACGGCAGCGTGCAGGTCGCGATGATGCGGTCGAAGGGGGCGCGCCCCGGGCAGCCGCGCGCACCGTCGCCGGTGGCGACGGTGGGGTGGTGGCCGGCGGCCGCGAGATGCGACCGCGCCGATTCGGTGATCTCCGGGTCCAGGTCGACAGTGGTCACCAGGTCGTCGCCGAGCCGGTGCGACAGCAGCGCGGCGTTGTAGCCGGTGCCCGCGCCGATCTCGAGTACGGCGTTCCCGTCCTCGACATCGAGCTCCTCGAGCATCCGGGCCATCAATGAGGGCTGGCTGCTGGAGGAGAGCAGCTCACCGTCGCGCACCCGGGTGGCGAGCGGCCCGTCCGCGTACGCACCCCGCAGCCAGCGCTCCCGCCGCACGGGGTCCGGGTCCTCGCACCACAGGCGTTCGTACGCGCCCGCCCGGCTCCCGTAGTAGTACGGCACGAACAGATGCCGCGGCACCTCTTCGAACGCCGCCCGCCAGGCCGGGTCGGTCAGCCCGCCGCCCGCCACGATCTCCCGCACCAACAACCGCCGCGCCTCGGCGGCGGGCTCGGCGAACCGGTCCAGGTGCACAGCCATGCCTCCACTCTCCTGCGCCACCGCCCCCTGGGCGAGCACCCGATCGGGGGTGGTCCTAGGGCTGGAGTCCTCCGCCGGTGCGTCTGAGACGATGGACGGGTGCTGCACTCCCCGGGGGCTACCCCCGGACCCCCGGCCGACACCCCTCGGGGCTGACCAGAGACACATTGCGAGGCTTATTCACGTGAACGAGATTCCGCGCGGCACCGTTCAGGAGCAGACCTTCTACGAGCAGGTCGGCGGCGAGGAGACTTTCCGGCGGCTCGTCCACCGCTTCTACCAGGGCGTTGCCGAGGACCCGGTGCTGCGGCCGATGTACCCGGAGCAGGATCTGGGACCGGCCGAGGAACGGCTTGTTCTCTTCCTGATGCAGTACTGGGGCGGTCCGCGCACCTACAGCGAGCACCGCGGCCATCCCCGGCTGCGGATGCGGCACGCGCCGTTCACCGTCGACCGGGCCGCGCACGACGCCTGGCTGAAGCACATGCGCACGGCTCTCGACGAGCTCGGACTCTCGGAGGAGCACGAGCAGCAGCTGTGGAACTACCTCACCTATGCCGCGGCGACGATGGTGAACGCCGCAGACTGAACACCGCAGACTGAACACCTCGGATCGAACACCGCGGGACGAACACCGCGGGCCGAACACCGCGCTCCGGCCCGCCAAGCGCGGAGCGGAAGATGTACGCTCACCGCTTCCGGGCGTGGGTCAACCGAGCCTGGTGGGGGTCACGCTCAGTCCGCCGATACCGGACGTGCGTACGGCGATCGACCCGAAGGGCGTTCGCAGTCTGAGCCAGCCGCCCGCGGACAGCAGCGCGACCGGGACCCCGGGTCGCAGAAAGCCGAGCGACTGGGCGGCGTGCACAGCACGCAACGGCAGTCCGGTGCCGGCAACAGTGCGCGCCCAGATCTCGCGCCCGATCCGGTCGCGCTCGGCTCGGGTGCGGCGCTCGGCGGGCAACTGCTCGTCACGGGTGCGGAATTCGGCGACGGCGGCGGCGACCGCGCCGCGCATCGTATTCACTTCGGGGAGTCCGGAGATCTCGCGCCAGCCGCCGCGCGGCGGCAGCACACCGGCCCATGGCGGACCGGTGACGGCGGCGGGCACGGTGAACTCCGCGCCGTCCTCAGCGCCGATGCACTCCAGCAGTTCGCCCGCGGAGACGGTTGCATCCAGCTCGGCGGGGTCGCCGAGCCGTGCCGTACGGATCGCGAGCACCTCGAAGGAGGGCGGACGCCCGAAAACGGCAAGCGCGCCGGCCCAGGCCTGGAGCCTGACCGCGGCGGCGCGGTCGTAGTGGATCAGCCGGGCGAGGAAGGCGGCGAGATCCTCCGCCTCCCTCGCATCGGCGAAGTGCAGACTCCGCACGGGCACGGTCATGCTGCGATAGCACCCTCGTCGGCGTCGTCCAGGTACTTCTGGAGGAGGGACTTCTCCTCCGCGCTGATCCGGCGCGGGCGCTCGGCGCCGAGGTCGTAGGGCACGACGATGGTCGAGGCCCGCACATAGACCTGCGACGAGGGGCCCTCGGCGTCCTTGACCTCGTACGCGATGGTCAGCGACGCCGCGCTGATCTTCGTCACCCACAGCTCGATGACCACCGGCTCGTGCCGGTGGATCAGCGGCCGCTTGTAGTCGATCTCGTGCCGGGCCACGACGGACCCGCCGGAGAACGACGGGGAACCGTCCCCCGGCGCCAGCCGGAACATGAAGTCGATCCGCGCCTCTTCCAGATACCGCAGGAAGACAGCGTTGTTGACATGCCCGAAGGCATCCATGTCCGACCAGCGAAGGGGACAGCGGTAGATGTACCGGGCCATGTGCGACTCAGCCCCGGGTCAGCTTCTTATAGGTGGCACGGTGCGGACGGGCCGCGTCCGCACCGAGGCGCTCGACCTTGTTCTTCTCGTACGACTCGAAGTTGCCCTCGAACCAGAACCACTTGGACTCGCCCTCGTACGCCAGGATGTGCGTGGCGACACGGTCGAGGAACCAGCGGTCGTGGGAGACGACCACGGCCGCACCGGGGAACTCGAGCAGGGCGTTCTCCAGCGAGGAGAGCGTCTCGACGTCGAGGTCGTTGGTCGGCTCGTCAAGGAGCAGCAGGTTGCCGCCCTGCTTCAGGGTCAGCGCCAGGTTGAGGCGGTTGCGCTCACCGCCGGAGAGGACGCCGGCCGGCTTCTGCTGGTCCGGGCCCTTGAAGCCGAACGCCGACACATAGGCACGCGACGGCATCTCGACCTGGCCGACGTTGATGTAATCGAGCTCGTCGGAGACGACGGCCCACAGCGTCTTCTTGGGGTCGATGTTGGCGCGGCTCTGGTCGACGTAGGAGATCTTGACGGTCTCGCCGACCTTGATCTCGCCGGAGTCGGGGGCCTCGAGGCCCTGGATCATCTTGAACAGCGTGGTCTTGCCGGCGCCGTTCGGGCCGATGACACCGACGATGCCGTTACGCGGCAGCGTGAAGCTGAGGTCGTCGATGAGGACCTTGTCGCCGAAGGCCTTGGAGAGCTTGTCGACCTCGACGACGACGGAGCCCAGACGCGGGCCCGGCGGGATCTGGATCTCCTCGAAGTCCAGCTTCCGCATCTTGTCGGCCTCGGCGGCCATCTCCTCGTAACGGGCGAGGCGGGCCTTGGACTTGGCCTGCCGCCCCTTCGCGTTGGAGCGGACCCACTCGAGCTCTTCCTTGAGCCGCTTGGCGCGCTTGGCGTCCTTCTGGCCCTCGACCTTGAGACGGGACTGCTTGCTCTCGAGGTAGGTGGAGTAGTTGCCCTCGTAGCCGATGGCGCGGCCGCGGTCGAGCTCCAGGATCCAGCCCGCGACATTGTCGAGGAAGTACCGGTCGTGGGTGACGGCGACGACGGTGCCGGCGTACTTGGCGAGGTGCTGCTCCAGCCACTGCACGGACTCGGCGTCGAGGTGGTTCGTGGGCTCGTCGAGGAGGAGCAGGTCGGGGGACTCGAGCAGCAGCTTGCAGAGCGCGACGCGGCGCTTCTCGCCACCGGAGAGGTTGGTGACCGCCCAGTCGCCGGGCGGGCAGCCCAGCGCGTCCATGGCCTGCTCGAGCTGGGCGTCGAGGTCCCAGGCGTTGGCGTGGTCCAGGTCCTCCTGGAGCTTGCCCATCTCCTCCATCAGCGCGTCGGAGTAGTCGGTCGCCATCAGCTCGGCGACCTCGTTGAAGCGCTTGAGCTTGCCCATGATCTCGGCGGCGCCGTCCTGGACGTTCTCCAGCACGGTCTTGGACTCGTCGAGCGGGGGCTCCTGGAGGAGCATGCCGACGGTGTAGCCGGGCGACAGGAACGCGTCACCGTTGGACGGCTGCTCAAGGCCGGCCATGATCTTCAGCACGGTGGACTTACCGGCGCCGTTGGGGCCGACCACACCGATCTTCGCACCGGGCAGGAAGCTCAGCGTCACGTCATCGAGGATGACCTTGTCGCCGTGCGCCTTGCGCGTCTTGCGCATCGTGTAGATGTACTCAGCCAAGAGAAACCGTCCGGCAAGAAGTGGGTGGGCAGATACACCCCATCTTGCCTGACCGCCACCCCGGGAACGAAACCAGTAATGCCAGGGGTCCCTGACCTGGGTCTTCCGTTTTCATTCCTGCAGTTGATCTGTCATTGATGGTCGTCGGTGGGCAGCACCGATCCGCCTCGCACGGCCCACAGACGGCCCGGCCCGGGCTCCGCGCAGATCGATCTCGTGGGTGCGCACACCTCACATTTCGTGCCGTACACGAAAAAAAGTGTCACAGTCAGTGAGGATACGACACTGGCTGTAAAACCCGCCTGGGTGTGGGGTGGTCGACGGCCCTGGTAGGGCAGACCCTGGTGGCGTTGGTGGTCGCGCAGTTCGCGGCCCGCATCCCGCTCAGCGGCTCCTCCTACCAAATGGGCCTCGCGGCTGGCCTGCCCGAAGATCGGCTGAGGGTTCGGTCGGCTGACCTTCTGTTACCTGGCGATCGGCGTGGCGGCGGTCGACAATGCGCTTGCGAGCCAGGCATTCATGCCGCTCGCCGACATCGAGCCGGACGAGGGTACAGCCCGCCTGATCACGCTCGTGGTGCTGCTCATCCAGACGTTGCTCGCAGTGGCCTCCACGCGCATCGTCAGCATGATCAACGCGGCTGCGGTGGGGCTCGAAGTGGCGCTCGTCGTGGTGGTGGCGCTCGCGCTCATCATTGCTGTGGCGATCACATCGCCGACGGCAACGGCCCCGGTACGCGCGGGCATACCGGGGCCGTCATCAGCGCAGCGTCACGTTGCGCGTATACGTGCTCACTCCTCGGTGCCCGCCGTCTTCTTCTTGCGGAGGAAGAAGACCGCGCCGCCGCCGACGACGACCAGCGCGATCGCGATGCCCGCGATCATCGGGGTGGCGCTGGAGCTTCCGGTCTCGGCAAGGTCGCCCTCGAGGCCCGCGGAAGCGCCGCCGGCCGAGGCGGGGCTGAGCTGGGACGAGGCGGTGTCCGTCTCCGGGGCCGCGGTGCCGGTGGTCTTGCAGTCCAGTACGCCCTTGAAGTTCTTCTTGAAGCCGTCGGGCCCGGTGATGGTGAAGTCGTACGCCTGGTCCTCGGCGACCGGCAGGGTGACGGTCCTGGATGCGCCGGCCGGGATGGAGTGCTTGAAGCCCATCAGCTCGAAGGTGAACGGAGCGTCGCCCTTGTTGGTGGCGGTGATGTCAACGCCGCTCTTGGCGCAGTTCTTCTTCGCGGAGAGCGCCGGTATCGCGCCCGCCTTCGCCCAGGTGGCGGTGGCGTCCGCGGAGACCGTGGTCTCGCTGGAGCCGGCCAGGATCTGGGTCTGGCTCTTGGTCGCTCCGGCGAACGCCCGGCCCACCGGCACGGAGGTGGTGGCCTGGGCGGTCAGCGTCGCCGATGCGTCGGCGGCGCCGGCCGGGACGTCGAAGTACAGCTGGGCGCCGTTGACAGCGGAGGTGACGGGCTTGCCGGCCGCGTCGGTGACCTTGATGCCGCTGGCGGCGGCGTCGGCCGGCGGGTTCACGGTGACCCGGTCGGCGTCGGTGCGGACCGTGACGGGGCCGAGCCGGCCGCCCGCCAGGCCGGAAACTGCACTCGGCTCCAAGCTGAACGAGGCCTTGGGCTCCGCGACGTCCGTGGCCGCCTTCTCGAGCCAGTCCGCAAGCTTCTCCGCCTGCGGGTCCAGGGCGTCGACGTCCGCGTCGTCCGAGTAGCGCCAGATGGCGACCTGAGTGCCGGCCGCCGCGGTCCTCTCGGAGAGCGGCCCGGTGCCCGCGTCCTTGGCCAGCGCCGCCAGGTCGTCGATCTGCGGGTAGGAGTGCTGCAGGATCCAGCGGATCCTGCCCGCGTTCTTGTTGCCGCCGAGCGACGTCTGGTTCCAGGGAGTCTCCAGGTACTTCGCCTGCTCCTGGGTCGGGTTGTGGATGTCGATGCAGTACGTCTTCAGCCGCCCGCCGCCGTCGACGGTCATCTCGAACACCCCGGCGGGGATCTCGTGATTCTTGCCGTTCGTGTGGAGCACGGCCCGGTCGTAAGTCTTCAACCCGTCAAGAGTGGCGACCGCGCCCCCCTGGTGCTGAACGCCGCCGTCGTCGGCGGCGGCCGCACCCGCGCCGGCCATGGAGCCCGTCGCGATGAGGCCCGACATCAATGCCGCGACAGTAAGACGACGAGCGGCGCCCCGCCTGCGTACAGATGACGCAGAGAACACAGCAAACACAGAATTCCCCTCCGGACGAGGCCTTTTTCGCGTGTGGCGCGTGGGGGGAGTGCCTCGCCTGCAGACTCAAGTGCCCCGTGAGTACGCGGAAATCCTAGAGACGCCGCGCACCCCAGTCCCCCGTCATACCGTCAGACAACCATTCCGACTCGGAATCGTTATCGCCGCCCGCTACCCGCCCGCCACCCGGCCGCCCATCACCGCCGTTTCACCGTTTCTGACTCGACAAATCTCCACAACTCCAGGTCAGGACACGGGTGCCGGCGTCTGCGCCCCCTGCGGACGTTCCGTCAGATTCGGCTCCGCCTTTGCCACTCGCCGGAATGCAGACGTCCCCCGCGTCAGGTCGTGTCCCACCGCCACCGCCTCGATGTCCACGAACGTCCTCCGCTTCCCGTCCCGCGCTTCCTCCCGCACCTTCAACCGTCCATGGACGAGAAGAGGTTCACCGACAGACACGGATCCGGCGAGATTCACGGCGAGCGTCCGCCAGGCGAAGACCGTGTAGAAGCTGGTGTGTCCGTCCGACCAGCTCCCGCTCTGCCGCTCCCACCGTCTCGGCGTCACCGCAATGCGGAATCGCGCCACCCCTCCCGACGCCGATTCCCGGTACTCCACATTCGTGGCGACATTGCCCACCACCGTCACCATGGTGTCGTTCACCGCGGCCACCTCCCCGTCCGGTTGTTGCACTGACCGGTCTTCTCGCCGACCGATCTCCATGCTGGACCGGACAGGAACATCCCGCCGACGCCTGTGGACTACCGCAGCAGTGTGGACAACTTCGTCACCCCCGGCCCCGAGACGGTCGCGTACCGCTCCCGTACCTCCTCGTACCGCATGAGTTCCGTCACGACCGGATCGAGCACCTTCGCCCGCCCGCACCCCGCGGCCGCCTCCTGCAGCCGTCGCTCCGCCTCGTGCCCGTACCGGCGCGCCGGTCCCCGGGCCGCCGCCGCGCACGCCCACTCCACCAGCGGCCCGCCCACGATCCCCGCGAGCATCACCAGCGCCGGCGGCACAAGGCCCGGCTCCAGTACGCCGATGATCTGGCCCACCAGCCACAGCCCTCCGTAGACCTGAAGCAGGGTCATCGCCACCTGCGCCAGCACCCCCACCGGCCACCACGCGGCACGCGGCGGCCGACCGCTCATCGCCCGCGCCTCGCGCACTGCCAGTTCGTCCAGCGCCTCGGGCAGCCCCTCGGCCCCGCGAAGCGCAGCCTCACGCACCGCCTGCCCCCACGGCCCCGGCAGCCCCTGTGCCGCCTCGTCCGCGACCGTACGCACCGCCTGCTCGACCCGCTGCCGTGCCGTGAGCTCGTCCTCCACCGGGGCCGCGGCCTCCAGCAAGCCACTCCCCCGCATACGGGTGCGCTCGTACCAGCGCCACAGCCGCAGCCACGGCGTCCCGCACGCCCGGCTCGCGTTCCTGCGCCACTCGCGCTCCGCGGTCTCGCCCGCCGCCTTCGCGCCGACCGCCTCCGCCAGCCGTGCGGCGAAGTCCTGGCGCGAGCGCTCACCGAGACCGGTGCGCCCGTCGGCGATGTACACCGTACGGAGCTTCGCGGCGGCCGCGTCCACATCCGCGGACAGCCGGCGAGCGGCGGCGTTCTTCTCCTGCACGAACTTCCCGATCAGCTCGCGCAGTTCACCGACACCGCTGCCGGTGAGCGCCGAGAGCGCGAGCACGGTGGCGCCGGGCTCGCCGTGTTCGCCGAGCGCGATGCCGTCCTCGTCGAGGAGCCGACGCAGATCGTCGAGCACCTGGTCGGCGGCCTCGCCCGGCAGCCGGTCCACCTGGTTGAGCACCACGAAGGTGATCTCCGCGTGCCCGGCTAGCGGCCGCAGATACCGCTCGTGCAGCGCGGCGTCCGCGTACTTCTCCGGGTCGACGACCCAGATCACCGCGTCCACCAGTGCCAGCACCCGGTCCACCTGCTCCCGGTGTCTGACCATGGCCGAGTCGTGGTCGGGCAGATCGACGAGGACGAGCCCGTACAGCTCCTCGTCGCCGCCGGCGAGCGGTCTGCGCCGCAACCGCGGCGGGATGGCGAGCCGGTCGAGGAGACCGGCCGAGCCCTCCGACCAGGTGCAGGCGATGGGCGCGGATGTGGTGGGCCTGCGCAGCCCCGTCTCCGAGATCGGCACCTCGGCGAGCGCGTTGAACAGCGTCGATTTCCCGCTCCCCGTAGCGCCCGCGATGGCGACGACGGTGTGCCGCGAGGAGAGTCGCTGCCGGGCGGCCGCCTCGTCCAGGACCCGTCCCGCCTCCGCGAGGGTCCTGCCGTCCAGTCGGGTCCGCGACAGGCCGATCAGTTCGCGCAGCGCATCCAGCCGGACCCGCAACGGCCCGGTATAGGCACCACCGATCGGCACATGCGTCTCGGCCAGGAGGTCCTCGTCCGGTTCGCTCTCGGGCTCCTCGTCCCGGCCGCCGGCCCGCCGGGCGATCAGCCCGTCGTCCCAGCGGTCGGCGGCCTCGTTCTCGTCGTCAGTGATGGCGGTCACCGCGGTCACCTCTCCTTCTGCAGTACGGACAGCGCGGCGATCAGCTCGGCCTGCGGTTCAGGGGTCAAATCGAGTGCGTCGAGGGGCGCGAGGCGGCGGTCTCGTTCGCTGTGCAGTACGTCGTCGATGTACGTCTTCACCAGCTCGCCGCCCTTGTCGCGCAGCCGCAGCGCGCCCTGGGCCCCGATCCGCTCGGCGAGCCGCTCCCCCGCGCTGCGGGCCCGGCGCCCGCCGAGCAGTGTGGCCGCGAGGAGCGCGGCCACCGTCTCGGGGTCGGACACGGCGGTCCGCTCCAGCCTGCGTACCTCTTCCTCGGCCAGCTCCTCCAGGACCCGCCGCCAGCGGCGTACGGCGATGCCGATCCGCTCTCCCGACTCCAGGTCCCGGCGCCCCTGGACAGTGAGCGCTCCCGCGGCCGGCTCGCGCCGCCAAGCCTCCTGGACATGCTCTTCGGCGGCGGCGACGGCGCACTGGAGCAGCGCCGAGAGACTGGCGACCAGGGAGTCCAGCAGTTCGCCCGCGGAACTGTCGCGCGGAAAGCTGCGCCAGCGAGTCCGCGCGTCCCCGGCGAGCACGGCACCGGCCCGGAGCCGCTGGCGCACCCGTTCGCCCTCTTTCTCGTACGCCTCCTCGACCGCGCCGGTGAGCCGTACGGCCGCCGTGTACTGGGCGGCCACCGCGCCCGCGAGCGCGGGCATCCGCGCATTGAGCGAGTCGATCACGCCCGCCGCGGTACGCCCCACGGTCTGCTGTCTGGCCGCGGGGTCCTGCGCCCGGTGGGCGAGCCAGCTGAAGAGCGGGCTGACGGCGGTGGTGGGCAGCAGTCCGTTGCCGCCGCCCGCCGACTCGGGCAGCTCCGGGATGGTGAACCGCGGCACCTCGCCGAGGCCGGCCTTCGTAAGCAGCGCCGCGTACTGCCGCGACACGTCCGTGATGACCTGGTGCGGCACCCGGTCGAGCACCGTCACCAGCGTGGCGTTGTACTCCTTCGCGGTACGCAGCAGATGCCACGGCACGGCGTCGGCGTACCGCGAGGCGGTGGTGACCATCACCCAGACATCGGCAGCGCAGATCAACTCGGCGGCCAGCAGCCGGTTCTCCACGACGAGCGAGTCGATGTCGGGGGCGTCGAGCAGCGCGAGCCCCCGGGGCAGCGTCGCGGCGGTCTCGATCCGCAGCGAGTTCTCCTCCTGGGCCTCGCGCGCGCCGTCGTCGGGTCCTTCGGTCTCGTCCTGCGGCGGCAGCCATACGCGGGTGAGCTGGGGCAGCACGCGCATCCCGGCGAACCAGTGGTGATCGTCGGGGTGGCATACGAGCACGGGCGTACGCGTGGTGGGCCGCAGCACGCCCGCCTCGCTGACCCGCCGCCCCACAAGGGAGTTGACGAGGGTCGACTTCCCGGCCCCGGTGGACCCGCCGACGACCGCGAGGAGCGGCGCTTCGGGCTCCTTGAGCCGGGGCACGAGATAGTCGTCGAGCTGTGCGAGCAGCTCGGTGCGCGTCTGCCGGGCACGCGGAGCGCCGGGGAGAGGGAGGGGGAGACGCACGGCGGCGACACGGTCGCGGAGGGCGGAGAGTGCGTCGATCAGCTGAGGCCGTACATCCAAGGTCACCACATGCGAAGAATGCCCAACTTTGGCGGTTTTTTGAAGCGTATGGGGCTCTCTGCGCGCCGATCGGACAGACGGGACAGACGGGATGAGTGGGGCGCAGGCATAACGAGTGCACAACACCCGTGACGTGAGACGTTAAAAGCGGTGCGGGAATCGCACCTGCCTGCGATTATCGGTTCGCTTCACCGAACCTCCACATCGTGCCACGCAGGTGAAGCAACCGGGTCAAGGCGATCGGAGCCCTATCCTTGTGTCCGGCAAGGTCACGGAACCACCCGACCCGGGGCTCCAGGCCACCGAGGCCACCATTCGGCCCCCGTAGCTCAGTGGATAGAGCAGGCGCCTTCTAAGCGCTTGGCCGCAGGTTCGAGTCCTGCCGGGGGCGCACAGCCCGCACGACCGACAGACCCTCCACCCCGGAGGGTCTTTTTGCTGGTCAGAGGCACCATAGCGGGCGGAGGGTAGCGGACGCGTAAGCGCCGGACCTCCCCCGAGGCGGTCGGGATCGGTCCGGCGCTGTCCGGCTGTCACCGGGTTTCTGCGGGTGGCCACGGTGGATACGCGGTGGCGTTTTCCGGGTCGCCGATCACGCGTCGTCGTCCACCACGGGGAGCTCGGTCGCCTCGATGCGCTTTTGGAGATCCTTGAGCTGTCCCGAGATGCAGCGTGCGTACGTGGCCAGCAGGACGGGCACGCTGTTGCCTGCCCATTCAGCGACCTGCGCCGGCGGGACTCCGTTGTTGAGCCAGGTTGTCAGGCAGGTGTGCCGCAGGTCGTACACCCGCTTGCCGAGGGGCGAGGCGGCCTCATCGTCGCTGAGGACCTTCTCGCGGGCCGTACGCCAGGCACGGCGGAAGACGGAGCCGGCAAGCATGTCGCCCCCCTCCCCCGGGAAGAGCAGATCGCTGGGCTTCAGCTCCTCGGCCTTGATGTGCTCACGAAGAATTAGGGTCAGCGCAGGACGGCATGGCACGTTGCGGGTGTCGTCTTCGGCGCGGCCTTTGAGCCCGCGCTTCTCATGGATCTCGCCGGTGTCGGTCCATTGCTTACCCACCTCGGGGCGTGCTGTGTGGAACGCCAATTCTCCCCACTGGTCCTCGTCCCCCTCGTCCGGCAGGGTCACGTCTCGCACGTACATCGCCACCACTTCTTCCGGCCGCGACCCTGCGTAGTAGAGGGTCGCGAAGAACGCGTGCAGGCGAGGGCCACCGCGTGGGCGCCGCCGGATCCAACCAAGCAATCCTGCAGCCTGGGACGGATTGAGCAGGCTGCGCTTGTCCACCGCCGACGATGTCTTGGGGGCTGTACCCCTCCCCTTCGGCAGCGGATTGGCGCGCAGGATCTTGTGATGCACCGCGTACTCCATAGCGACGTTCAGTATCCGGCGGTTGCGCTTGACCGAGGATGCCGCCGCCGGCTTACCGTCCAGCTTCGTCCCGATCGCGTTCAGGACCTCGTCAACCTTCTGAGGGTCCTCCCAGGCCGCCATCGTCAACGTGTTGCGCTCAACCCAAGCCAGGATGGCTGTCACTTCGGCAGGAGCTTCGCCCCTCCGCCGGGTGTTGAAGGCCCATTCACGCAGAGCCGTACGAACCTCGATGGCCTTGAAGCCGCTCGGCTGCGTGCGAAGCAGCGTGATGGTCATCGTCATGAACGCCTTCGCTACGTTCTTTCTGTTGTTGCCCGAGGTGCGAAGCCATTTGGCGTCGACGAACCGGACCGCGAAGTCATACCAGTTCACGCCGCTCGCGCCCGTCTGGTGCGAGACGGGGCGCCCGGTCGCCAGGCTGAATGCCTCGCCACGTCGCGTGGCGCTCACCAGTTCCGAACGGAAGGCATCAGCGAGAGCGTGCGTTGTGAACGGCGCTCGCCATTCTCTGCCGTCCAGCGTCCAGCGGACCGTGTAGGTGGTGCCGCGGGCTTGCTTGCGTGTTCCGATCTTCCAGATCTTGACGCTGTACGTGCTGTCCATCAGCCGCGGTCCTCTCGGTCGTCGAGCCAGTGGTTCAGATCGCTGCGACGAACACGGAGGTCTCCGTTCGGGAGCTTGATGCAGCGCGGCGCGCGGCCTTTCTGGCGCCAGTCATAGAAGGTCGAACGGGAGACCTGGAGCTCTTCACACACCTCGAGGAGGGTCAGCATCGCCCGTGTGCCGATGGCGGAAGTCTTCACTTGTGGTCCCCCTCCATCGGGTCGCAGCAGGGATGCGTGGTCGCGCCCGCGGCGGCATCAACTGCATCGAGCGGGGTCTGGCAGATGACACAGTTCGTCACCGACTGGGCCTCACTGGAGAGAAGCTGCATTCCAGCGCCCGGAGCACCCGCAGCACCCGGAATGGCAAGTTCGGCCTGCTCAGAGTGCGTGCGGTTTCCGGGTGCTGGCAGCTTCACAGCACCCGGTGCAGCGCCCGCAGCACCCGGATTGGTGTGCTCGCGGGTGCTGTCGGACACGGTCCGGGCGCTGGCGCCCGCTCCAGCACCCGAGCGTTCATACAGGTCAGCAATGGTCCCGGGTGCTGCGGGCGCTCCGGGTGCTGAAATGCGATGACTCTCTACTGACGTGATGCGGTAGAGCCGCGAACGGTTACCCTCCGCTTCCCTCTGGGTGTCGTCTACGTCGAAGCCGATCGCGCGTAACGCCGGTGCGAGGCGCTTGAGTTGTCCGCCTGCGCGGGTGGCGTCCTTGGGCCATTTCCGCGGCAGTTTCTCCGGGGTGGCGATCTTTCCGAGGATGTCGGCTGCGGTCATGCAGACCCCGGCGGGGCCTGCGGCGCGGACGAGGTCGACGACGGCTCGCGCGAACGGCTCGCCTTCGAGGACGTCGGCGACTGCGTCGGCGGCGGTGGCCCGGTAGCTGCCTTGGGTGTCCCAGCCGGTGACGTGGTCGACTGCAGCCAGGACGCGGGCGAAGTCGGCCATGCGCGGGCGGTGGGTGAGCTGGACTTGGGGAAGTACCTGCAGAACCTTCGCGAGCAGGTCGAAGAGCGAGGCGAGGATTCCGGCGTGGGCGTCGCGATAGGAGCGGTCCAGTTCGGCTTCCTCGCGGCGGTTCCGGTCGGGGATAGTGTGCAGCTCGATGGTGAGTAGTCGTTCCGCGAGGTCGCCCGCGAGGGCGCCGGCATCGATGGTGGTCATGGCCAGCACCCGCCGGAATTCGAGCACGACGACGTCATCGTCTGTGTAGAGGGCGCGGTCGACGATGCCGTCACCGGTGACCGCGCGGCACAGCGCGTCGGAGAACCAGTCCGGGATGTACGAAACGTTGTCGATGCAGAGCGCCCATGAGTTGAATGCCTGCGTCGCCCACGACTTCACGTCTCGCGGTGCGGTGCGTTTCGGCGCCCCGGAAGGGTCGACGATGCCGATGACCATGGCGGCACCCTTGGACTTGCCGGTTCCCTGCTCTCCGCGGAAGGTCAGGATCGGGTGCGGCAGATCCGGAATGAAGGAAGCGACCAGCCATGCAGCGAGGAGATGGAATCCCTCGTCACTGGTGTTCATCAGAGCGCGCAGCTTGGCCAGTCCGTCGCCGTCCCGTACTGGGGCCGGCAGTGCCTTCATAGCTCCGGAGCGGCGGAAGAGGACCGGGGAGCGAGGGCTTCGCTCCCAGCCGTCCGGGCCGATGAGGACGCAGCGGCCGTCGGGGGTGGCGAGGTCGACGACGATGTGGTCCTCGTGGCGGGCGGTGCGCAGTTGCGGGGTGCACGGGTCGGCGACTGCGGCAACGCCTTCGAGCACAGTCATGGCGTCAGCGAGGGCCGATTGTGAAGGGACGTTGCCGCCAGTGGCGTCGGTGTAGATCCGGGCAAGCTGAGAGCGCAGTCCGGCCTTCCCCCGCAGCGGAAGGGCAATGTTCGGCCCACCTTTCGTGACGGCATAGGGGCGGCCGTCGTCGGACATGAAGACGTCGAAGCGCTGCCGGGCGAGGGCGACCAATTGGGACGCCTGCGACGGCCCCTTGCCGCCGTCCCGCGAATCCGGGTCGACGCCGTTCTGTGCCAGCAGCTCTTTCGCCTTGTCGCTGCTGGTCATCGGCCGCCGCCCCGAATCCGGCGCTCGGCAGAGGCCACGGTGGCGCGGGCTTCGCTTTCCGCGAGGCCGACGCTGACCGCGGCGTCGACGAGCGCTGCGGCAATCCCGTCAGCGGCTTCCGCTCCGGTCTCGTATGCACGAAGGGCAGCCCAGTAGAGGCGGTTGTTCCGTTCGCCCTCGCCTGCGTCCAGCACGGTCTTCACCAGTCCGACGGCACGGCGGCTGGGGACCGATGAGGGGATGCGGACCGGTGGCGGAGCGGGCCTGGTGGTCAGGGCGTCGGCGAGCCAGCTGGGCAGAGCTACGGGGTCAGTGTCGCGGAGGGTGGCATAGGAGCGGCCGTCGACGACGCTGCCGGCGGCAACGACGTATCCGCCGGACGCGCGGGTATCGACCTTCCATCCCAGCTTGCCGCCCGTGTTTCGCAGCTCCCGGCCGATGGGCGCGCGGAAGTACAGATGGGTGCCGCCCCGTCCGGTGCGGACGGTGAAGGTTCCGTCGGGATACGGCTGCTCAAGGCGCTCGGACACGACCGCGAGCACGTCGGTTCCCTCCGCGATGCCCGGCAGTGCCCAGTCCGCCGGCGGGACGTCGTCCGGACCTTTGGGGGTGTCGAGGTCGACTACGACAAGCCGGGAAGGACCGGTGGCCAGACCGACGTTGAACGGTCCGGCATGCCAGCATCGGGCGATGCGTTCGGCGTCGGTGGTGGCGCGGTCCTGCCAAGCGCGGACGGCAGGGCGCTTGCTTCCAGGGATGAGCGGGAAGACGTGCCAGCCGCGGGCCGCGGCGTCAAGCGCAGCCCTGAGCTGTCCGCCCGGTTCGTACTGGGGCATTCTGATGGTCTCCTGTTTCTTTGATCGGGACACGGAGACCGTGGGCGGGTGGGTTTCCTTGGCCGGAGACACCCGCCCACGGGCGTGCCTACTGGTGCTTGGCCCAGAGGGCGTACTCCCGGCGGACGTAGCCGCGGGGCTCGCGGCTGCTCTCCGGGTTGTCCGGCGGATACGCACCGTCGCTGTAGCCGCCCCACGCGTCGTTGACAGCGCGGTCGACGTCCAGCAGACGGAGCGCGGCCTCGGTCGCGACGTCGGATGCCTCGGAGCCAACGCCTTCGGCTTCGTCGGCCAGGGCGATGCGGTCCAGGACTGCAGCCTTGCGGAGCCAGAACTCCTTGACCTCCGCCGGGCCGATCGGCCAGAGGGCCTCCCGGGCGCGCTCGGCGGTCCAGCCGATCTCGCTGATGATGCTCGGCGCCGTGGCGTAGGCGACTTCCGGTGTGGGCCACGGCCTGGCCTCAGTTCGGTGCTGCGCGGTGATGTAGAGGCGGACCTTGTGGCCGTCGCGGGTGGGGTGCTGCCGCGGGCTGCCCGTGGTGAACGTCTGGGACAGGGCTTTGGTGATCTGGTCGGCTTCGGGTTCGGCGCAGATGATTCGGATCTCGAACATGGCTCAGTGCTCCTTGGGGGTCTCGATGGCAGGGAGTTCGGGCAATCCGGCACGGGTGAGCCCGGTGGGGTCGAATCCGCGGAGGGCTTCGCGGTGGATGAGGGCCTGTGCGAGGGCTTCGGCGTAGGCCGTGCCTTCGCGGGCTACCTCGATCTGAGTCCGGCCGCGGATCGTCTCCACGCGCTCGATGTGGCTGTGCTCCTCGCGCCGCTCGATGGTGCGGCGTTCGTAGGTGAGGGTGTCGCGGCGGTCGGTGCGCCAGTAGCGGGCGGCGAGCCCGTACGCGACCGCGGTCGCGAGCGCCCACAGCAGTAGCGGCAGGGACACCCCGTCGGCGTATCCGGCGACACCTGCGAGGGCGAGGCCACCGGAGGCGGCAAATGCGGTTCCCGCGATGACGCAGTCTCCGGCCCGTCCGGCGGCAGCAAAGCCGCCGGCCACTGCGGCTCCGGTAGCGAGGACGACCATCAAGCCGGCGTTGCCGACGGAGTGTTCGGCGCCATTCGCGTTCCAAATCCTGCCGAGGGTGAGCACAGTCGAGGTGGCGATGGCGGGCGCTGCCTTCGGGGTGGCGATGGCGAGCCAGTGGCGGGCGACGATCGGTTCGTTCACGACCAGCCTCCTAGAGCTTGCCGATGGCGTTGACGACAGCGGTGGTGAGTTCGTTCATGGGCTCAGAGGCGCCGGTGGAGGCGAGATAGAAGCCGAACATCATGGCGATGAAGGCGGAGCCGAAACCGAGAGTCTTGGAGCGGAGCAGGAAGAACAGGACCAGCCCGAACAGGGCCACGAGCGAGACGGTGATGGCCACGGCGGTTATCCCTTCGCGGTGGGGTGGTTGGCAGTGCCTTTGCGGTAGATCTCGGACGAGAGGTTGAACAGGTGCCGGCCCACGCGTATGCGCTTGCCGATGCCGTCGCAGCGTCGGCAGTGCTTGCCGCGCTTGGGTCGTCCCTTGCGGTCGGTGGTGAGCTGGTAGCCGAAGCCGCGGCACTTGCGGCAGTTGCCGAACGGGCTGGCCGCACACAGACTCACATAACACAGAGTGACGATGAGTAGGCAGGCTCCAGCAAGGAGGAGAAGGGTCATGGGGTGCCTTCCAGGCGGGATTTCCGGTGTTCTCGCAGGTGGGGCGCTAGATGCGAGGCTGCTGATCAGAGCCAGTTTTGGGTGCTAGCGGGGGTGCTAGACCTAGCAGCGGCGACTGCTAGGTCTAGCACCGCTCCGAGTCAGCTCCCGGGCCGCTTGCCATCACGCTCAGTGAGAGCTTTGGTGATGTCGGCGCGGGCGATACCGCGCCGCGTGGTGCCCTTGCCGGCACTCGTGCTGCCCCACACGTCCTGGACGGTGACGCCGTGCGGCCGCAGGTTCTTCGCGACAGTCTCGGCCTTCCAGCCGCCGTAGATGTCCGGCCGCAGGGTGGCAAGGCGGGCGGCGACCTTCTCGTTCCACACCTTGTCCTCATCGGCGGGCACGACGCGCAGGATGTCGGCGAGCAGGTCGAACGTCGCTTCACCGCTCTCGGGCTGCTGGCCGATGGCGTGGCCGGTGACGTTGCCGTACTCCTCGCGCATCACCCGGGCCCTGGCCACCACCTGCTCGGAGCCGACCGCGTCCACGAACGCGGAAGCGACGATGCGCGGGTCGTCGCCCTCGCCGGACATCCAGCAGATGCCCTTGTCGGAGCGGGAGAACATCGTGGCCCGGAATCCGGCCTTGTACATCGAGGTGCCCAGCACCATGTCGTTGGCGGGCTGGCCCATGACCTTCAGGCAGAACCGCAGGATGGCGTTCGAAGAGATGCCGGTGGGCAGCGACTTCGCGTCCGGGCGCTGCGTGCCGAACAGGGTCACGATCCCAAGCGCCGGACCACGCTTGCCCAGGTCAGTGCAAATGTCTTCGATTTCCGCCCCGTACTTCTCGTGCTCGAACGGGATCTGGCACTCGTCGAACCCCGCCACGATCGGATGCAGCCCCAGGCTCTTGTCACTGGACAGCTCCGGGGTGACCTTCGACTCCGGGCAGCGCGAGGTCGGCAGGGACCGGATGACCTTCGCCCGCCGCCTCATCTCTTCGCGCAGCTCACGCAGCGATTCGAGGACGTAGAGGATGTCGTCGTCGTCATCCCCGGACCGGTAGCGGTGGCAGACCGGCTGCAAGGAGCCGAAGTCTCCGGTGCCCTTGAAGTCGAACGCGTACAGCGCAGCGCGCGGGTCCAGGGCGGCGATGAGCAGAAACAGCCGCATCAGGAACGTCTTGCCCATCCGTGGGATCGAGCCGACCACCACAGAGGCGAACATGAGCGTCACGGACACGTCGCCCATGCGCTGGTCATTGCCGAACACCACGGGCTTGAAAAGGTCCACGATGCCGCTCTTGAGCAGCGGCCATGCGGGCTTGGTGGTCTCGTTCATGGGCTTGTCGCCCACCCAAAGGATCAGCCTGCCCTCGTGTTCGGTCGGGTCCGGCGCGGGCCACACGCAGCCGACCTTGCGGCGCAGGCCGGAGGCGAGCGGCTTGCGCTCTTCCATGATGTCTTCCGGGGTGACACCCCAGGGAAGGTCCACATCGGCGCGGTATCCGGGGCCGTCGCGGGTGATCTCGCTGGTAAACCGCATGCCGTTCATGTCGCCGCCCTTCTTAATGGCGGCCGACAACTTCGCGTTGCCGATGTTGTCCAAGGCGCGGAGCACGATCGGGCCGGTGAGCTTTTGCAGCTCGGTCTTGAGCACCGCCGGGCCGATCACCGGCTGATCCTGCGGAGCACCCCGGAACCCTGCCACGAGCACGGCGGCCGACGCGAACACCGCCAGCCAGCCCGGCGCCATCACATAGAGGGTCAGCGCGACCGCTGCGCCGAAGACGATGCCGACCGTGGCCATCAGGACCCGCAGCCGCACGCGTCCGTCACGCTGGCGGGACAGCTTGAGGTATTCGGCCGTGTTCTCCTGCCGCACCTCGTACGCGCGCAGCGGGGCTCCTTCGGCGTCCCACACCCACTGGCTCGTCTCGCGCACCAGGCGGGCCGTGCCGCGCGGCGCGAGCATCCCGAGCTGCAACGCGTACCAGGGGGTGCGAATGCCGTGATAGGCGGTGGCGTACAGGGCATTGCCCGTCGCCCGCTGCACCGTGGCAACGAACCCCGGCTTCGACGTCAGCCAACTCGGCACGATCGGCCGGCGCTTGTAGGTCGTCACCCCCGGCGAGGGCAGCGTGGGTGAGTCCACCAGCCGCACGACCGGAGCCTCACCCTCCTCCAACTCCTCACCCTCGACAGGCGAGGCAGGCGGCGCGGGCTCCGCCTCGACGGGCGGCGCGGGTGCCGGGACGGCGGCGCGTTTGGTGGTGATGTCGAAGACCTCAGCGCCCTCGCGCTCAGGCTCTCCCGACTGGTCATTGACGTGAATGTCAGACACGGTAGGTCTGCTCCTCGTGTGGAGTTGGAAGGGGCCCGGACGGCGCTTTGGACGGCCGACCGTCCGGGCCCCACTGAGCGGAGGCTGCACGGGGCAAGCGGCGCGCTGTTCTTCGGGGTCGGCGCGGATCACGCACATGCCGAGCGAGGTCGGGATGCGGCAACGGGTGCCAGTGAGGCTCACTCGCTCCCGACGGGCACCAGGTGCAGGCCCTGCCGATCCGCAGGCGCGGCGTGCGCTGCTCCGGCAGTGAGCAAGTCCTTGGCCTCGCGGATCCGCGCCCGGCACCAGGTCTCCCCGCGCCCCGACTCCTTGGCCAGCTCGCGCCACGCGACCTCATGACCCGCGCGCAGCCGTTCCGAGACCCACGCGCGGGCCTCGCCCTGCTCTTCGGGATCGCTGCCGCGCGCGGTGTGCGCAGCCGCCGTGCGGGCCGCCGCGACGTGCTTCACGCGCGACTTGGACTCGGACTTGACCGGCTTGGGCGCGGCCGGGGGGTTGTTCGGTGCGGCCTGCGGCTTCTCCAGGCTCACCGGCTCTGCCGCAAGCTCCTCGGCCGGGGCGTCGGCGGGGGCGAGCTCACCGAGCTTGAGCAAGACGCGGGTGCGTCGCGACGTCTCGGAGCGCCACCGTCGGCCATGTCGGTCGCGCAGGTCCGCGCGGGCGAGTTGACGTTCACGCTCGCGGGTCAGCGCGTCCGTGTACGAGGTGATCTCCCACAGCGTCATCCGGCGCCACAGCGCGAAGGTGGAGGGGAAGGCGAGCAGCCAGCGCGAGCGCCGGATCTTCTCCATCCGACGACCGGTCGCCGCACCGATCCGGACCGCATACACATGCGCTGCGATCTCGGAGAGCGTGACCCACAGCAGCGGCATCGTGCCGTGCGCGACCTTCGCGGACAGTGAGTGCCCGGCCGCGACGTTCAGCCAGCACGTCACCAGCGTCAGCACCCACGGAACGAACCGCACCCACACCAAGGGCATGTTGACCCGGATCAGCAACAGGTTGGCCGCGGTGAACACCGGGATAGCGATGTCGATGCCGACCGGCAGCATCCACGGTGTGGCGAAGCCCCAGCGCGCGCCTGCCGCCGATACCGCCTCGAACGACGATGCCAGTCCCAGTACACCGACTGCGGCCGCCGTCGCGGCGACCGCGCCGAGCAGAACCTTTCTCCAGCTCTGCCAGTGCCGGCACCTCGTGGCGCGTCATGCCGCCGCCCCCTTGGTCGAACCAGTGGAGCGCAGACGACGATCAGCTTCAGTGTTGGCGAACCGGCACGGGTCGCACGGCTCCTCGTTCTGTCGCAGGTGTCGCTGATAGCCGCCTCGAGTACCGCACTTGGCGGGCTCCCGCTTCGGCTTGATCTGCCGTAGGGCCGGGGCCGACTCGCTCGCGTCATCGACCAGAGCCGGCCATCGAGTGCCCAGGTAGATCGCGTGTCGCTCCTCCGGGCTCTTGCCGCCGCGGATCCCGAAGCGGTTGGCGTGACCGGCACTGCCCTCGCTCGCGAGGGCATCGGTCAGGCAGGCTTCCACCACCGGGCACTGTGCGCAGATCTCCCGCGCCAGGGCCGCCGTAGGCCGGTCGCCACGCTCGGGGAAGAACAGCTCAGGCTCGATGCCCTTGCACAGCGCGGCCGCGAGCCCCGGATCCGGAGCCAGCTCGAATCCAAGCTCCCAGGCGCCAGGCGTCCGGCCCGTCAGATGCCCATTGCGCGTACCGGCGATCAGTCCACTCATCAGGCCACCGCCTTCACACACCGCGCCTGACGGCCGCGCAGCAGCGACTGCGCCAGCGCGGCAACGCCCGCCGTGAGCTCGTCCGACTCCCCCGCTTCGACAAGTTCGGCGAGAGCTTCCCGAGCGACCGCCAGCCGAACGCGCCGTTCCGGGCGCGTTTCACCGGGTGAGCCTGCGAACAGCTCAACGTCTAAGCCGAGCGACAACTCGGCGAAGTCATGGGCCGATAAGGCCACATGACCAGCAATGAATGACTTCATCAGTGCTCCTGCGCTTGATCGGGACAGGACTCGATGCCGCGGCCGGGTTCTCTTTGGCCGGAGACGACCGCGCTAGAACTAGGTTGCACTAGTGCGCTCTAGATCACAAGAGTTTTGCGGCAGTGCGTTGCAGAGCGCCCTAGGTCGATACGCTCGGAGGCATGAGCCTCGCCGCGAACGACCCCAGGCCCAAGTCAGTGCAGGCCGCCGATGAGCTGCGCAGACGCATCGACGACGGCCGGTACCGGGACGGCAAACTGCCGCCCAGCCGACGACTCGCGGAAGAGTTCGGTATCGCCGGGGAGACCCTCAACAAGGCTCTACGCGTCCTCGTGGCCGAGGGGCGCATCTTTTCCGCGGGCAACCGCGGGTACTTCGTCGCCGCGAACGAGGACGACGGCGCCGGCGCTAAGCCGGATGTTGTCGACGACATCAAGGAAATCCGCTCCCAGATTCAGGCGTTGACCGAGCGAGTGGCGGAGCTCGAAGAGCGAGCCGCTTCCGGTGGTGCTTGAACTGGGGACACCATGCACGGACGGGCCACACTGAGATAAGTGACAGAGGAGGGGGCACCGGCCGAGGCAAGGGGACACCGAGCTGTCCCCGAACTGTCCTCTTGCCTGTCCCCCCGCCTCACGGAGCAGACTCGCAGCACGGCACCCGAAGGAGGGCGAATGAGCGACGACAGGCCCGCATGGGCACGGCGCATCACAGCCGAGCGAGCTGCACGCGACTGGTCACAGCGTGACGCTGTCCGAGCGCTGCGGGCCCACGCTCCGACTGAGCTGCCTGCGGACGAGAGCATGATCCGTCAGTGGAAGCGCTGGGAGTCCGGCTCTCTCCCCAGCGAGTTCTACCGACCGATCATCGCGGCAACATTCGGCACGGTCACGCACGCACTCTTCCCCGCTCCCGGTCGGCGAGACGGTGAACGCGAAATTCTCGCCGCAAGTGGCATGGAGACGCTAGAGATCGTCAGTCGCCTGAACCGCTCCGACGTCGACGGCGCCACCCTCGATGCGCTGCGGATCACGACGGACCGGCTCTGCTCCGAGTACCCGTTCATGCCGAGCGAGCAGCTGCTCATCGAGGGCCGGCAGTGGCTGCGCCGTGTCGTCGACCTCCATTCGAAGAGCCTCACCCTCGCCCAGCACCGTGAGGTGCTCGCCCTCTCCGGCTGGCTCGCCCTCCTGGTCGGCTGCGTCGAGTACGACTCCGGCGACCGCCACGCGGCAGAGTCCACCCGGCGGGCTGCACTCTCTTTAGCCACAGAGTCGGACCATGCAGAGATCGCGGGTTGGGCGCACGAGATGCGGGCTTGGTTCGCACTGACGACCGGCGACTACCGCGGCGTGGTCGCTGCTGCACAAGCCGGTGCCGAGACGGCAGCCAACCACAGCGTCGCCGTGCAGCTCGCTGCCCAGGAAGCAAAGGCTTGGGCGCGACTGGGCGACCGCCGCCAGGTCGAGGTCGCTCTCGACAGAGGCCGGCGCCTCCTTGAAGGCCTCCCCCACCCGGAGAATCTCGACAACCACTTCGTCGTCGACCCGGCAAAGTTCGACTTCTACGCGATGGATTGCTACCGCCTGGTCGGAGAGGACAAGCTCGCCCGCACCCTGGCGGACGAAGTCCTGCGCGCTGGCACTGACTTCGACGGCACGGAGCGCTCCCCCATGCGAAACGCGGAGGCCCGGGTCACTCTCGGCGTCACCGCGGCCCGCGAGGGCGACCTCGAACAGGCCCTCATTCACGGGGAACGGGCCCTCCAAGGCGACCGCCAATCGGTCCCGTCGCTCATCATGACCAGTCGCGAACTGGCCGCAGTCATGCGCGATCGATACAGCCAAGAGCCCGCTGCCCTCGACTACCTGAACAAGCTGCAGGAGCTCGGGCGAGCCAAGCCCGGCTTCCTCCCTGGGTAGGGACTTCCCGGGCGGGGAATCCCGGAGAACTCTGCGATGCCAGCAAGTATCTGCCGAAGTTGTCCAGCCGCCAATCACGGCCCCAGGTGGCTTCTGCGACGCAGATCGAAGTAGCGAAACGCCTCGTGCAGCATCGTCACGGAACGGTCGGTCACCCAGTACGTGACCTTCGCGTTGGTGGAGAGCCGTAGCAGCTTCGTTTTGCCGTCATCGCTGACTTCTTCTCGTTCGAGCATGCTTAACGAGCCGTGGAGGTCCCCGTGTGCGAGTGAGCTGCATGCACTCCAGACGACCTGCGCCTGATCTGAGCCCAGTGGCGTACTGGCCCCCGCTGCCCGAACCATGTGGGTCGGAAGCGCACCGCGGATAAGTCGCTTGCGGATCTCGCCCTCGCTAAGGTTCAGGCCCGCCCCTTGGGCGAGCAGCGCCAGCTGCTGCATCCGGGCATCGAAAGACCTGGCTGGCGTCTGCCCCAGGAGCTGCATTGTGCGGTCCGATGCCTTGTGGTCCGCGGCCTGCAAGGCGAGCCTGCGTTCTACCCGCTCCAGGCGGCTGGAAGGGCTCAATATCCACACAGTGCGCGCGCTGTTCTCGAAGGCACCTCGAAGCAGCGATGCCTGGCCGTGCGTGTGCAAGGTGAGGGCTATCTCCCGTTTACCCACCTTCTCCACCAGCGAGCGACGCAAGCAGTGAAGGTGATCAACCGCGACGGTCAGCGCCTGCCAGGCGCTGTGGGACACGTGGTACGGGTCGGTTCTCGCGTCGTCGCCAGCCAGGGCGCTGCCAGGTTGGACGAGCCAGGCGTCGGATCGGGACTGGGTGGGCTCCTCGTACTGCCTTGCCAGCTCGAGGAGCCTGAGGGTCGCGCGAAGGTAGCCGTCTTCTACATCCGTACCAGTCATGTGGGGAGGATATTGACCCACTTGACGCGCAACCACCGAATTGCCGCACCGACTGCCACCTTCCCCCGATGCGGACAGTGGGGAGGCCGGCATGACGCAAGGCGGGCAGCAGCAGCCTGGTGCCCCCGACGTCGCACAAGCCTTGCGCGCCCGCCCGTTACAGCGCCTTCAGAAGACGCCCTTCGCACGGAGCAGCCACTCACGCCGAAATCCGGCCGCTCCCGAGAACAGCGACGCGAAATGCCGAAGAGCGGCATACGCGTCGCGTCGGTTCTCCTGCGACTGGTTCGGATCCACAAGCGGTCCGCATCGTTCCACGATCCGTGTCAGGCACTTCTTCGGACCGTCGTGGTCCACCTGCTCCGACCAACCGGCACACTGCTGCGTCACGAATCCCAGCAGATCGGGCCAGTCGTCGTTGGCCTGGTCTCCGACGTCACGCGCGTGTCCCATGGCATAGCCGGTGAGTTGGAGTTGCTGTGCAAGGGTCCTTACGCCGGCCACCGTCCGGCGGACGCCGTGGGGAACAGCATCGAGGTCGAGGACCTCGAGCGCGTCAACCGTCACCTGCACAGCACCTGAGAATGGTCCGTCGCTGATGTACATGAGCTGATGCTGGTGAAACCGACCAGCGGCCCTCAGCGCTTGCTCGAACTCTTCGCGGATGGCTTGGTCGCCGAAGAGGTCCGCCGTTCTATCGGGCATCCTGAACACGGCTGTCTCCCTAGGCCCCGCGCCGGTTATGGGGAACCATCGCCCAACGCGGCAGGCACCCACAAGCCTTCATGAAGTGCCGCGGATCACATTCTGTCATCCAGTCCCCGCGCGTGAGGGCGCGCAAAGGCCCGAGGCTCAGACTTCCCTCAGCTGACCTTCCGGCCTGCACACGCCGAGTAGGTATGGCGCCCTACCCCAACCACCGGAGATTGGCAGCACGCGGCCCTCGCAAATCTTGCTCATCGGGAGCGAAAGCCACGCATGCTCCAGCCCCAAGGTTCGGCCATTCAACGTCAAGGAGCAGGTCGCTCAGATGAAAGAAATAATCCTGCCCCCATGAACGAATGAAACCGAAGAGTTTGTCTTGACGCATGTTGGCAACGGTCCCAATTCGCCGATTAATCAGATGTGGAGATATCGAGCGAAGGCGATCCTTCAGGCGCGCGCAGAGATTCTCAAGACTCGTCAAGAGAAACTCCTCGTCCAGCTTCCGGATCAACCCTTCACCAATGTCGAGCAATTGAATAATCCTATCACCCGTCTCCTCCGCAAGCATTTCCACACGTGCAGACTCAACCAATTCTACAGCTGCTTCAATGAGCTCAACAGCCGCCTCAAACTGCAGACAATCGATTCTGTTCCGAGTAGCGTAGACAGCCGCCCGAGAGCCCATCGTCAGAGCCACAGACCCGTCGTAAGAATCAGGCCTCAGAGTGATCGCATGTGAAACACTCGACATCGCCGACTCATAATCCCCCAATTGAATATGAGCCCAAGTGATCTGATTAACCACCACGGGTGGAACTTCCGCAAGCACAGCAGCCCTTTGGAGCAGCTGAAGCCCCAATGAAAGGTCCACAGCCTCATCAACCAGGAAAGTCCCGTAGAGATAGTTCAGGGTTGCCGAATCAGGAGCCAATTCATGGGCCCGCTCGTATGCTGCGCGGGCAGCCGTCGTGTCGCGTCGAGCAGTTTGAATGTACGCCTCAACCCTCCACGATTCATGATATCCGGGTGACAGTCTCTGAGCCTCACGGCACGTGACGAGCGCAGAGTCAAATTCTCCACGTTCATAGCTCCTCAGGGCGTCTCGGAGAAGTCTAGCTGTACTGAAATCTCCAGGTCCATGAATGTCTAGCGTCTTGGGGTCATACGGGGAGGCCGTACTTTCCGCCTGCAGCCTCACACCCAATTCCGTAAGTTCACGACTTCGCCCCTCGAACATTTCCCTTTCTATAGACTTGACGGCATGCCGTTTATCCAGATACTGCTTTCCAAAATCCGTTAGTTGATACGTCGTTTCGGATGCCTGATCCATGGAGGCGCCTTGCATCTGAACGAAGTTTGTTGTGATCAATTCCAGCAGGCTCGACTGAATTTCGCCTGCCGTATACCCATTAAGGAACGCCAACTCTGCTTGACTTCGCCGACCAGGAAGCACTTGCATCGACCGAAGAACCGCCCGGCCGTGCTCCGTGAGGTGCCCATAAACGTTGGACATACAGAAGTCGAGAAGCAGGTCATTCTCGTGCAGAAGTTCCTCCGGGCGCTTCCCGGCCTGCACTCCAGCTACAAACCAGCGAATGTATGCCGGGTGCCCCTTCATCGCCTGCACCATCTTGGAAACAACTGGCGGCTGCAGCCCCTGCAAGGCTTCGACATTCCTTACGCGTGCGAGTTTCCGAAGAAGCCGGGTCGAGTCCTCGTTAGAAAGTGGTGCCAGGGATACCGGGTTTTCGATCCCCAAACCAATACGACTTGTGATTATTACCTTACTCCCCATGGGCAGGTCGAGCAGGAAATCACGAAGTCGCTGATCTAGGACAGTCTCCATATTGTCAAGGATCAACAGGACCTTGAAATGCTCAAGGTACGATAGGACCTCCGATACCGGATCCGCAGACTTCTTAGCACTCACGCCGCCCAATTGTTCAGCCGCCGAGGCGAATAGTCCGAGGGAATTTTCGATCGCCCCACTGATCCGCTGGATTTCGTTGACGGTCAGAATGGTGGCCTTCGCGGTAACCCACACGAACGCATCAAAGGGGTTGTTCGGGTCGTCTAGCAGTTCGTACGCAGCCTTCAGTGCGATTGACGTCTTCCCAATCCCACCGTCACCAAGGATCGAAACCACAGGGTACGCCCCCTTGATGGCTTTCTTAATTCGATCCAATTCTCCTCGACGACCGAAGAATCCAGTCTCATCGAACTCAGGAGCCGGCAGGTTATGTTGAGGCGCATTGTCTGGGTCGGAAACGAGGTTGATAGTGAGACCGAGGACATATGCCGGATCCTCTTCTAGTTTCCCGAGAGTCTCGCCTACCCTCGTCCAATGTGTGGCAGCAGACGCATGGATGCTCCTGGACACGTCGTGAACGACGGCAAGATCATCAACTTCCATAGGCCGGGTGTGCGCCACCCGGTTCCTTACTTGCGTAAGTTTTCCTACGTTAGGAGCGAATAGCCGGAGAGAATCTTGCATCCCCTCAGGCAAGCGCCCCTTTATTCCCGACAGGACCTCATAGGCATCAGCAAAGTCGAGGTACGGCACTACGGCCGTCATACTGGGTGGATTTTGCGTCCCCAGATCCCTAACGAGTCGGATTTGAACGCGATCGAAGCGTTCTTCGCCCAATATCGCCTTCGCGTTATCCTTTTCTTCACATGCGCCCACGATGGAAGCGCGCAGATCTTCCTCCAGTGCCGAAAGAAGCGCAAAACAGGTAAGCCGCGTGGCGCTAGAAGTCAAGGAATCCCCCAAAGCCAGCTTGCAACGCACAGGATCCGCCCACTCTAGTGGATTTCATATGATCTGCACCCTGCTCTGCAGAAATGCGCTTTATCGAACTGACGCTCGGCACCGGGATCCACTGGTGGGGCAGGGGGCAAGGGTGCGAAGCGGGTCGCCATGACGGCGAGAGAAGCGGAGCCAGGCTTTCCGGTGGGTGGACGGTGACGAAGTTTCTACAACGTCCCTGCCAGGCCCCAAGCAGCAGGCCAGGGCCACGAGCACCCTGAACAGGCTCACTCTCTTCTAAGCGCTTGGCCGCAGGTTCGAGTCCTGCCGGGGGCGCACAGCCCGCACGACCGACAGACCCTCCACCCCGGAGGGTCTTTTTGCTGATCAAAGGGACCATAGCGAGCGAGGGGTAGCAGACACGTAAGCGCCGGACCGCCCTCCGATGATCATGAGGGTGGTCCAGCGCTGTCCGGCTGTCACCGGGTTTCTGCGGGTGGCCCTGTCGAATACGTGTCGAAGTTTCGCGGGGCTTCAGCTGCCGGCGAGGTGAGGACTTTCTGTCGGGCCGTGCGCCAGGCCCGGCGGATGACGGAGCCTGCGAGCAGGCCGCCAACCGCGCCAAGCGCGGCAGCCCAGGAGGCCGACCACCAGGTTTCAACGAGGAGCGGCACAAGAGCGGCCACGGCGCTGACCGCCGCCCCCTGACAGGGAACCGGTCAGGTCCCACGTGACCGGGCCCTTGCCATCGCCTTCGATGTTCCGGCTGTTGATGCTCAGGTCCGAGCACGAGCCGACCGCCGCCGCCGCCGCCGGGGAGGCGAAGGCGATGCCGCCAGCGAGCACCGTCGCCTACGTGAAGTTCGCGGTGGAGAACGAAGGGCTGCACGAGCTCGGCGCGCAGGCCCGGCGGGCGGCTAGGGACACGGCCATGAGTGCGATCCAGGCTCTCTCCGGTCAGGAGCCGGCCAGCCGCTACAACGAGCTGTCACAAGCCGCACAGGCCTGGGGCCCGTGCGCCCGGCCCTCGGCGAGGAGATGGACCGCGCAGGTCGTGATCTGCCCTGACCAGTACCCGGTGAGGGACCCCGCCCGGGGTCCCTCAGTCGAGTCCTAAGCGGCGCGACGGACCCGTGCGGCCTTCCGGGCCTCGGCGGTCTGGCGGGCCTCGGCGGACCGGCGGGACTCGCTACCGGCGCGGCCGGGCCGACCCGGGCGGGTGCCCCGGCCGCGGAACGGGGCGCCGCCGCGCTTGGGGCGCTCCGTGACCGGTGCGCTGACGGTGACAGGTACACCGGAGGGGGGCTGGGCGCCGGTGATGCGGCTGAGTTCGGCTTCGCCGGAGCGGACGTGGGTGGTGTGCGGGGTGATGCCGG